>NZ_RJTU01000031.1 GCF_003730015.1 Epilithonimonas hominis | reverse complement strand
TCTTTACCGTTGTACTTGTAGTTCTATAACTCCGCTCAACTTTTCAGGATTTGCCTACTCAAATTCTTCTCGCGCGAGACTCTACACTGTGAACGCCTGCTCTTGCTCGCTTATTTCAAAAGTACAGTTTTTCAGTTGAAAAATAAAAAGGTTTTTCGTTTTTTCCGTGTAGATTTTTTTCGCAATATTTTTTATTTCAATTGAAAAAAATAAGCTTCGACTTTTCAAAAAAAATCTTGCGTTGTTTTTCTGTTGTCGCTGTTGTTGTAAAATGTTAAAATGTGGGTAAAATCGGTGCTGGTTTTAGCTTCGGCTTTATCCACATTTTAATATTTTTAGTTGTATTTATCGGCTAAAGTTCAATCAAAGCTACTCAGAGCGATGGCGCATTTTTCCTTATTTCGGGTGGTTGTTGGTGTTGGCAAAAAGGTATTTTTCAGCTTCGGAAAAGAAGTTGGAAAAGCGTCGGCTAAAAGCGGTTGCTGTGGAGTTTTTTTTCAAAAAACGGAACAAAGGAAAGCATTTTACATAA
>NZ_RJTU01000036.1 GCF_003730015.1 Epilithonimonas hominis | reverse complement strand
GAAAATGGAAGATAAGATTTTACTCCGAAAAAGAGCCATAATTGAAACGATTAATGACGAACTAAAAAACCATTGTCAAGTGGAACACACCCGACACAGAAGCGTCAATAATTTTATGATCAATATCTTGGGAGGACTAACAGCCTATTGTTTCTTTCCAAAAAAACCGTCACTCAACTTGAAAAAGGTAAATGACGGTCAATTATTTTTGAACTTCGCTTAACCCGAACTCAGGTTAATTTATTAACTGAAAGACAAACTAATCTAAGCGAAGCAATCAACCAAAGCTTTGTGAACAGGGTTCAATTTGGGACTCGGGAGAAAATTTTTTCAAACATTTTCTCTATTGAATTTCCCAAATTTATATATAAATATGATTGTAAATTTAAAAGCAATATTGATATTTATAATATAATAAACGAAGAAGGAATTGATTTTCCAAAATTTACCATCAAATCAAATTTTCTATACACATTTACAGACTTAAAAATAATATCACCTACCATACTTGAAAAATTACTGAATAACAAAAAATCGGTAGAAACAAATGTACCACTACGATTTATTCAGTCAAAAAAAGAAAATAGGAATATAGTAACTGAAATTGTGAACTCTCATCTTAAGAGTTTTTTTCATAGAAAAAGAATTAATTTTTTTAAAGAGCGCAATCGGTTTTACTTTGCATTAATAAATAAAGAACCTTTAAAAATTAAAATTAAATCGGAGGATAAATCTGCAGAATATTATGAGCAAATCTCATATTTTAGTAAAGGGAAGAGAATTCACCGAACCGTTGTTAGTAAACATAATTATTACGATACGTTCTTTTACAAACATCATGGTTTCCAAATAAAGTATGAATGGTTTAATAATTTTTTAGTTTTAATAATCGAACCAAAATACCATTACTCACAAGATGGAAAGACGCCTTTGGATAATCCGATAAGGATTACTAGGTTGAATAATCAGATTAAAGTTTCCGAAAGAAATTCACAATACAATAATCATATCACCTCCTTAACAAGCTATCTAGGTGGAAATAGTTGGAGGTCGACAGATGGGTTTTCTGACATTTTATTTAAAAGGAATTTCTTTGAAGTCAGCTTTGGTATTAGAGAACTGAACCCGAAACGGGTTTTTGATGAGGAAACACAACAATTATCGTTATTTGACTAATGGAAATACAATATCTACAAGAGCCACTTATTGAATTTGCGAATGATTTTCTATGCGAAGACCCAAAAAAGGGAATTGAAGCAATGGGTTTTTATTCAATAAGTAATAAATCGCATAAATCACAAATTCAATATTCCGTAATAGGAACTAAAAAGCAGATTAGCGACTATAAAAGTTGGATAGATAAATTCAGCAATCCGATTGAATCAACAAAAAATTATAAACCAAAATCTTTAAAAGTTAGTACTACCAATGGCGATGATCCTAATGATGATGACGATGAAACTATAGACATAGAGTCACTTTTCGACGATGAAGATTTTGATAGCGGTTTTGAAGAAGACATTGAAAGTGGTGAAATAATTAATAAGAAAGCTAATCCTGACTTTCCAGGCTTTAACTCTGAATCATGTTTTAAATGTGAATTTCTAAATGATGGAGATGATTATACTATAAATTCGAGTGCAATTACCGAGATAATTGAATCAGAGAAAAAGCAGATTGAAAAATTGAATGATATTTCTGAATTGTATACAAATTGTTATCTTGAATTGATAGAAAATACGACAGGAAGACCCGATATTATCATTCTTATTATAGGTAAAGATGTTTTTAAAAAAATTGGAACCTTCACTTTGGGAAATGTTTTTCACAATTTAAGACGAAAGATTAAGGCAGATATTTTGGCGACAGGAAAGAATATACCTATTCAAATTATCTTAGAGAATACGATTGATGGAACCAAAAAAAGTTTGCAGGATTTGTCGATGATTGCTTGGAATTTTTGCGTTGCTCAATACTACAAAACCGCAAATTGCACACCTTGGACGATTAGAGATATAGATGCAGATACTTGTTATTTAGGGATTAGTTTTCATAAAATTAATGAAAAAGGTAAAAATCATCTAAGATCGAGTATCGCACAAGCATTTAATAAGGATGGGAAAGGTTTGGTTTTTACAGGCAAACAGTTTGAATGGAGAAGCGAAAAAACTAAAGTAGCAACGCCGCACTTGAAATATGCATATGCTAAAGAATTAATTATTAATGTTTTAAATCAATACAAACTATTAAATAAACATACTCCAAAACGAATTGTCATTCATAAGACATCTGATTTTTGGGACGCGTATGTCAATCCGGATTATAATGAACTTGATGGTATCGTCGATGGAATTAAAGAATCTTTGGGTGAAGATATTGAATATGATTTAGTTACTATCAAAAATTCTCAATTAAGACTTTTGCGAAATAGCGATTATCCTGTTTTGCGCGGAACACTATTGAAGGTTAGTAACGACAAGGCATTTTTATACTCGAACGGATTTATACCTTACTACGATACTTATCCCGGAGCTTACGTGCCTATGCCTTTATCGGTTGAAAATATTGGAGAAACTCCGATTGTTGAGATTTGTCAAGAAATTCTAGCATTGACAAAAATGAATTTTAATAATTGTAGCTATTGTGATGGGCTACCAATAACTATTCAATTTTCAAAAAAAGTAGGAGAAATTATACAATATTTTCCTAAAGATTTGGAGAATCCTCCAAACAAATATTTTTTTTATATGTAGTCATGAAATATCAAATTTTTGGCTGCAGCGTAATAGCAAACACGTATAAATGGTGTAAGTGTGATGATAGTAAAGTAAATAGTGCTCACATAATTAGAGATTAAAGGATGTTTTGTAAATGTGAATGAAGAGTAGTGAAAGATTACTATCAAATACAGTCAAAGAAAAAAGAGTTTATAATTTTCATAAATTACAATCAAGAACAAAAACTAGAATAAATGCTGACAGAAATTGAATTAAAATCCATCATTTCTTCAGGTGAGGGATATAATGCGGAATTTAAGTTAAATTTTCCTTCAAAGGTTAAAGAAATAACAGAAGAAATATGCGCTTTTGCTAATGCGGCAGGTGGTACACTTTTGATTGGTGTTGACGATAAAAATAATATCAAAGGAATATCTTTTGACAATTCTAAGCGTTCTTCTCTGCAAAATTCCATCGGAGAAATTTCTCCTTCGTTCCATTGTGATATTTATACTGTTGAAATTGATGGAAAAGAAATTGTTGTCATTGAAGTGCCTTCAGGAGAAAGCAAACCTTATGTTCTTTCAGGTGCGATCTATGTTCGACAAGGTCCAAATTCACAAAAATTGACGACGGTGGAAGAAATGAGAGATTTCTTTCAACAGGCAGATCGTATTTATTTTGATGAAGCTCCGTGCAAAACAATTGACATTAAACTGGATATTCCGAATGAAAATATTAGGCAGTTCAGAGAATTGGCGGGATTGAACAATGCAATTGATGATGAACAGGTTTTCAGTAATTTGAAACTCTTTACTAAAGATTCTTTTTTGAAAAATGGAGCAGTTTTATTTTTTGCTCAAGATCCCGAAATATTTTTTGAAAAGGCTGTAGTAAGATGTGTTGCGTTCGAAGGCATCGACAAAAGATTCATCATTGATGATAAAATAATGACCGGCACACTTTATCAACAGTTTTTACAAAGTATGGAGTGGCTAAAAGGAAAATTAGATGTCCGATACGATATAGAAGGTGCGGGTTCCAAACCAAGAAATGAACTGTGGGAAATTCCTGAAACTGTTTTTAAAGAAGCTATCATAAACGCATTAGCACACAGAGATTATTATGAAAAGGGTGCTCGGATTACTATTGAACTGTTTTCGGATAGAGTTGAAATTTCCAATCCGGGAGGTCTAGTAAGTGGTATTCCAAGAAATGAATTTGGTAAAAGAAGTTTAAGTAGAAATCCTCTTATTTTTGGTTTATTTGAAAGAATAAGAATGGTTGAGCAAATTGGTTCAGGAATCATTAGAATGAATGATTTAATGGAGGAAGCAAATTTGACTCCTCCCGAATTTGCAATGGATGGGATGTTTACTGTTACACTTAGAAGACCATTCGATTTCAAAAAGTGGGTAGATAGGTGGGTAGAAAAACTAACGGATAATAGAGTTAAAATTCTTGAAGAAGTTCATAAAGACAATAGAGTTACTAAAAAAGAATTAGAACAAAAAGTTGGTATAAGTTCCTCAGCAATAGATAACAACATAGATGCTTTAAAAGAATTGGGACTAATTGAAAGAGAAGGAAGCGATAGAGGTGGTTATTGGAGAATCAATTATATTTTACCTTAGGGTGGGTAGAAAGGGTGGGTAGAAAGGAACTGTTTTGGATGATGGGTTTTACTAATTAATAGGTTTTTATAATTGAATGAGATAAAACTCTTAAATTATAAAAATCAACTTTATATATGTTTTTGTAAACCTGAACTCATATAATTATTTGAAAGTAAAGTTCAAGTTTAATCTTACTTTTATGAAAATATAAAACGGTGTATGAGTAAATAAAGCATTAGACATTCTTGAACCCAATATTAAACAAGGATAATTAATTAAAAATTGTTGGATGCTGTCTTAAAATTTTTAAAAAGTAAAAATATTTGCTTATGAGTTTTAAACTACTTGCTATAAGGCCATTGAAAGGTTGTAGCCGAAAATTTTTGAAGAATCTTCAAGTTAATCAAATTTACAAATTTTACGCTGAGGCTAAATTCTATTCTGCTAATGAAGAAAGAATAGATGATAAAATATCTGACTTACCTGTCAGAACAATTAATTTTGATGAAACTGAATATTTACCTCACAATTTTTTCGACAACGAGAAAGTGTCAATTTCAGCAATTGTTGGAAAAAATGGGAGTGGTAAAAGTGCATTAATTGAACTGTTTATAGTTGCTATCAACCAATTAGCAGCTCGTAAAATTAAAGAAAAAGAACTTAATTCTTCTGCAGAATTACAATTTCTAAATAAATCTGGTGAGACAGTTTGTTGTGAAATTTATTATTTGATTAATCAAAAGTATTATATACTCAACATAAATAGAGGTATTGTAGAATTGATTGAACTGAAATCAAGACTTCAAATAGATTTGACTGAATTCTTTTATACAAGCATCTTAAATTATTCAATACATTCATTCAATTCATCAGAAGCAGGTCAGTGGATTGACAAATTATTTCATAAAAACGATTCCTATCAAATTCCCGTCGTACTTAATCCAAAAAGAGAGGCAGGTAACTATTCTGGTATTATTGATATTAATAATGAAAATTATCTTTTACATCAACGGTTAATTTCAATTCTGGTTAAAAACCAGTTTCTTTCAATTACGGAAAACCTAATTGTTGATCATATAAAATTAAAACTTAAAGATTCAAGATCCTTTACTATATTAAATACAAATTCCGAAAAGAAAATCACAAAATTCGGTTCGGAAAAACGAAGAAGCGAGAATTTTTTTAATGTTCTTGAAGATCAAATAGGTTTTATCTTTACAACTAAACTAGCAGGTAAAACAAAATTTTATTTTAATTTAAAATCTTTACTCACAGAATTTAAAAAAAGATTTGAAATTTATCATATTTCACTAGGCACAGAACAATATAGATTTGACATTTATATTCTCTACAAAATTGTAAGCATTTGCGAAAAATATCACTCTTTTAGAAAGTGTATAGTAGAGCAGGGTAAGGACAAAAATTACGAATATTTAATAATCAATACAAATCTTTTTCTAAATAAATTTATTGGCAACAACAGTCATATTCTTTTAAAATTGAAACAGGTTATAAATTATTATAAAGAGTATGATAGAATTTGGAGGAATGTTGATCAAAAATTAAGCTTAAGTCATTTAAAAGAAATACAACCAATAATCAATGAAGAATTTTTGGATCATCTTCCACCACCAACTTTTGATATTTCTTTTATGACCAAGGACAATGTCGATATACTGAAGAGTATTAGCTCTGGTGAAAGACAAATGATTTACACATTAACCTCTATTATTTATCATATAGTAAATATTAATTCTGTAAATAGTTTTGAGTTAACCTGAGTTCGGGTTAA
>NZ_RJTU01000046.1 GCF_003730015.1 Epilithonimonas hominis | reverse complement strand
TTAGTTTTTCAGTGGCCTCGGAAAAGGATCGGCTTTTTTTTGGGATAGCGGGAACGGAGCGCGGAAAAGCTGCCCAAATCAAATATCAATTTTCTTTTTCCAAATCAATTTTTTCAAGTTGTTTCAGATTTTTAGATAATCTTTTTAGAATAATTCCGTACGCTAGCTTGTAATATAGTAATATAAGCATAACACTGATTAGCAGACTTAAGCTAACCGCAATAAGCAGGCTCCAGAAGGTAGGATTATCTACATGAATATTTTGCCTTCTAATCGTTATTGTAAGCAGGCTAATCAAGCTACCGATAAATAATACCAGCAGCAAAACATTACTGAATATAAAGAGATTAACCGTTTTTTTGAATTTTATGATATGTATAATAAACTTTTTAAGATTAGACTCCACATCGATTTTCTTATAGTTTAGATAAAATACAACCACGAAAATACCGGTTATAAAAAGACTCAGAATTTTCATACTGTTATAGATTTTATCTAGTGAAAATTCTACATCCGGTTGATTTCTGATCTGCAATTTATTCAGGATGTTTGTAAAATCCGTATGAAAGTCATTGGAAAAAACGGAAATAAAATTAATTAGTCCGAAAACAATAAATTCTGCAATACTGATCCAAAGAATATATTTTACATAATTTCTGGATTTTTTATTCAGCATCATCTCAATTTCATCCTGATTGTATCCGTCAGAGATCACTTGGTTTTTCCAAGTTTTTTTTAGAGCATCAATATCAAAATCTTCTGAGTTAGGCATGCTTTATCATTAATTCTTTTAATGTTTTCTTTAATCTGTTCATTTTCACGCGGGCATTCACTTCGGTTATCCCCAGTGTGTCAGCAATCTCTTTATAAGGTTCATCGTCCAGATACATCATCACAATGGCTCGTTCCACATCTGGTAATAATTTTATAACTTTATATAGCAGGGAAATCTGCTGCTGTTTTTCATCAGAATCTTCCAAAAAATTCTTGCTATGAAAATCCTGAAGTTCATCCGTTGGAGGTTGTTTGGTTTTCTTCCTAAATAATGTGATTGCAGTGTTTAGTGCCACTCTGTACATCCATGTAGATATTTTAGAGTTACCTTGGAATGAGTCGTAAGATTTCCAGAGTTGTAACACAATTTCCTGAAAAAGATCTTCTTGATCTTCAAATGAATGTGTATAAAGCCGGGAAACCTTGATAATAAGTCCCTGATTATCCTTTATAAGCTTAGAAAACTCTTTTTGTTTATGCTCCATTCCAGAAACGAAGATAAGAAATATACAAAAATAACAATTCATTTTCGGGCATCTTTCCGATTTTTCAATATTCGCTGTCTTGAAAGCTTATCCATCGCCAAGATTTATTGGGATGATTACAAACATTACTTTCAATTCTGGATTTGGTCTTTAGTAAAGAAGTTTGCTAATAAGCGTAAAAGCTCAGCCTTTATTAGTAAATTTGCAACAGAGAAGCGTGGCTTGTTGATCCGAATTCATTTTTGGGTAGGAAAGTCCGGACACCGTAGGGCAGCATAGCGGATAACATCCGTCATTTGTGAAAATAGGACAAGTGCAACAGAAAGCAAGTACAGTTCGGCTGTAGTGAAACCAGGTAAACTCTATGCGGTGCAATGCTAAGTATATCATCAGCTAAGGGCGGCTCGTCCGTTGATGAGGGGTAAGCAGCTCAAGATTCTCAGTAATGACAATCGTAGATAAATAACAAGCTTTAACAGAATCCGGCTTATAGCGCTTCTCTATTTTTTTATTTGGGAATGTTGATAATTCTTTATGATAAAATTAATTCCGGTCTCCAAAATCTCGCCCATATTTTTACATTTTTTAAAATGGGTATTGTAAGTTAGTTTTTGAAGAGAAATAGCCAATTCTGATATTTTTTCCGGTAAAGAAATGTTATCCGTTTTCATAATTTCTATCAAATCCTTATATCTCTGATTACTTGTCAGAACTCTTTTAGCAATTGCAGAGCGAACCTCCTTTCTATATTGTTCTACAGAATTAGGTTTTAGTTTTTCATTCACTAGTTCTACCATTTTAGCATTTTCTTTAAAATACTGAGGAATATATATTTTGAGTTGACCTTCATAACTCTGCTGGTCAAAATCGATTGCTCTAATTCTGTAAACAACCTGGTCAAAATCGTGAATAGGAATGACGACATAATTATATGAACGCATATCACCTAGCAATCCTATCATACATCTTTCATTAAATTTTACAAATTCCTTGGCTATTTGAGCTTTTTCTAGTTCAGTACATCGTGATAAATAACTTGTGATAAAGACATCACCAGGTATGCCAAGAATGTGTTCTTCTATCAAAGTATCGTTAAAAATAAGGAAATTGATTCTGTTAGGCGAAAAGATGTCTTCAAACTCTAATCCATAAATTCTGGAAGCATCGGCTTTTTTGATATAAAAGTTGGTGTAATTATCATTAAGAATATTCCTCACCCTAATTCTAAATGGTTTAGAATTTCCAAAACTGCAGAAGTGAATAGAATCAACCTTTAAAAAAGGCAAGGTCTCTTCATCACCGTCCGAATGTAAAAGCGTATATATCTTATTAAGACTAGCTTCAATTTCCAAATATTCAAATTCAGGATAGAAAACATCCAACCAATAAGTATCTTTTCCATCTTTATCAAGCAACGAAGTATAACCAGAAAATCTCAAAAGATCTTCATAACAGATTTGGATATGAGTAGTTCTGTTATGTTTTTCAAGATAGTCTTCGAGTGATTTACCAATAGGATATATCGGTTTTCTGAATTCTATTTTAACATTTTTCATCCTTATAATTAAGAATACCAAATTACATAAAATTTAGATTAAAAGATATCTGCAATTATTAAGAAGAACCATCAGAATCATTTATACGATTTGTATAAATTAAAAAAAGGTCAAAAAAAAAGCTCATCAAAGTAAATTGATGAGCTTTTAAAAAAAACTGGCGGCGACCTACTCTC
>NZ_RJTU01000041.1 GCF_003730015.1 Epilithonimonas hominis | reverse complement strand
TTATCCCGAACTCAGGTTAACTTAGCTTTTATTTCTTGGAAAGGATTAAGTTTGACTTTACCTTTATTTTCAATATTAAATTTTGAAATTTCATTTCTTATTTCATCATAATTAGAATAAAGTTGTCCCGGAATAATGAATTTAACTTTTCTATATTTAATAAACCAAATTGCTTCTATCGGAACATTTCTAGTCATCTCATCAACTAAAATATAATAATCAAAATCCTTTAATTGAAGATTATGATTGAAGATTGGAAAGAAATAATTAACCTCAATATTAGAAGGATAAATCCGGATTGTTTTAAAATATTTAAGAAGATAAATAGGGCTCCACACAAAACCTAAAAGTCCAAAAGGCATCAACATTTTACCATAGATGTTTTCTGACATATAAGTATCGACAAACCCTTTAAAATCAGTAATTATCAATTCTGTCATCTTATAATAGAATATCAGAATAAATGCAAAGCAAAACAATCCTGTAATGAGCATTGGAATTTTGAATTTTGATTTCAAATCAATTTTCTTGTTTTAATTTAGTTAAATAATCATCCTCCAATTCTTTCAGTTGTTTGAAGTAGTTTTCCTTATCCATAAACAATTTAGGATTGTAAACGTCTCCAGATTTACGTTTCTTGTGCAAATCGAATTGGCTTGCGTGCGAAGCAACCCAAACATCAAAATCCAGTTTTTTCATCGCATCCAAAGTGTAAGCATAATCTTTTTGCATAGTTGGATAAGTATGAACATCAGAAAATTTGTGGTCAATGATAATAGACGGCATATTTGCGATGAGAACTTTATAAGTTCTGTCTTTATCTTTTGTTTCGAAGATAAAACTACAAGAACCTTTTGTGTGACCAGGATGATGAAGCAAAGTCAAAGTCGTATTTCCTAATTTGATTTTGTCATTATTTTTCAAAAGAAAGTCTGGCGTCAACGGTTTAAATGTTACACCGTATTTTCCTAATTCGTAATCAGATTTTCCGCCGGATTTCAGTTCTGCTAATTCAGCTTCGTCAACATACAGTTTTGCGCCAGTATCAGTTTTTATATCAGCCATTGCTCCCATATGGTCAAAATGTGCCTGAGTCAAAGTCAAAATTTTGATGTCTTTATATTTGAATCCTAACTTCTCTATATTAGCTTTGATTTGAGGATAAGAATCAGCTAAACCTGTATTAATAAGGACATTTCCTTTGTTTGTTACAATAAGATAAGACGCCAAATCATAAGTCCCGACATAATACAAATTCCCAACAATCCTGAACGGTTCATAAGGTTGCGACCATTTTTCAGGATTGTTTTTCGGTTCTGTCACGGTTTGTGCATTTCCAATGAAAGCAACGATTAGTAGAAATAATATTGTGATTTTTTTCATAATTAATAATATTGATTTTAACTTCTGACTTCTAACACCTAGCTTCTGACTTCTTAAAACCTCATCAAATCTTTCACTACTCCACCTTTCTGAGTCAATGGAATCAGTTCTGTTTTGATGAAATCTGTGATTCTGTCGTTGTCGATATCATTCGGGAAAAGGAGATGAACATTTGCACCTGCGTCTAAAGTGAAAAATAATGATAATCCTGTAATTCTTCTGAAATCCCAAATCTTATTAATAACTTCCAGAGTTCCCGTTTTCATCAGAATAAATGCGGGGTCGCTCATCATCATCATTGCGTGAAGTGTCAAAGCCTCGTGCTCGACCAATTTGATGAAACCTTCCATATCGCCTGATGAAAGAATCGTCTTCAGTTTGGTGAAATTCTCGTGAGCTTCTTGGAAACGTCTTTCTGCATAAGGATTGGTATTCATCAATCCGTGACCAACCGTTGAAGAAACCGATTTCTGCCCCTCGTGAATCAATAAAACCCAATCGTTGAAGTTTTTGAAAATCGGATGAATCTCGTCATTATTATAAGGAACAGCAAACAAATCCGAACTTCCTTCTACTTCTTCGGTTTTTCCCCAAACTACCAAACCTTCGTAAAGACTTCTACAAGCACTTCCACTTCCCAATCTTGCTAAAAAACTAGCTTTTTTCTCTTTTGTCAGGTTGAGGCTCTCGAAGCCTTCTTGATTCTTTTCTGCGAAAATTTCATCTAAGTTCATCAGACATTTTGCAATCGCTCCAAAACCAGAAGCTGAACTTGCAATTCCTGAACTGTGAGGAAATGTGTTTTCGGTTTTGATGATATATTTTCCTTTCAGAATCCAAGGCAGATATGGCTCAATATTTTTGAAATATTTTTCAATTTTCTCAGCGAATTTTTTTTCTTCATTTCCTGATAAAAAAGTCTGAACAGAAAAATCTTCTCCGACAAAAAACTCCATTGTCGTATTGGTTCTGCAATGGTTCAAAGTATAGCTTATACTTGGATTGGCTGGAATTTGATTTTCGTATTTCCCCCAATATTTGATGAGTGCGATATTGGAAGGACAGCTTGCGGAAACGAGTTGATTGGATATCTGGAATTGGGAATTTCCCAAAAATTCTTGAGTCATAGTTTGAATTTTAGCGAATTGCTTTGTTCCGCAAATTTAATTATTTTAAATCATCCTCGTCCGATAAAC
>NZ_RJTU01000003.1 GCF_003730015.1 Epilithonimonas hominis | reverse complement strand
TGCATTGTTCCGGGCGGTGGTGTGGATGAAAGCGGAGCTTGGAAAAACATCAGAAGTGACGGTAAATTTTTGTTTTCTGTAAAGGCTTTGAGCAAAGTTTTCAGGGCTAAATTTTGTGAGAAACTGAAAGCTAATTTAAAGGATAAATTCAATGAAAATCAAGAAAATGAATACGAAAAAATCAGGCAAAGTCTGTGGGAAAAACCTTGGGTAGTTTACGCCAAAAAGCCTTTTGGAAGCCCAAAATCGGTGGTGGAATATTTGGGTCGTTATTCCCACAAAATCGCAGTCAGCAACCAGAGAATCAGAAAAATTGATGCGGAGACGGTCACTTTTTCTTACAAAGATTACCGCCAAAAAGGCATCAAAAAGCAGATGGTTTTGAGCCACGAGGAGTTTATCCGCCGTTTTGCGATGCATATTTTGCCGAAAAGATTTGTGAAAATCCGTCATTATGGTTTGTTGAGCTCTACCTGGAAGCGTGAAAAACTCAAAATTTTGCAACAAAAATTAGGTATTCAAACCAAAGAAAAGCCCCTTTCTAAAGTTTTTCAGCCGAAATGTAGTTGTTGTAAAGTAGGAAATTTGGTAACGATTGCCACGTTCGATCTTCGAGGTCCGCCACAATGGTTTTTGGAAATGAGCCAAAGCCAGCCAACGCCTAAAAAATAGATTTTTGGGTAAGGGAAATTATGCCCCGACATGAAGGAAAACACGATAAAACCGACAAAGTTCGCCAAAAACGAATGCCTAAAAAAAAGAGAACGCCCTGTTCTCTTGAAATATTTTCTAAAAATTTTACGATAAATCCATAGTGTTGAAAAAACATGTAAAAAAGCTCCCAAAGCTTCCGTTCAACAGGGTTTTCATTGTTCGTGCTACGCACGCAACGAAAACTTAGCTATTGTCTGCAGTGGTTTTATTTATTTAAGTTCAATAGGGTTATTTCTCCTTCTAATATTTGATTTGACTTTTTCTACGCTTTCCGGTGCCACTGTAAATCCTGACGCAGACATTTCGTTAATTATGTTTTCATTAATATTATTTACCGCTTTAAAATATTCTTCTTTTGTTATTTTTTTATGTTGATTAAAATAATTTTCTTTAAATACAGTATTGTCTATTATTACATCCTTTCTTATGCTAATTAAATTAAAAGAATAGTTATTATTAGTGTCGGAAATTTTCACGATTAGCCCTGGAAGATTGTTGAATTTATACGGACCATCATAAATAGGGATTTCGGTAGTATACCAAGCAATCCACGTTCTTCCTCCATAATTTGCTACTGCTTTTTGACATATAAAATTATCAATTTTCGTTTTTTCATTTAATAATTGCCAGTTAAAAGCGGATTCTTCGTTGTAATTAAATTTATATTTTAGAAGACTTTCATAATAATTAATTGTATTATTTTCTTTTACAATCACATATTTAAAACGAGTATTTGGCATTTTTGAAAAATTCAATTCTAAATTGTTATTTATTTTCAAACTATTTATAATAGAGTCTCTTTTTAAAAAAATATTGCTTGTAAAATAAGATTTGTTATTGTCAATGAACAGAGTGAAATCTTCTTTTTTGCTATTATTAACATCTGTAGAATCAGATAAATATTCTAATCTATATTCTATTTGATAATTTTTGTTAATAGAATTCTGTCCACAAACTATAATTGAAAGGAAAAAGAAAAATATTAATATTGTATGATTTTTCATAATAAGTGATAAAAAGAAAAAGCATTACCATAAAGTAATGCTTTTAAAGCTAATTTTTTTTAATCGGCACAAGCAATGTCATAGGCATTCCAAGCATTCATAATAATTTCAAAAGTAGAAGCTCCACAAGCCCATCCCGTAGTTCCACAATCATAAGAAACCCTAACACAATCCCAAGAAGCTAAAGCTTTTGTTTCTTGTTTTTCAGCATTTTTAGTTTCAATGTTTTTAGGTGTAGTTACAACGCTTTTGAGAACTTCACCTGTTGAAGCACTTACAAAAGTCATTCCACCTAACGCAATGGCAAAAATTAATTTTTTTATTTGTTTTTTTATTTTAATTGTTAATTAGTCGTTCCTTAACAAAACCCACTATTTAATTTATTTTTAAAAACAGGATTAGAAAACAGCATAATTTGTATCTTATAAAATAAGAAAATAATTTTGTGTTTCAGTAGTTCCATCATTTTCTTCATGTTCCAAGCGGTTGCAGCTAGTAATGCATTGATTT
>NZ_RJTU01000089.1 GCF_003730015.1 Epilithonimonas hominis | reverse complement strand
ATCATCCTCGTCCGATAAACATTAAGTTATAGATTATATATTTTATATCTTATTGTATATCAGTTTATTAATTTTTCATTTTTACTGATTTCCAAAAACAAGCTACCAATTAAAGGACAATTGTTTGCCATCATCCCGGTCAATAATCCAGTCTTTTTCAGGGTTTTCCAGAAATTTCATCAGGTTGATATTGTTGAACAGATGGATTTTGCAAAAACTAACCAGATTGGAAAATGCCCAATGCCTCTTCAACCTCTTTTTGATGACCGCCAGCAGAAGATTGACCATTAACACACAGTAAATCTGTATTTTGATGGCGTTTTCGTTGTCTCCCAAAAAATATTTCAAAGGAAAATTCTGTTTCAATTGTTTGAACAACAGCTCTATCTGCCATCGGATTTTGTAAAGTGCGGCAATCAAATCGGCTCTCATATCAAACAGATTGGTCAGGAACTCAAACTCCCTTTTGCCCGCACGGTCATAAAAAACCACTTTTCGCAGTCTTAATGTAGAGGTCTTCTTGTCTTTTTTTACTTCAATTTCAATTATTTCATCCTTCAAAATACCGCTGTGGATATGTTCCCCGAGGTCTAATGCTTCAATATTGATGTAAGAAGCATTGTCTTTTATCCGGGTTACAAAGCCTGTTTCTTGCTCGGTAAAATGCTCAAAAGCCTTGTAATCATTGTATCCTTTATCGAAAACATAAACCGTGTTTTTATCGCATTTCAGTTTGTCTAAAAACTCGTGGTCGTGCTTTTTCGCTTCGCTAAACCAAACCAGACCCGGAACGGTTTCATCCGCATTTATCACTGTATGGACCTTGATACCGCCTTTCTTTTTGCCCGTTTTCGGGTTTCTGCCAACACCTTCCAGAATATCCTTAAATAGGCTGATAGTGGTGCTGTCAAAGATTTTTACCTGCTTTTTAATCACATGCTCTATCCGGCTGTCCGATAAAAACCTGCCGTACTGCCTGAGTAGCCCGTGGTAGATATTTTCAAAAACCAAAACGTCTCTTTTCCTGTTGGCATCCGACAAAGTGCTTCTTTTGGGAATATGGCTTAACTGAAAACCGGCTGTTTTTCCCGACAGACCAAGCATTGCCCCCGATATTTCACGTAGTGAGGTACACTTTGAAAACGAACAGAAAAGCATACTTATCAGATGATCTTTGGTTTTAAATCGCTTTGTATACCGGTCAGAATCACACTTTTTTACTTCTTTTCGGATGATGGATTCATCAATTAGTGAAATCAGCTGTCCGAAAACGGATTTTGTCGAAAAATGACTATTTTTACTCATCGTATTTTTTATGTCGCAAACACAAATTTACGATGTTTTCAAGAAGCCATTAAATTGGCTTCTTGTTTTATCGGACAACAATGAT
>NZ_RJTU01000023.1 GCF_003730015.1 Epilithonimonas hominis | reverse complement strand
GTTCATGATAACTATTTGATACTAAGTTACAAAATTTAGGTAATATATCGAGGATTCATTTAAAATATTAATATCATTGAAAATTTCTAAACATATCTTATCTGCTACTGTAAAAGGAACAAGTTCTACATTTTCTTTTGTTTTACTATTAAGAAGTGTATTTATTGTTGCTTCATCTTTTTCAAGTAATAAAGAAAATTGTTCAAAACTTTCGACCGGGAGCCTAAGTTCTGGTAAATTTTCACTTTCTTTAATGTAGTTATCCCAATCATGAACATCAGAACCGTAAATAGAATTATGACCGTGACTAATATAGATACCCGCAGAAATAGAGTTTGTCGCTTCTTTTATAATTCTCTTTTTATTTGAGATTTGATTTCCCAAAAGTTCTAGTTCTTCGTCTCCAATATTTGGTTTTTTAGCAAAATAATGAGCTACATAAATGCAATCTAAATCATCAAATGACTCTACCATTTCCTTTATTGAACACGTAAAAGTATCTACGTTTTTTTCGCCAATCAACGCTTTAACTCTTTTATCAAATTCCTCGTGGTTTATAGGATTGCAAATTACAATAAGATGACCCCTTTTATCATTCTCAAAAACATCGAGCTCAACACCTGGCCATAATTGGCAATGATCTTTGACTCCCTCCCTGAACACTTCATATTGTGTTATATCAAAATGGTTATGGTTTGTAATTGCCATAATCTTTACCTCGGTATTCTTCATTGTTTCAATGAATTTTTCCGCTTCAATATTTCTTGAAAGAGCGTCGCCTGTTTTTATTTTACGAGTATGAACATGAATATCGATTTTCATATTAGTTTTATTTTCAACAAAAATATTTTAATTTCCCAATTCCAATTGATTTTTAACCAGATTAAAATAATCTGCCTTTTTGCTTACCAATTCCTGGTGATTTCCATGTTCTACAATCTCTCCATTCTTAAGAACAATAATTTGATCTGCATTTTTTACAGTCGAAAGTCTGTGTGCAACGATAATAACCGTTTTCCCTTTAAAGAAAGATTGTAGATTGTCGTGAATGATTTTCTCATTTTCTGCATCCAAAGCAGAAGTAGCCTCGTCAAATAATATAAAGTGTGGGTTTTTGTAGACCGCTCTTGCAATAAGTATTCTTTGCTTCTGTCCACCAGAAATACCGTTTCCGGAAGCACCAATTTTCGTGTTAAGTCCTAGAGGAAGTCCTTCCACAAAAGACTTGATATTTGCTGTTTCTAAAGCTTTATTCAGCTTTTCATAATCAATATTTTCATCACTTGTGGCAATATTTCGCTCGATTGTATCAGAAAAAATAAAACCATCTTGCATTACTACACCGCAATTTTTTCTAAGATCTTTTGGCGAAACTTCATTTATATTGAGATGATTAAATTTTATTTCACCCTTTACCGGTTCATAGAATTTCAAGAGCATTTTCATCAAAGTTGTTTTACCGCTTCCACTAGCTCCTACTATAGCAGTAATTTTTCCGTCCGGAATAAACAAATTGATCTCTTTTAGAACATACGGAGATTGTGGTCCTTCATATTGAAATGAAACGTTTTTGAAATAAATTCCTTTTTCTATGCCATTTTGTTCTGTATATTTTTTGCTAAGTAACGGCACTTGGTTTTCCAGCTCTTCTTCAGGGTTGTTTTGCACTTCGTTTAGCCTTGCTAAACTCAATTTTGCATCTTGTAATGATCGGAAAAAATTGATGAGTTGGCTCACTGGAGAATTCATTTGGCCAATAATGTAGGACACACTTAGAAGTGCTCCTAGAGTCATATGTCCTTTTATTACGAAATAAGCCGAGAGAAAAGTTACGAGAATGTTTTTAAGCTGATTTATAAATTCAAATCCTGAAAGTTGAACTTGATCTAACTTAAGAATGCGAATATTGATTTTAAAAAGTTTTTGCTGGATATTTTCCCATTCTTTACGTTTAAAATCTTCAAATTGGTTGAGCTTCATTTCAGAGACACCATTGATAATCTCGTAAATAGACTCTTGGTTTTCGCTTCTTTGCTGGAATCTGAAATAATCTAGAATTTTTCTTTTTCTCATCCAGTATAAAGACCATAAAACTGATATTATGGTTAATATCATATAAACTGCTAAAATTCTAAAATCGTAATACCAAAGCACTCCAAAAAAAGCAGTAAAAGTTATAATTGAAAAGAGCGTTAATAAACTTTGTGAAGTGAGAAAACTTTCTATCCTTTCATGGTCTTGGATGCGTTGATTAAAGTCACCCATCAATTTAGTATCAAAAAATTTAATGGGAAGTTTCAAAAGCTTTTTAAGAAAGTCTGAGATAATTTGAATATTAATTTTTGTACCAACGACAAGCATAATCCAGTTCCGAAAAATATTAATTACAATATTTCCAAAGAAGAATGCGAGCTGAGCCAATAAAATCAATGTAATTACTGACAGGTTTTTCTTGCTTACACCCTCATCTATTAATTTTTGGGTAAGAATAGGAAAAACTAATGTCGAGAGTGTTCCTAAAGTAAGCAGAAAAAGCATCCAGCCCATCTGCGATTGGTGTGGGCGAAGATATTTTAACAAATATTTTGCAGATATTTTTTCTTCTGTTGGTGGAGTTTGTTTATAAAATTCATCTGTTGGTTCTAAAAAAAGTGCAATACCTTTTTTACCATCAGAAAGCCAAGATTTTTTAAATTTTTCATTGTCTAGGGAAACAAAGCCATGTCCTGGATCTGCAATTTTATATGTCAGTTTTTTTGTAAGAAAATTTCTAGAAATTTTGTGAAGGACTACGAAATGATTTTTATTCCAATGTAGTATACAGGGTAGATCCTTTGAATCAATATCATTGACTTGAAGTTTCCCAGGAACAACACTAAATCCTATTTTTTTTGATGCTTCAATTATTCCTAATAGCGAAACTCCATCCCTTGTTAAGAAGCATCTTTCCCGAAGATATCTCAATCCATAATTTTTGCCATAATAAGATGCAACCATAGCAAGACAAGCTGGTCCACAATCCATTAAATCATATTGAGAAAAAAACTTAAGCATCAGCAAGAATTTCTTTTTCTTTTCTGATATAGTAATCTAAAATTAGTTTTTCTTTATAGTTAAATTTAAATTCGGGGCATGCAGGTTTACCTTCGTACCATGACTTAGGGCAAGAACCAGCACAAACAGGCAAATGTGAACATGTTTTACACCATGTTTTTCCTGCTTTTATTTCATCCGACCAATTTCTTAATGTGGCATTTTCGTCATATGTATCATAGTCATTGTTGAGATTCCCTATCTTATGTTTATCTTGTCCGTATGTATCTGTATACGGAAATTCCCAACAAGTATATATATTGCCAAAAGCATCAAATACCTCTGAATCATTTCTTTCCACCATACATGCATAATATTTTCTTGTTGGTAGAAGATTAGATAATTTTATTTTATTATCAAAGCAGTACAGTAACCACTCGATTTCTTTCTCGGCAAATTGTTCATTGGTTAATGAATCTTTACCTGCATCATTACCACCCCAGTCTACAATAGGGGCAAAGCTTACAGCAACATAATTGTTGATTTCTTTTTCAACAAGATATTCCAGTAGTGGATTAACAAACTGATGGTTAGTTTTATCAATATTTATTCTTATCGAAATACCGCCTTGTTTATTTTGATAAGCTTGAGTTCTAGTACAGTCGATAATATTCTTGAAAATAATATCAAAGGTTGATTCACCACTTTTAGTATATCTTCGTTGATCATGCGATTCTGCTAAGCCATCTAATGTTATTTGAAAATCTCGAATTTTATAATTTGTCACTAAATCTTGGAAAATGTCTTTTTTCAAACTTAAGCCATTAGTTACCATTGATGCGTTATAATGAAGACCTCTCTCATTACATATTTCAAGTAACTTTTTGGTAGTTTTTTTGATTGAACTTAATCCTGTTAAAGGTTCTCCACCATACCAAATAATATTGAGTCCACGATAAGTTTTACCTGAATCTAAAAAATGTAAGATTCTCTTCACATATTTCTCAATAATATCGTCTGATGCATAATCTTTTGAATGATTTTGTGCACAATAATAGCATCCTAACTGGCAATTTGCAGAAGGTTGGATGGTGAATGACAATACATCTACCTCTTCTCTAGATTTATCATTTTCTGAAGTCACAATTAAGAACTCATCTTCCTCAGAATCTACTATTATTAAATTCTTTTTAAGTAGATCAACCATGTCATTTTTGATTGCGTTGAAATTATCGGTCTTTAAATTTTGATAAATTTCTGAATCAATCATTAATGATGTTCCAGTGCGTGTAGAGAAAAGAATTTGTTTATTTGGAAAATCATAATCATCCAATAAATCTGTTGTTAAGTGGTATTTTGATAATTTCATAATAATAATTTAAAAAAACAGGCAAAATGAAAATTTTGCCTGCAATTGGTTTAAGCAAAATTTGCCCCGCAACTGTGTAGATGAGGACAATCAGAAAAATTGAAACTGCAGTCGTACAGTAAACTACACACTTGTGCTTCTGCCATACCTCCTTTTACGGAAGAAAGATTTCCATCTTTTATGATCTCAATCTCTTTCTTGTTGTCGCTTTTCTTAGCGATTTTCTTTAATCTTTTTTTTAACATTGTAAATGATTTTTGATTAATGAATATTAAACGAATTACACGTAAGACAGATTTTTCGTGGCCTTTGAAAATTCCTCTTATTTTTTAAAACTAAATTTTGAATGAGTTAAACTCAAAATTTGTATTACTTCTCGAAATGTGGCTCTTTATCTTTTTCAATGTATAAATAGCGATCTCTAATAACATTTTGTAACGTCCTTTTCATTTTATTTAATTCTTCAATTGATTGAATTGGCTTTCCATTAAGTGAAGCATTTCCTCCACTCTTAATATTTTCACCCATTAACCTTGTAGGGTTCTCATAAAAATCAATTAAATATTTGTTATAAAATTCATTAGTGACAACCAACGGTTTTTGGTCATAGTGATTTTCCAAAAATTGTTTCGTATCATAGGTATCTTTCAATTTTGTGTTTTTAACTAATTTGTAAATGAAATTATTTTCTGAATCATTTAGAAGAAAAATTAATCCTGGCAATCCCCTAAATTTATATGGCCCTTCTGAAATGTTAATATCTTTGCAAAACCAAGCTGTCCATTTTCTTCCACCAAAATTTGTAGTCGCTTTTTGGAGTTTATAGCCATTATAATTCTTTGAATCAGGATATAGTTTCCATTTCATTTCATCATTTGTATGAATAACAAAATACTCTTTAAAATCTCTATACCAGTCATTTTTAAAACTGTTTGGTTTTCTAATAATTAGCTGGTCAGTTTTGGTATTTGTTCTATATTCTGCCACTCCCTCTTTACTTTTGTTAATGGAATCGTAATCCAAAAGATCCTTATCATAAAACTTTATTGATTTTGGGTTAACATCTAAAACCATATAATTTTTCTTGTATTCTTGTGTTGAATCCTTCCTTGATTGCAATTCATAAAAAAATCGGTTAGTCTGTGCATTAACAATTAGGATAAACAGCAAGAAAAATAATGCGAACTTTTTCATTGTATATAAATTTATTTTAATAATATTTTGGTATTTAGCAATTACCAATCATGACCATCTTTTACCGGAGGGTCTTTCGGTGTATTTTCTGCAGGTGTATTTGTTGATGAATTAATCACTACAGAATCTTGTGCTACTTTTGCAGATAAATTAAAACTCTGGCTTTCTTTAAGATCTGTAATCTGTTCTGCTTCTCTACAACTTACTGCTGAAATTAATGATGTAGCCAATGCTACCAATGAGATAAACTTTTTCATAATTAATTTTTTTAAGTTTATCCCGGCCGGGAAAAATTTTCCTCAGAATTCTGTGGCTAAAATTATTTGGTGTTGAAAATTTTTGCAAGTAAATGCAGTCCTCTTCTATAAATTTCAAAATTTAAGACGTCATTATTTATAAATTAGGACAGAGATAATTTTTAAAGTTCTGAAATACAGCGATTTGAAAAAAAACTGTATTTTAATAATTTGTTCTACTTTTTATTCAAATTTGTTTATTTTTGGCAATGAAGATTAATATTCTTCTTTAAAATGCTCATCAATAAACATCATTTTATATCAATTCTTATTTTATTCCTTTCATTTTGCTTCAAAATGAAAGCTCAAAACACTTATGAGGATTTAAGAAAAAAGTATGAGAGTTATGAACATAATGATCAAGACGCCTTGCCATTTGTAAAAGTCTATATAAATAAAGCGAAAACCGATAAGAATTATAAAGCTTTAACACAAGGGTATGAAGATGCTTTTTATTTCTCGCCAAATCCTAATGACAAACTTAAATTTGCTGACAGTTGTATCAGTGCTTCGTTAAAAACTAATGATAATGATCTTATCAGTCGCTCTTATTTAGGCAAGGGAACCATTTATTACTTCAATCTAAAACGCTACGAACCCGCTCTCGATGAATATGTGAAAGCGTATGAATATTCTAAAAAAGGAACTGACGAGTACCAAAAATACAAAGTAATCTATCACATGGGTGTGGTAAAAAGTTACCTAGGTTATTATATTGAAGCACGGAAGCATTTTGAGGATTGTATTCAATATTTTGAGCCTAAAACAAAGGGAGATTTACATCCTAACACCATTTTTAATAATAGCAAAGGCTACCTCAACAGTTTACACCAAGCCACCATCTGCTACAGGAATTTGGGAAATTACAAAAAGGCGGATTCATTAGTAGAAGTGGGACTAAATTTCACAAATAAAAGTAAAGAATTTCCTTTAGAACAAGCCTATTTTACAAAATGCAAAGGGATATTCGAGTATCATCAAAAAAATTATGATGATGCAATTCAAAGTCTTACCAGCGCGTTACCAGTGCTTAAAAAAAACAATGATTTTTCCTGGGCATCAGTTGCAGATTTTTATATTGGGAAAAGTTATTTAGGATTGGGAAAACAAGAACAGGCGATACAGCAGTTTGAGAAGGTTGATTCTATTTTCCAAAAACACAAATTTATTGTTCCGGAACTACGCGAAAATTATGAACTGCTCATCAAATATTGGAAAGAGAAAAAGAATGATAAACAAGAACTCCACTACACCAAGAATTTGCTGAAAGCAGACAGCATTTTAGCCAAGGACTTCCCTTATCTCTCTGCAAAAATTCATAAAGATTACGATACTCAAATTTTAGAGGATGCGAAGGGTAAATTAGAAAAGCAAAATTATTGGAGTTTAGGTGCAATATTATTATTAATTCTCGCTATAATTGGATTAATTTTTATAGCATGGAAGCTTTATCAAAAAGAAAAACTCATCAGAAAAAAATATTCCGAATTAGAAGAGAGATTACAAACTCACCAACCTACAACAGCAGTTTCTTACGAAAATATTCCGCAACAAAGTAAAGCCGTAATTAGCAAAGATGTTTTCACTGATTTGGCTGAAAAGCTAAAAGAATTTGAAGATTCAAAAAGTTTTAAAGAAAAAGGAATAACCCTTCCTCAACTGGCGGAAAATTTTAAAACTAATACAACATATCTCTCCCAATACATTAATGATGTGAAAGGAATGAATTTCAATAAATACCTATCAACATTAAGAATTAATTACATTACCGAGCGTATGTATAATGATCCTAAAGTTTTGGGGTACTCTGTACAGGGATTAGCAGATGAATGTGGAATTTCTTCCAGGCAAAATTTTTCGGATCTATTTTTAGAGATCAATGGGATCCGTCCTATAGATTTTATTAGGCAAAGGAAAAAGGAGTTACAAGAGGGCGGATCCTAAAAAATGCCTTAAAAAATTGTTATAATTTTCTTAAGAGTCATTTTGCTCGATTAGTACTAATTTATTGATAAAAGCTATGCAGACCTTTTCATTAGAATTAAACACATTTATTATATTTTGTGCTTCTTGATCTTTAATTTCGACCTTTTTGCTATTTAAATACTTTCCTTGGTAATTATAGAAATCAATAACGATTTCATTTTTGTTTTTTATCCTACTTGAGAAAACACAGATGAAATTTTTCGTTAAATAAAAATTCGCATTAGCATTAAACGTTTTTCCCCTTTCATAAAAATAATTTTCATTATATTTGATAACTGAAGGCAATGGCGTATTGTCTTTGGTATGAAACTCCAAAATTTTCTCGTTGTCAATTATCCAACCATTGGAGGATTTTTTATTTATGTAAACAACCTTGGAGTTTAGTATTTTGAAATTACCCTCGTATTGAAGAAAATGCTTTGGAAAATTAGAAATCTTGTCTGTGTGTAAGCTATAAACTTCACGGACCTGCTGTTTTTTTAAATCTAAAATAAAAAATCCGAAGGTGCCTAAATTACCGGTAGATGATTCTCCCAATAAAACTATTTCATTTTCATTATACCTAATAGCATTTATAACTCTCATATTTTCAGCAATGGGAGTATTATTTAAATATAATCGCCATTTGTCAGTATATAAGCAATAATCTTTTGATAGAAACAAAATAATAGGATTCAAATCTGGATGTATTGGATATGTAAAAATATCTTCCTCCTTAAATTGTGGATTAATTCCCAATAATTTCCCTTTAAGAACTGGATTTTTTTGTTCAATGGTTCTTTTATAAAGAGCTATAAACTCAGAAGGTGCTGTGTAATAAAGGTTGTTTTCAATATTAATTTTTATGACTACTTGATATTATG
>NZ_RJTU01000024.1 GCF_003730015.1 Epilithonimonas hominis | reverse complement strand
CTAAATTTTTTCGTCTTCAAGAGAAGTTTGAATAAGTTAAAAATTAATTTGTGCTAAATGCACAACAGGTTTAATGAGTATTTTTTAAGGCATTTTTAAGGTATGCGATTCAGATTTGTGATTTTTGAAGTCGTCTTTTTTTATTAATTTTAAGCATTCAAAAAAAATAATAGATGCCACTCTATAAAGATCTTTCTGATGATGTTACTAAAATTCTGATTTGGGAATTTGATGAAAATGAAGAATTGGATTCTGATCTTTTACTGGAACCAGAAAATCAAGCTAAAATTCTTGGCTATCATCCGAACAAAATTGCTGAGGTTTTGATGGTAAGAAAAATGCTGAAAACGATTCTTCCGGATCACAAAATTTTATATCGAGAAAATGGTGAACCTTATCTTTTTCCGCAGGATCATCATATTTCTATTAGTCATTCTTATCCTTTAGCGGCTTTAACCATTTCTAAAAAGCGAGTGGGAATAGACCTGGAAAAACGTAAAGAAAAAATCAAAAAAATTCGGCATAAGTTTATTCTTCACGAAGATGCTTATATTGATAATTCTGAGGAAGTTGATTTTTTAACGGCAATCTGGTGTGTGAAAGAAGCGCTTTACAAAATTCATCACAGCAAACATTGGTCTTTGAAAAAGCATTACGATGTTTTGCCTTTTGAATTGCAGAAAGAATTTACGGTGAAAAGCAGAGTTTATGATTTGGAGAATGAAGATTTTTACACCGCCAAAATCAATTTCTTTGATAACTATTGTTTCGCAGTTGTGGATTGATGAATCAAATATTCTTCAATAATTTTCCGCTGATCTTTTGCAACGTCATAGATCAATTCTAGTAATTCTTTGATGTTTTTTATTTCTGTCAAATGGCTGATGCCAAATTTTCGTTCGTCAGAAATCACCTGATTTTCCAATTCGGCTTTTCTTTTTTCTAATAAATCAAAAACTTGATCTTCTGGTTTTATGTGACTTTCGGAACGTATTTTTTCATCCAGATCTTGTTGATAGAGTAGGGATGATGTTCGTAATAATTCTGCGGAGATTTTGATTTTCCAATTTTGAAAATCGATTTCAGGAAACTCATGACCAGATTTGGCGTATTGGGAAAGCGATGCTGTGTAAGCTGTAATCAAATGTGTTGTGGTCACAAACTGGTGAACGGTTTCTAGCTTTCTTTGCTGATTTTTGGGGTCAGAAATCATTCTCTGAAAATTGTCGGATAGGTTTGCCAGATCTATAATGGCATTCTTCCTTTTCAGACGGAAATCTTGGTCATCCACATTTTCTTTTTTAATGAAATGATCCATCACTAACCGGAAATAATCCAGGTTGCTTTTGGAGGATTTTTTCATCAGTGTCAGATTCTGTGTGTGTTCCCAAACCGGCAGGATGAAATAAGCCACCAGAAAAGTTACTGCACCGCCAATGATGGTATCAAGAAGCCTGTCTTTGAAAATCAGATTAACATTTCCCGGATTCAGAAAGTTGAATGACAGAAATATATAAATCGTCATAAATAAAACGGCCCAGGAATAACTGGATTTCAACAGACTGAAACATAAAATCATACTTAAGAGTAGGATTACTAGCAAGGCCGTTGGTTCCTGGATAAAATATAATAGAATGTAAGCTATTACTGCGCCGGCTGCAGTACCGTAGAGCCGGAGAAGATTTCTGTGTTTCGTAGTGGCGTAAGCTGGTTTCAGAATGGCAATAATGGTAATAAGTATCCAGTAAGAATGACCTATTCCGAGGATTGAAAAGCGCGATACAATGTAGCCAAGAAGCAAGGCAACCGTCACTCTCACTGCATGACGAAAGTGACTGGAGTCTAAAGAAAAATTGGAAAGGAACACTTTTCGGTTCAGCTTTTCTTCTTTTGGGAGAAATTTGGAATAGTCCAATCCTGTGGAAAGACTCTTGGCGAGTTTCTGATCCTGAGAATTAACTTTAAAGATTGTTTTGACTTCATCGGTGATTTCGGTAATCCTCATCAGGATCTGGCGCATCATCATAAAGTCTTCTAATGTATCCGGGGAAAATTTCTGAGCTCGGTAATCAAAAAATTCATCGTAAATGTTCTTTAGCTCTGCGTCAAAATTAGTAATCTGCCTGAATTCCGAACCGCTCTGAAGAGAAATGCCCAAATTGGTAATCTCATCTGCCATAAGAAGTAGAAAATAATAGATTTTCTGAAGTAATGCGGAATCACCGAAGACAAGATTCATCCTTTTATAATCATTCTCAGAAGTCAGAAGCTTATCATATAGATCAATAGAGTTAAGAAACATTAGCATCAGAATCCTGCTTTGTGTTGTAGATTCATTGACGATCTGCCTTGTTTTAAAAACAATTTCCCTGGTGTCTTCCTGATGATTTTTTATTTTGATTTGCTGAGAAATAAGCTGATTAAGCAAAGCATCATAATCAGGATTTTTAGAATAATATTTTGCTTTGATCCTGAGATAATCCGCTAGTTCCAGATAATTCTCACCAACAACCTGACTTGCCAGCTTGTAAGGCTGTAGCCTAGTGACAATCATAAATACCACAAAAAACCACAGACAACCGAGGAAAAATATAAATGAACTTTTGAAGATATCATTTCCGGTGAGATGTCCGTCTATAAAAATACTCAGAACGACTAATGCAATGGAACCGAATACCGCGAGCCTGAGACCATAGACACCGATCATAGAAAAGAAAAACCCGAAAATGATAATTTCCAAATATACAGCCACCGGAAAATCTTTTACGAGGCTTGCAATAAGCGCAATTAGAAAAAAGGTGACCACAGAAATAAGGAGTGTATTTCTTCTCCTGATAAAAGGTCCGGGCTGATCGGTCAAACCCACGAAACTGGTTCCGAGTGGGAATAGGAAAAACTCTTTCAGCAAGCCAAGCTGTGCCAGAATAATACTGGGAATCACAATAGCCAGAGCAATCCTGGCTCCGGAATAGATATATTGGCTGGTTAAGAATTTTTTGAGTTCGGAACTGTAGTTCATAGTACAAATTTAGAAATAAAAGAATCCGTCTCACAACAAAATTTGAGGCGGATTTTTTATTTCAGTAAAATGTATATTATTTTG
>NZ_RJTU01000075.1 GCF_003730015.1 Epilithonimonas hominis | reverse complement strand
AGTTATCATTTTTATTTTCCACCCCAAGGTTTGAGATTGATCCTTATTATTATTCTACCGTTTTAATCTTTTTTTGTAAGCTAAATAAGGATTTCAGCAGATAAAAAACTTAGCTCCATTAGTTTTAACAAATTTTGGCAAAGAAATTGACTATTGATCATTCGTAAACAATTATAATTCAGTTGCTATGAATATATCTTATTATGATTTTAAAAATCTTCCGAATGAATCTCAGTGTGATATCATTTTCAACGAAGGCCATCTAATGAGCGAGACTGTGAAAGATGAGCTTAGATTTGTTTTATACGAGATTTCACAATTTTCTGTAGAACTCGTATACAGTAAAAACAGAATTGCGACCATCAATGTTTATCAAAATAAAGCTGCATACGTTCATTAATAACCTATTCTATCGGTAAAAAACTATTTTTTATAATAACAAATTTTTATTCTTTTCCTCAATCCACCGACTCATATATTTGGTAGAATTCAATTGATGATGCTGTAGAATTTTTCCAAGAAAATGCGTATTTCTATGGTTATCGATATGATCTGTTATTTTATATAATGTAGTCCAGAAAGGTAGAATATGAACAGTCTTACAATAAACCTGTTCCAAAATTACGCTTGCATTTTCATTAGCCTGATTCCAGATTGATTCATTGGTATATAAAATCACTGCTTTGTTAGTAAATTCCTCATCAGAATCCTCTATAAAGCCATTCCAAGGGAGATCTCTAGACATAGCTTCTGCACCCACAGAACTCGTAACATTAGGCAATCCGAACTTCATACTTTCCCACAATTTTCCTTTCAGTCCTGCGCCAAAAGGAATTGGAGCAAGCAAAACTCTGTACTTTCTGAAAATTTCATCAGCAGACACAGCTCGTCCTTTAACCAAAAATCCTTCTTTCTCGTTGTGAAGCTGAAAAACTTTTTCTGTAGCATATGCTCCATATATATGAAGCTCTGCTTCCGGAAGATTTTTTCGGATATATTTCCAGATTTGTTTCAATTTCAGAACCGTCTGCCAGTTTGGTTCGTGAAGAAAATTACCAATGCTTACAAAATGTTGTCTTTTTTGAAAAGAAGTCGTGTTTTTCTCAATCTCTTCAGCCAAGAAAGGCAAATAAAAAAGAATCTCAGCATCTATTCTGAAAGTCTTTGTTAATAATTCATATTCAAATTCAGAAATAATGAGAGAAAGATCACACCGCAGAATTGAAGCTATCTCTCGCAGAAAAACACCATTGATCAAATCATTATGATTGAAGTCTCTTTTTTCCTTAAACGCCTTGTGTCTTGCCTCTCTCAGGAAATGCAAATCTTCCGTATCCAGAATTTTTACCGCTCTCGGGCAATGTTCCGAAACGCGCCAGCCAAATTGTTCCTCTGTAACATATCGATCAAAAATCACAATATCAGGATCAAGTATTTTTATTTTATCATCGAAACTTTCCTGGTTGATTTCAATAGGATGAACCTCGATTTGCTCTGAAAACTCAACATTATTAGCAGCAGTAAGAAAGCTGATTTTATAACCTGCTTCAGAAAAAATCCCAATAAGTTGCATCATCCGCGTTCCAGCAGCGGTAGATTTTGGCTCAGGAATCACCTGCCCGATAATTACTAAATGTTTCACAGAACAAAAGTAATTATTCTGAATATTATTATGGGATGACTCTCATTTGTAGACATTGATGAATCACAAGTTTTCGGCATCATTTTTCCATACATTCACAAAATTCTGTTATGATAAGATCTGTTATTTCTGTTGCTTTTTGTCTCGGCTTCTTATTTGTTTCTTGCCAGCAAAAAGAATCTGTCAAAAATCGTCCTCTGGTGGAAACAGAAAAGCCAAACTCTGATTACAAACCTGCATTTGCAGGACAGACCAGAATGATGCGTTACAAAACACAAACTCCATACAAGGTAGATGTTATCAATCATAATCTCGGTAAACCTTGGGGAATCGCACAATTACCCGATGGCAATTTTCTGATAACAGAAAAATCAGGCTATATCAACCTCATTTCTAAAGATGGAAAGTCTGTTACCAAGATCACAGGATTACCAAAAGTGGACAGCCGCGGACAAGGTGGGCTTTTGGATATTGTAATTGACCCAGATTTTGATAAGAATCAAACTATCTACTGGTCATTTTCAGAACCTTACGAAAAAGGAAATTTGACTTCAGTAGGAAAAGGCGTTTTAAACGGAAATAAAATAATCAATTCCAAAGTGATATTCAGAGCAACACCTTCTTATGATGGAAGACTGCATTATGGAAGCCGGCTGACTTTTGACAAAACCGGAAATCTTTTTGTGAGCACAGGCGAAAGGTCTGATTTGGAAATGCGACCGTTGGCTCAGGATTTAAAAGCTTATTTAGGAAAAATTATTAAAATCGATAAAGAGGGAAAACCAGCTGCAGGCAATCCTTTTATTGGAAGTAACAAAACTCAACCAGAAATCTTTTCATAGGGACACAGAAATCCACAGGGAATTGCCATTCATCCAGAAACCGGTGAACTTTGGGAAACCGAAATGGGTCCAAGAGGTGGAGATGAAATCAACTATATCCAAGCTGGAAAAAATTACGGCTGGCCAACAATGACTTACGGAATCGAATATTCTGGGGAGAAAATTAATAACGGTGTCACCAAAAAAAACGGTTTGGAACAACCGGTTTATTATTGGGATCCTGTAATATCTCCAAGTGGAATTACGTTTTACACCGGAAATATCGAGGAGTGGAAAAATAATCTTTTCATCGCTTGTTTAAGTGGCGAAAAAATCAACAGAATCATCCTCGAAAATAATAAAGTTGTTGGAGAAGAACGATTATTAGAAGACCAAGGCGAGAGATTCCGCGATGTGTATGATGGAAAAGACGGGAATCTTTATGCGATTACGGACAGCGGGAAATTGTACCGAATTTCTAAGAAATAATTACTGTTTCTTAACTCTATCAGCTTTCTTAATTCCCTGAAAATCTTTTAGATAAAAAGGTTCAAAGTAAGCCACATCTTCAAAATCTTTCAAATTAAATTTCTCAATAGATTTCTTAATCAATCCTTTTGCTGATGGATAAATGTCAAATTTGAATTCTGCGTTTGGAAGATTAAGAATGTCTTGTGCTTTTTTTGCGCCGTCTCCAATGAAGAGAACTTTCTTATCAATCAATTCTGAAAAAGAAGTTTCATCAAGAATTTTGGCTTCGGTTTCAGAAATCATTTTGCCGGATTTTCCATCAAAAACAGCGGTATAAACTTCCATTCTTCTGGCATCAATCAAAGGAATAATTAAATCAAAACCTTGATTGACGAATTCCTCAACCATAGAATCCAAGGAATTAATGGCAACTAAAGGAAGCTTCAAACCATAACAGAAACCTTTGGCAGAAGCCGCTCCAATCCTAAGACCTGTGTAAGAACCAGGACCTTTTCCCAAAGAAACAGCATCCAAATCTTTTAAAGATATTTCTGCGCCTTCCAAAGCCCATTCTACAAAACTGTGAAGACTTTCAGATTGTTTGTAATTATCAGAAACTTCTTCGCAAAGGCAAAGCAGATTTTCGCCATCAGAAATGGCAACAGAACAGTTTTTGGACGAGGTTTCTATGTGAAGGATTTTCATTATATGCGTATTTATATCTTTTTCCAAAAACTTCGTTTCGATGATATTCCAAATATTCTAATCGCTTTTCGTTAATAAATCTACTATCAAGAGAATAGGCTCCAATAAAATCTCTGAGTTCTTGATTGAGTCTCTCAGTTTCAGAGAATATTATTTTGCCATCATCTTCAAAAGTTATGTAACCTAAATCAAAAAGAGAATCAAGATTTCGACTTAGTAAAATACCATTATTGGGGTCATAAGCTTCTTCATCAGTCGAGGTAAAAAATGGCTTGATGTGGCTTGCTATTAAAACAGGATGTGCTAATCTTTCTACCATACAATTTTCTTGTTGGTATATTGAGAAGCTTTCTTCTTTAAGTTGGTTTTTATAAATCAAATGTAGATATGGATTTCTCTTTCTAATGATTACTTCCAAATTTTCTCCAAATATCTGTTTAGCATCTTCTGTGAAATACAATTCATTATTTACAAAAACAATATCATCCAATTTTCTTATTAAATTTGTTAAATAACCAATTTGATTGTATTTTCTTTCAATAAAATTAATTTGATCTGCTGTAAAAACGAATTCATTTAGTTCTACTCTAGTCAAATATCCTTTTTCATAGTTTTCAATATTAACTAACATTAATGCAATAATATCTTCTTGGGAAAGTTTACCAACTTCAACTAAAGTATTAATTAGAAAATTTATTTGGTGTAATTTTGAATCTTCGCTGATTGCTTTATTAAAACTAGAATAAGAATAAATAATTTTTGATAGAAGCGTACTTCTTTTTCTATTTGTTCTTGCATTAATATAATCAGTAGATTCTTTCGGATAAGAAAGTAAAAAAGAGTTAATAAATCCCATTTTTACCAATTGATTTATTGCTTTTCTTACAGAAATAAGATTGATTCCTAGAAATTTTTGAACTTTTTCTTGTAATGATAAATATTTATCCTCGCTATATTCGATCTCCTTAAATTCATCAATAAATTCTATACAAATTTTAAGTGTTCCTAAAAATTTACTCCCATTATAGTCTGTAAAAGCATTCGTTAAACTCCAATAATCTTCATAATTCTGTAAAGCCATAATCAATTTATTTTGTTATTAGTTTTTGTTTTCTACAATAAACAAATATTCGATATTAGATTTTTTGTTTTCCTTACCTGTTATTTTATAAATATGCGGCCTTTCTATGATTTTGATATTATCAGAATACTTTCCCAAAAGCTCAACAAGTATTTCTTTTGTGGGATAAGATGAATTATTATAGCTTAAATACCAATATTTAAAATTTCCTAGCTTAGAGAATAATTTATCGAATAAATCTATTGATGTTTTCTTATCAATAAAATTATTTACAAATGGCTCAATTTTTTTTCCGTCGATATATTCGTCCAACATCCCATAGAAACCGAAATAATTATTCATTGTTCCTGTGTATGGCGGGTCTAAGTATATAATGTCTGCTTGGAACTTTTCAATTGCATCAAAAACATCTTCGTTCAATGAAAGATTATTCTTCTCATTGTCAAAAACCGCACGATTATAATCATTTATATTCTCTAAAAAATGAGTTTTGAATGATTGATTGTGATAAGCTCTTTTTCTTTTATACTTTTCATAACTTAATTCTTCATTTCTTAATTCAACAATTTTTTCCCAATTAATATTAAATCGAGAATATGGCATTTTTCGAATCATTGCTCTCCGCATTAAAATCAAGGCTAATGCTTTTTTGTATTCGGAACTAAGTTTATCTATATTTTCACGATATAAATCTAGCTCTTTGCACTCTTTGGGAAAAAAGAAAACTTCAGAATAATTATTAAACATAAACCCCTCTTTTGGAATTCCTGAGAAAATCAAATCTATATCCTCGAAATCTAATTTTACCTCATTGTTTTCAACCAGAGCTTTCGAAATAAAATAATTTATTTTCAAGATATCATTCGAAATTACTTTTAACCCTTTAGCCTTTGAAAAATAACTTACAGAACATCCACCAGAAAATGCATCAAAGACACTTTCTGCATCTTTTGGAAAATAATCTGTTATCCATTTTGCAATTTTTTCTTTATTGCCAATAAAATTGATTTTAGGAAATTTCTGAATCATTTTTCATCATTATTTTTATTGCCGAAGCAATTTCTTTTGACAACATTGGAGGAACAGAATTACCTACTTGTTGTTGCTGGGATATAACCGTTCCTTTAAAAACAAAATCCATTGGAAAGGTTTGAATTGTTGCAAGTTCTCTGACCGTTAATGCTCTATTTTGTGAATAATGAAAAACCTTCCTCATATCTCCCGTTACACAAAATGAAGGCTCGGAACTTTTGTATCTAACATATTTTCTAACATCTCCACTTTTAGGTCGCAAATTTTCCGGAATTTCACTCCTATTACCACCATCAGAAACAAAACTCATTTTATGAATCATTTGTTCAGAGTGATTCATCGCTGTGTGATTAGGGATATCAGATTTTTCGCCAGAGTTTAACTTTGGTAAGGTATCGATTGCTTCTTTAATTGAGACATATTTCTCTGTAGTTTTTTCTGGAAATTTTATAAAATTTGAAATTCTATTTCCTATAAACAAAACTCTATTTCGGAACTGTGGAACTCCAAAATCAGCTGCATTAACAATTTTACAATCTATATTATATCCTAAATCTTTGAAAATTTTGATTATCTCTTTTTTTGTTTCTCCTTTATTGTGTGTAAAAAGTCTTGCAACATTTTCCATAACAAAATACTTGGGACGAACTATTTCAACAACTCTAGCAAACTCTTTAAAAAGTTGATTTCTAGAATCTTCTATAAATTTTCTGCCAATATTACCTGCCATACTAAATCCTTGGCAAGGAGGACCGCCAATAATGACATCAATATCTTGATTACTAGTAAATGATTTTATTTCTGCTGCGGTCAAAGAAGTAATATCTTTTTGAATTAGATGATGATTCGGAAAATTAGTTTTATAAGTTTCGCAAAAGCTAGATTCTATATCTACTGAAAATATATTTTTGAATCCACTTTTATCAAAACCTAAAGACATTCCACCAGCACCTGAGAACAAATCAATATATGTAGGAATATTATTCATCTAGAATTTATATTCAGCAAAAATATAATAAAAAAAATTTACAATTTATAATAACATTGGTTTTATTTCAAACCCACACTTTGCCGGCTCCACAACTTCCACATTCCTTTTTGTCGAATCCAGAATTCGAGAACAGACAATTTCATTTCAAATTCATCACTTTTATAAAGTCCTTTGACAGCAATGATTCTTCTGACATTTGCGAATTTATTTTTGATTTTAAATTCTTTCAGTTCCGTTTGTTTTACAGATTGATATTTTACTTTTCCGGATTCGAAATCTTTTTTGAAATCATCTTTATTCTGAATCCAGCCGTTGGAGTGTCCAAAAGAAACATCATCAGAAAACAATTCTAAAATCTTGGAATCATTATTTTCCATCAAAGAATCCAGCTTTGAAACTTGACTTAACAATGCTTTTTCCTTCTTGGAATAAGTCTGAGAAAATCCGAAAATAAAACAGAAGAAAAATACCGATGATAAAAACTTAATCATTAAATATTTCTATAAATTGTTCTTGGTTCTGCCTGCGCTTTTGGATAAATCGTCATATCAGAAACCGAAATTCTTTCCGGAACGTTGATGCAATAAGCAATTGCATCCGCAATATCTTCGGCAACTAAAGGTTCATAACCAGCATAGACAGTCGCAGCTCTCTCATCATCACCTTTGAATCTCACTTTGGAAAAATCGGTTTCTACAGCTCCAGGTTGAATATTCGTCACACGAATTCCGAATTCTGTCAGCTCGATTCTCATTCCTTCGGAAATCACATCCACCGCTTTTTTGCATGCACAATACACCACACCATTAGCATAAGTCTGTCTCGCTGCAACGGAACTGATATTGATGATTTGTCCGTTTCTTTTTTCTTTCATCAGTTTGATAATTGGCTGAGAAACATACAGTAGACCTTTCACGTTTCCATCCATCATGGCGTTCCAGTCTTCGACATTTCCATCAGAAATTGGGTCAAGTCCGTGAGCGTTTCCGGCGTTGTTAATCAATACATCGATATTTTTCCAATTTTCAGGAAGCGAATTAATTGCAGAAAAAACCTCATCAGAATTTCTAACATCGAAGTTTAAACTAAAAATCTCGGTTTCTTTTGATAATTCGGTTCTAAGTTCGTCCAAAACGTTTTGATTTCTTCCGCAGATAATCAATCTATTTTTTTGTTGTGCTAATAAAATCGCAGTCGCTTTTCCGATTCCGGAAGTGGCTCCGGTAATGAATATTGTTTTCAATTTTAAATTTGATTTAGTGATACAAAATTACATCATAGAAAAGAAAAATCCCGAATAATTCGGGATTGATTTATTTATTATCTCGTTGAAAATCCAGACTAACCGAATTCATACAATATCGAGTTCCTGTTGGTGGCGGACCATCATTAAAAACGTGTCCCAAATGCGAATCGCAGCGTTTGCAAAGAACTTCTATTCTTTCCATTCCGTGAGAAGAATCTCGTTTATAAATCACACCATCTTTATCAGCTTCGAAGAAACTTGGCCATCCGCAAGTGCTCGCAAATTTGGAGCTGGAACGGAACAGATGATTCCCGCAGACCGCGCAGTAATATTCACCGACTTCATCGAAATCATTAAACTTCCCTGTGAACGGATATTCTGTATTGGCTTCTCGGGCGATGGCGTAAACTTCTGGCGGAAGGATTTTTTTCCATTCTTCGTTGGAAACATTCAGTTTGGTTTTGTCAGTTCTTGAGTAATAAGGATTGTTGGCGTGTGTGTTATCTTCCATTGTTTTTTGTTGTTGGGGTTTGGTTAAATCAACTTTTTTCTGCGCGCAATTTTGCATCAAAAAAAAAGATAATATTAGAAAAACATAAAGCTTCATTGTTTAGCAAATTTAATAATTTCATTAGACAAACGCACTCATTCCCGTAATCGAGCGACCAACAATCAACGAGTTGATTTCTTTGGTTCCTTCATAAGAATAGATTGCTTCTGCATCGGCGACAAATCGGGCAACATCGTGTTCCAACAGAATCCCGTTTCCACCCATCACTTCTCTCGCCTGGGCCACAACATCACGGGTTCTGAGGCTACAAAATACTTTTGCCAAAGATGCGTGTTCGTCTTTCAAAATATCAGCATCCTGCATTTCGGACAATCTGAAAACCAAAGTCTGCATTGCTGTAAGGTTTGATAACATTTCTACCAAATGTCCTTGAATCAACTGAAAAGATGCAATTGGTTTTCCGAATTGTTTACGTTTTCTGGTGTAATCCAAAGCACTTTCGTAAGCACCTCTTGCGCAACCTGTTGCCATCCATGCAACGCCAGCTCTTGTCATTTGGAGGACTTTTGCTGTGTCTTTGAAACTGTTGGCGTGTTCCATTTTTTGAGAATCTGCGACGAAACAATCTTTCATTGTAATTAATCCGTTTTGAACAATTCTGAGTGCCATTTTTCCTTTGATTTTTTCAACCGAAAAACCTTCCGTTCCTTTTTCGACAATGAAACCTTTGACTTGATTATCATCTAAATCTCTTGCCCAAATAATAATGACATCTGCAAACGTCGCATTACCAATCCATTTTTTTTGTCCATTCAGAATCCAGCCGCCTTCAACTTTTTTGCAGGTTGTAGTCAGTCCGCCAGCAGCGCCGGAACCAACTTCTGGCTCAGTCAATCCAAATGCGCCAATCAAATCGAATTGTTGCATTCCTGGAAGATATTTTTGTTTCTGTTCTTCGGAACCGCATATATAAATTGAACCCATTGACAATCCGGATTGCACACCGAAAAATGTTGCCAATGACGCATCAACACGTGCAATTTCCATTGCGATGACGCCTTCCATCAGGAATGGTAGATTTGGGCAACCGTAGCCTTCATAAGTGACACCGCAGAGATTAAGTTTTTTGAATTTTGGAATCAGTTCGTGTGGAAAATCGTCGTGAAGCCAATAATCGTTGACCAAAGGTTTTGCTTCTTTTTCCATAAACTCACGGACTTTCAATTGAATTGCTCTCTGCTCATCCGTCAGTTTCATATGCAGCTCATAAAAGTCGCCATTAATAGGTGGTAATTCTTTTTTCTTACCAGACGAATCGAGCATTTTCGTCAATCCTTTGATTTGATTTTCGTCCAATTTTGAGAACTGATTCATCAGTTTTGGAAGGTCAACTTTTTGGGAGATTTTGGAGATTTGGTCTATATCGATATGTTTCAGGAGATTAAAAATTCCTTTGATTTTGGAAATAGTGCTGTTCATAGATTTCTGTTTTCTTGTAGAATGCAAAGAATATTCCTAAAAAGCTTTTACTAGTTTTCTTCAAAAATAAAAATTCGCAAACATAAATTTGCGAACTTAACATATTAGATTACAATTTGATAGCCCTTATATCTTTAATTATTTTACTACCATAGAACCGCTTTTCGTCATTGGTAAAATAAGATTGATTTTTGTTTACTAAATATTCTACATCTCTTCTTAATAATGGCACTCTCCATAAAATCTCTAATATAACATTCTCTTGTATAAGGAATCTTGATGTATATACCTTTCTTTGATTCAAGGAGCCTTTATATATTTTTTGTGGAGAGATAATTATTTCACATAAAAATTTGTCAAATCTTTGCTCAATAAATTTTCCTTTGTTACTTTCAATTTTTTCTTTTAAATAAAGATAAGCATCTTTTGGCGGTCTAAACATATCATTTGTTCTTATGTATAAACCTTCACTATAAACAATATTAATATCTTTTATCATTGTTGTCCGATAAAA
>NZ_RJTU01000079.1 GCF_003730015.1 Epilithonimonas hominis | reverse complement strand
GTGAGACGGATTCTTTTTATAACATTCCAAGTTCAAACTTGGCTTCTTCACTCATCATTTCTTTGGTCCAGGTTGGTTCAAAAGTAAGCTCTATTTTCGCCGATTTCACACCTTCTACACCTCTTACCTTATCTTCCACTTCTACCGGTAATGTTTCCGCAACTGGACAGTTAGGAGAGGTTAATGTCATTATGACCAGCACTTCGCCTTCATCTGAAATCTGAACATCATAAACCAGTCCCAGCTCATAGATATCCACCGGAATTTCAGGATCATAAACCGTTTTCAGTTCCCTGATTATTTCTTCCCCAATATCTGCTATTTGGTCGTCCGTATATTTCATTTTTAATCTAATCTTTTTAATAAATCTTCCTGCCGCATCCGCCGGAAAACATTTGCCAAAGTTAAGACATCTTTTTCACAATAGTGAATGATTCTGTCTATATCGCCGTCTTTGTAGTATATATCAGCCACCATACTCCCGTCGATATCATCTTTTGGTGTCGGTATCCCAAAGATATGAGCCAGCAATTCCAGTGATACATAGCTTTTCCAATCTCCGAATTTCCAGAGTTCCATAGTATCAATATGCGGAATTTCCCAAGGCTTTTTACCAAACATCTGAAACGGAACCGGAGGCTGAATACCATTGATTAAAAGTCTCCTTGCAATATAAGGGAAATCGAATTCTTTTCCATTGTGCGCGCAAAGGATTATATTATTCAGACGAGGACTATTGAACAATTCGCAGAATGAAATTAACAAGTTTCTTTCATCACCAGAAAACGTTTTGATTTTTAACTTTCCGGAATTGTTATCAATCATTCCGATTGAAATGCAGACGATCATCCCGAATTCGGCCATAATTCCGGCCCTTTGTTCGTAAAAATCTGAAGCTTGTATTTCTTCCTTTCGCTGAGACTTTGTCTTTTTGTCCCAAAGATATTGCGTAGCTGAATCCAAATTATTCCAGGAATCAATTTGAGGAACAGTCTCTATATCTAAGAATAGAATATTTTCGATCGGTATTTTATGAATCATCTGTATTTTATTTTTTTAAAAATAATAAAAAAACCCAACATTACTGCTGGGTTATATTAAATTTTCTAATAGAATTAGAAAGGATACTCGTAGATTTCCGATTCGTGGTAATAAGGGTTTCCGGTAGGCATCAGCTTCAGCTTTGCCAAGGCTGTCATCACCGTAAAAGTGAAAACTCCTACTACGAAGATGAAAGAACCTAAAACCAACAAGGCCATTGGAAGGTTATTCCAGTAAGGTCCTACAGTTCCCGGCATTACCATATTGAAGTAATCAACAGCGTGTCCGAAAATCACAAGGCAAGCCATAAAGGTAACCACTTTATAATTTCTCTTGATACTGCTGCTTACCAACACTAATAATGGTGCAAGGAAATTAACAATAAGCATTGGCAGGAAAGTCGGTGCGTAGTACTCAAATCTGCCGAAGAAATAATTTACTTCTTCTGGAATATTTGCGTACCAGTAAAGCATAAATTGTGCAAACCAAAGGTATGACCAAAGCATACTCGTAGCAAACAAGAATTTTCCGAGATCGTGCAAATGGTTGTTGTTAAACTGAGGATAAACTCCTTTTTTCTTAAGGTAAACGCTTATGATAATCATTACAGCTATAGAAGTTGACAGACAGCTTACCATAGAATACCAAATATATAGTGTAGAATACCAGTGTGGATCAATAGACATCAACCAATCCCAAGCCCACGCTGCAGATGCAAAACCGAAGAAGGCAATGTAACCTACATTCCAGCTGTAAAGACTAGCATAGATCTTTCGGTTCCCCTTATTCTCATCAACTTTCTTAGAAAGACTTTTCAGCTTCCAAACAAAGAATGACGCGCCCACAACATAAATTATAGTTCTGATAGCATAAAAGGGAATATTAAGAAATCTTTTCTTTTCGAATAATATAACGTCAAATTCCGGAGAGTTAGGATCTGTAAGATTAGGATCCATCCAATGGAAAAGATGACCTTGATGTGTAATATTCAACAACATTATAATAATCAAGATTGCTCCTCCGTATGGGATATAAGAAGCTATAGCTTCCATTACTCTTGTGACAATAATAGACCAACCTGCGTGCGCAGCGTGCTGTATGCTGTAGAAAAACAATGCACAACAACTAATTCCAAAGGCGAAAACAGCAAAAGTATGAATCGCTGCCAACGGCTGATTGTGAACCTGATGTTTTGCATGTTCTAGATGCGCATTATGATCCTGAGGACCCACCAACTCACTGGAATGTGATGGAGCTTCATGTCCTTTTGAATGGACAGATTCCATCCAGTGTGTGATTGTAGCATCATCCAGGCCATGGTTAAGGGCATAACCAATACCGAATAAAACAACGCCTACAACGATGAGTATGATTGAATATAATCTTAATTTAGGTGAAAAACTATACATTACTTCTTTTTTTATTTAGCATTAGTTTTATCTTCAGTTTTTGCTGGGGCCGCAGCTGTATTTGCAGGAGCGGCATTTGCGTTAGCTGGTGCAGATGACATTGTTGGTGCTTTAAATGTATTATAAACATAAAGTGCAACTCTCCATCTATCTCCTACGTTCAGTTGCCCAGCATAAGAACCCATCGCGTTTCTACCATTTGTTAAAACATAATGAATAGATCCGATAGTGATTTCTCTATCTGCATATTTAGGAACCCCCGAATAAGCACCACTTTGAACAATCGGCCCTTGTCCGTCTCCATTAACACCGTGACAAGCGGAACAAGTATGTTCGTACAAGCTTTTCCCTCGTGCCAAGTCTTTTTCAAGGTTTTCTGCTTTAAGAGGAGATGCTGTAATTGCTTTAGAAGCATCATAACCTGCATTGTACTCATCCATATTCTTAGGAAGTGTTTCTTCGCTGATGACACCATCTTTGTTTCTTGAAACAGAACCTTCAACTGGATATAAACCAGTTGCACCGTCGCGCTCTACAAAAGCTGGAATTTCGTTTTCGTGATCTGAATATGCATCCTTAGCTTTCATCAATGGATCATAAGCCACAGGAAAATACATATCTGGAAAATAAACCAAAGGTGGGTTATCTTTTGGTCCGCAAGAATTTAGTAAAACAGTTGTTAAACCAAAGATTGCTGTAATTTTTAATATACTATTCTTCATCTTAGGCATCTTTAACAGTTATTTCTTCAACACCTGTATCAATCAACAGCTGTTTAATAGTTTCAACATCATCAGAAACAAACTCCATCATAAATTTATCATCAGTAGTCCTAGGATCAGGATTCTGAGGCTTAGCTCCTGGATACATTTTATTTCTTACAAGAAACGTAAGCGACATCAAGTGGGCAGAACAGAAAACCATCAATTCAAACATTGGGACTACAAAAGCTCCCATGTTATGAAACCAGTCAAATGATGGTTTACCTCCAATATTCTGTGGCCAGTCGTGATTCATGATCCAAGCGGTCAATGTGATCCCGATAGTAACACCATAACAAGCGTAGATAAATGCAGCATCAGAGATTCTTGTCTTTCTAAGTCCAAGAGCCTTGTCCAATCCGTGTACAGGGAATGGCGTATAAACTTCATTTATCTTGATCCCTTTATCATTGAAGGCTTTAACGCCGTGCATCAAATCATCGTCGTCGCCGTAAAGTCCATATATAATCTTAGTGGTGCTCATCTCCTTCTTTTGCTTTATAAGTTTCACCGGAAATTTTCAAAATACTCTTCAATTCTGCCTGTGCAATTACAGGGAATGTTCTTGCATACAAAAGGAATAATACAGAGAAGAATCCGATTGTTCCAAGATATACACCAACATCTATAATAGTCGGCTTAAACATTGTCCAAGATGATGGTAAGTAGTCTCTGGACAAGTTGATAACAATAATATCGAATCGTTCAAACCACATACCGATGTTGATAATCAAGGCAATAATAAATGTCCAGAAGATATTGGTTCTGACTTTTTTGAACCAGAACAGAGCCGGCACAACCAAGTTACATATAATCAATGCCCAGAATGCCCACCAGTAAGGTCCTACCGCTGCTCCTGGAGAAAGATAAGTAAAATCTTCATATCTTGACCCAGAATACCATCCGATGAAATATTCAGTTGCATAAGCAACAGTTACCATACCTCCGGTTACAACGATTACGATATTCATAATCTCGATGTGGTACATTGTGATATAATCTTCAAGGTGACAAACTTTTCTAGCTACCAACAATAGTGTCTGTACCATCGCAAATCCTGAGAAAATTGCACCTGCAACGAAATAAGGTGGATAGATTGTTGAGTGCCATCCTTTGATAACTGATGTCGCAAAGTCAAAGGATACCGTGGTATGTACTGAGAATACAAGTGGCGTTGCCAAACCTGCTAACACCAAAGATAATTCTTCAAACCTTTGCCAGTGCTTTGCTTTTCCACCCCATCCGAAGGCAAGAATGGTATAAATCTTTTTGTTAAATGGCGTTTTTGCTCTGTCTCTAATCATTGCAAAATCTGGAATCAATCCCATAAACCAGAACACAACTGATACTGAGAAATAGGTGGAGATTGCAAATACGTCCCAAAGAAGCGGAGAGTTAAAGTTAACCCAAAGAGAACCAAACTGGTTTGGCAATGGGAATACCCAATAACCAACCCAAACTCTACCCATGTGGATAACAGGGAAAATAGCCGCCTGACAAACAGCGAATATCGTCATCGCTTCAGCAGAACGGTTAACCGACATTCTCCATCTTTGTCTAAATAATAATAGTACTGCAGAGATCAGTGTTCCGGCGTGACCAATACCAACCCACCATACAAAGTTGGTGATATCCCAACCCCAGTTGATAGTTCTGTTTAGTCCCCACGCACCGATTCCGGTTCCAATAGTGTAGGCGATACAACCAAATCCGTAAACGAACAGTATTAAGGCTGCATACAGAGATACCCACCATAATTTGCCTGCGCGTTCTTCGATAGGTCTTGCGATATCTTCAGTAATATCGTGATAAGTCTTGTGACCAATAATTAAAGGTTCCCTTATCGGAGCTTCGTAATGTCCTGACATTTTTTACCTATTTATTATTTAAACTTTCTTTTCTGTTTCTGATTTTTGTATGGTAGAATACATTTGGTTTTGTACCAATTTCTTCTAACAAAACATATTTTCTGTTACTGTTGAACAAGCTGCGAACTTCTGAGTTGACATCATTCATATCTCCGAACTTCAAAGCACCAGTAGAACAAGCATTGGCACAAGCCGTTTGGAACTCTCCATCCTGAACTTTTCTGCCATCTTTCTTAGCTTCGAGGATAACATTCTGTGTCATTTGGATACACATAGAACATTTTTCCATCACCCCTCTTGTTCTCGTAACAACATCTGGATTCAATACCATTCTTCCAAGATCGTTATTCATATGGAAATCGAACTTATCATTAAGAGCGTAATTGAACCAGTTAAATCTTCTTACTTTATATGGACAGTTGTTCGCACAATATCTTGTACCGATACATCTGTTATAAGCCATTTGGTTTTGCCCTTGTTTCCCGTGAGATGTTGCCGCTACAGGACAAACAGTTTCACATGGCGCGTGATTACAGTGCTGGCACATTACCGGTTGGAAAATTACATCCGGATTCTCTGCAGCATTTTCCAATGCTCCTTTGATTCCGAGAAGTTCACTACCGTATAACTCAGGAACAGCCATTCCCTCTTTCAGACCTTCATAAACTTCAACTTTCTGTTCAGTAGAATAGTAACGGTCAATTCTTAACCAATACATATCTCTGGACATTCTCACCTCTTCTTTCCCCACAACAGGAACGTTGTTCTCCGCCTGACAAGCAATAACACAAGCACCACAACCGGTACACGAATTAAGATCTACAGATAGATTAAAATGTGGCCCGTCAGTATCATCAAATGCTTCCCAAAGATCAATTTTGCCAATCGGTAGCTCACCACCAATAGTGTGCATTGCCAAAGGTTTGTTCCATTCATCAACAGGTTTGTTGATGAAATCATCCAATGTTACTTCTTTAGCGATCTCATAACGACCCATCAAGGTATTTTGCAGCTGCATTCCTGCAAACTCGTGTCCGTCTCCGGATTTCTCTATTTTAACATTGGTAATAACCGTATTGTAACCATCGAACAATGGATAAGCATTAACGCCAGTCTCTGCTACTTTACCAGAATCTTTTTTACCGTAGCCAAGAGCAAGTCCAAGAGAACCATCTGCCTGACCAGGCTGGATAAACACGGGTACATCTTTCAAAGTAACGCCATTTGCTGTAACTTTTACTGTATCTCCATCCAACTGCATTCTTGCATTAAGACTGTTTTCCAAGCCTAGACTTTCTGCATCTTTTGGTGAAATAGTAATATAATTATCCCAAGACAATCTTGAAATTGGGTCCGGAAGTTCCATCAACCAAGGGTTGTTAGATTGTGTTCCGTCACCAATAGAAGGTTTGGTATAAAGCTGTAACTCCAATTGAGCTGGTTTGAAAGCTGATAATTCAGCGATAGCCTGAGCAGCATTTCCGCCGGAATAAGATAATCCTGTCGAAAGTCCGCCAGCTGCAAATCCGTTGTATAGATTTTTGTTGAATGACAACCCTCCATTAAGCGTCAATGCGTTAGCTTTCAAATAATTATAATAATTATTAGCCGGGTTATCTTTTCCATTAATCCACACTAAAAGAGATTCTTCAATCTGTCTCGATTTGTATATCTTCTGGATTGTAGGCTGCATTAAAGAATATGCACCTGTTTCCGGTGTGATATCACCCCAAGATTCTAGCCAATGAGTAAAAGGAATAACTGCCTTTGAAGCTTTATATAATTCGTTTTTCTTATCGGTAATTGCAACAGAATAAGGAACCTTTTCGATTGCAGCCTTTAGAGATTGACCTTTTGCGTGCGAATAAATCGGGTTTATATTATTCGTAATCAAAACACCAACCTGTCCGCTATTCAACCAGGATAAAAACTCGTTGAATCTTGCGTTATCATATTCTTTAAGGAAATTAGCTTTTCCAGTAAATGCGTTAGATGCTAATTTTTGGTTAATTAAGTGCGCCAAAACATAAGCCGCTTTAGAACCATCAGCAAAAACAACAGCGTTGCTGCCTTTTGACTGAAGTTCTTTCACGATTTCGGAAGCCACTTTATCAGAAGTTCCACCATTTAGTCCGTTATAAACTTCTACCAAAGTTTTGAAAACTGCACTTGGCTTCAGTCTGTATCGGCTGTCGGCATTGGCACCCGTTAAGCTCATGTTAGATTCTACCTGAATATGTCTCAACATATTTGCGCCTGGTTTTCTAGCCGCAGCGTAGGAAACTTCAAGGCTTGAAGCGTTGTAATCGCCTAAGAAATCTGCATTGAAAGAGACCACCAACTGAGACTTGCTAAGGTCATAAACCGGCAAAGCTCTCTGTCCGAATACTTCCTGTGCTGCATCCAAAGCTGCCGCGTAAGGAATCGCATCGTAAGTAATTAGTTCTGCGGAAGGATATTTGGTTTTGAACTCTCCGAACAATTTCTTGAAAGTCGGGCTTGGAAAAGAGTGTGATAATACCACAATCTTTTTCCCACCATTCTGAGACTCTGCAAGACCTTTCAGGATAAAATCATCTATTTTATCGAAAGTTTCGTCTTTCCCATCAAGCTTTGGTTGCTTTACTTTATCATTATCATAAAGTGAAAGTACACTTGCTTGTGCTCTTGCGTTAGTTTTACCAAGATTTCCAGCTCCAGGATTCGCATCGATTCTGATAGGGCGACCTTCTCTTGTTTTTACCAAAACGCTGGCAAAATCGTAACCATCAAAATATGAAGATGCGAAAAAGTTTGGAATTCCCGGGATGATATCGTGCGGTTTTACCACATACGGAATCGTTTTTATAACCGGTGCCTCACAAGCTGCCAAAGTTACTGCAGCAGTAGAGAATCCCAGTAGTTTCAAGAAATCTCTACGAGAAGTCCCTGAATTGTTCTCAGAGTTATCTAAGAAATCTTCAACCGGAATTTCATTCTGGAACTCTTTAGACGCCAACTTTGCATTCAAAGTCGGGTCTTTTAGTTCGTGAATACTTCTGAATTGTATTTTATTTGAAGCCATTTATACTTCTAATTTTTGTTATTAATAATGACATTTACCGCACTCAAGACCTCCGATTGCATCTACAGTAATCTTAGTTCCTTCACCATATTGTTTTTTCAACTTATCGTGGAGATTCTTGAAGTATTCTTTATTGTAACCATTGTTCATATCCACCTCTGTGGTTCTGTGACACTCGATACACCATCCCATTGTGAAGTTGTTCGCCATCTGCACCACGTTCATTGTATCAATTTTGCCGTGACAAGCCTTACAAACGACATCAATCTTATTAGCCGGGTCTTTCTGCTTAGCATTGAAACTGTTGATAATCGCCTGCTCTCCTGCCACCACGTGCTGTGCGTGATTGAAGTAAACGAAATCTGGCATATTGTGGATTCTTGTCCATTCAATCGGTGTAGTCTTGCCAGTATAAGCCTGTTTTGACTCATCCCATCCAGCTGCCGCATAGATTTTTTTAATTTCTCCTGTGTAGAATTCTCTGTCTTTTCCTGGCTCAATGTATTTGCCTTTGTATTCAGAAATCGCTCTATGACAGTTCATACAAACGTTTACGGAAGGAATCTCGGACACTTTACCATATTTTGCACTTGAGTGACAAAGTTGACAGTCGATTTTATTTTCACCAGCGTGTATTTTATGCGAGAAATAAATCGGCTGTTCTGGTGCGTAACCTTTATAAACACCAATCCACATCAGCCAGTTCCAAACTCCGTAAGCTGCAAACAATGCCAATAATGCAATAGCACCTTTACCTACAAAGCTATACTTTTCATATAACTTGGAGAAAGAAGTGATTTTAGTTGCGTTAAGCTCAGAAAGCTCCGGAGACTGCTGAAGTTTCACCAATCTTCTGATGACCAAAAGCAACCAGAAAAGAAGTCCTGCAATCGCCACCAATGCTGCTACCATAATTTTGGTATTCAGCTGCTGAGCTTTTGCAGCTTCAATAGAAGCCATACTATCTGCCGCTGTTACACCTTCTACTTTATCAGCCGCAGGTTCCTCTGCCGGAGGATTAGTGGTGTAAGCTAAAATGTCATCAATGTCCTGATCAGAAAGATTAGGAAACGCCAACATTTCAGTCTTATTGAATTTCTCAAAAACCTCATTGGCATATTTGTCACCTGATGCTCTTAAAGCTTTGCTGTCTTTAATCCATTTGTGAAGCCAATCTGTGTCAAGATTTTGTTCTTTCTTTAATCTGTCCACTACGCCACCAAGTGCCGGTCCAATAACTTGTTTATCCAATGCGTGACAAGCCGTACAGTTTGTCTTGAACAAATCCTGTCCTTTTTTTGGATCGCCTTGTGCATAAACAGAAGTGCCGGTTGACAACAATAAACTAATTGCTATCAGACCCTTTTTGTAATGCTTTCTCCAACTAATCATTTATATAATCTTGGGTTAGTAAATTGTATTGAGTTTACATTCTATTCCGCAAAAATAGTACTTTAACAAAAATTAAGAAGACCTATTTGTATGGATTTTCTCATTTCTCTATAATTTGTAACTATTCTAAATAAGAGGATTTGTCTTTCGTTCAATTTATTTTAAATTTGCTAAAAAAATATTTTAAATGAACAATCTTCTTAGGCTACTCATAGTATCATCATTATTCTGTTTTTACAAGATTGATGCTCAATATGTTGTGAAAAAAGACACCCTTTCTGGAACAGAGCTTTCCATATCGATGGATGACAGAATTAATAGTGCATTAGAAAAAATTGAAGGCAACTGCGACAGAGTTTCTGCTGCACCTGTTAAAACACCTCAAAAAATTTTAGTACCTAGTAGAGAACTTACCAATGCTGAAGTCTGCAGAAAAAACCCAAAGATTATGGGATTCAAAATTCAGGTTATTACAGTTAAAAGCAATGAAGACGCTAGAAAAATCGCAACAGAATTCAGAAATAACTTCAGGAGCCTGAAAGTGGAAACCGATGCTTCACTGCGACCAAATTATAAAATCCTTGCAGGGAGCTACTTTTCAAAACAAAGCGCAGCAGACGATTTGAGAAACGTAAAAAGAGTTTATCCCAGCGCAATGGTAGTGCCTTACGCTGTTTTTTGTGTTGAAGCTAAATAAAATTCTTGATTCAATCAACGATAAAGTAAAAATTCCGCAGTGATGCGGAATTTTTTATTGGTAATAGGTTTCTAAAAATTGATAAAACTCGCCAAGCCTATAAAAATTATTGAATCCAAGGTAAACTGTCATCATCATTATTACTCCATACAAAATGCTCAGAGATATGGTTTTGTTACGGTAACTGAAAAATAACCAGCCGAGCAACAGCGGATAAACAAACACAAAATGTCCGCCGTAAATATAAGAGGTATGCAACCCAAATTTTAGCACACAATGGATTAAAATATCGATTGAAAAAGAAATCACAAGAATCCAAATCAACTTGTTTTTATAATTCTTGACAACACTTAAAATCACTATTAATAAAATCAATCCAATAAAAAAATATGGAATCGCTGATGTGTAGACATCCATAAAAAGTGCTTTGTAATAAAAGGTTTTATCCTTGGTGTGATAATCCCGGATTTCGTAGTTAGAAAATAAAACATTACCACCAAAAAACCAGGAAGTGATCATATCCCAAAGCGGTGTCACTTTTGGTTTGGAGAATTTATCATATTGCTCTTCGGTTTTGTTAAGGAAATTCTGGAAATTAAAATCCAATCTCAGCAAAAACAGAAAAACAAATACAACAACCGAAGTCGCAATTTTTGCAACAGCCATCCCGATTTTCTTCCAATTCCAAAAGATTTTTTTCTCAAACAAAAACGGGATATAAACTTTAACGATATTCGTAATCGTTAACCCACCGATAAAAATGGAACCCAAAATGCTTGCTGCAAAAGAAACAGATTTTTCTTCTTTGATCTTCTGAGCAGAATAATAATTGAAAATCGAAAGAAATAACAATGTATAAGTATAAGTTTCCGGCGTGAAAGACAAAAGAATATTCGTCACAAACAATCCGTAGAAAGCCAGAATCAAAAGACTGATTTTAAGAGGAAGCTTAATAATGTTATTCAGATATTTAAATATTTGAACATTGGCTAAAGAAATCACCACAGTAGAAAATAAAGCTAAAACCAATCTAAAAACAGAATCATACCGATTTCCGGAAATCCATAAAGCGAAATTTCGGATTTGGTCAAAGAAATAATTAGACAAAGGATGTCTCTCAAAACCGCCACCAGTCTGAACAATCGCTCTGTTATCAAAACTAAAATAACCATCCCAAGGGATTCTGTCATCATAAACGATTCGGAAATTCTCTGCAATAAACCAGGCATTGGCACCATATAACACGACAAAAAATAAGAAAATAAGAACCTCAAATTTGGTAGAAGGAAAAATGATTTTCAGGATGGATAGAGTTTTATTCAATAGTTTCAATCGGTGATATTTTCTGCAAAAATAGAAAATGATTTTTGTTTAGAATGATGAAACTTTAAAGATGTTGAACAATTTCGGAATGACTGTTCGTAATAAAAGTGACAAGATAACGATTTTCTACATTTTCAAAGAAAACATACCAAGTTGTCGTTTGATTAGCTTTGTAAAAAATGTATTTTGAACCCAGCTCAATTAAATTTTCGGGTCTTTTTCTGAATGGAAAAATTGAGAGATTATATTCTATGAAATCGTAAATTTTCTGTACATAATCTTGTGCATCACTTTCAAAACCAAAATATTCATTTTATATAAAATGAACACAAGGTCTTCTAAATAATCCGTAACATTTTTACGAATTATGACGTTACTTTTTCCAATTCAAAGATTTTATAAACTCAGAAGTTTTCTTTCTTGCTTCGGAAACAGTGATTCCTTCTCGCCATTCTTTCTCAAAATCAAAAGATTTTTTATTTCTGATTTTATTAATTTCTTCAATGACAGCAGGATTTTCTAAAGAATGAATCCACTTGATGATTTCATTTTTTTCAGATGCTAAATTCATTGTTTTTATAGATTGATTATAACAAAGATAGAAAATTATTGCTTTTGAATTTCAAGAAAAAACTTATGAGCTACAAGACAATTGACTACAACCTGTCTGATTATCATATTTTGAAGGTCGTTTCTGATGGAACTGTGGGAAACGGTTTTCGTAAGGGTATTCCAACGCTTCTTTCAGCTCAAAAAACCTTTCGTAATTGTCCTGTTCCGCATCCTGAATCGCTTCGAATAAAAGATAATTTCTTAGAATAAATTTCGGATTGGTTTTGGACATTAATTCTAAAGACTCCGTTTCTGAAATTTTATTTCTATGTTTTCTTTTCTGATATTTCTCTATGAAATTAGAAAGTCTACTCAGTTCACTCTCGCTCAGTTTTCGGTAAAATGAATTAGAAAAATCATCGATTTTAATATCTAAAACAGCCTTTTCAAGACTTTGAAAAAATAAAGTATAATCAAGATTAAGATCTTGCATCAGTTGCTGCCAATCGGTAAAAAAGCGCTCATCTTCCGGTAAAACCTCATCGAGACCAAACTTGTTGGCTAGCATTTTGTCGTGATCTGTCCAGAATTTCTTGCCATAATTATCAAGAATTTTTTCCAAAGCATCCGCATCATTAATTAACGGAAAAATAGCGTTCGCCAACGTTGCCAGATTCCAGTGAGAAATCTGTCCTTGTTTTCCGAAAGCATATCTTTTTCCAGGCAAATCCGTTGTGTTGGGTGTGAACTCCAAATCATAACCATCCATCATAGAAAAAGGTCCGTAATCAATCGTCAGTCCAAGAATAGACATATTATCGGTATTCATCACCCCGTGAACAAAACCTACACGATACCAATCGATAATCATTTTCAATGTTCTGTCACATACAGCCTGAAACCAGTCGAGATATTTATTATGATTGTTTTCAGAATTGACCTCCGGATAAAAATTCTCAATGGTATAATCTGCCAATTGCTTCAGTAAATCGGTTTGATTTCTTGCTGACAGCAATTCAAAATGTCCAAACCTCAGAAAAGATTCAGCAGTTCTCACGACTACAGCACCTTGCTCTTTTTGCGGATTTCCAGAATACTGCATATCTCTTACGACATCTTCCCCGGTTTTAGTAATGCTCAAAGCCCTTGTGGTAGGAATTCCGAGATGAAACATAGCTTCGCTCATCAGATATTCCCGGATTGATGACCGGAGAACTGCCCTTCCATCTGCGTGTCTGGAATAGGGTGTTGCGCCCGCTCCCTTCCACTGGATTTCGGTTTGATGATTTTCATTGATAATTTCGCCGGCATAAATCGCTCTTCCATCGCCTAATTGTCCTGCCCAATTCCCGAACTGATGTCCTGCATAAGCCGTTGCGTAGGTCTGAAAATTATCTGGAAGATTTTGAGCCGCTAAAAAATCTTCATCGTTTTCTAAAGCCCCCAAACCGATTTCCACGGATAAATTTTCATTAAAATTTATCAGTTTCGTATTGTCGAATTCCGCGGGTTTTATAAAACAGAAAAGAACTTTCGGAGTTTGCCTCTGCATTGTATTTTCGGAAAAATCGCCGGGGAATTTTTGAGTAAAATTTTGGGTAATATTCTTAAGATTCATAATCAAAAATCCCGTCTTTTAATGAGACGGGAATTATTTATTTATTAAAATCAATATCTTCAGAAGCATTAATGGCTTCATTAGAATTATCTTCTCTTTTCACGGGTTTATCCGGAACAACTTTTGGTGCATTTTTCAGCTCATCTATAGTTTGTAAGCCGCCGTCATCTCCGTAGCCTCCTCTCAGACTGGTTAGATCTGAACAACTTCCCGTCCAATTGGTGGGTTTTATAAATTTTTCTTCAGGCTTTATGTTCAATGCTTTATCTGCAAAAACCTTTTTCATGTAAATTGCCCAGATCGGAAGCCCCATTTTTGCACCCTGACCTTCACCAGTACTCAAAAAGTGTGTCGCCCTATCTTCCCAGCCTACCCAGACTCCTGTAGCCAATTTAGGAACAATTCCCATAAACCAACCATCTGAATTTTTCTGTGTGGTTCCGGTTTTACCTGCGATTTCAACAGTTGCAGGAATTCCCTGTCTTCTCAGTTCTCCGGAAGCCGTTCCAAACTCTGCCACACCCTTCATCAAATCGATCATAGTATAGGCATACATTTCGTTCATGACTTCTTTCACCACCGGTTTCACCTCTTTTATCACACGGCCATTGGCGTCTTCAATCCTCCAAATCATTTCCGGTTTGGTATAATTTCCAAAGTTGGCAAAAGTACTATAAGCACCGAGCATTTCGTAAATTGTAATGTCAGATGTACCCAACGCCATTGGTAAATAAGAATCTATCGGATCTGTAACCCCAAGATCTCTAGCCAGCTGAATAATGTTTTGCGTTCCTGCTTTTTCGGCAAGACGCAATGCTACAGGGTTTTGAGACTGAGCCAAAGCTTCTTTCAAGGTTAGCATACCTCCTCTTCCTGGAACACGGTAATTACCATTTACGAAAGTGGCGTTAGAAACTGTAGAACACGGCGTCATTCCAAGATGCATAATCGCTGTCGCATACACAAAAGGCTTAAAGGTTGATCCAACTTGTCGTTTTCCTTGCTTCACGTGGTCATACTGAAAATGTTGCCAGTTGATACCACCCACCCAAGCTTTGATATCTCCTGTTGCTGGTTCCATAGACATCAGTCCGGCCTGCGCAATTTGCTTATGATAGCGGATAGAATCCCAAGGAGACATTTCTACCTCTTCCTCTCCCTGCCAAGTAAATCTTGTGGTTTTTACCGGTTCGTGGAATTCCATCAGAATAGAATCTTCCGGCATTCCTTCGGCTTTCAGTTGCTTATATCGTCCGGTTCTTTTAACAGCTGACATCATCAGATCATTGATCTGTGACTTGGAAAGATTGTAGTAAGGACGGTTCGGGTTGCGCTTCATTTCACTGTCAAAGTTTCTCTGAAGATTGGTTAAATGTTCCTTAATAGCTTCCTCTGCATATTTCTGCATTCTGGAATCTAAAGTCACATAAATTTTAAGTCCATTCTTATAAAGATTTAGATCTTTGCCGGTTTCCTTTTCATAAGCATCAAGATATTGCTGAATTTCTTTTCTGAGATAGAATTTATAATAAGCAGAATACCCTTCTTCTACCGTTTTCACTTCGTGATAATCTACAGAAACAGGTGACGCAACAGCTTTATCATATGTTGAATTATCAATATAGCCTGTGTCCAGCATCTGCTTCAGTACAACATCTCTTCTCAATTTTGCTTTTTCCGGGTAACGGTAAGGGTTGTTTTTTCTCGGATTTTCCAACATTGCTACAAAAGTTGCAGCTTCCGGTAATGTTAATTGGCTAGTAGACTTATTAAAATAAACTCTTGAAGCCATCTCAACACCTTTGGCGTTGAAAAGAAAATCGAACTTATTAAAATATAATGTGATGATCTCTTCTTTAGTGTATCGCTTTTCCAGACTTACCGCCACACTCCATTCCTTAAGTTTCTGAAATGCTCTCTGAAATTTGTTTTGAGAAGCCTGACCTGTAAAAAGCAACTTTGCTAGCTGCTGAGTAATCGTGGAACCTCCGCCTCTTTCGCCACGGAAAAATATGGCTCTTGCAACAGATTTTAGATCAATCCCAGAATGTTCTTTGAAACGCTCATCTTCTTTTGCCTGTAGTGCATAAACCAGATAAGGCGGAAGCTGGCTGTATTTAACCGGTTTGGTTTTTTCCTTTTCGAATTTACCAAGCAGAACATTATCCGATGAATAGATCTCCGATGCAACAAATATATCCGGATTTTCCAATTCCTTCACATCCGGCATATCTCCCACAAAACCCTGAGAAACCGCAAAAAATAATGTGGAAATCCCCAAAACTACTGCAAAAAATGCAACCCAGACAATCTTGATCCATTTCTTGATGTTAGAGTTGGATTTTTTCTTTTGCGGAAGCGGAAAAGTTTTATTTTCAGATTTTTTATTTTCCATTGATGAATTAAGGCTTTACATTTTGAATTTTAATTCCTAGGTCTTCTATTCCCGGTAAAACATTGCGTCTCATAGCTTGAGTTACTTTTACCGAATACTTTCCATTCTGAGGAAACCTATAATTGAGCTTATATTGAAATAATGCTTCTTTAGTTTCTCCAAAACCAGTTCCCAGCCATTCTCCGTTTGGTTTGGCAAGAACATAGTTAAGCGTATCCTTTGAAATCACTTTTTTATTATGCTCGATGCTAGCTATCAGACGGATATTGCTGTACGGATAATCATTGTTATTTCTTATTATAAAAATAAGATTTTTCTGATTTTGAAAATCGTTGATATTAAAATCAAAATTCTGTATTTTCTTTTTATCCCATTTGCTATCTATATCGTTTACGAAAGTATTCTCATTAGCGTTTGTACAGGAAACCAATGATAATAGAAACATTAAAACAGCAGTTATTCTAAGCATTACCTTCATTTTTAGGCGGCATTTTCTTTTTCGCTTTTTTGAACGGTTTTTTATGACTTTTATTTTCCGTTTTCTGATTCGGATTCTGGTTCTGATTTGGATTTTTATTTTCTACAGGTTTTGCAGCAGCATTATTATTTTGAGCAGTTTTTTGTTTATTAGAACGGTTTCTGTCATTCTGCGGCTTTTGTGGACGGTTATTTTGCGGTTTCGACGGAACATTACTTCTATTTTCGTTCTGTCCTTTTTCATCATTCTGCTTTGGTCCTTTATCCCTGCTTCTGTCCTTATTAGACTTATTGGGTCTTCTGTTTTTCTTCTCAAAACGGTCTACACTGTTTTCCTGAATCAAATCAGAAGTCACCATTTTGTTTTCAATCACTTTCAGATCTTCGAGAGCCGGTGCTTTTTCTCCTTTTTTATTGATAGATATCAGCTTCTTAACCTCGAAAATATCCAGATCATACCACGCCATAGAATTTTCTACATAAGCAAACCACATTTTCTTTTTGAAGACGTCAATCTTTATACAAAATGCTTTTCCTTTTTCAGTTTGCAAAACCGTGCTGGATGAGGGAAAATCTTTGAGCACATCCAGATAACTATCTAGTTCATAATTAAGACAGCATTTTAGCTTTCCGCATTGTCCCGCTAATTTTTGAGGATTGATACTCAGCTGCTGGTATCTAGCCGCATTTGTATTCACAGAACGAAAATCCGTAAGCCACGTGGAACAGCAAAGCTCTCTACCGCATGACCCAATGCCGCCTACTTTTGCAGATTCCTGACGAAATCCGATCTGTTTCATATCAATTTTTGTACGGAATGTGCCTGCGTACTCTTTGATAAGCTGACGGAAATCTACTCTGCTATCCGCAGTATAATAAAAAGTGATCTTTGACCCATCGCCCTGATACTCGACATCCGTAATTTTCATTTCCAGATTTAGTCCATAAGCAATTTTACGCGCATCAATTTTGATGTTATTTTCCTTTTTTCTTAATTCCTGCCAGGTTTCTATATCTTTCTGATTCGCTAATCGATAAACTTTCAGGGAATGATCTTCAGGAAAATTCTTTTTTTTCATCTGGATTTTCACCAGTTCTCCGGCAAGGCTCACGACACCAATATCGTGTCCATGGCTCGATTCTACAGCAATGATACTACCAATATGTAATGGCAGATTATTTACATTTTTATAATATAATTTGCGGTCATTTTTAAAACGGACTTCAACATATTCCGAAACTTTTGATCCGGATGGACTGATGTCTGAAAGCCAGTCAAAAACACTTAATTTATAACTATTACCACAGGTATCTACACTACTGCATCCGTTGGCGCTCTTGGTACCGCAGGAATGGGAAGAATCGCCGGATGTTTTACATCCACAACTCATATTTATTTTATTTTAATAATTGCAAAGTTAATATAATTTTTATTTAAGCTTACCGAATATATTTTTTAAAAAAACTATTTTGTTAATTTTGAGTTAATACAGTTGTAACATTGATAATATAGCAATAAAACAAGCATTTAAACAATTATTACATAAATAACAATTTGCCTCTTTATTATGGTTTGCATCATAACGTTTAAAATTAAACTAAAATTAAATAGTCGCTAATATACATCATAAACAACTGATTTATAACATTTTTACAATTACCCAAAACTAAACAATTATTCACAGAATAGCAATGTTTAACTTTTTTTAATAATTTTTATAGTTATTATTAAAATAATTATAAATTTGGAACATTAATAATAATTATATGAGAAAAATTTTAGTATCCATGGCATTGGCTGCCGGTATGATGGCTTACGCAGGAGGATTCCGAGTGTCTCTTCAGGGTGTTAAGCAGCTGGCAATGGCACATACCAGCGCACACGCAGAGGATGCGAGTGTTGCATTCTTCAATCCTGCCGGTATTTCTTTTATCCCGGCAAAACTTAGTGTTGCTGCAGGAGGATTTGGTGTTTCTAATAAAATTACTTACCAAAATACCAGCACATTGCAACAGACAGAAACGGACAACCCGCTGGGAACACCGATTTATGCAGCAATAGCTTATAAGATGATGGATAATGTTTCCATTGGTTTTAGTTTTTCTACACCTTTCGGAAGCACCATAGAATGGCCAAGCGCTTGGGAAGGGAAAGAAATCGTTCAGAAACTCGAACTGAAAAGTTATTTCTTCCAACCAATGATTTCAGTTAAACTGGCACCTTGGGCTTCTTTTGGAGCAAGTTACATCTATGCAAAAGGAAAAGTGGACTGGACAAAAGCTTTGACTCAATACGGCGGACAGCTCAATCTTTTAGATGACACCGCTTCAGGACACGGTTTCGGTTTTGGTTTCTATTTCCAGCCAAATAACAATTTGGATGTCAGCGTAGCATACAGATCACCGGTAGATATGAAGGCAAAAGAAGGAAAGGCAACTTTTACGGTGCCATCTTCTCTGCTATCTAATTTTAATGGTGGTTCGGACAATTTCAAGGCTACACTTCCTCTTGTGGACGAATATACTGTCGGTGTTACCTACAAAGTTACACCTAAATGGTTAATTTCTGCGGACTATAATTACCACGGCTGGGAAAGATACAGCAAGCTGACACTTGACTTCAGTACAGTTGCAGCAGGCAATCAGCCGAATGATCCAACCGTTTCCGTTTCACCTAAAAACTTTAAGAATTCATCGAGTGTGCGTATCGGAACACAGTATGCGTTTAACGATATGATTTTTGGTAGATTGGGTTGGTATTATGATCAGTCAACTTACGCAGACAAAGATTTTATCTCTGAAACACCTTCTTTTGACAATTACGTTATAACAGGTGGTGTAGGATTTAAGTTCAACAAACTTGGAGTTGATCTTTCCGGAGCGTATGCAATGCCAGAGAGCAGAACATTTAACAATCCTAACCTGAACTTTGCGGGGCAGGCAAAGGCTGATGTATTCTATTTTGGTCTTGGATTATCTTATAACGCATTCTAATATTTGAACTAATTATGAAAAAATTATATATATCAACAGTAGCTGCAACGCTTTTATTAGCTGCGAGCTGTAAGACAGATTTCGAAAACAGTACAGAAGATGTGGTGGTAACATCGGGTGAGGCCAACTTTTCAAAATATATTTCTCTAGGAAATTCTTTAACTGCTGGTTACAGAGATGATGCACTATATGCGGACGGACAGAACGAGTCTTACCCAAGTATGATTGCTAAACAAATGCAATCAGCTGGCGGTGGAGAATTCAAGCAACCATTGATGCCTGATAATAATGGAGGTTTACTACTTACTCTGCCGACAGGAAATATACAGATAGCAGATACTAAAAGAGTAATTACCGGCTTCAGTGGAGGAACACCTACAATAGCTTTTGCTAATGATAACAAAGCTGCTACTATCAGCAATACTGTATTAACAGGTCCATTTAATAATATGGGAGTTCCTGGTGCAAAAGTATCACATTTGTTAGCTCCTGGTTATGGAAACGTTCAAGGTATTCTTGCTAAAACAGCTAACCCTTATTTTGTTAGATTTGCATCAAGCCCAACAACTTCTGTTATCCAAGACTTTTTAGCACAGAAACCAACATTTTTCAGCTTATGGATTGGAAATAATGATGCTCTTCTTTACGCTTTAGCTGGTGCTGATGATACTGTTGAAAAATTAACTCCAGCAGACCAATTCGGAACCTACTATAATCTCTTGGTATCTCAAATCAAGACTTCTGGAGCGAAAGGTGTAATTGCAAACATCCCAAATGTAACAACTATTCCTTCTTTAACAACGGTTCCTTACAACCCGTTAACAGCAAAATTGCTTGGTAAGGGAGATGTAAATGTTGGAAACGCTACGATTGACCAACTAAATAGTAGTTTATATGGACCACTTAATCAAATTTTAACTGCTTTGGGAGCTGCTGACAGAATTAAACCATTATCAAAAACCACAACCAATCCTTTATTGATTTTTGATGAAAACCTTCCTAACCTAGGTAACGCTATAACAACAGTTGCATTAGCATCTGGAAACCCACAATTGATGGCGTTAGCACCTTATCTGGGTGCTACCTATGGTCGTGCCAGACAGGCGAAATCCACAGACCTTATTCCTTTGACTACGTCTGCGTCAATTGGTACTGCCGCGACTCTTCCTTCAGGTATCCCAGCTAGTTTAAGCGCAAGAGGTGTTGCGTACCCGTTCGAAGACAAATATATTTTAACAAGCACAGAAGCTACAGCTATTGACACTGCAATTAACAGCTATAATGTTATTATTAAAAAAGCAGCGGACGATAATGGTTATGCTTTTGTAGATGCCAATGCTAAAATGGTCGAATTGAATTCTGCATCTGGAATCCAATGGGATGGCGTAAGATATTCTGCAAAATTTGTAACTGGAGGAGCTTTCTCTCTTGATGGAGTGCATTTAACCGGACGTGGTTATGCTATTATTGCTAATGAATTCCTTAAAGCAATCAATACTAAATACAAATCTAATCTACCAATGATTAGTCCGAATTCTTATTCTGGAGTTACATTTCCTTAATCAGAATTAGATATTATATGACCGTCTCATTAAGTTAATGAGGCGGTTTTTTATTGATAATAAATATATTTTCAAAATATAAAATTTTGATTATTTTTACAAAATGCTTTCAAAAAGAGTCAAATACGCTATCAAAACTTTGCTTTTCCTTAACAGGACAAACAATGCTTCATTATTTTCAGCAAAAAAAATATCGGAGAACGAACGTATTCCGCTCAAATTTCTGGAGCAGATCCTGAGGGAACTGAAACAAAATAAAATCCTCAAAAGCGAACGAGGCGCAGAAGGTGGTTATACCTTTATGAAAGATCCTGCTGACATCAAAGTTCTGGATGTGATTAGAATTGTAGATGGTCCGGTTGCAATGTTACCTTGCGCATCACTCAATTTTTATGAAAAATGTGCGGACTGCACAGATGAGGCTACCTGCAGCATCAGAAAACTTCTAATCAATGTTCGTGACAGTATGCTTCCAATTTTGGATACAAGCATCGCTGATATGACGAAATCTGAAAAGTTCCCTATCTAAACTATGTTCACAGACGATTATTTTATGAGAATGGCTTTGCAGGAAGCCGAAAAAGCGCTAGAAAAAGACGAAGTTCCAATTGGCTGCATCATTGTTTCAAATGATAGAGTGATTGCTAGATCTCATAACCTTATGGAAACACTTACCGATGTTACGGCTCACGCTGAAATGCAAGCAATAACCTCAGCGGCCAATTTCTTAGGCGGAAAATATCTTCAAAATTGTACTTTGTATGTAACTTTAGAACCTTGCGTAATGTGTTCCGGAGCTTTGTCTTGGTCACAAATTTCCAAAGTGGTGATTGGCGCTAGAGATGAGCAAAGAGGTTTTATCAACAAAGGATTATCTCTTCATCCAAAAACCGAAGTTGTGACAGGTGTTTTGGAAAAGGAATGTTCTGAAATCGTAAAAGACTTCTTTAAAAATAAAAGATAACTATAAGTCTTTCCCAAGGTAATACAAACCTTTCAAAGTGTGAAGTTTATCCGCAATATTGATTTTATTAGTCAAAGGTTTATAAACGTGGCTTACACCGCCGGTTGCGATAACGAAACAGTTATCATTAACCTCATCATTAATCCTGTCTATAAAACCTTCTACCATACCAAGGAAACCGTAAACCATTCCGCTTTGCATACAAGTAATCGTATCCAAACCTAAAACAGATTTCGGCTTTACCAATTCGATTTCCGGTAGTTGGGCGGTTCCTTTTATCAAACTATTGAGTGAGGTCACAATTCCTGGCGCGATTATAACGCCTACAGTTTCTCCATTCTCTGTAAGACAACTTGCTGTGAGCGCAGTTCCAAAATCCAAAATGATTTTTTTATTTCTCGGATATAGATTATGCGCCGCAACAAGATTTGCATAGATATCTGTCCCCATCTGTTTGGACTTTGGAATCACTCCAGATGGCGTGTTTCTGTCAACAATTATCGGCACTTTCTGATGAATTTTCTTAACAGCACTGCTCACCACTTTTGTTAATTGAGGAACAACAGAGCCAATGATGATTTTATCAATTTTATCAACTTCAATTTTATAAGTCTGATAAAGCATCAGAATCTGAACAAAAAGTTCATCCGTCGTTTTGTAAGGTTTTGTATTGATGACCCAAGAGATATCACAATTGTCATCATCGAACAATCCGAAACGGATATTGGTATTACCTATATTGATTACAATGGAATTCATTTTTTGATTTTTGTCCGAAGTCCGATGTTGGAAGACGGAAGTTTTTTATGTATAGACTATAATATTTTTATTGAAGTCTTCTGACTTCTGATACCCATCTTCTGACCCTTATTTCACTTCCAGATAATTATCCTGAGGATTAACATCAGCTAATCTTTGGCTGAAATCTATTCCCATTGCTGCTATCTGAGATTTGGTATAAGGTATTGTAAAACTGTACTCCTGCTGTGTCCAAGCCCAGTAAGGTAAAGTCTGAATATTACCGTAGATATCTTTCGTTTTCCAAACTCTGGTCAAGTTCAATGGAATGTTGTAATTGATAACTTTTTTATCTTTTGTCAAAATACTGAAGTCAATAGGCATTGGGACACCACCTTTATTCACCAAAGTAATCGTTGTAGATTGCGGGTCATATTTCACATTCTTGATGCCGTAATCAATAGTTTTTGTCGTATTAATCCAATAATGCTGGAACCACTTCAAATCCATCCCGGAAACCAACTGAGCAATGTGGATGAAATCTCTTTCCGTTGGATGTTTCATCGCCCATTCGTCGTAATATTTCAGCATAATTTTGCTGAGATTTTCTTCGCCCACGATGTAACCCAACTCTACTAAAAAAGTTTCTCCTTTGATATAACTTGCATAAGTGTAAGCTGTTCCGTTGTCGTGATGATCACCTAACCAAACTGCAGGTTCTTCTTTTCCGGATTTGGCGAAATTAGCATAAGCTTTCAACGCGCCCACAAATGGGTTCGGTTGAGATTCTTTTGGCGGGAACAATCTGTAAGACACAAAATCTTCTGCATACTGCGTAAAACCTTCATCCATCCAAGGTCTTATACTTTCGTTGGTCGCAAGCATCTGCTGAAACCAAGAATGCGCACCTTCGTGGAACATCAAACCAGAAAGTCCTTCCAACGAAGTAGCTTCACCCAAAACCATTGTACACATTCCATATTCCATACCGCCATCTCCACCTTGGATGAAGGAATAACTTGGCCATTTGTAACGACCGAATGTTGCATTCATCAATTGGAAATATTTCGTGATGTACGGTTTCATTTCTGACCAATATTTTGTCTTTTCAGATTTTTGATAAACTAAGTAAACCTTTGGTCCATCCAAAATCGGGAAACTCTCCACCGAATAATCTCTGTCTGCTGCCCAAGCAAAATCCAGAATATTTTTTGCTGTCCATTTCCAAGTGACTTTGTTAGAAATATCTTGTTTTATAGCTGCATTGCTGTCATAACCTTTCACTTCCGTTGGGTTTTCCAGATTTCCTCCAGCTCCGATGACATAATTTTTATCGATTTTGATATTCACTTCATAATCCGAAAATGGTGCGTGAAATTCTCTTCCGACATAATCAAAAGCTGCCCAGCCGTCATAATCGTACTCAGCGATTTTTGGATACCATTGTGTCATTGTCATATCAACACCTTCGCGGTTATTTCTTCCGGCTCTACGGATTTGCATTGGGATATTGGCGTCCCATTCCATTGTGAACGTGGTGGAAGAATTTGGTTTGATTGATTCTGCTAAGAAAACCTTCATCACAGTTCCCTGAATTTCAAACTTCAAATCTTTCCCATTCTGCTTTATCCAACGGATATTCTGTGCGCCTTCTTCATTTTTAGGAATTTCTGACAATCTGGAAACCACTGTATTCCCTACTCTTTTCGCCAATCTTCCGTCTGCATTTACGCCTTGAGACTGCACACGCTGATCCATCATAGAACCTGGCTTGAAGGCGTTCCAATACAAATGGAAATAAGCGACTTTCAACTCGTCTGGCGAATTGTTTCTATAATCTAAAGTTTGTTTTCCTTGATATGTGAAATTGGCAGCATCCACATCAATATCCATTTTATATTTGGCATATTGTTGATAATAAGGATTTTGCTGAGCCGATAAGATTAAAGAAAAAAGAATTGAGAATAGAGAGAATTTCAGTTTTTTCATAGATTTATGATTAAACCTAAAAGGTTTGTTATAATAATTTTACCAAAAATACTAAGTTTTTGTTGAATGGCAAGTTGTATCAAGTTTGTATATTTGGATTTAAGTACAATTATGAAAAAATTCAACATCTTTTATTCTTGGCAATCAGATTTAAATCTTAGGCTAAACAATTATTATATCAAAGATTGTATTGTAAAAGCTCTAAAAGAGCTAAAACAAGATTTTAAATTAGAACTTAGACTTGACCGTGATACAAAAAATACAACTGGAAGCCCTGACATTGTTCAGACGATATTTGACAAAATCGATATCTGTAATATATTTATAGCTGACGTGTCAATTGTTAATAAAAACATTTTCAACATTGGTAGAAAAACACCAAACCCTAACGTTTTGGTAGAATTAGGTTATGCATTAAAAACTTTAGGTAAGGAAAGAGTTATCTTAATAATAAACAATTCTTTTTGTAAAATTGATGATTTGCCCTTCGATATAAGACAGAATAGAATAACTCAATACACACTAAGCAAAACAAAGGAAATTAAACATAGTAACAATCTAAAAGACACCCTAAAAAAAGCGCTCAAAGATATAATATTAAATTATGAAAGTATTGAAAAACAAATAAATAAAAACGAAAATAGACAACACGATTTAAAAATTTTTGAAAATTTCAAAAATGAATTTGATGAGGTTTTGTTAAAAGAAATCTTAGAATTTATACCAACTAATTTAAGGACAAATCAATATTATTATAATTATTTAGACAAGATTGCAAATTTTGCAGATAATTCTGATAATAAATATATTGATGAAGATTTAAATATTAAATTTAAAGAATTCATCAAATCCATAAATGCAATGAATTCTTTATGTGCGATTACAATGATATTTGATGAATATCCCGGTACAAGATATGAAGAAGAATCTCCTGATGCTGCGGAAAGCGAAATAATTGCCATTCAAAGAAGTCAAAGATATTTAGTTTCCAAAGAATGTTATGACGACGACTGGACAGCATTTAATCAAAATCGTAATAAAATACAACAAGAATTAAATGATGCCTCAGATTTAATTTATAGGACATTCGATAGTTTCAGAATGGAGATAAAACGAAAACTATTTATATAACTTTATGAAATAAATTCAAAATCATATTAAAATTTCGTCTGAACACACAAACAATGCAGCCCGACTTGAGCGGAAATCCTTTTTACGCAACGTAGTGGAGTGAAAAGATTGGGCGGATTAAGCTGCCCAAATAAATACTCTAATCTACCCTAAAAACCGGATAAAGACGATGCGTTTTCTCGTAATACTCCGAATGTTTGTAAACCCAATCCAATTGCGCTTGTCCGTCTTCAGCCAATTTTGGATTGTTGGCTTTTTCCATTTCGAAAGCTGTTTTCAAAGCTTTGTTGTCTTTCAGAAGTTGGCTCGCTGTATCTTCGAAAACATAAGCCGAATAATATTCTTTCTGACCGAGAATCGCATCAAAGAAATTCCAGTTGAAATAAGAATCCACCGCTTCCGGCTCCAAGGTTTCTAACAAAAACTTGACGCCGTCTTGATTTAGCGGTACAAGGAAATCACCCGCTCTGAATTTTATTTTTCCGGATTCTTTGGTCACAAAAGTGTCGTAATGCAGATAATGACCTTCATAAGGATTCGGAACCGTTTTAAAATCTTTTATTCTGTATTGTTCCACCACAATTGTAGAATCCTGTTTTATTGGAATCATTTTGATTTGGTTGAGTTTCAGCAAATCAATGATTTTCCATTCGGATTGTGGAATGACATAATATTTTGGAATCGTGATTTCTTTTGCAGGAACATAAGTGTTGTAGAACTTGACAGGTTTTGAAAACTTAGAATTTCTATCATACCAAAGCCTGGCTTTTTCGGAAACATCGCTTGGTTTATATTTGGCTTCAAAACCTTTGAAATCGATATTTTCATATTTCGTAGAATCGAGTTTCCAAGCTAAAGCATATCGGTTTCCGACTTTGTATTGTTTCAGATTTTCAGCTCTTTTTTGCTGAATGGTTTTGTAGTTTCCATCAATATAATTCAGGTTGTCAACCATATAATCGTAAGTGACTTTCACACGGTCTTTGTAAGGTTTCAGCATATGCGTTTCCACAACCGTTCCGATGGCATTGAACAAAGTCGTGTAACCCGTCGCATATCTCGGCGAATCTACAAAAGTGGGAAAACCTCCGTCCGGAACATCGCCGTGAATGTTGACATAAGGAACAGAAATCACACCTTTTTTCTCCATATTTTTCAGAAGCGTTCTCTGCATTTCGTCATTGAAATAATTTCCTAAAATACTTCCCAATCGTTCTTTGTTGGTAGAGATATAAGTGAAAGTGTATTGATAATCCGCGCCGTTGCTCACGTGATTATCAATAAAAACATCAGGCTTCAGCCACCCGAAAATCTGCTGGAAACTTCTGGAATTTTTTGAATCTGTCTTGATGAAATCCCGGTTCAAATCGTAATTTCGAGCATTGCCACGGAAACCATATTCTTCCGGCCCGTTTTGATTGGCTCTTGAGAAACTTCCTCGGTTCATCATTCCGCTGATATTGTAACTTGCAATGGCTGTGAAAATTACATTCTTTGGTGTATTGACTTTTCCAGTTGCCAAGTCTCTCATTAACATCATCGTCGCATCGATTCCGTCCGGTTCGCCGGGATGAATACCGTTATTAACCAACAAAACCGATTTTCCTTTTCTCGCTTCTTCGAAACTTAATTTCGTCGGATTGAAAATCACCACATCGATTGGAGCGCCGTTGTCATCTTCGCCTTTAGTTTCGTAACTGATTGATGGATATTGTTTTGATAATTCCTGATAGAATTTTCGCATCTCATCAAAAGTTGTGGTTTGATTGCCGTTGCCTTTTTCGTAAGGCGTGAGCATTTGAGAATAACCGAAAACAGAAATAACGATGAATAGAATGGAGAGATTTTTCATACTGTAAATGTAGAAAAGTATAAATAAAAAATCGCCTCAGCTGAAGCGATTTTTCTTATTCTATATAGATTTTTTCAAGATGCAGCTCTGCTTGTTTTCCGGCTGGATTCTTTTTATCTTTTTTAAAATATTCAATCAAGCCGACATAACCATTTTTAGCAGCAAAAAACCAGGTGTTGGAATCTTTCTTTTCCAGATCTATTTTTTCCAGCTTAAAAGATTTTGTTGCATCACTATAAACCAAAATATTCAGAACAAGCTTTTTTTCCTGATCCGGATCTATGAAAAAAGAGGCATATCCATTATTATTCTGAATACTCTGCCCATATCTGTATTTTGGATACAGACTTTTATTAACTTCATTAGAAGCCATTTTTACAACTTTGAAATTCTGATCCAAAATCAGATAAAAAAGTTCTGTAAACTTGTATCCACCAGACATAAAATCTGACTTAAATGTTTCTCCAAAAACCAGGTGTGTTCCGTCTGGTCTGATCTCGAAATCTTTAAAATCCAGAAATCCCTCCTTTGCTATTTTCCCATTCGTGTCAATAGGAACATACGTCGCCAGATCTGTAAATGGAACATAGCTGTTGGTGACTATGTTACCCCCGTTCCTTTTATAGCTTTTTTTGAAAATCCCGAGTTTATTCATCGTAAAAGCCGCGGATGTCTGATCTCCGCTATAATACTCGCCAATGCTCACAAGATCATCGCCTATGAACTTGACCGTGTTTATCACTAATTTCTTTCCGGTCTCATCCATTGATGAAAAGGCGGACTCTTTGCCAGTTTCTGTATCAAGAATAAGCAGCTTGCTGGAGAGATATTTTTTCTTTTTGAAATAATTAGCTTTTAGCGCGATACTTTTTTCGTCATTAGCAAGAAAGTCGTATTCATAAAAATGTTCCAGCGTTTCTCCGACCTTGGTAGGCAAGATCCATTTCTGATTTCCATCCAGATCAATAAAAATCCCGTTCTTCATAAAAGAATAGGAACCACTAATCGATCTGTTTGCTAAAAGAAAACCTTTGTCTTTTGCTTTATAAGCCAGACCACCTTCATTATAGAATTTATCAAAACTGTCTTTAAGAACAGTGTTTTCCGTGTTCATTAGCTGATAATTTTGCAAAGTAAACGGCTTTTTCACTTCGGCAGTTTTGATGTCGATCAAAACATACTGCTGATTTTTATAAAATCCTCCTGAAGCCAATTCTGTGAAGCCCAAAAGAACTTTCCCTTTGTTGAATAAGGCCTGACTAAGTCTTTGATTAGGAACCTGACGAGCAATTACAAATTCATTTGTTGATATTTTATTAAAATTTTTATCTAGGATAATATACTTGTATTTATTTTGCTTTGCATCAATTTTATCCAGCTTATGAAGCTCCAGATACCCGAAAAGTTCTTCGCCGTCATAAAGAGATTTGAACTCTTCCAATTCGCCTCCCAGATTGCCTAGGATTTCATAAGTCTGAGAATAAGCCCGGCTTCCTGCCATAAAGATGATCAGAAATAATGTCAATAGTTTTTTCATGGTTTATTTTTTTGTGTGGACAGAATAACGAGTTTATCAAGATAGGCGTTAGAAATATTATCAAAAAAAGTATAAAAAAGCTGCTCGCTTCTGCTATGCTCCTTAGGATTCGGAAATATAATATATTTACCGTAGTTTTTAGATTCTCTAGCTATTTTAAGCTGCTTTAAATTTTCTGACAGCATATTGGCTGCAAATCTGTCATTGGGATGCTTTTTAAGATATAGCATCGAAAAATAAAGAGATCTTCCATAATTTTTCAGAAGATATGCGTTTTGAATATTTTCGAGTTCTGCCGCTTGCTTTAACTCCTGAAACATTGAATGATTTTTTTCAAAAACCGGATTTTGATTGCCTTCAAGATTTTTAACAATATTGATACGTTCCTCACAAGAAGGATGCGTTTTTAGAGAATCGATATTCCATTTAAAAAAATTCTCGTCGATGCTGGTGTATTCAGACATCCCTTCTCCAGAAAAAAGCTTGGCATCGGCAGATTCCAAAGAAAGAATTTTACGAAAATCTTCAGTCGTAAGGCTGTCTTTTTCTATATCGGAAGTTTCCAGTATTTTCAGAAGCTTTAAAATTTCACTTGTAGAATATTTAGTTCCTTTCAAGATTTCCAAAGATTTTTTATCTGCATCAATTTCATCTTCTCTTCGTTTTTTCTGATTGTTATAAACCAGACTTTTAAGAAGAGATTCTGCTTCTTTATTTTTATTGAATTTTTGCTTTTTGATTTGCCTTGCTTCAGAAATCAGCTCATCATCAGTAGAAATCTGAACATACTTATCCACTTTATTTTTAGAATGAGCTAAAACATTATGACCAAGTTCATGAGCTAAAACGGCAGCTAGCTGATTCTCATTTTCCAGAATTGTAAGAAAATTCTGATTGAAGATCAATGTGCCGTTAATTGTCATATAGGCATTTTTGACTTCATCTCGTGAAATCATTATTTTCAGACGTTTAGCATTTTCCTCATAAGATGTAAATTGAGAAACAATACTTCTGATGTAATCTTCCAGTTTTGGATAACTATAGATTTCATTGTTATTTACATCTCTTATCAGTCCGTCGAATATACTATTATAAAGATTGTTATAGACTTTTCTTTTTTCGGAAGGCTCGGTTCTGACGGATTGAATAAAGGCTTTTTTGTCTTCATCCAGTTTGCTCAGTAATGTTTTTTTATAAACATAATTAGCCGTGTCCGTAGGTCTGTAAATATCCTGACATTTGGACAAACTGTAAAAGAAAATAAGAAAACAAAAGAGATGCTTCACAGAGATAGATTAATCGTTTAGCTTCAAAACCGCCATAAATGCGGATTGAGGGACTTCTACTCTACCAATTTGTTTCATCTTTTTCTTTCCTTCTTTTTGCTTTTCAAGAAGTTTACGTTTTCTGGAAATATCACCTCCGTAACATTTTGCGGTAACGTCTTTTCTTAAAGCTTTGATGGTTTCTCTAGCAATTACTTTTGTTCCAAGAGCGGCCTGAACTGCAATATCAAACTGTTGTCTCGGAATCAGTTCACGAAGTTTTTCACACATTTTTTTACCGATGTGATATGCGTTGGAATCGTGAATTAATGAAGATAAAGCATCTACCATATCGCCATTAATCAAGATATCCATTTTCACCAACTTAGAAGCTCGGAAACCAATTGGATGATAATCAAAAGACGCATAACCTTTGGAAATAGATTTCAATCTGTCATAAAAATCGAAAACAACCTCAGCCAAAGGCATATTGAAAATCAATTCTACTCTTTCGGAAGTCAGATAACTTTGGTTAACAATTTCGCCTCGTTTCTCTATACAAAGTGTCATCACAGCTCCTACAAAATCAGATTTTGTGATGATAGAGGCTTTGATAAAAGGTTCTTCTACGCGATCCATTATGGATGGATCCATCATTTCTGATGGGTTATTGATCAAGATTGGAACTTCTGGTTCTTTTTTAGAATATCCAAAATAAGATACGTTGGGAACCGTGGTAATCACGTTCATATTGAATTCTCTATCCAAACGTTCCTGAACAATTTCCATATGCAACATCCCTAAGAATCCGCATCGGAAACCAAAACCAAGTGCAGCAGAACTTTCCGGCTCGAAAACCAAAGAAGCATCATTTAATCTTAATTTTTCAAGAGAGAATCTCAACTCTTCAAAATCTTCTGAATCGATAGGATAAATTCCTGCGAAAACCATTGGTTTTACTTCTTCAAAACCTTCAATCGGTCCTGCTGCAGGTTTTTCAAATGAAGTAATCGTATCACCAACTTTAACTTCCCTGGCATCTTTGATTCCCGAAACCAGATAACCTACGTCACCACATCCGATGGTTTTCTTTGGAACCTGTTTGAGTTTCAGTGTTCCCACTTCATCGGCTCCATATTCCTTTCCAGTGGCGAAAAATTTGATTTTTTCGTTTTTAGAAATGCTTCCGTTCACCACTTTGAAATATGCTTCAATTCCTCTGAACGGATTGTAAACAGAGTCAAAAATCAAAGCTTGAAGCGGCGCATCTGGATCACCAACCGGTGCCGGAATTCTTTCAACAATTTGTTCCAATAAATGATGAACACCTTCTCCTGTTTTACCAGACACTCTCAAAACATCTTCATATTCGCAACCGATTAGATTCATAATTTCGTCGGTCACTTCTTCTGGGTTTGCTGAAGGCAAGTCGATTTTATTCAGAATTGGAATAATTGTTAAATCATTTTCCAACGCCAGATACAAATTACTTATTGTTTGTGCCTGAATACTTTGAGCAGCATCCACAATCAAAAGCGCACCTTCGCAAGCCGCAATAGAACGGGAAACTTCATAAGAAAAGTCTACGTGTCCTGGTGTATCGATTAGATTAAGAACAAATTTTTCTCCTTTATATTCGTAATCCATCTGGATCGCGTGAGACTTGATGGTGATTCCTCGTTCTTTCTCAAGATCCATATCGTCTAAGGTTTGCGATTGCAATTCCCTTTGACTAACAGTGTTTGTATATTCTAAAAGACGATCTGCCAACGTGCTCTTACCGTGGTCGATATGCGCAATGATGCAGAAATTCCTAATATTCTTCATTGATAATTCTTGTAATTTGCAAAAATACATTTTTTTGCAAGAAGTTGGGCGCTGGATGTTAGATGTTAGATGATTGCCGACAAAAAAATATTTTGCCCTCATAACATAAAACTCACATTTGTCACAGACAAACGTTAATCTTTCATAAAAAAAAGAGATTGATGAAAAAAGTTTTATTTTTGCAGATTATTAATAATATTCAACTGTTAAGAATATTCTGACAATCGTTATGAAGAAATATATTAGTTTGCTGATGCTGTCGGTGGTGTTGCTTTCCTGCAAGACAGAAATGGATAGGGCGATGAAAAGTGCCGATAAGGATTTTATCCTGAAGGTAGCCAATGAAAAATTTGCGAAAAAGAAATGGAGCGACGCACTTGCTTTATATGATAGATTGCCAAATTTAGTAGCCGGGACGGATGATGCGCCCAATGTTGTCTTTAATTCTGCTTATGCTAATTATTATGACAAAAATTACAGATTAGCTGCAAACCAATTTAAGAACTTCGCCATCAGTTTCCCTCAAGATCCGAGAAAAGAAGAAGCTGCATATTTTTCCGCACTTTGCTATTATGAAGGATCTTTAGATTACAATCTGGATCAGAGCAATACGGAATCTGCCATTACAGAACTTCAGAATTTTATCAATGAATATCCGGATTCCGAGCGTTCGAAAAACATTAATCAGATGATTGATGAACTGAGTTACAAGTTGGAGTTCAAAGCATTTGAAAATGCAAGACAATATTATAAAATGGGAGAATATAAAGCTGCAACAGTAGCTTTTGAAAATGTTCTTGAGGATTTTCCGGCAACTAAATTAAGACCGAAAATCTATGATATCATAATGAAGTCGAAATATGAGCTGGCTCTTAATTCGGTTTATGATCTCAAAAAAGAACGTCTGGATGCGGCAGCTGCTTATGCAAAAAGAGTTATTACAGAATTGCCAGATTCAGAATATTCAAAATCTGCAGATGATATCTACAATAAACTTGAAGTAGAAAAAGAAAAATTTGCAAAATTACAAGTAGAAGTAGAAAAAAGAAAGGCAGAATATGAAGCAAAAACAAAAAATGCTCAGGCTGAGCAAAATGAAAAAAAGGAAATAGCTCAGGAAAAAAATCAGCGTGATATGGAAAAAGCCGCAGAACAAACCAGAAGAGACAGTGCGAAGATTAACTCTTCTGAGCCTCAGGCCACTTTCAAGTTTAAAAGATAATTACTATATTTGCAATCTCAAAAATTTTCACCCATGAGTGTTAAAGATACAAAGGCAGAAGTAAGCACCATCACTTACGACAAAGATAAAATCGAAGAAAAAGTAGGCAGTATCTACGAAGCGATTGTCATTATGGGCAAAAGAGCGGAGCAAATCAATGCTGAAATCCGTTCGGAATTGCACAGTAAATTGGATGAATTTGCTGTCCACAACTCTACTTTGGAAGAAGTGTTCGAAAACAGAGAGCAAATAGAAATCTCTAAACATTACGAAAAACTTCCTAAGCCAACATCTATTGCGATCAAAGAATGGCTGGATGATGAAATCTATTTCAGAAAAACTGAAGAAAAGAAATAAGTTTTCAATTCATAATACAAACCGTTTCATCTTGAAACGGTTTTTTTGTTAGTAAAATTATTAATACTTTCGTTGATAAATATCAGAAGCAAAATGAGCTTGGAGAACAAAAAGATCATTATGGGGATCACCGGCGGAATTGCAGCCTATAAAATCAATTATCTGGTAAGAGATTTCGTAAAAGCTGGAGCGGAAGTGAGGATTGTAATGACCAAACCCACGGAAGACTTCGTCTCGCCACTTACTTTGTCCACCCTTAGCAGGAATAAGGTTTATACTGATTTTTATGACGAAAACAAAACGTGGAATAACCACGTCGAATTGGCACTCTGGGCTGATGTGATGCTGATAGCGCCTTGCACAGCTAATACTCTGGCAAAAATAGCCAATGGAATCTGTGACAATTTCCTGATGGCGGTTTACATGTCTGCAAAATGTCCTGTTATCATTGCTCCAGCGATGGATCTTGATATGTATGCTCATCCTGCGGTTACCCGAAATCTGAATATTATAGAAAGTTTTGGACACAAAATCATTCCAGCGGAATATGGCGAACTCGCAAGCGGACTGATTGGCCAAGGCAGATTGGCTGAGCCGGAAACCATTTTCAGAACTGTTGGCAATGAGTTTACCGATACAGATGCGGCATTTGCAGGAAAAAAAATCCTGATTACAGCAGGTCCGACTTTTGAAAATATTGACCCTGTAAGATTCATCGGGAATCATTCCTCAGGCAAAATGGGCTTTGATCTTGCAAAAGAAGCAGCGAAAAGAGGTGCCGAAGTCACTTTAATATCTGGACCTTCTTCTCAGAAAACCGATGACAAAAACATTGACGTTTACAGAGTAACATCTGCCCAGGAAATGTTTGATGAAGTTTTCAAACATTATGAAAATACGGATATTGCTATAATGAGCGCCGCCGTGGCAGATTATACACCAAAAGTAAAAGCAACAGAAAAAATAAAAAAGAATGATGATGAACTCACGATAGAACTGATCAAAAATAAAGATATTCTGAGAACGATGGGTGAGAAAAAGACCCATCAGTTCCTGGTAGGTTTTGCCTTGGAAACTCAACATGAAGAAGAAAACGCCAAAGGAAAACTTGTCAAAAAAAACTTGGATATGATTGTCCTAAACTCTCTTCGGGACGAAGGTGCAGGCTTTGCAAATGCTACCAATAAAATCAAAATATTTACCCCCACTGAAGAACAGTCTTTTACATTAAAATCAAAAGAAGAAGTTGCCCGCGACATTCTGAACTTTATTGCGCAGAAATTGTAACAAATCAGAACCTTTTACGTTATCATTTTATCCTTTTGAATCATAATCTTTAGGAAAGAATCCTTATTTTTACAAACACTTTTTATGCGAATGAAAAAATCACTTTACATATTCTTTGCAATGCTTTTCTGCCAAAGTATTTATTCCCAAGAACTTTTGGCAAACGTACAGATTAACAACCAACAGATTGCAGGAAGTAACACACAGGTTTTTAGAATACTGGAAAAGTCATTAAGAGATTTCATTAATAATACAAGCTGGACAGGAAAAAAACTTCAGAACTTCGAAAAGATCAAATGCAATTTTGCTGTAGTGATTTCCGAAAGGCCCACTAACAACAGCTTCAAAGGATCGATTGTAGTTCAGGCTACGCGTCCTGTTTTCAATTCTCAGTACGAAACACCACTGATGAACATCAACGATACCAATTTCACCTTCGAGTATAATGAAAATGAAAATCTGGTTTTCAATGAAAGGCAGTTTTCCGGGAAAAACCTCATTGATGTTGTGAGTTTTTATGTATATCTGATTCTTGGATACGACGCAGACAGTTTTCAGCTGAAAGGCGGACAGACTTGGTTTGACAAGGCTTTTAAAATAGCACAAAATTCCCAGAATCAGAATTATAGCGGATGGAATGCTGTGGAGAGCCAAAGAAACAGAGGTGCGCTGATATCAGGTCTACAGAATGAAAATACATCTACACTCCGAACAGTGTATTACAGCTATCACAGAGCCGGCCTCGACAATCTTGCAAGACAAGATCAGAATCCTGCAAAGAAAACCATTGCAGAATCTCTAATGCAATTGAAATTCTATGAAAACAATTTCCAGATGAACTATCCATTTTCTGTTTTCATGGAAACAAAAAGCACCGAAATATTTAACATATTTAATTCAGGGCCAAATACTTCGGTAAATATCAGCGAGCTGAAATCTCTGATGAGTGTATTCTCTCCAAAGGATATTGACACCAAATGGGATAAGTGGAAATAATTATTAATTAAAAATTGACTATTAATAATTAAGAAATGCTTTCAAGAATTTTTATTCAGAATTTTGCGCTTATTGACAGGCTGGAAATTGATCTCAAGACTGGACTTCAGGTGATTACAGGTGAGACAGGTGCCGGGAAATCCATTATTCTCGGTGCACTCCGTCTGATAATGGGGGAAAGAGCCGATGCGAAATCATTTGCCAAAGCCGATTCAAAAAGTATTGTGGAAACCGAATTCTGCATTGACGATAGTTTCAGATCTTTTTTTGATAACAATGATTTGGATTTTGAACCACAAACCATTATCCGCAGAGAAATAGCTCCGGGTGGAAAATCGCGTGCTTTTATCAATGATGTTCCTGTAACTTTGGACATTCTGAAAGAATTGTCGTCTAGGCTTATTGACATCCATTCTCAATTTGAAACCTCGGATCTTTTCACCGAATCTTTTCAGTTTGGAATCTTGGACGGACTGGCAAAAAACAGCAGTTTGCTCTCCGACTATCAAAGTGTCTTTAATGAATACTTGAAAGCAAAAAAAGATATAGATCAGTTAAAGAAAACACTGTCCGAAAGCAATAAAGAATCCGATTATAAAAACTTTCTTCTAACAGAATTGGAAGAAGCCAATCTGGATCAGATTGATTTCTCTGACTTACAAAATCAGCTGAGCATACAGGAAAATGCAGACCAGATCAGCGAGCAGCTTTCACAATCGTTATCAAAACTTAATGCCGAAGAGTTTGGAATCTTACCAGGACTTTTCGATATCCTAAATAAAATCTCTAAACTTTCCGAGCTTTCATCTGATTATGAAGAGTTGAGCCAAAGGCTGGAAGCTTCTTATCTAGAAATCAAAGACATCAATGCAGAGCTGGAAGACAGAGCGGAAAATCTTGATATCAATCCGGCATTACTTCAGCAGCTTATTAGCTCCATCAACAGAATCAATGCTTTGTTTCTGAAACATCAGACAGATGATATCCAAGGACTTATAGCCATCCGAGAAGAGTTGGCCGCCAGCCAAAACTCTCTGGAAGATGTAGAAAATCTGATTCACGAAAAAGAAAAACTGATCGGCAAAGCAGAAATTCAGTTACAAAACCTGAGCAAAAAACTGACTGAAAGCCGACTGAAACATTCTTCCGATCTTGAAAATAAGGCTAAAGAAATTTTCCATAAACTTGGTCTGGAGAAAGCGACTCTTAAAATCGATATCACAGATTCTTCACAATTTAACACGTTTGGAAAAAATGCTATTCAGATATTATTTCAGGCTAATTCCGGATTTCCGCTGAAACCGATCCAGAGTGCTGTTTCCGGTGGAGAAAGATCCAGGGTAATGCTCGCCATCAAAAAAATAATGGCTGAAAATAATGCTTTGCCAACTTTAATTCTTGATGAGATTGACACTGGTGTTTCCGGTAGAATTGCCGAAGAAATGGGAAAACTGATGCAGCTAATGGCCAATGATCTTCAGCTCATCGTGATTACGCATCTTGCCCAGGTGGCTGCAAAAGGAAATGAGAATTATAAGGTTGTTAAATATGACGAAAATGGTATAACAAAGACGACCATTGTGAAACTTTCTGATGAGGAGAAACTCAATGAAATTGCCCAGCTTATTTCCGGATCTAAAATTACCGACGCCGCTATTTCACAGGCTAAAGAGCTAATTAATCATTAAAAATATTTAGGTCATCACCAGTAACGATGATGAAATACATTACGGTTTCAGAAACTTCAAAACGTACATTATAGCTCGTTTAGCTTGAGCAAAGGATCTATATATGCACGGTCATTGCTGAGTCTGGGAACTTTGTTTTGTCCGCCTAATTTTCCGCGGCTTGCCATCCACTCATAAAAAAGATTTGGTCTTGCAACATGGATTATTGGTTTTCGCAGTGTGATATCATTGTAACGCTTAGCTTCATAATCAGAGTTGAGCGTTTTTAGTGTTCTGTCAAACATATCACTAAAAGTATTAAGACAGGCTGGTTGTCTAGTAAATTCGAAGACCCACTCGTGGCAGCCTTTTGAACTGTTGGTCATAAAAACGGGAGCACCAGTGTAATCCGATATGGTTACATCCAGGTTTTCACACGTTATTTTTAGTGCTGTTTCCACATTGTCGATCATCAATTCTTCGCCAAACGCATTGATGTAATGTTTCGTTCTGCCGGAAATCTTAATCCTGTAAGGATGGAGTGATGTAAACATAACCGTATCGCCAATAAGATAGCGCCACAAACCGCCATTGGTACTGATAACAACTGCATAGTTTTTACCCAATTCAACCTCAGAAATCGGAATAGCATCCCTGCGGCCGGCATAATACTGATCCATCGGGATAAATTCGTAGAAAATACCATAATCGAGCATCAGCAGCATCTCATCGCTACCTGACTGATCCTGAATGCCAAAAAAGCCTTCTGACGCATTATAGATCTCATAATACCGGATATTCTTTCCGATGATTTCCTTATACTGATTTTTATAGGGTTTGAAGCTGATACCACCGTGAAAAAACACTTCCAGATTGGGCCAAAGCTCACCGATGTTTTGTTTTCCGGTTTCCTGCAATGTTCTTTGCAAAAGTACCATCATCCAGCTTGGAACACCTGTAAGGCTGCCTACATCTTCATTCCTAACCTCAGTAATGATTGCCTTCATCTTACTTTCCCACTCGGACATCAAAGAAATTTTTTTATTAGGCGTATTGATGATTTCTACCCAAAACGGAAGATTCTCAATAAGAATCGCAGAAAGGTCTCCAAATTTTGTATTGAAATCTTGGTAAGTTTCCGCACTGCCGCCCAGCCTTAGGTTCTTATGCTGAAAAAGCTCACTTTGAGGATGATTATTAACATAAATGGATACCATATCTTTCCCAGCTTTATAGTGACAATCTTCCAAGCTTTCTGCGGTAATAGGGATGTATTTGCTTTTAGCATTGGTAGTTCCGGAAGATTTTGCAAACTGCTTTATCTGACCGGGCCAGATGACATCTTTTTGTCCTTGTCTCGCCTTTTCTATATACGGTTCAAAATCTTCATAACAAACTACTGGAACTTTTCTCTGGAAATCCTGGTAATTGGAAATGGTACTGAAGCCATACTTCTGCCCATACTCGGTTTCCTCGGCATGGAACAACTGTGAAAACAAAAGTCCTTCCTGAGTTTCCACAGGAAATTTTATAAAATGTTCTATCTGATCTATCCTTTGACGGATAAACCAATTGACCACTGTATTAAAAAGAGCCTTCGTTGCCATGCTTCACAAATATAATAAATTTTGAGTTGGGAAAAAGGTACTGTTATCAGGAAAGTTCAAATATCAAATTCTCAAGGACAACACCGTTTTACAGGCATCCTTTTCCTTCGGTGGATTCTATTTTGGGAAGAATGTAAAACAAAAAAGGATAACCGATTGGATATCCCTTGATTTTTTGATCGGATAATATTATTTTTTTATCAACTTGATATTCTGTGTTGATTTTGTATCTTCCACAGACACATTGTAAACACCTGTTTTCAAATCAGATACATTATACTTCCCGGAATTTTGTACCTTCATTTCTTTCACTAGTATTCCAGAAATATCATAAATTTTAACTACATTTATTTTCCCTCTATTATCAGATAACTGGAAATAATCTTTTGTCGGATTGGGATATAGAGAAAGATTTTTCTTTTTCACATCGCTGACACCTAAAGAAGTTGCAGAAATAATAATATCATCAATACTGAGTAAATTTCCGTTGGTATAATCATTTACCCAAGCCAGATAAACAGTTTTTCCTACATATGATGACAAATCTACAGTATAAGGTTCTAAGGAAACTATGGAAGAGTTAACTGCATGATCTACGGTTTGAATATTTGAAAAAGCAGATTTATCCTTTGTTGTTGTGGAGATTTTCAACTTGAAACCATCATCATAGGGGCTATCATCGTGGGATCTTGCAAAATATTCCAACGAAACGGTAAAATTGGCAGGAATTGTTATTGCCGGAGTTATAAGCCATCTATCGGCAGGAGTAATAGTTGTAAACCAAGATGGAGAAGAGGCTACCTTATTTCAACTTTCATTGGTCCAGGAAATGATTCTCCATGCATCAGGGAATGCCGTGGCATAAGTGCCATAGGGTATATTAGAATCATTATACAATGTCCAACCCGCATCTTGCAAGTCGGTTATATCTTCAAAATTTTCGGTAAAAACCGTAGTTTGCGCATTTGCCAAAAAAGAAGCAAATAATACCGGAAGTACAAGTTTTTTCATATTCAAAATTTTTATTATTTTAAAAATAAAGGTATAAAAAAAGCCGTAGAAAAAATTCCACGGCTTTGTATTTTTTGATGATTTTCTATTATTCTGCTGAAGTTTCCTCAGTTGTAGCTTCTGCTGCTCCCTCTGTTACTTCTTCTTCATCTTCATCTTCCATTGCAGCAGCACCGCCTTTCATTGCATTTCTAGACATCTTAACAGCAGCAACTACTGCATTGTCTGGATGCATAAACGTGTACGCTTCGTTTTTAAGAGCAGCAACATAAAGTTTGTTACCAATTCTTAAAGGCGTTACATCTACCACGATCTCATCTGGCAAGTTTGCAGGTATAGCTTTAACTTTCAGTTTTCTGAATGATTGTCTAAGAACACCTCCGGCAACAACACCTTTTGCACGTCCAGTGATTCTTACAGGAACTTCCATAATTACAGGCTTATCTTCTGATAACTGATAGAAATCTACGTGTAGGATCCTGTCCGTAATAGGGTGGAATTGGATATCCTGAAGAACAGCAGGAATTGTTTGTCCGTCAACCTCAATAGATACCGTGTGTGCTTCAGGCGTGTAAACAAGATTTTTGAAAGATTTCTCTTCTGTAGAGAAGTTCAAAGGCTCATTACCACCATAAACAACACAAGGAACTAATTCAGCATCACGTAAAGCTTTTGTAGACTTCTTGCCCACGTTTTCTCTTTTTGTACCTTGAATTGTAATTGATTTCATTATATAATGATTAAAATTTGAGGTTGCAAATATAGTAATTTTTTTTTATATAATGAATTTATCACTTATCGATTGATGCTCGTGCACACTTTTCATTACATCCGCAAACAGTGAAGCGCAGGAAAGCACTTTTATTTTTGACGATAAGCCTTCTTTCAGTGGAATAGAATCTGTTACGATAACTTCCTGCAATTTAGAATTTTCTATATTTTCGTACGCTTTTCCGGACAGCACACCGTGAGTTGCCATTGCTCTGACTGATTTTGCACCTTTATCCATCAGGATGTCTGCCGCTTTACAAAGTGTTCCTGCTGTATCAATCATATCATCGATAAGGATTACGTTTTTATCCGTCACATCACCTATAAGGAACATTTCCTCTACTACATTCGCTTTCTTTCTTTCTTTGTAAGCTATTACCACATCAGCCCCAAGGTGTCCTGCATAATTCTTCGCTCTTTTTGCTCCACCCATATCCGGTGATGCAATGGTTAAATTATCTAATTTTAGAGACTGAATGTAATCTACAAAAATAGTGGATGCATAAAGATGGTCCACAGGAATTTCGAAAAAGCCCTGAATCTGATCCGCATGTAAATCCATAGTCATTATCCTTGTAGCACCGGCAGCAGTAAGAAGGTTGGCCACTAATTTCGCCCCTATTGGCGCTCTTGGCTTATCTTTTCTATCCTGCCTTGCCAATCCATAATAAGGAATTACGACAGTGATATTTTTGGCGGATGCTCTTTTTGCCGCATCAATCATTAATAGTAATTCCAGAAGATTATCTGCCGGCGGAAACGTGGATGCGATAAGAAAAACTCTTGCACCTCTCACCGATTGTTCCAAAACCGGTTCGAATTCGCCATCGCTGAAATGCTGAATGTTAATCTTGCCTAAAGGCTGCCCATACGATTGAGCGATTTTTTCTGCCAGCTCGTGGCTGGTTCTTGTAGAAAACAAATAACTTGCTTGGTCTAACATTTTTACTTTTTTGCAAATTTATAAAATAATGAAAAGTCTGAAAGTCGATTTTTGAACTTTTCTGAGATTCTTTTCCTAAACTGTGTAATCGAAAATACGCAAACGACCACTATGGGTGACATTGCCTCGAAATTTTATATTAAAAACCCATAAAAAAACCAGAATATTTCTATTCTGGTTTTTAATTTTTCTTAGCAATACTCATCGAAAGCAGCCTGAAGATTTGCAGCAATTGCACCTGCCGGATTACCTTCTATGTGGTGTCTTTCTAACATGTGCACCAACTCGCCATCCTTGAAAAGAGCTACAGCTGGTGAACTCGGAGGGAAAGGTGCAAGTAACCTTCTAGCTTCTGCTACGGCCTCTGTATCAAAACCTGCAAATGCTGTTACCAAGTGATCGGGCTTTTTCTCACCGGTCAAAGAGTACAACACGCCTGGCCTTGCTGCTCCTGCCGCACATCCACAAACGGAATTGATTACTAAAAGAGTGGTTCCGCTTTGCTTGATAGCTTCGTCAACCTGTGCTGGTGTTGTAAGGTCTTGGAAACCTTTATCTGTAAGTTCTGCCTTCATTGGCAATACTAAATCTGCTGGATACATAATTATATATTTAGATTAATTTGAACTGCAAATTTATCAAATAAAACTTTGATTATCTTATTTATCATTCTATTAAATTCATTCCGAAAATCTATTGAGCCATTTTGACAGAAAATTGCTTCAAACTAATCGCTTTTTGGATTCGGATATTTCAATTTAGTAAATAAAAAACCTAAAATCCGAAGATTCTAGGTTTAATCAAATCGATATGCATATTAAGTATATCCTTTTTAGGGTGGAAGTTGGAGGATAGATGTAGGAAGAAAACTTCAAGCACCTGACTTCCCGCTTCCAGCAATTTAAGAAAGTAACTTCTTAACCATCTCGGAAATACTTTTTCCGTCAGATTTTCCGGCGAGTGCTTTGGAAGCAACGCCCATTACTTTTCCTAAATCTTTTAGAGATTCTGCTCCTGTTTCAGAAATGATTTTTTTGATTTCTGATTCTAATTCTTCAGCAGACAATTGTTTTGGAAGAAATTTTTCAATCACTTTGGATTGAGCTTCTTCTACTTCAGCAAGGTCTGTTCTTCCCTGAGCCGTAAATTGCTCGTAAGAATCCTTTCTCTGCTTTATCATTCTTTGCAAAATAGCAATCTCTTGTTCTGTAGTAACTTCAGCGCCTCTTGCTTCCGTTTGTAACAACAGAATCTGTGCTTTGACTGCACGAAGAGAATCCAAAGCAACTCTGTCTTTCTCACGCATTGCGGTTTTTATCGCATCACTTATTATAGTTTCTAAACTCATTTTTTCAATTTTGGTTGGTGGCTGCTAGCTGATTTTTGATGGTCAAAACTCTATCAACAAACAACTGAAAACTATCAACTAATTAATCTACATCTTTATTAAGGAAACGGTTTTCTCTCAGTTGCATACTTCCGTTGTTGTCAGACAAATACGTGTTGATGTGTTGGTCTGATGCATTGGAACCATCTATGTTTATATTTTTCCTTTTGAAAGCCGGAACGGTTTCAAAAACATTTTCATTATCAAACTGTTGATATCTGGAATTGAATTCTTTCAGCTTGTTTCTTCTTTCCATCGCTTTGGAAGAGTCAGAAGTTTTGTTGAAAAATGTGAATCCGCTTTCAGTTTCCTGAACTGGTTCTTCCAATTTTTGCTCAACAATTTCTTCTTTAACTTCCGATGTGAAAGAAAAAGCAGTAGGATTTTCCGTTTTCTTTATTTCCTCAGTTTGTGTTTCATCAGTCAATTCAGTCTTAATTTCTGAAACTACTTGCTTTTCTATCACAGGAAATTCCTCTTCAAAAGCCGCTTCGTTGATTGTAAAAGTTACTTCAACAGGCTTTTCTGTCATACTGAGCGGAGTCGAAGTATCTTCTTCTTTGAAAGACGCTTTTGGCTTATCTTCCACTTCGAAAGTAAAAGATTGTGGTTCTAAATCGAGATCATAGCTATCGTCTTCGTCAAAATTGAAAAGGTTATATTCTTGCTTTTCGTTTGGTCGATAATCATTTGAGAAATCTTGGATTTCCTCGTTTTCGATGATTTGCGTTTCGGTTTTAACTTCTTCCACAAGACTTTCTCCTAAAGAATTAGTTGGAAAATTCGAAGTTCTGAAATCGTCATCATCTTCTAATCGAAAAAAATTCTTTCTATATTCTGGCTGTTGTCTTTCTTCCTGAGCTCGGCTTTTAAACGGAGATTCTCTATGTCTGGAAGAAGGCGTTGGTCTGTCTTCCAAAGTATATTTGATGGTCTCTGTAACGCCAGAGTGCTTTTTGTCTTCATTAGAGAAACCAGTTGCAATCACCAAAACGCTCACTGCGTCGCCCAATTCCTCATCTGTTCCAACACCGAAAATAATATCTGCTGTGTTTCCGGCTTCCTTCTGGATGTGATCCATAATCACCCCGATTTCGTCCATCGTCACCTCAGAAACACCACTTCTAATCAATAGTAGAACGTTTTTCGCACCAGTGATTTTGTTGTCATTCAATAAAGGAGAATCCAATGCTTTTTTAACCGCTTCTTCCGCTTTTTTCTCGCCAGTGGCAACGCCAGTTGACATCAACGCTGTACCCGAATTTGCCAAAACAGATTTAGCATCACGGAAGTCAATATTCACATCGAAATAACCAGTAATCACTTCTGCCATTCCTTTTGCCGCATTGGTCAAAACTTCATCAGCTTTGGAAAATCCCTGCTTGAAACCTAGATTCCCGAATTGCTGTCTCAATTTATCATTATTAATGACAATTAAAGAATCAACATTATTTCTCAATTTTTCCAAACCTAAATTAGCTTGGTCCAATCTTCTTTTTCCTTCGAAACTAAAAGGTACGGTTACGATTCCAACAGTAAGAATCCCCATTTCCTTTGCCACTTTTGCAATCACGGGCGCCGCACCGGTTCCCGTTCCACCGCCCATTCCTGCAGTGATGAAAACCATTTTGGTATTTTGTCCCATTGATGCTTTGATATCATCAATACTTTCGATGGCTGCTTTTTCTCCCACTTCTGGGTCAGCGCCAGCTCCAAGACCTTCTGTCATTGTAACGCCCAACTGCACTTTGTTGGCCACAGGATTATTATCAAGCGTCTGTGCATCGGTATTACAGATCACGAAATCTACACCATAAATCCCCTTTTCGTACATATGTTTTAGAGCGTTGTTTCCGCCACCGCCAACACCAATTACTTTAATAATTGAAGAATTGCCCTTTGGTAAATCAAATGAAAATCCTTGTGTATTATTTATATTGTCCATAGTATTTTATTTTTCTCAATTTTTGTTAAATCGTTAAATCGTTGATCTGCAAAATTGGCTTTTGCTGGTTTTACGATTTCACGATTCCGCGACTTTACAATTATTATTTACTCTTCTACTTCCTCGAAGAATTTTTTCACTTTATCCATTAGAGACTGTCCGAAAGTCGGTTTGCTTCTTTTAGCCACTTCTTTTGGTTTTGCAATTTCCGCTGGAGGCTCGATGATGGAAGATGGATGAGTTTCCACTTCGGTTTTTTGGTTGGCAACTTCCAACTTCTGACTTCCCTCTTCTTTCTTTTCTTCGATAATTTCTTCCTCAGGTGGAATGATTTTTTTATCTCTGATTTTAAGACTTTCCATCAATAAACCGATGGACGTTGCAAATTCCGGTCCTTTCAGATATTGGTTTTTGTCATTCGCAACATATTCGTTTGCGAAACCAATTCTGCTGTCGAAACCTGTAGTGTAATTCGCTAACTGACGAAGGTTTCTCAAGTTGGAACCACCTCCAGTCAAAACGATTCCTGCAATCAGTTTTTTCTTTTGTTCAAATGCACCGTAAGCCTTTAATTCAGTATTGACCATTTCAAGAATTTCTTCAACTCTTGCATTGATAATCTGGGCCAAAACCTTCAACGAAATCTCTTTATCCGGACGACCGTGCAATCCTGGGATTGTCACATATGTGCTGTCTTTTTCCAATTCCGGAACAGACGAACCGAATTTCACTTTCAATTGTTCTGCGTGTTTTTCGATGATTGAACATCCTTCTTTAATATCATCAGTGATAATTCCACCTCCGTAAGGAATCACGCAAGTATGACGAATGATGTTGTCTTTGAAAATTGCGATATCCGTAGTTCCACCACCAATATCAACAATCGCAACGCCTGCTTCTTTTTCTTCTTTTGTAAGAACCGCTTCAGACGATGCCAAAGGTTCCAATGTCAAAGCTTCCATCTCAAGACCTGCTTCTCGAACGCATCTTGCAATGTTTCTGATAGAACCCATCTGTCCCACAACAACGTGGAAATTAGCTTCTAGTCTTTTGCCGTGCATCCCAACTGGCTCCTGGATTTCGCCTTCAGAATCTACTTTGTATTCCTGAGGCAAAACGTGGATAATTTCTTCGCCAGGTAACATTACCAATTTCTTTACCTGGTCTTTTAGTTTTTCGATATCATCTTCTGTGATGTATCTATCCGGATGCTCTCTCATGATGTAATCCGAATGCTGGAGAGAACGGATATGTTTTCCTGCAATTCCTACAGTTACCTTATGGATAGGAACACCGGCGCTAGACTGCGCTTCTGCAACTGCAGTTTTGATGGAATTGATGGTTTGGGAAATGTTGTTCACGATTCCTTTGTGAACACCAAGACTTTTAGCCTTCCCAACGCCCAGGATTTCGATTTTCCCGTGAGCGTTACATCTTCCGACAATGGCGACAATCTTAGTTGTCCCAATGTCCAGACCTACTGAATACTCTTGATTTTCCATTATATGCTCGATTTGATTTTTTTAATTTTAACGCAAAGTCCGCAAAGTTTTGTTTTACCATTATTATGCTTTTAAGCTCGCAAAGGCTTTTTACTCAGCTAAGACTTTATTTATATCTAATTTATTCTACTACTACTTTTGCTTTTTTCTTTTTTTCAGAAGAAGATTTGAAAGAGGTTTCTTTTTTCTTTTGCGAAGTTTTTTTCGGTTCAGATTTCTTCTCTATTTTTTTCGGTTTCGAAGTTTCTTTCTTGGCTTTTGATTTTTTAGGTTCAGCTTTTTTTATTTCTTTTTTCGGTTCCGGTTTGGTTTCCGATTTTTTTTCTTCCGGCTTGTGACTTTCTACTTCTGGCTTTATTTCAATTTTTGGTGCATTTCTCAGAATACTGTCGTTTTCTTTGAAATAAGGATTCAGTGTGGTTACAATCTGATTGTTATATTTAACCGAAATCTTTTTGTACTTATTCGGATTTTGGTAAACCAGATATTTCTCTACAAAAGTTTTAAATCCTTTAACCTTGAAATCAATGTTTTCTAAATCTCCAATCTCAACTTTGTAATTCCCATCACTCGTTAGAAGATTATAATTATTTTTTTCTTTTTTGATTCCGATGAAATATTTTTTACTGAAATCATCCTTGTCAATTTTCTCAACCAATTGACCCAGTTCCTGATATTCCGAAGCATCAACATCTCCCATTACCAGCATACACGGATAAGAAAAATTTCTCGAAATCGGGAATTCTACGCCTTTTTCATCTACATAAAAATCCTTTCCGTTTTTGTTCAATCGGAAAATCGGAATGCGCTGTTTGATATCAACATTCAGATTTCCGTTCAGATTCATATAAACATTGGCACTGTCCACAAACGGAATCTCGTTAATCTTCTTCTCCAATTCTGGAATCTTAACATCGCCAATTTTTTTCGTCGGATTGAATTGCTTTACCAAATCTTTGATATCCTTTTCATCCACAAAATAAACCGGCGTTTTTGTCTGGTTCATATTGATAGATACATTCTCCATCTTTGCGTTGTTAAAACGCTTCAATGAGAAACTGAGCAGAACTCCAAAAAGGACGACTGTTATCAATATCTTCAATATTCTCCACTTGTTTTTCATTCTATTTTCTATAAAGTACAATGTATGATGTACAAAGTGTTTTTTTAATTACTAATTTTTAATTCTAATGTTGGAAGCCATTCCATAATCGGATCATAAAGTGTATCAATATTGCCCGCTCCGACTGTCAATAAAATATCAAAGTCTTTTTCTTTTATTTTTTCAAAAGTCTCTTGCAATGTGCAGACTTCTTTATTTTCTGTTTCAATTTTTTCCGCCAACCAGCTCGAAGTAATTCCTTCAAAATTTTCCTGAAGTTCTCTCGCCGGATAAATATCTAACAACAACAAGTCATCTCCGTTTTCCAGACTTCTTGCAAAATCTTCTGCAAAATCTCGAGTTCTACTGAACAAATGAGGTTGGAAAACTACCAGCAATTTTTTGGTCGGATAAAAGGTTTTTATCGAACCAATAACTGCATTCAGTTCTGTTGGATGATGTGCATAATCATCAATGTAGATTTTTCCGTTATCGAAAATATGTTTGGTATATCTTCTTTTGATGCCTTTGAAGCTTGCAATCGCTTTTTTCAAAGTATCGAAATCTACACCCAAATTGCTCAGAATTGCCAAAGCAACCGTTGCATTCTCAACATTGTGAATTCCCGGAATTTCCCAAACAAAATTTTCAATTTTCTGCGTTGGTGTATGAAAATCGAAATAGATTTTATCGTGGTTCATCCTCAGATTATCGGAATAATAATCTGCTTCTTCATTCACAGCATAAGTTTTGTGTTCTCTTCCTATTGCAATTCCTTTTCTCACGAACAACTGATTATCATTCGGAACCAATCCTGCAAACTGACGGAAACCATCTTCTATCTGAACTCTATCGCCATAAATATCCAAATGGTCTGCATCAATCGAGGTTACAACTGCCCAATCCGGAGAAAGGTTTAGGAAACTTCTGTCATATTCATCGGCTTCAACTACAGAATATTGGTTTCCGTTGTAATCAAAATTCGATTTAAAATTCTCGGAAATCCCGCCTAAAAATGCGGACGACGGAAGATTGGCTTCTTTGCACAAATGCGCAATTAAAGTAGAAGTTGTGGTCTTTCCGTGTGTTCCTGCAACAGCGATGCAATCTGTATTTTCAGTAATCAAACCTAAAACCTTTGCACGTTTCAGGATGACGAAACCTTCGCTGGTTAAGTAATCCAGAATTGACAATTTCTTAATTGCCGGCGTATAAATCACCAAAGTTGATTCTTTGTCCAACGCTATAATTTTCTCATCGATCACATCTTCAAATGTCATATCAACACCTTCAACACCAAGCTGAGCCGTCAGTTTTGTTGGCGTTTTATCATAACCTAAAACATTTTTGCCGTTGGCGTGAAAATATCTCGCCAGCGCACTCATCCCAATTCCACCGATTCCGATGAAATAGAAGTTTTGATATTTATTTAAGATGCTCATTATATTTAGCGAACTTTATTTTTTTCTTGTTTCAATTATTCTTTCATCACTGAAAACATAAGATGTATCTGGCTTACCAAATAGTTCAACAGATCTATATTCAACCTTATTATCTCCTACTAATTTATAATTATAAACATCCGTAATTCCATCATAATCGTGGAGTTCATAATATTTCCCATCTTTCGTCCACCATTTTCCATTTTCTGTAGATTGCTGTATTACCTCTCCATCCCTCAGAGCAATGAATAATAGAATACTTTTCCCATCATCTTGTCGGCAAGAAATCCAATATTTACTCATTCCTTCCATTTGCTGGTCAGTTTCTGTTCCCTTCCAACATCCAATCATTTTTGAATCTAATTTTTGTGCAGAAAATAATGCTGAAATCAAAATTGACAGTCCTAATAATTTAGTTTTCATATAGTTATTGGTTAAAATTTAAATTTTTAATTATCTCGTCCACAATTTCTTCAGCTGCTTTTGGCTTTGCAAAGAATTCTAAATTATGCGACATTTCTTTTCTCACGCTTTCGTTCTCACAGATTTCTGAAAGTGTGTTCCAGAATTTATCCTTCATCTCAGAATCTTTGACCATTCTTGCCGCATTTTTATCAACCAAAGTCAATGCATTTTTGGTTTGATGGTCTTCCGCTGCAAATGGAAACGGAACCAGTAAAACCGGCTTTTTCGCAACTGCCAGTTCTGAAATAGCAATTGCACCAGCTCTGGAAACAATTATATCCGCCGCCGAATACGCCAAAGCCATATCTGAGATAAATTCCTTTATTTGGATGGAAGCTGGAGGTTGGATGCTGGAAGTTATTTCAGCAAAATCCGTTTTTCCAGTCTGCCAGATTAACTGATAATCTTTTTCTTTCAGTTTATCAAAATTATCTTTCCAGCCGTTGTTCAAAGTTCTCGAACCAAGAGAACCGCCAACTGAAAGAATCGTTAATTTATTTTTATCTAAACCTAATTTTTCTTTAGCTAAATCCTTATCAATCAAATCAGTTATGATATTCTGACGAATCGGATTTCCTAAAAAGTAAGTTTTCGTTCCGTGGAAAAATTTCTCCATATCCGGATAAGCCGTGAAAACAGCTTTTGCTTTTTTAGCATTGAAAACATTGGTCTTTCCCGGCAAAGAATTCTGCTCCTGAATAAAAGTCGAAATTCCCATTTTCGCAGCAATGTATAAAGCTGGGCCACTTGCAAAACCACCAGTTCCAACCGCAAAATCCGGTTTGAAATTTTTGATGATTTTCTTGGCTTTTACCAAACTGGAAATGACTTTGAACGGCAATCCGATATTTTTCAGAAGATTACCTCTGTCAAATCCAGCGATATTCAATCCCTCGATTTTGAATCCGGATTGAGGAACTTTTTCCATTTCCATTTTTCCATTCGCACCAATGAACAAAAACTCTGCGTCGGGAAATCTTTTCTGGATTTCCTGAGCAATCGCAACCGCAGGAAAGATGTGCCCACCTGTTCCGCCGCCGCTCATTAATATTTTTAGTTTTTTGCTCATTTACGCGATATCATTTATTTCTTCAACACTCTGTTTTTTCCCCAAACCTTCTTCATCAAAAACCTGAATTCTGGAACTTACATTTAAAATAATTCCCAACTGAATGTAGGTTACTAACATCGATGTTCCTCCATAACTTATCAGTGGTAAAGGCTGACCTGTTACCGGAATCAGATTCACGGCAACTGCAATGTTAACTGACAATTGAACAAAAATCATCAGTCCAATCGCTAGAACCAGCAACGACCCGAAAAATGCGGGCATTTTACTGGCTATCATCACAATCCTAATAATCATTATCATATAAAGGCTAACTAGAACGAAGGCTCCAATCCAGCCATATTCTTCCACAATAATGGCGAAAATAAAATCCGAAACTGATTGTGGCAATGTCTGCTTCAAAGCACTTTTCCCTGGTCCAATTCCATTGAATCCGCCGTGAACAATGGCCGCTTTCGCTTGCATTACCTGATAGTTTTTCGCCTTCAAACTTTCGTCTTCTACATCTGCCGTTTTTTTCGAGTTTGAGAAGGTTTCTATACGGCTCATCCAAGTGTGAACACGGTTTCCGCCAAGTAAATTAGTATTCAATGCAATCACTAAAAACATTACGATGAAAACTACTGAAAGCGAGATAAATCCCGCTACATATTGCCAAGCCAACTGACCGATAATCAAGATGATAATCGAAACCATCATAATCATCAAAGCGGTTGAACCATTGTCTTTTGCAACCAATCCGAAAACAATCAGAATTGGTCCGAATATGTAAATGATATTCTCCAGAGGAAGTCTTTCTCTTTTGATTTTCTTAGTTAAATATCTGCACAGATAAATAATCAGCATCAAATAAGCGAATGATGATGGCTGAAAAGAAATCGGTGTTCCCGGAATCTTTAACCAACGTGAAGCACTCGCACCTTCAATCTTTTGTCCGGTGAACATTGTTATTAATAACAATCCAATTGTAACTAAAAGCAGAATGGAACTCAGTTTTCCGATGTATTCGTACTTAACTGTTCCCACGAAACGCATAATGCCCAAACCAATGAAAACGAAAACGATATGCTTGAAAACATGACCAGTTGTAGTCCCGTTGTTCACGATATATTCCAGATTCGAACTTGCGGAATAAACCGGAAATACGGAAAGGAAGGAAATCAAAATGATAACCGACCAAAGGACTTTGTCGCCTTTCAGTAATTCGAATTTGTTTTCTGTAGTTTGTTCGCTCATTCTTATTATAAATTTTGGCTAAAGCCAATCTTTTTTGTTCATTTTTTGAATGGGCTAAAGCCCAATCCTATTGATATTTGCAATTCAATATTTCTGATTTATTGAATATATTCTCTATTTATTTTCAATTGCGTCCGGCTTTAGCCGGATGTTTCTTATCATTCTCGAATTGGCTTTAGCCAAAACTTATTTTTGATTTGAATTGAACTTATATTTTGAAATAAATTCTTCATATTCCTCAGAAAAACTTCTCGTCAAATGATGTTTTTCTTGATTAATAATATAATTTCTGACTTTTTCTATCATCGATTCTGAAACAGAAACTGCAAAATATTCATCTTGCCAAGCAAATTTCTCTTCAGTCAAATTATTTTTATTAATCCAAAATGAAGATTCTCCTTTTATCAATTGTAATACTTTTTCTATTGTCTGATTTGTTGACAAAGAAATTAAACAATGACAATGGTCTGAATATCCATTTACAACATCTATAAAAATCCCTTTTTCATTCGCATTTTGTTTTATATGTTTCCAAACATTGATTCTCAAGTCTTTGGAATTGAGAAAAGGAATTCTGTTTTTTGTACTCCAAACAATGTGTATGTAAACTTTTACAAAAGGCATTTTTATTTTGGCTAAAGCCAATTTGTTCGTTCATTTTTAGAATAGGCTAAAGCCCAATCCTATTGATAATTCTAATTCTTCATTGTCAATTCTTGTAAAACTTCTTTTTTGAATTGATTTCCTCGGTCTTCATAACCATTGAACAAATCAAAACTGGCACAACAAGGCGACAATAAAACCACGTCTCCTTTTTCTGCAAGAGATTTTGAAACTTCTACTGCTTTCTGCATACTCGAAGTATCATAAATCTCGGTTTTTTTGTCTTTGAAAAAGTCAATAATCTTATGATTATCAACACCTAAACAGACAATTGCTTTAACTTTTTTCTTGACCAATTCTTCGATTTCGGAGTAATCGTTTCCCTTGTCTTTTCCGCCAACAATCCAAACAACTGGCTGTTTCATACTTTCCAAAGCGAAGTAAGTAGCATTCACGTTTGTTGCCTTACTATCGTTGATGAACTTCACACCTTTGATTTCTGCTACAGGTTCCAATCTGTGTTCAACTGCCTGGAATGTCATTAACGAATGTCGGATGCTTTCATTACTGATTTCCAATAACTTTCCCGCAATACTTGCCGCTAAGCTGTTCGCAACATTATGTTTTCCAACCAATGATAATTCGTCAATCTTCATCGTGAATCCTTCATTGATATTGACTACAAAATTCTCATCAATCGAGAAAGCACCTTTTTCTAATTTTTCCTCTAGCGAAAATGGAACTTTAGTTACTTTCAAATCCAATTTTTCAAGAATCGATTTGCTCATTTCGTCATCTTTGTTGTAAATGAAAAAATTATTAGCATCCTGATTTTCAGCAATTCTGAATTTAGCCAAAGCATATTCTTCATAATTGTAATTGTACTGGTCAAGATGGTCCTTGGATAAATTCAATAACAATGAAATGTATGGTCTAAAATTCTGAATATCATCCAATTGGAAACTACTTACTTCCAATACATAATAATCAAAATTCTCCTTAGCCACCTGTTTTGCAAAGCTTTTTCCGATGTTTCCGCCCAATCCGACATTGAATCCGTCTTCTTTCAGAATGTAATAAATCAAAGACGTTGTCGTCGTTTTTCCATTACTTCCTGTAATCGCAATAATTTTCGCATCTGTAAATTCTGATGCAAATTCAATCTCAGAAGACAATCTGATTCCTTTCTCCTGAATCTTCTGCACCATTTCCGCCTTTTTCGGAATCCCAGGACTTTTGATGACCCAATCGGCATTCAGGATTTTTTCTTCTGTATGAGTTCCATCTTCGTAGTCTATCCCAAGCTTATCTAATTCTTTTTTGTAATTCTCACGGATTTTTCCCATGTCCGAAAGAAAGACATCAAAGCCTTTGGCTTTTGCCAGATACGCAGCTCCGACGCCGCTTTCGCCTCCTCCAAGTATTACTACTCTCATAACTATTTTGTAAAATGTATTTTGTACGAAGTAAAATGACTTATAAATTGTACATCAACTCATTATTAATTTTAATTATTCTGTAAAAAATACATTATATATTATACTTTTTACATTTTACAGTTCTCTATCTAGTTTTCAAAGTGATTAGACAAATAATTGCCAGCATAACACCTATGATTATCATTCGATTCACGATTTTACTCTCGTGAAAACCTTCTTTCTGATAATGATGATGTAGTGGAGACATCTTAAATAATCTATTGTTTTGAGCATATTCCAGCCCATGTTTTTTCTTTCTGTATTTGAAAACCATCACCTGCAAAATCACGGAAAGATTTTCGATAAGGAACACGCCACATAAAACAGGAATTAATAATTCTTTTCTAAGGATAATTGCCAAAACGGCAATCACACCGCCCAACATCAGACTTCCTGTATCACCCATAAAAATCTGAGCTGGATAAGTATTGTACCAAAAAAAACCAATCACAGCTCCCACCAAAGCAAGCGCAAAAATGGTGGTTTCTCCCATATGTGGAAGAAACATAATATTCAGATAATCTGCGAAAATCATATTTCCGGAAACGTAGGCAAAAAATGCTAAAGTCAGCAAAATCACTACACTTGTTCCTGCGGCCAAGCCATCAATCCCATCAGTAATATTCGCTCCGTTGGAAACTGCTGTTACAATGAAAATCACGATTGGAATAAAGACAATCCAAGCCCATTCGTGCGCTTTTGCATCATCCATCAAGAATAAAATTCCACTGTAATCGAACTCATTATTTTTAGTAAACGGAACCGTGGAAACCGGAATTTTTTCATCTTGCATAAAATTCTTCTCCACATTATTTCTGTTAATAACTGTAGCATCGGCGTACTTTCTCCTAACCTCGACATCAGGATGGAAATACATTGTAACTCCGACAATTAGGCCTAAACCAACTTGCCCAATGACTTTAAATTTTCCACTTAAACCGTCTTTATTTTTCTTAACTTTTTTTAGATAATCGTCCAAAAAGCCAATCGCTCCCATCCACAAAACTGAGATAATCAAAAGAACGATGTAAACATTGGTAATTCTTGTAAACAACAAAACCGGAATGATGGTTGCCAAAATAATAATCAAACCGCCCATTGTTGGTGTTCCTTCTTTCTGCTTTTGCCCTTCCAGACCAAGATCTCTAACCAGTTCACCCATCTGTTTTTTTCTTAGGAAATTGATGATTTTTTTACCGTATGCCAAGGCAATTATCAGCGAAAACAAAACGGCCATCGCTGCCCGGAACGAAATGTACTTGAACAAATTCATTCCCGGAACGTGAATCCCGTGAGCAGTTAAATATTCGTATAGATAATATAGCATGATGTTCTATTTTCCCATTAATTGTAATAGTTCCCTAATCGTTTCCTTGTCATCAAAATGATGTTTCACACCATTTACTTCCTGATATGTTTCGTGACCTTTTCCCGCCACCAACACAATATCTTTTGGTTCGGCAAATTTAATTGCCATTTTTATGGCTTCTCTTCTATCTGGAATCGAAGTGTATTTGCTGAAATTCTGCGGTTGAACACCGGCTTCTATTTCTTTGATAATCTGCGTTGGCTCTTCAGTTCTTGGATTGTCCGAAGTGATGATAGCCAAAGTCGATTTTTTGGTTGCAATGTCTCCCATTTCAGGACGTTTGGTTTTGTCTCTGTCGCCTCCACACCCAAAAACACAAATCAATCTTTCGTTTTTAGTTCTGATTTCGTTGATGCTGTCCAACACATTTTCCAATGCATCCGGCGTGTGAGAATAATCAACTACGAAGAAAATTCCGCTGTCGGATTTTATCGTTTCGAATCTTCCATTCACTCTTTTCAATGTTGAAATCGCCTGAAGAACTTCTGTTTCGTCCATTCCTAATTCCAAGGTAATTCCGTAAGCCAACAACAAATTATAAGCATTGAATTTGCCCGTCAATGTTGTCCAGAATTCTTTGTTATTGAAATTCAGCAACATTCCGTTGAAATCTATTTCCACAACTTTACCGTGGAAATCTGCCATCGTTTTCAAAGCAAAAGTTTTCTTTTTCGCTTTGGTATTTTGTAGCATTACCATACCGTTTTTATCATCGGCATTCGTAATGGCAATCGCAGAATCTTCCAGCTCGTCAAAGAATCTTTTCTTCGCGTAGATATAATTCTGAAAAGTTTTGTGATAATCTAAATGGTCGTGAGAAATGTTTGTAAAACCAGCGATTTTGAAATGTAAACCTTCAATTCTGTCTTGAGAAATGCCGTGAGAACTTACTTCCATAAAAGCATATTCGCATCCGATTTCAACCGCTTTTGCCAACATTTGATTTAGACGAATTACATCCGGCGTTGTGTGCGTTGAAGGAATAATTTCGTCAGCAATTCTGTATTCAACAGTGGAAATCAAAGCAGATTGATAACCCAAATTTTTGAAAATATCAAATAATAAAGTTGTTACAGAAGTTTTTCCATTGGTTCCTGTAACGCCAATTAAGTTTAATTTCTCAGAAGGATTTCCGTAAAAATTAGAAGCCAAATGTCCTAAAGTTTTCGATGAATTTTCAACTTTCAAATAAGTTACTTCCTCATTAATTTCTGAAGGCAATACTTCACAAACAATCGTTTTTGCACCTTTTTCGATGCTTTGATTGATGTAAGAATGTCCGTCTGAAACTGTTCCTTTCAATGCAACATACAAAGAATTTTCAACAACTTTTCGGCTGTCAAAAACCAATTCCGACACTTCGACTTCGCTCAGTGCAAGAGTTCCGATAGTTTCCAGAATCTGGATTCTTTGTAATAAGTCTTTTAAAATCATATATCTAGGCTTTCGCTTTAATTTTTAGTTTTGAAGATTCAGATAAATTCTCTGGTTTTTTCCAATGTTTGCACCTTCCGCCGGAAATTGTCCTGTGATTTTTCCAACACCTTTGTAGTCTACTCTGTAACCCAAATTTTCAAGTTGAGGAATCACATTCTTTCCAATCATTCCAACCAAATTCGGCATAGAGTCTTTTCTGACATTTAACTTTACATTTGGTGCAGTCATTTTGTTAAGATTAACTTTATGTTCCACCAAAAGGTCTTTTTCAACATTCAAAGGCGTTTTCAGGAAAGTCTTTCCTGCAATTTCTTTGAAAACCGGAGCAGAAACTGTTCCTCCATAAAAACCCTTTGATGTATCTGGCTGATTAATAACTACGATACACGTATATTTCGGATTGTCAGCTGGATAAAAACCCGCAAATGATGCCTGATATTTCATCGGTCCAGCTTTCCAATATTCGAATCTTGCTGTTCCGGTTTTTCCTGCAATTTTAAGATTCGGAGTATAGATACTTTTTGCCGTTCCTTTTTCAACTGCTTTTGTCAAAGCGTGTGTCATCATCGTAATCGCTTTATCAGAAGCCATTTTCTTAACCATAATCTCAGGTTTCGCTTCATAAAGAACTTTACCATCTTTCATTATTTTGTCAATGAAAAGAGGTTTTACCATCTTACCTTTATTAGCGATACCATTATAAAAAGTAACCAGCTGCAACAGCGGAAATCTTGACGAGTAACCATAAGCCAAAGAAGCCAATGTGGCTTTGTTCCAACGCTTGCTCTCCGGCGTTTGAATGGATGGCTTTGCAATTCCCGGCAATTCGATTTGCATCTTATCGAACATTTTCCAACGTTTCAAATGGTCTATGAAAACCTGAGGTTTGTCTGCATAATGTGATATTATCAGCTTTGCGGCACCCACGTTACTGGATTTTGCCAACACATCGCTCACATCATAAGTTCCACCACCGTGTCCATCGGTAATTCTTTGTCCTGCATAGTTCCAGATTCCGTTTCCGATGTTGACTTGTGTGTTCTCATCAATGAAGCCATCATCCATTGCAGCCAGAAGTGACACTGTTTTGAATGTGGAACCTGGTTCCTGAGCGTCTTTTACAGTATAATTGTAAGCGTCAACATAAATTCCCGGTTCTGTTCTTCTAAGGTTGACCATAGCGCGGATCTTCCCGCTTCCTGTTTCCATTACGACCACCGAACCGTGATCTGCATCGAATTTTATCAACTGATTTTCCAATGCCGAATGGGCAATATCCTGAATCCTTAAATCAAGAGTAGTATAAACATCTTGCCCATCAACAGGCTCTTTAACTTTCCAGTAATCGATTGGCTTCCATTGTGTAGAAGTGATTTTTTGCTCCAATCTTTTTCCATCAATTCCAGTTAAGAATTTACTAAAAGCACCTTCCAAACCTGATTTTGATTCGCCGTTATCAGCGCCGATTGTTCCAGCTCCAATTTGAGTGGTTGCCAATTCTCTTCGGAAATTTCTCTCTACAATGAAACCACCTTTATTCTTACCTTTTTTGAAAATCGGAAACTCACGAATTCTATCGTATTGATCGAAGTCCAAACCTTTTGCTAAAAGATAATATTGATTGTTTTTCTTGTTTTGTGCATCCAGTTTTGCTCTGAAATAACTTCTTGGCTTATCGAACATTTTACTGAGAGAATCTGTCAAAGCTCCAATATTATTGGAATAGATTGTATCTCTCATTGATTTGAAATCCAGATAGATATCATAACGCATCACTGTCGTCGCCAAGATAGAACCGTCGGAAGCAAATAGATTTCCACGAGCTGCTTTCAAAGTTGCTTCGCGGTAATTTTTACTGATATAATTATTCTCAAATTCTTCAACATTGGTATTCTGAAGAATCATAATTCTACCCAAAAAGATGACAAACAAAATGAAAGCTCCCAAAACAAAAAGGTAGCCCCACTTCAACGCATTGGAACGTTTTTTTTCGTAATTGTTATTTGGCTGCTTTACCATCTGTGCTGTCTACTTTTATCAATAATTTCATCGGGTGGCTTTCCAAACTCACTAGAGAATCCTGAACCATTTCTTTTCCTAGTTCGGATTCCATTCTTATTTTGATTAGCCTACTTTGTGCGTAAGCATTTCTGGATTTGTATTCTTCCGTTTCTTCTTTAAGCTTGTTAACTTGCTCTATTTTTTTGTTAACCAAGTGATTACTGTAAATCATCACCATCAACAATCCGAAAATGAACAGAAAATATTTGTAATGTGCCTTTACCTCATCACGGTTAAGAAAATTCCCTTTTATGATGTCCATAAAAGTGAGTTTCTTTTTCTGCTTATTATAGGTTGTCTGCTTTGCCATTTCTTGTCAGATGTCAGATGTCGGGTGTCAGAAGTTCATCTAGCTTCCCGCACCCAGCATTACAATTTTATTCCAATTCTCATTTTTGCACTTCTCGCTCTTGAGTTTTCTTCTATTTCTTTATCGTCCGGAATGATTGCTTTTGTCTTTAATAACTCAAAAGCCTTTGCATAATTTCCGTAAATATCACGCTGAGGCTCACCTTCGAACATTCCGTTTTTCAGGAAACGTTTTACCAATCTATCTTCTAAAGAATGGTAAGAAATCACGACCAATCTTCCTTCAACTTTTAAAATCTTGTAAGATTGAACCAACATTTCTTTCAAAACTTCCAGCTCTTGATTAACCTCAATTCGGATTGCCTGAAAAACCTGAGCAAAAAATTTGTTCTGCTTAAATGCAGGAATATAACTGAAGAGATTTTTCAAATCCTCAGTCGTATTGATTTTTTTAGTTTTTCTGTGATGAACGATTTCTCTTGCCAATTTTCGAGATTCTCTCAATTCTCCATATTGATAAAAGATATTCGCGAGGTCTTCTTCTTCATAATCGTTGATGATTTTCTTTGCATCAAGACCTTGCATCACATTCATTCTCATATCAAGAGGCGCATTGCTTCTTGTGGAAAATCCTCTTTCCGCTTCGTCAAACTGATGAGAAGAAACTCCTAAGTCTGCTAAAATTCCATCAACGTGAGAAATCCCATAAGCCAACATCGAATTTTCTATAAACCTAAAATTCTGATTGACCAAAGTAAATCTCGGGTCATCAATCGTATTTTTCAACGCATCCAAATCTTGGTCAAAAGAAAATAACCTTCCTTTTTCGGAAAGCCTGCTTAAAATTTCTCTAGAGTGACCGCCTCCACCAAAAGTACAGTCCACATAAATCCCGTCTGGATTGGTAACCAGAGCATCTACACTTTGTTTTAATAAGACAGGATTATGATACATTGTTTTTATAATTGATGAATGATGATTGATAAATGATTTAATAATCGGTTTCAGAACCTATTAATTACTCTTTCTTAATTATTAATTTGACTCCTCGGAATCAAGGTTTCCCATCACATCTTCTGCAAGATTGGCGAAATCAGATTCGCTAACAGAAATGACTTGTTCGTAAGAATCCTTATCCCAAATCTCGAAAAGCTCACCCGCGCTTGTAATCACAATTTCTTTACTGAGATTAGCATACTGCGTCAAATCTTTGCTGATTTGCAGACGACCAACGTTATCCATCTCCACGGTTTTGACTCCAGCCGTAAACATCCTGATGAAATCTGCATTTTGTTTGATAAATCGGTTGAGACCGTTTATTTTTGCCATCAGTTTTTCCCAAGGTTTCATAGGATAGACCTCAAGACACTTCTGAAACACCGAACGCTTGATTACAAATGGCTCATCTGCAAAGTGTTCCATCTGCTTCGTAAGCGAAGCAGGCAGTTTGATGCGCCCCTTGTCATCTATTTTACACTCATATGTTCCAATGAAATTTTTCATTTGGAGCAAATTTATATAAATTTTTACCACATTTTACCACTTTTGCCCACATTTTTACTTAATGTTCATAACTTTTTTCAACAATCATATATATTGTTAATTATTTGAGTTCAAATGGATTATATGGAAATTATCAAAAACAGGTATTATTATAGGCTTTTCTTTTAATTGCTTACTGGTTGTATCTCTTCTCATTTTCATTTAAATATTTTTCAATACTTTTGTAATATGCTTTAGGGGTATTCTGAAAAGAATTGAGAGAGTCCCTTTGAACCTGATCCGGCTAATATCGGCGTAGGAAAAAGCAATAAGTTTGTATTCTAAACTACCGACTGTTGTTCCGGATTATCCTGAAGCGTTTGTTTTTTTAAATAAATATCAAAATGGAAAATCATCTTTGGCAACACATCCTCCAAGTAAGAACATCCTCACCTCTCGTTCATAACATCACCAATTATGTAGTGATGAACAATACCGCCAATGCACTTTTGGCAATCGGTGCTTCGCCTATTATGGCGCATGCAAAACCCGAAGTAGAGGATATGGTAAGCATTTCCCACTCTCTGGTCATTAATATCGGTACCTTGGATGAATATTGGCATGAATCAATGATGATTGCGGCGAAAAAAGCAAATTCTTTACAAAAACCATGGGTGTTAGACCCTGTTGGAGCGGGTGCAACCCCCTATCGGGATGTTGTTCTAAGCGAAATATTATCTTTAAATCCTACTGTTATTCGTGGTAATGCTTCTGAAATTATCGCACTTGCGAAACTTAACAACACTGTTACGAAAGGAGTAGACAGTACAGCTATGAGCAATGAAGCGATTGATGCAGCAACAACCCTTGTTAAAAATCATAATTCCGTGGTTTGTATCTCGGGGGAAACCGATATAGTTATAGATAAACATCAATGTCTTTTTCTTGATAATGGCGATCCATTAATGACAAAGGTTACAGGTCTTGGATGTACAGCTACGGCTCTTGTCGGTGCTTTCATTGGTGTTATAGAAAACAAATCCGAAGCCGCAGCAGCCGCTTTGAGCTTACTTAGCATATCTGGAGAATTAGCTGCCAAAAATAGTTCCGGACCAGGAAGTTTACAGCTCAATATTATTGATAAGCTTTATAATATTACGGATAAAGAATTTAATTCTCATTTAAAGCTAACAAAATAATGGCTCTCCATCCATCATTTCCATATCAGCTGTATCTTGTGATTTCCGAAAAAGATTGTTTAGGTAAAGACTTTCTTAAAGTTGCAGAACAATCCATTCTTGGCGGTGTTGATATTATCCAATTAAGGGAAAAAGATATTTCTACTAAGGACTTCCTTAAAAAAGCCTTATTCTTAAAAGAGATTACAGACAAACACAACACCCCACTGATTATCAATGACAATCCCAAAGTGGCTGAAAAATCTGCTGCTGCCGGAATTCATGTAGGGAATAATGATATCACTCCTTATGAATTGAGAAAAGATGGCGTTTTTCAAAATAAATTGATAGGATATTCTATCGAGTATCTTGATCAGCTAGAAAACAATAATACCGCATTATCAGACTACTTAGGCATCAGCCCAATATTTTCTACTGATACTAAAAAAGACACCGTAACCGAATGGGGGCTAAACGGACTTTCAACAATACGTTCTCTTACCAAAAAACCATTGGTTGCGATTGGAAATATTAATATAAATAACGCTTCTTCAATTATTAAAGCTGGCGCAGATTCGGTTGCTGTTGTATCTGCAATTTGTGGTTCTGACAATCCGGAAAAAGCAGCTTATAAGCTTAAAAATGAAATACTGAAATGAAAAAATATACTTATAGTTCCGTCTTAACTATTGCCGGTTTTGATGGTAGCGGCGGAGCAGGAATTCAAGCAGATATTAAAACGATTTCCTCATTAGGCTGTTATGCAACTTCCGTATTAACAGCTCTTCCAATACAGAACACACAAGGTGTGCGCAAAATATACCCGATCCCGATGGAAGCTGTTGCAGATCAAATCGAGGCAATCCTTGATGACATCTTTCCCCAAGCTATAAAAATTGGAATGGTTCACACACCACAATTGGTAGAAATAATAGTAAAAACTTTAAGCAAATATAAAAAAGTACCCATCGTTTTTGATCCTGTAATGGTTGCCACAAGCGGACATCTATTGATTGAAGAAGAAACTATCAACACAATTGTCCAAAAACTATTTCCAATTGCAGACATAATTACACCAAATATGGACGAAGCCGCAATATTAGCTGATATGGTTGTTAAAAATTTGGATGACATGCATATTGCAGGGGAGAAAATCTCAAAATTAGGTTGTAAAAACATTCTCCTAAAAGGTGGACATCAGCAAACTTCTACTATCACATCATTGCTTTTTGAAGAAAACGGAAAACAATCTTCTTTTGAAACCAATAAATTTTTAACTAATAATACTCACGGATCTGGCTGTACGCTTTCATCTGCTATTGCTTCGTATATAGCTCGAGGAGAGTCTCTTAACAAAGCCGTTTCTTTGGCTCAAGAATATGTTTATAAAGCAATTGAAAACGGAAAAGATGTTGTTACCGGAAAAGGAAACGGTCCTCTGAATCACTTTTTTAACCCAGATAAATTAATCAAAAATGAATTGGTCTGAAACTGCGTGGAAACAAATAGAAAATAGATACCAATCTATTTTAGAAATGCCTTTTATTCAGGAGTTAGCAAACGGAAGCTTACCCAAAGAAAAATTCCAGTTCTACATGGCGCAGGATTCTTTGTACCTTGAGCACTTCGGGAGAGCTTTGGCATTAATTGCAGCCCGAGCTTATGATGCAAAAGATACATTAATCTTTACCCGATTTGCAGAAAATGCAATAGTTGTAGAAAATAATTTACACGAATCTTATTTTGAGGATTTTGGATTAACGGAAAAAGGAAAAATCCAGCCAGCTTGTCATCATTATATTCATTTTTTAAAAAGTACAGCAGCCTTAGATGCAATAGAAATCGCTATGGCTGCCGTTTTGCCCTGCTTTTGGATTTATAAAAAAGTAGGAGACCATATCTATCACAACTTAAAATCAGAAAACAATACTTACCAGAAATGGATTGATACTTATGGTGGCGAAGAATTCGGCGTTGCTGTACAGCAAGCAATTGATATTTGCGACAAAATTGCCTCCGAAACAACCGAAGCTATTCGAGAAAAAATGACCGAAGCTTTTATCACAGCATCACAAATGGAATATTATTTTTGGGAAGCGGCTTATGATTTGAAAAAATGGAACTGATTAAAACCTAAACAACCTGTCTGTTTGTTGTTTTTACAAAAGATAATATTTTCCAGAATTTCAAAAAAGTCAGAAAACCTGTAGATAAGTTCATCAAATTTCTGTAATTTTAATTATTAATTCAAATAAAATGAATGCTATCAGACAAATCGTTGAGGTCAAAAACCATAAGTTAAACATCGAACTTCCAGAAAACTTCGATGCAGAATATGCTGAGGTTATCATTTTTCCGAAAGAAGAAGAACTTGATTTTGAAATTTCTGAAGATGAGAAAGCATTAATGAGAAAGCGTCTTGCAGAAGCTAAAGAAGCAGATTTTGAAGATTGGGACGCTATTAAAGATAACTTTTTATAATGTTCAAAGTTTCAATTCTAAAAAGTGCGAAATCTGACCTTAGAGATGCTAGTGATTATTATGGAGCAATTTCTAAAGAACTTAAGGCAAGATTTCTTACTAATTTCAATGATACATTAGACCAACTTAAAGAAATTCCCTATTTCCAAATAAGATTTGATGAGTTTCGTCTGAGACAAGTCAAAAACTTCCCCGTTATGATTCATTATATTATTAATGAAGAGGAAAAAGTAGTCAAGGTTTACGGCATTCGTTTTGCCAAATCCAATCCTGACAGTTATCCAAAGATTTAATATCCTTAATAATCCTACAATTTCAAAATTAAAATGATAAAAACAGACGTTCTTGTAATCGGTTCCGGAATCTCGGGCTTATCTTACGCCATCAAAATTGCCGAACAATTACCAGACACTAAAATAACAATCGTCACCAAATCCAACGAAGACGAAAGCAATACCAAATACGCACAAGGCGGATTGGCTGTCGTAACAGATTTCTCTAAAGATAATTTCCAAAAACACATCGACGATACTTTGCGGGCTGGAGATTACATCAATGACCCAGAAATTGTAAAAATGGTGGTGGAAGAAGCTCCTCATCGTTTTAATGAAATCGTGGAATGGGGCGCAAAATTTGATCAAGAAAAAGGGAAATATTCATTAGGAAGAGAAGGTGGACATACAGAAAACAGAATTGTTCATCATAAAGATATCACAGGTTTCGAAATCGAAAGAGCACTTTTGGAAACCGTTAACAATTCTCCGAATATCGAGATTCTTCCTCATCATTATGTCATCGATCTTATTACCCAACACCACGTTCCCGGAAAGGAATTTGACAAAGGAAACATTGACTGTTATGGTGCATATATCCTGGATGAGAAAAATAAGAAAATCAAAAAAATCACTTCGAAAATTACCTTAGTTGCAACTGGCGGCGCTGGTCACGTTTATAAAAACACAACCAACCCGATTATCGCAACTGGAGACGGAATTGCCTTTGTTCACAGAGCACAAGGCAAGGTTTCGAATATGCAGTATTATCAGTTTCACCCAACGGCGATGTATTCTAAAAGAGACGGAATGTTGTTTTTGATTTCCGAAGCCGTTCGTGGGGATGGCGCAAAACTTCGCACCAAAAACGGAAAACCTTTTATGCAAAAATACGATGAACGCGAAGAATTGGCTTCTCGGGACATTGTTGCAAGAGCCATTGATAATGAACTGAAAATCAGCGGAGACGATTATGTAGGCTTGGACTGCCGGGAAATGGACAGAGAAAAATTCCTGCATCACTTTCCGAATATCTATCAAAAATGTATGGATGAAGGCATCGACCCGATGAAAGAATTGATTCCCGTGGTTCCAGCTTGTCATTATCTGATGGGCGGAATTGAAACGGACAAAAATGGTCAATCTTCCATCAAAAATCTTTTTGCAGTTGGAGAATGCACCAATTCTGGACTTCACGGTGCCAACCGCTTAGCTTCGAATTCTTTATTGGAAGGTTTGGTTTTTGGTCATAATGCAGCGATGAAAACAGTGGAACTTCTTAAAGAAAATGATTTTAATTTTGATGATTTGAAAGCTGTTCCGGAATGGAATGAAGAAGGAATGAAAATGATGGATGAAATGGTTCTGGTAACTTATCTCAGAAAACAACTTCAGGAAATGATGAGCGATTTGGTCGCCATCGTGAGAAGTAATGCGAGATTAGAATTGGCGAAGAAAAAACAACGTGAGATCTATGAAGCTGTGACAGAACTTTATAATTATTCCATACTTTCGCCACAGCTTTCTGAACTGAGAAATCTTGTGAATGTTTCTTATCTGATTATTAAACATTCTCTGGAAATGAAAGAGAACAAAGGCGCATTTTATAATAAAGATTTGGCGACGAAACCATTATTGATAAAAGAAATTAAAAAGCAATGAAAAGACCAGCATACGCAACAGATAAAGTTTTAAAAGAATTCATAAAAACAGCTTTGGAAGAAGACATCCAAAATGGAGATCATTCTACATTATCAACCATTCCAAAAGATCTGGAGCAGAAAGCACAGCTTTTGGTCAAAGAAAACTGCATTTTAGCTGGTGTTGAATTGGCAGAAATTATTTTCAAATATTTTGATAAAAATCTCAATGTTGAAGTTTTTATTAAAGATGGGCAGCCTGCTAAAAAAGGGGATGTTGCTTTTATAGTTTCCGGAAAAGCGAGGTCGATTCTTTCTACTGAACGCTTGGTTCTGAACTGTATGCAAAGAATGAGTGGCATTGCAACTATGACTCACGATTGGGATTCCAGATTAGTCGGAACCAAAACAAAACTTCTTGACACCAGAAAAACTACACCAAACTTCCGCGTCTGTGAAAAATGGGCAGTTGCCATTGGTGGCGGAACCAATCACAGATATGGCCTTTATGATATGATAATGCTGAAAGACAATCATATCGATTATAACGGAAGTATTACCAATGCCGTGAAAATGGCAAAAGATTATGTCAAGAAAAACAAGCTGAAACTTAAAATTGAGGTTGAAACACGCAACCTTGAAGAAGTTGAAGAAGCTGTAAAATCTGGTGCTGACAGAATTATGTTTGATAATATGGATGTGGAAATGATGGCTAAAGCAGTAAATCTAGTTAATGGAAAAGCTGAGACAGAAGCAAGCGGTGGAATTACGCGCGAGGTGCTAAATTCGGTGGCAAAAACTGGCGTTAAATTTATCTCAGCGGGTGCAATAACTCACTCTTCGAGCAATATCGACCTGAGTCTCAAGGCTTTAAAAATTTAACACTTTCTTAACAGGAGTTATCATTTTTTTTAAGACTTTTGCGACATAAATCTTAAGGAAAATGAAAAAGACTCTAATCGTTGCAATTTTACTTGCCGGTTTTTTCACTGCAACTGCACAGGTAACAACAAGTAGTGTGCAAGGTGTATATGCAAACGCAGCCGGTGGAACGGTAAAAGCAACCCACGTCCCAACAGGAACTGTCTATACAGGAACAGTTAATTCTTCTGGAAGTTTTACGATTTCGAACATGCGTGTTGGTGGTCCGTATACAATAGAAATTTCTAAAAGTAACGAGAAGCCACTTATTTATGAAGATGTTTATTTGGAATTAGGTCAACCTTTTGTGTTGAATGCTAATGCTAAAGACGGTGTAAAAACTACTGATATTGGTGAAGTTGTCATAACTGGAAACAGAAAGACTAACACTAATAAAAATGGTGCAGCAACCAACGTTGGACAAAAACAAATCCAAGAGCTACCTCAAACGTCACGAAGCATTACAGAATTTACAAGATTGACGCCTCAGGCTAATGGAAATTCATTTGCTGGTAGAGATGCAAGATACAACAATTTGCAAATTGATGGTGCTAACTTTAATAATGGATTTGGTTTAAGTTCAAACCCTATTCCTGGAGGTGGAGCTGTACAGCCTATTTCTTTGGATGCTATCCAAGAGATTTCTGTAAACATTGCTCCTTTTGATATTACACAATCTGGTTTCACGGGAGCTGGTATCAATGCTGTAACAAAATCGGGTACAAATAAATTTCACGGATCTCTTTATGGTTATTATACTGGAAAAGAGCTAACTGGCTGGAAAATCAACGGTGACAAATTAGACCAAGTATCTGGTGTGAAAATGACTAACGGTCTTACTGTAGGTGGGCCAATAGTTAAGGATAAATTATTCTTTTTCTTAAGTGCGGAAAGAGAAATTGCTACCGGAGCTAATGCTTCTGGAGCTAATCTTTGGAAAGCTTCTCAGAATGGAGTAGCAGACGCGGCAAATAACATTACAAGAGTTAAAGAATCTGATCTAATTGCAGTTAGAAATCACTTGATTAATGTTTGGGGCTATGATCCAGGAAGATACCAAGGCTATGCTAATGAAGCAGAACAAAGTGGAGATAAAATCTTAGCAAGACTAGATTGGAACATTAGTGATAAACACAAGTTTGCTGTTCGTTATAATTATATGAAAGCGAATTCTATGCAAATCGCTAACGGAAACTCTGGTCCTCAGCCAAGATCTTCTTTCAATCGTGTTTCTGCAAACTCTATGACGTTTGAGAATGGTAATTATGGATTTGAAAATATTGTACAGTCTATTACTGCCGAGTTGAACTCAACTTTCAATAGCAAGTTATCTAATAAGTTGTTATTCACTTATTCTCAAATTCAAGATACAAGATCTACACCTTCTAATCAGTTATTCCCATTTGTAGATATCTGGGATGGTTCTGCAACAGGAGGAAACTACATGAGCTTTGGAACAGAATTGTTCTCTTATAAGAATGATGTTATAAACAATAACTATTCATTCATCAATAACCTTACATATACATCAGGAAAACATACTTTTACAGGAGGTGTTGCTTTCGAATTGCAAAAATTCGGAAATTCCTACACTCGTATGGGAACTGGATATTATAGGTATAAATCTGTTGAGGATTTCTTAACAACAGGTACAGCTAACGAAGTGGCGCCAATTATGTATGGTCTGACTTATCCATATGCTGGCCAAGATACATATGCAAGAGTTAATTTTGGTTTAGCTTCAGCTTATATTCAAGATAAATTTACAGTTAATGAAAAATTCAACTTCACATTAGGTTTAAGAGCTGAGTTACCACTTTATCTTAATGACCTAACTCCAAATCCATCTATTGATGCATTAACATTATTAGATGTAAATGGAAATCCTAAAAATTATTCTTCTGGAGAATGGCCTAATTCTAAAGTAATGTTATCGCCAAGATTTGGCTTTAACTATGATGTTGCTGGAGACAGAAGTTTAATTATCCGCGGGGGAAGTGGTATTTTCACAGGACGTGTACCATTTGTATGGTTAACTAACATGCCAACAGGTGCAGGAGTACTACAAAATACAATTGAGCCTAATGGTTACGCAGCTGTCGCTCCATGGATTGGACAAATTCGTTTCCAAACAGATCCATACTATTATGTAAATAATCCTATTTATTACACCGCTAATGGAGCTCAGGTAACACCATTTATTTCTAGTCCAAAAGTTGGTGCTCCATCTTCTTTTTCTTTAGTAGATCAGAACTTTAAAATGCCTTCTGTTTGGAGATCAAGTTTAGGTATCGATTATAAAATCCCGAATACTAAAGTAACATTCACTTCAGATATTCTTTACACAAGAGATGTTAATGCAATCTTCCAGTTTGGCGCAAACAGAAAAGCATCAACTGAAAGAATGACATACGCAGATAGAGCATATTATCCAACTGCTGCTTCTTATCAATACAACACAGCACTTGGAGCAAACAATGCTTATGTCTTAACAAACACAGATAAAAAAGGATATTCTTTTTCTGCAACAGGTGGATTTAACATAGCTCCTTGGAATGGTCTTTCTGGATCTGTATTCTATACTTACTCAAAAGCAAAAGAAGTATCTGCGAATGCAGGATCAAGTGCATCATCTGCTTGGGGTGGTTCTCCAACAATCGATTCGCCTAATGAAGAAGTATTACAACTATCCAACTATGCGATCCCACATAGAGTGGTTGCAAACATTACTTATAATATAAAGAATACAACGATTGGTATTTACTATTCCGGTTCTAGCCAGGGTAGGTTCTCTTATTATTATTCTAATGACGTGAATGGTGACGGTATTGCAAATGATTTGATGTATATCCCTACAGCTGCACAAGGTGTAAAATTTGTTGATATTGTTTCAAACGGACAAGTTCAATATACTGCAGCTCAGCAGCAGCAAGCTTTTGATCAGTTTATCTCTGACAATGGTCTTGAAAAATACAGAGGACAGATTCTTCCAAGAAACGGTTTCTTACTTCCTTGGACAAACAGGGTTGATGTTCGTTTAAGCCAGACTATTTTCAACAATATGGCTACGAAAGGAGACAAAGTTCAGATTACTTTGGATATTGTTAACATCGGTAATTTAATTAATTCTGATTGGGGAATCAAGGATTATATGGTTAGCTCATATGGTGCTGCCGTATTAGCAAAATCAGGAACTGCAGCTACTCCAGACCCAAGCTTCACGATGTTACGTGATAATAATGAACTTCTAAAAAAACCAACAAGACCAGCAAGCACAACTGCTACTACTTGGAATATGATGTTAGGATTTAAATATTCTTTCTAATCATAGAATTACATTTTAATTAACAACTCAAATCCCGGCAATCTGTCGGGATTTTTCTATATTTGCTAATCAAAAAAAATCAGACTATGGAATTTTATAACATTCTACTTCACGCTCACAAAGGTTTTGCTTATCTTGAGCTATTACTTGTAGCCGCATTTCTTATCCTTTTATTGGTTACAATGTTTGGTTACAGCGGTAACATTTCCAAAGCATTCAGAAAAGTAACTTTGTTTACAATGATCTTTTTTCACGTTCAGTTTTTGATTGGAATCGTAATGTTGATAACCAATTTCACAAAGGGGCTGGATATGAGTATGGTGATGAAAAATGCTGATTTAAGATTCACTTATGTAGAACATCCATTCTCTATGTTAATCGCAGCTGTGTTAATGACAATCATCAATAAAAAATTCAAAACAATCGAAAAACTGACTATTCCTATTATGTCATTAGGATTGGTTGCAATTGCACTTTTTGTATTTGCATTCCCTTGGGCTAGAGTTTTTGGATAAATATTATTAACAATTTTAATTAATTTAAAACAATGAAAGTAGCTGTAGTAGGCGCAACCGGAATGGTTGGACAAGTTATGCTGAAAGTTTTGGAAGAGAGAAATCTTCCAATCACCGAATTAATTCCTGTAGCATCAGAGAGATCTGTTGGTAAGAAGATTAAGTTTAAGAACAAGGAATTCACTATCGTTAGCATGGACGACGCTATTGCAGTCAAACCCGAGATCGCTATTTTTTCAGCTGGCGGTGGAACTTCTTTGGAAGTTGCTCCAAAATTTGCCGAAGTTGGAACAGTAGTGATCGATAACTCATCGGCTTGGAGAATGGATCCGACTAAAAAATTGGTTGTTCCTGAAATCAATGCTAATGTTCTGACAAAAGAAGATAAAATCATTGCTAACCCAAATTGTTCTACAATCCAATTGGTAATGGTTCTTCACCCTTTGAATCAAAAATACGACATCAAAAGAGTTGTAGTTTCTACTTATCAGTCTGTAACCGGAACTGGTAAAGCTGCTGTTGATCAATTGAATTCTGAAATAGAATATTCGGTGAACGGAGAGAGCCAAATCAAAGGAGAAAGTCCTGAGAAAGTTTACCCTTACCAAATCTTCAAAAATGCATTGCCGCATTGTGATGTTTTCGCTGATGACGATTACACCAAAGAGGAAATTAAATTGATGAAAGAGCCTAAGAAAATCCTAGGCGACGATACTTTCAATTTGACTGCAACTGCTGTTAGAGTTCCTGTACAAGGCGGACATTCTGAAAGTGTTAATATCGAATTCGAAAATGAATTTGATCTTGATGAAGTAAGAAGAATACTTTCTGAAACGCCTGGTGTAACACTTCAAGACGATGTGAGAAATAATGAGTATCCAATGCCATTATATTCTGAAGGAAAAGATGACGTTTTCGTTGGAAGAATCCGTCGAGATCTTTCTCAACCTAAAACGCTCAACCTCTGGATTGTAGCAGACAATCTCCGAAAGGGCGCTGCTACAAACGCAGTTCAGATTGCAGAATACCTAGTAGCAAACAACTTAGTTTAAACTAACAAAATCTAAAGAATCTTCGAAAATCTCGAAGATTCTTTTTTAGTAATGAAGACAAATAAAAAAACAAATTCCAATATTGCGTTTCAAAAATGGATCGCTGTTGTCGGGATTATCCTTTTCGTTGGAAAATTAGTTGCGTGGAAATTGACAAATTCTGATGCTGTATTCTCCGATGCAATGGAAAGCATCGTGAACGTAATCAGTGCTTTTCTTGGACTTTATTCCTTATATCTTGCTGCAAAACCAAAAGATGAAAATCATCCTTACGGACACGGGAAAGTCGAATTTGTAACATCCGCTATTGAAGGTTCTTTGATTAGTATTGCCGGTGTAATGATTATCTACGAAGGTACCAACAGCTTGATTTCTGGCAAAGTTCTTAGTAAACTGGATTTAGGAATTTGGATTATCGCAGCAACGGCTATTATCAATTACATTATTGGCTATATCTCGATTCGGAAAGGGAATAGAGAGAATTCTATTGTCCTCATTTCTTCTGGAAAGCATTTGCAATCTGACACTATTACGACTTTGGGGGTTGTTGCCAGTTTAGTTTTGGTTTACTTCACAAAATTGATTTGGTTAGATTCTGTAGTAGCGCTAATTTTTGGATTCTACATTATTGTCATCGGATACAAAATCATCAGAAAATCTCTAAGTGGAATTATGGATGAAGCTGATCCTGAGATGCTGGAAAGACTAGCCACTTTCCTTAATGAAAATCGAAAACCAGAATGGATTGATGTTCATAATATGAAAATCCAGCAATTTGGTAGCAGGCTTCATATAGATGCACACATTACTTTGCCCTGGTATTTCGAGTTAAGAACAGCTCACGATGAGATGGAAGAAGTCATTAAACTAATTGCAAAAAACACCGATAGAACAGTGGAATTCAATTTTCATATGGATGATTGCAAACCAACCTCTTGTGCTATTTGTCGGGTTGATAACTGCCCAGTTCGCCAGCAAGCATTTACAAAAAAGATAGAATGGAATGGTGAGAATATTTCGCAGCCAGATAAACACACGCAGGAAAACTAATTCAGAATCATCTTTTTTCTGTAATAAAAAATCGGAATAATGAGAATCAGCGTTAATGGCTGAATGACAAATCTTCTCACATAAAAAGAAAAAAGATATCCGAATCGGAACTCATCATTGATACAATACAAGTAGATCGGAAAAGTAATGGCAAAAACAAGAAGTATTAATACCAATGCTTGCTTTGTCCAATGTTTATTTTGGAAGATAGAATGAATGATTATCAAAGAAAAAAAAGTGTTCAAGCCGAATCTGAAAAGATAGCTGAAAAATAGTTTTCCCCACACAAACTCTGGGAATGAAGCAGACTGATCTGCCAACTTGAAATAGGCCAGAAATGGATCGTAGAAAATCTTGCCTTCTAAGCCGCGCACTGCAATCAGCCCTATAAAACCGGCTAAAACTAGAATCCATCTAAGCATCTTTTTCTCTTTTCAATGCAAAAAACTGAATCCAAACCAGCCACAGAATGACAACGCCGCCATAAATGATTGACGGAAAAATATAATCGTGTCCGATTTTTTCATATTGAGGGTACTTCAGGAAAATAATATTAAGCAATACAATTCTTAGAACATTTAGAATATGTAACAAAAAAATGCCTACCAACCCATATAGAAAAGTTTTGGCGCCTTTATAAAACGCAAAAATAAAAGCGGCGTAAAGAATCACAACAGATATCACATTGCAACCTTCCACCATTCTTGTCGTATATTTTCCGGAAGTCTGAAAAAGTACGCTGTGGAGTTTCATGCTGTCTACCAAAGTCGTCGGAAAACCTAGAAAATACTGGAAAGATGCGACCTGTTCTGCTACATTTCTAGTAAACGGATCTACCACCTCCGCAGAATAGGAATTGAGATAAAATTGGTAAAGCAATACCAGAACTATATAAATAATCACAAATCTCAGCAGGATCTTCAGAACGGGAAGAAAATCTTTCATAAAGTAAAATTACAATTTTTCGTGGTTCAAATTCTATTATTAATTAACTTTGTTTTATGCAGAATCATCAGGAATTTTTTGAAGAATTTATAGAAGCGAAAGCAGATTTTTTCACAGCGCTGCCACAAAGCGGATCTTCAAGAATCAATTATATCGGACAGTCAGGAACGCAGAAGTATGTCGTAACCTACAATGAAAATCTCCGCGAGAATAATGCATTTTTTTATTTATCAGATTTATTTGAAAGTCTGAATCTTAACACGCCCAAAATCCTCAAAATCAATACAGATCATACGCTTTACATTCAGGAATTTCTTGGGGATGAAACGCTTTCCGAAGTAATTTCTAATGAAGGGCAAAGTGAACGTGTAAAATCACTGGTGCGGAAAAGTCTTGAAAAATTATTCCAGTTACAGATGAAAACTTTGGGAAAAACAGAATTTCGCAACAGCTTCGAATATGAAAAGTATGATGATCTGCCCATCACACACGATCTCTATTATTTTAAAAACTACCTAGTGGATGTGCTGGAAATTGAGTATCATAAATCAACATTACTTAAAGAATTCAAGCTAATTTCTGAAAGAATCCAGAATCTGAAGCCAAAAACCTTGATGATCCGGGATTTCCAGTCGCGAAATATTTTAGTGAGTGATAATGATGAGGTTTTCTTTATTGATTATCAATCTGCGATGGAAGGTCCGGCAACCTATGATGTGATTTCCTTTCTTTTTCAGGCAAAGGCAAATTTCACAAAAGAATTCAAATCTGAAATGTTGGATTATTATCTCTCCTTTTGGAATGATGATGATAAAAAAAACCTAGCAGAATCTTTTGAATGGATGAAACTGATGCGTTTTCTTCAGGTTCTGGGCGCTTATGGTTTCCGTGGTTTGATCCAGCGTAAAAAGCATTTTCTGGCTAGTCTGGTACAAGGCATTGAAAACGCTTATGAACTAACACAAAGCTGGGATGAGATCGCACTGCAGTTTCCGGAATTGTATTTTATTATCTTAAGGTTGAAGAGTAAAGAAGTACAAGCCAAAATTGAGACATTGATTATTGACTGAGTTCGAGAGTCTCATTGCCAAATGACAATAAAATTTAACTGACAAATGCTGTTTGGATAAAGAAAATCCCTAGCCCCGATTGCAGTGGAAATCGTTTTTTGCGTGAACTTCGGGTTTATAGAAATGGAAATTGTCTGCAAAAAAGATTGCAACGGAAAGCGGGAAATAGCTCCTTAGCATTTTCTTTAGAGTACTTCCTGCTTCGCTATGACATAAAAATAAAAAAACCTCAGAATTGCTTCTAAGGTTTTTTCTGAAATATTTTCAGTCTCTCTAATTATTTAATACACTTAGTTTGTTTTCGGAAATAATTCGTTTTGCAAATCTGAATTTTGGACCCCAATAGCTGTCATCCAGAGATGAAACCATAACACCCTTAGATGTTGCAGCATGTATAAACTTTATTTGCCCGTCCGCTGTTACTTCTTCCACGATTCCTACGTGCGAAATTCTGCTGCCTCTGTGTGAGAAAAACACCAGATCACCTTTCTGAAGTTCTGTTTTTTCTACAGAATCACCTTCTTGGGATTGCTGTGCTGCTACTCTTGGAAGATTCAGCCCAGCTGCTGTACCAAAAACGGACAATACGAACGCTGAACAGTCTATTCCGCTTCTGGAAGTTCCTCCGAACCTGTACGGTGTTCCTAGGTAACTTTCAGCTTCGGACAAGATGTTGTCTATTGTATTGCTGTGTTTGATGGCGTTTTCTATTGCAGATCTTTTGATGTCTGCGCTGGTGTTAGAAATAGCTGCTAAAACTTTTTGCGTTTTACTTGGCGTATTATTTACAACCGGCTGAATGTTTAATGACGCAAACTTGGCATCAGTTTTGTATGTTTCATTATTAGAAACCACATAGTTAGAAACGCAAGACTGAAGCGAAAAAAATGTGGTCACAAATACGATATAAATTAGAACTCTTTTCTTCATATATATTTAATTATTTGTGTTAAACTTGAGGTTTTTTTTGTCATTGCATAGCAAAAATAGCCAATACTCATGACAGGGCATTTGAAATCAAATTCATCGCACTTCAGTTTAACATAATTTAACAGTCTTTTTTAGAATGTTAAAGAAAAACAAACCGCAAAGCCTTTATTTAGATTTTGCGGTTTTAATTTTAGTTAAGACTTTTTAACGTTTTAGAAATTGTCTATCTAGTAAATAACAATTCTCTATATTTCGTCATTGGCCATAATTCGTCATCAACCATCATTTCCAATGCATCAGAAGCTTTTCTTACTACCTCGAAGAAAGGAATGACGTTATTACAATATTCTTCGGCTTGTTTTTGACTTCCAGAAGTATTTTTAGCTTTTTCTTTGGCTGCTAGCAGTTCGTCAACGCCAACTTTAATTTGAGAAACATTTCGGGAAATATCAGAAATCAATTCCAATTGTTCTTTTGCCAAAGTTTTGAATTCTTTGTCTCCGAAGATTTCTTTCAGACCTTTAACGTTCTCAATCAATCTGTTTTGATAGTTAAGTGCTGCAGGAATAATGTGGTTTCTTGCGATATCTGCCAAAACTCTGGCTTCGATATCAATTACAGTAGAATATTTCTCTAGCTTGATTTCGTTTCTAGCTTCGAACTCACGGTGCGAGTATATTCCTAGTTCTTCGTACAGGTCAACAAATTTTTTGTTCAATTCTTCCTTAAGTGCTTCTGGCGTAGTTTTAAGGTTGTTGAGTCCTCTTTTTTCTGCTTCTTGCGCCCAATCTTCGGAATAACCGTCACCTTCGAACATAATATTCTTGGACTGCTTGATATATTCTCTAAGGATATTGAAAATAGCTTCATCTTTCTTAAGACCAGTTTCAATCAAAGCGTCTACTTCAGTTTTGAAAGTTCTTAATTGTTTTGCAGCAATTACGTTCATCACCGTCATTACTTCCGCACAGTTTGCAGAAGAACCAACTGCTCTGATTTCGAACTTATTTCCAGTAAAAGCAAATGGAGAAGTTCTGTTTCTATCTGTGTTATCTAAAAGAATCTCAGGGATCTTTCCTACAACATTAAGTTTAAGTTCGGTTTTTTCTTCAGGAGATAATTTTCCATCGGTTACTTTTTCAAGCTCCTCCAAAACGCCGAATAATTGACTTCCGATAAATGCAGAGATAATAGCTGGTGGCGCTTCATTCGCTCCTAATCTGTGGTCATTGCTTGCAGATGCGATACTTGCTCTCAACAAATCTGCATAATCGTGAACTGCTTTCAAAGTGTTAACAAAGAAAGTTAAGAACTGAAGATTCTTCTTAGGATTTTTTCCTGGGCTCAAAAGGTTTTCACCTGTATCCGTTCCAAGAGACCAGTTGTTATGTTTACCACTTCCGTTTACGCCAGCAAATGGTTTCTCGTGAAATAAAATATGGAAGTGATGCTTATGAGCAATTCTCGCCATAATATCCATTAATAAAGAATTATGATCAACCGCAACGTTCGCTTCTTCAAACATTGGAGCCAACTCGAATTGGTTAGGCGCCACCTCATTGTGACGAGTCGTTACAGGAATTCCCAACTTCATACATTCTATTTCCAATTCCTTCATATAGTTCATTACTCTTGTAGGAATCGAACCGAAATAATGATCATCTAACTGCTGTCCCTTCGCCGGAGAATGTCCTAACAAAGTTTTTCCAGTCATAACCAAATCTGGACGAGATTGATACAAAGCTGTATCTACCAAGAAATATTCTTGTTCCCACCCTAAAGTTGGAGAAACTTTGGTTACATTTTTATCGAAGTAAGACTTCATTACATCTGTAGCCGCTTCGTCAACAGCATTCAGCGCTCTTAACAAAGGGGTTTTATTATCTAATGCTTCTCCTGTATAAGAAATAAAAATGGAAGGAATACAAAGTGTAGTCCCCATAATGAAAGCTGGAGAAGTTGGGTCCCAAGCGGTATAACCTCTGGCTTCGAAAGTGTTTCTGATTCCACCATTTGGGAAAGAAGAAGCATCGGGCTCCTGCTGAATCAACATACCGCCACTGAATCTCTCGATTGCTCTACCCCCTTCAATTGGCGTAAAGAAAGAATCGTGTTTTTCTGCAGTTGCACCTGTCAACGGCTGAAACCAGTGCGTGTAATGCGTCACACCTTTTGACAAAGCCCAATCTTTCATAGCCACCGCCACCTGATCTGCAATATGTCTCTGGATTTTTGTTCCTTTTTTAATCGCATCCAAAATAGAATTGAATGCTTCTTTTGTTAAATATTCTCTCATTGTCTCTTCTGAGAATACATTCTGACAAAACAATTCGGATAGTTTTGCAGGAACTTCTACGAAATTATCTTTTCGGTAATTTCTGAAAGGAAGCTCGGCTAAGGCTTTAAATCTTAATGTTGACATAAAAGTGTGTTATTTTAAACAGGGCAAATTTACAAAAAATACAATTCAAAATTAAAACGCCCCCTCATTTTTTAATTAACTTTGATAAAATTTTAAAAAATACATTAAGACACCCTTTAATATACAATACAGTACCCATCAATTATATAAAATAAAAATTACGATTATTTCAACTGAATATAAATCTAATTTAATTTTTGAAATCAGTGGGGAAAGTTTAACTTTAGAAACTGTTATAAAATTTGAATAATCAAAACACTTTTAATATCAAACTATTTGAAATTCAAATCATTAAGAATTAAAATATGATTTAAAATAAATTTCATATCTTAGCAAACTTTTACAAAAATTTTATTATATGGCAAATTCAAGAGCAAGAGAAACCACAGAAGCTATCGAAAGATTATATGTCTCTATGAGACACTTATTCTATAGAGGATTTTTCAAACCGTCTGGAGTGTCGGGTGAGTCATTAAGAAAACTCTTAATGGTAATCAATCCGGAAATCTACGGAAGCATGAGCATCCCCAATAAAATAGAGCTGGACGGTTTACTTTATGTTCTTGACCGTCTTCCGGAAGGCATCGAGGAGTGTTCTTTCATCCACCTGACTTCTGACGAAGGTTTTGACAAAGGAAGTTTTGAACCTATTGTTCCGAAAAAACGTAGAAGAAACTGCTATAGAATCGATGAACATCAAATGAACATCGAAGTTCTTTTGGGACGTTCTGAGATTTATGACATACTGACTCACTTGACTTTCCTTTATTTAGAAGCTGACAAAATCAGGAATATCGGTTTCGATTTGGAAAATGAAGGCCGCGCCAAGAGAACCTGGAATATCATTGAAGAAGTTGCGAAAGGAGAAAAAAAATACAGCAGAAAAGAAAAAGAAGTCGCATTGATTCATCTTTCTTCTTTTTTAGGACGAACTTTTGATGAAACACTTAATGCTTATAACAACTTCGGAGATGATAAAAATCCCGACCGCTTGTTCAAGATTATTTACTGGCTCGGTCAGATTAGCCTGGAAGACTGGAAGGAAAACAGAGAAAGAGAAATTTACTTTTCAGCAATTCTTCAGGAAAGAGTTGGCCATCACCTTTTCGGGGAAAGATGGGCAAACAAAATCAAGAAAGTCCTGGTAGAAAACGACCTTCATATGCGTCCGCTTCACATCATCAGTGCGAATATGCACTCGGTTAAAAATATGGTTTTTGCCAATGATGCTCTTAATAAAAAAGGAACAAAAGAGGTTGATTATAAATTATTTGCGGACATCAGTAACAAAAAAGAACTTCAAACTAAAGTCCTAGAATATGCTGAAAAACAGGGAATGATTTATATTGATGATAACAGCGGCAGCAATATCGACGTTCAAATCATAGACCTTGCTAAAACTGAACTTAAAAACACGGTTTTTGCGGATCAGAAATTCAAAGGAGATGATGTTATCCTGGTTTTTGACTACGCATTTGGGGAACAAGCTTTTGAGGTAATGGACGAATTGCTAAGACCATACGAAGTGAAAGGCGAAGTATATATGATGAAGGTTAAATCCGTTTCTATAATGGGTAAAGCAGGAATCCTAACCGGAGGAAAAGGTGATATTATGATTCCAACTTCTCACATTTTTGAAGGAACTGCTGATAATTACGTTTTCGAAAACGCTCTAAAAGCGACTGATTTTGTAGATGATGAGATCAAATCTTTCGAAGGACCGATGATCACTGTTTTGGGAACATCGCTTCAGAACAAAGACATTTTATCTTACTTTATGACAACCTCTTGGAAAGCGATTGGACTGGAAATGGAAGGAGCGCATTATCAAAAAGCGATTCAGGTAGCAAGCAAAATCCGTCATCATATTTCTCCTGATTTATTTGTAATGTATGCTTATTACGCTTCGGATAATCCTTTAGAGACAGGAAGCACACTTTCTTCTGGTGGACTTGGATTGACTGGTGTAAAACCAACCTATATGATTACACATAAAATCATCGAGAAAATCCTTGAGAAAAAATAAAATTGAAAGTCTCCTAATTGGAGGCTTTTTTATTTTGAATTTTAAATAAAATTCGCAATCGTATAAATCAGCAGACCTACCAGGCCACCAACAATGGTTCCGTTGATTCGGATAAATTGCAAATCTTTTCCAACTTCAAGCTCTAACTTTCTGCTGAGTTCTTTTCCCTCCCAGTTGCCAACAGTTGTGCTGATGAGTTCACCAAAATTCTGTGTGTTTTTCAGAATATATTTATACGCTGTTAATCTCACCCAGCCATCAATTCGGTTTTGGAACTGTTCATCGTTTTGAAGATTTGCGACAAATTCGTCTATATTTTTTTTGACGTAAGATTTCAATGTAGAATCTTCTTCTGAAAGTTCTTTGATTAATGACGATTTCAAAGATTGCCAGATATCGGATGAATATTGTTTGATTTTATCACTTTGAAGAAAATCAGATTTGATGGATTCAAATTCCGTTTTCCATTTTGGCTCATCTTTCAGCTCTTTCGAAAAATCGAGGATTTTATTGGTGATTTCACTTCGTAAAGGATGATTTGCATTTTGCTCCACTTCCAGAAAATAATCGCTCAAACCTTTGGTGATTTTTTCTGCGATTTTATTGTCAATTGATTTTGGAATCAGGAAAAAACTCTCCTTTCGCACTCTTTCAGAAATCATTTGCTGATTTTCGAGAATGTAACCTTTGACTTGAGCGCTCAGGTTGGTGATGATTTTCTGATGATCATTTTTACTGAGAAGATATTCGATCCCATTGCCTATGATGGAATTTAATTTGATGGAATCTGTCATTTCCTCAGCTTTTCCAGAGATGAATTTTACCACAGCATCGTCATCCAGTTTATTGACAATATCTTTGATAATTGAAGATAATTCATTAATCAAAACATCTTGATTCCTCTCTTTGGAAAGCCAATCCCCAACATAAACCGAAACTTTTAGTTTCTGAATATAAGGACGAATATTTTCCGGAGAAAGAAAGTTATCGACCACAAAGTTCCCTAGATTATCGCCTATCTTTTCTTTCGAATTTTCGATGAGATTGGTGTGCGGAATTTTAACACCTAACGGATAATTAAAAAGCGCAGTCACTGCAAACCAATCTGCTAAAGCACCTACCATCGCAGCTTCTGAAAAGGCTCTAATATATCCTATCCAATGCGACTGACTTTGTTTCTGCAAAATGGTCATCGCTATAAAAGTCATCATCATCAGGATAAATAATCCTGTTGCTAATGTCTTATATTGCCTGAGTTGCTGTTTTTTCTGTACATCATTCATATCTTAGAAAAATCGAAAATCGTTCCAAACAAAATTATCAATATTTGATTAAATTAAATATTTTTACAACAAATCTATCAAGAATGTTAAAAAAGATCTTCAAGGTTTTCCTACTCGTCATTGCTTCTATAATTCTTCTCATATACGTCTCCGGTTATAGTTATCTGTTCCGTGCTGCAAGATTAACTTATCTGAAAGGTGAAAATAGTTCTACGATAGATGATGGAAAATATTTTCCCTCGAAGATTATTTCTAAAGGGCAACCAAAACGCTGGACCACAGATGATTTTTATAATAAAATAAAACTGACAAACTCTCTAAAAAAACATCTTGAAGAAACAGAAACTACAGCTTTTTTGGTAGTGAAAAACGGAAAAATTTTTCAGGAACATTATTGGTACGGCTATGGAAAATATAAACCAAGCAATTCCTTTTCATTAGCTAAAACCATCACGGTTCTTCTTCTTGGAAAAGCTATTGATGATGGTAGATTTCTAAATGCAGATCAGAATTTTTCAGACTTTTATCCTGAGTTTAGTCCTAATGATTTTGGTAAAAATCTCACCCTCAGAAATCTGGCCTCTATGGAAAGCGGGCTGGACTGGAAAGAAGATTATAAAAATCCATTAGGTCCAAATGCCGCTCTGTATTATGGATTTTCATTGGCAGATCTTGTCTTTAATAAAAAACTAATAACAATGCCTGGCGAAAAATTCGAATATCAGAGTGGCGCCACACAACTTTTAGGATTTGCTATTGGCAGAGCTGTAGGAATGCCCTTATCACTGTACGCATCTTCAATGCTTTGGAAACCTCTTGGTATGGAAAATGATGCTGATTGGTCTACAGACGATATGGGTATAGAAAAGTCTTTTTGCTGCATCCAGTCTAACGCAAGGGATATTGCTAAAATCGGATATCTGATTCTTAATAAAGGAAAAATTGACGGTGTTCCGCTCATCAGTGAAAACTTTATCAATGAGATGACAACTCCCACCGAAAACTCTAATGGCGCCTATGGAATGGGATTATGGATTAATAATGACTATAGAATTCCCCATTATTATATGCGCGGACTCAACGGGCAATATGTAGTAGTTATCCCCCAATATGATATGATCATCATCCGTCTAGGGAAGAAAGAAGGCGACGAGAAAGATAGCAAAAACAGGCCAAAAGAAACCGAACTTTATATTGATGAGGTATTGAAAATGATGACTAAAAATTAATCTTGCTCATAGTCCAAAATAGCAAAAACACTTAGTAGTATGCTATTTTTCAGTTTTTGTTCTGATTCTTTCTGATATTGTGCCTCATTATTTGTAGGAACATACTGTTCATAAAAATTTTTATTTCTGATGACGAATAATGCGGAACCAATAATCATTGTAAGAATATCTTCGGATTTCGGTGCGTTATGGAAAACTCCGGAAACGATCCCTCTTTTCACTATTTCTTCTATCCTTATAACACAAGTCTGATAAAATTCCAGTAGATCATCTTTAACATTATCTAATGAGCGCATTTCCTGTGTCACAAATCCGTGAAAATAACTGTATTTGAATAGCAGTGAGATCACATAATTTACAATCTCCTTCATCTGCATCTCTGGTTTTCCCTCCTTTATAGTCTGAGCAAACTCGGAGAAACTTTCTTTTGTACGTTGCACCCGATATTGATAAAGATAGGACATCATCTTTTCCTTGGAGCCAAAGTAGTAGGAAATCATTGCAACATTAATGTTTGCCTTTGAGCAGATATCTCTAACCGAAGTACCATCAAAGCCTTTTTTAGCAATAAGCTCCTCAGCGACATCAAGAATTTTTATTTGTTTCTCTGTAAATTTTTTTTTCATATATATAGAACAGAATGTAAAAATAATATTATTTCATCAATTATAAAACATTTTAGCAATCGAATCTATTATAGAATTTGTAGGGAAATTTAAAAGAAAGTCAATGAGTTAATTCATCTCAAAATGTTTTTATTTAATATAAACTTTTTATATTTGACTATGGATTTTCTAGATTTTCATCATCATAAACAGATTAAGCAGGGAATATATAATCTTAATCATCTAGAAGCCATTCCAGATTCTATGTTTTCAGCAGGAATACACCCTAAGGATATTACAAAAAACTGGAAGTCAGATTTTGAAGAAATTAAAAAAAAAACGTCAGATAAAAACTGTATTGCAGTAGGCGAGTGCGGGCTGGACGGACTAATTACAGTTGATGAAAAACTGCAGAATGAAGTATTCCAGGCTCATTTATCTTGGGCAGAAGAAATTAGAAAACCTGTAATCATCCATTGTGTGAGACGTTTTTCACAGATTCTACATTTCAAAAAAGCTAAAATCCCATTAATTATCCACGGATTTAATAAGAAAGAAAAGATTGCGGAAGAACTTCTGAATTCTGGTTTTTATCTCAGTTTTGGAAGAGCAGCTTTGGAAAGTTTATCTTTGCAAAAAATTATCAGAAATATTCCCATAGACAGGTTGTTTTTGGAAACAGACAATTCGGATTTCAGCATACAAGATTTATATGAAAAAATAGCCGAAGTTAGATCTGTTTCTGTTGAAAATCTTAAGAATCAAATGTGGGAAAATCTTGGCAATATTCGACATAATGGATAAATACTGGCTGGAGCGTACAGAGCTGCTTATAAAAAACGAAGGATTAGAAAGATTGCAAAATGCAAAAGTCCTAGTTGTGGGATTAGGGGGAGTTGGTTCATTTGCCGCAGAATTTCTGGCAAGAGCCGGAATCGGAACGATGATCATTGCAGACGGTGACGTGGTGGATATTACCAATATCAACAGACAGCTACCAGCATTACATTCTACAATTGGACAGCATAAAGTGGAATTGGTTGGAGACAGACTGATGGACATTAACCCAGAACTCAAGCTTACAAAAATCAACGAGTTTCTGGAGCCAGAAAGAATGGAAGAGCTCATAAAATCAGAAAAATTTGATTACGTGCTAGACTGCATAGATTCTCTCACCCCAAAACTTACGCTTATAAAAACCTGCAGACGACACAAAATTAAACTCGTTTCGTCAATGGGCGCCGGCGGAAAATCGGACCCGAGTAAAGTAATGGTACGAGACCTGCAAAAAACAAACAACTGTTTGCTGGCAAAGCAGGTAAGAAAAAGATTGAAAAAAGAAGGAATCACTAAAGGTTTTAGATGTGTTTTCTCTACAGAGCTACAAGATGAAAACAGCCTTAAACTAACGGATGGAAGCAACTTTAAAAAATCTTTTTATGGAACCATCAGTTTTATTCCAGCCATTTTTGGATTGTATGCTGCTGCAGAGGTCATCAATTATCTAACAGGAAGAAAAAATTAATTTGAAACAGCACGGATTTCCGAAACAAGAAAAGCTGAAAAAAAAATCAGATATTGACCTTTTGTTCAAAAAAGGGAAATGGCTTTCTGTGGACAATATCAGGATTATTTATCTAACGCCCAATGATACAGCCACTTTAGACAGCAACAAAACGGGAGTATCCGTATCTAAAAAATTCTTTAAAAAGGCCGTCGACAGGAATCGTTTAAAACGTTTACTCAGAGAAGCTTACAGACTCAATAAATCCATATATAAAGAAGCATTTGGAGAGAAATCTTTGGCTATGTTATTTTGGGTTTCCAAGGAAATGCCTGAGCACTATTCAGATTTGGAAAAGAATTTCCTTGAACTTTGTAAAAAGAAAACGAGATAATATTCTTTTTTAATTTGTAATTTTAATCTTATAAAAATTACAAATGAGTGATATTTTACCTTACATCCTGAGTTCCTTCATTGGAATCGGTCTTGCTGCGGCATCAGGTTTTCGTGTTTTTTTACCTTTGTTTGCCGTGAGTCTTGCCTCATATCTAGGCTGGATTCCTATGAATGATAACTTCCAATGGTTGTCTAGTCTGCCTACACTCATTGTCACAGGAGTCGCAACATTAGTAGAAATTCTGGCTTACTACATTCCCGTGGTTGATAATTTTCTAGATACCGTAACTGTTCCACTCGCCACAGTAGCTGGCTCTGTTCTTTTTGCAAGTCAGTTTATAGAGTTAGGTACATTTCCACAATGGGCTTTGGCAATAATTGCAGGTGGCGGAACAGCAGCAACCATAGCAGCAGGGTTTGCCGGAACACGTGCCGCTTCTACCGCAACTACTGCAGGAATAGGTAATAACGTCATAGCTACAACAGAAACAGCCGGAGCTGGATTGATGTCTGTTCTCTCAATCTTTTTACCGGTTATTGCTTTCATACTGGCATTAGCTCTCTTGATTTTAGTTATTATTTTTGGGCGAAAAATCTGGCGAAAAATCAGGAATACAACTATTGATAATCCATAAAAAAACCACCAAAATTTTGGTGGTTTTCTATTTTAAAAATTGCTCCCTTTAGGGTTGGGGCCACAATTTTTATCTTATTTATTATAAAGCTCTTCAACCTTATCCCAGTTAATCACATCAAAAAACGCAGAAACATAATCCGGTCTTCTGTTCTGATAATTCAGGTAATAAGCGTGCTCCCACACATCTAATCCAAGAATTGGAGTTCCTTGCACATCTGCAACAGGCATTAGTGGGTTATCCTGGTTTGGTGTGGAAGAAACAACCACAGATCCGTCAGCATTTTTTACAAGCCAAGCCCATCCAGAACCGAATCTAGTCTTAGCAGCGTTAGAAAAATCTTCTTTGAATTTTTCAAAACCACCGATTTTCTCGATTTCAGCTTTCACATTTCCAACTGGTTCTTTGCTTCCTCCTGGCGTCAAAAGTTCCCAGAAAAGTGAATGATTGTAATGTCCGCCTCCGTTATTTCTCACGGCTGGTTTATCTGTACCTATTTTTTGGATTTCTTCAAGAGATTTTCCTTCAAGGTCTGTTCCTGCAATTGCGTTATTAAGATTGTCCACATAAGCTTGGTGGTGCTTAGAGTGGTGGATTTCCATTGTTCTCGCATCGATTGTTGGTTCCAACGCATCGTACGAATAAGCTAATTTTGGTAATTCGAATGCCATAGTTTCGTATTTATTTTGTTATTAATAAATGAATTGCTCAAAAATACTCAATAATTATTCCTTAATCCAATTATCACACTCATTTTATAAATATTTAACATCGAAATTTTTAATAAATTTTGCCGTAACTTTGACCCATTCTAAATAATTATAAACACCATTTTAATTATTTGGGTAGCTTTTCCGTCCTCCGTTCCCAATCTTTTTGCCAGGGCTTTTCCAGCCACAAAAAAGGATTTCCACTCAGGACGGGCTGCAATAATTCAACGTTTTAAACATTGGATTTCAATCTAACATCTAAATTCTAACATCTAATATCTACATCCAAAATGTTTGATAACAACAACATAAGAACACAATTTCCAATTCTAAATCAACAGGTTAATGGAAAACCATTGGTTTATCTGGACAACGCTGCAACATCACAAAAACCGATTTCAGTTTTAGAAACTTGGGAAAAATATTACGAAACCATCAATGCCAATGTTCATCGCGGGATTCACACATTGAGTCAGATTGCAACGGAAGAAATGGAACTTTCCAGAAAGAAAATCCAAAGATTCATCAATGCAAAACACGATTACGAAGTTATTTTCACAAAAGGAACAACCGAAGGAATCAATTTGGTAGCTTATGCTTTGACCAATCAAATCAAGAAAGATGATGAGATTATCATTTCATATCTGGAACATCATTCCAACATCGTTCCTTGGCAGATGCTTTGCGAAAGAACTGGTGCAAAACTTCGCGTCATTCCAATGGACGAAAACGGAATTCTTCAAATCGATGTTTTGGATTCTTGGCTTAATGAAAAAACGAAAATCGTTTCTGTAAATCAGGTTTCTAACGCTTTGGGAATAATCAATCCAATCGAACAAATCATTGAAAAAATAAGAAGACTTTCCAACGCTTATGTTTTGATAGACGGCGCACAATCTTCGCCTCATTTCAAAATCGATGTTCAGAAATTGGACTGTGATTTCTTTGTTTTCTCAGGACACAAGATGTATGCACCAATGGGAACCGGAATTCTTTACGGAAAAGAATCTGTTTTGGAAAATCTTCATCCTTTCCACGGCGGTGGCGAAATGATTGCGGTTTGCAGTTTCGAGAAAACAACTTACGCAGGTTTACCTTTCAAATTCGAAGCTGGAACACCTAATGTAGGTGGAAATATCGCTTTGGGTTCAGCTGTTGATTTCATTAATCAAATCGGTCACGATAATCTTCAAATCCACGAAAACGAACTTCTGGCTTACGCTCAGAAAAAACTTCTGGAACTAGATGGAATCAAAATCTATGGAGAAAAAGCCAATAGGACAGGAGTTGTTTCTTTCAATCTGGAAGGTGCAGGAATAGCTTCTGATACAGGAATGATTCTCGACAAAATGGGAATTGCTGTGAGAACCGGACATCATTGTACACAACCGATTATGGATTTTTTCAATATCGCTGGAACAGTTCGTGCAAGTTTTGCAGTTTACAATACTTTGGAAGAAATTGATATTTTGGTTGAGGGTGTGAAAAAAGCACAGAGAATGTTGGTATAAATCAATTCAAATAAAATTTCAAAACCCTTGCAGAGTTCAGAACTTTGAAAAGGTTTATTTAGAAAATTATCTTTTTTCTAAACTAATCTTTAATATTTCAGTTAATCTATCAATATTTTCTTTATCAGTCAAGACAAAAACAACCCCATTAATTGAATTGTCTTTATTTTCTTGATTAATATTTTGAATATTACTTTTAGAGTCTTGAAATAAATCTTTTATATCTACATCAAAAATTTTTGCAATTCTAGGTATATACTCAGATTTCACATCATTTTCTTCGTTCTCCCAATTAATGTAAGTACGACGGTCTATTTCTAATAAATCTGCAATGTCTTGTTGAGACTTTTTAGATTTTATTCTAAGTCTTCTCAGGTTATTTCCAACTATCATCGGTTATGTTTTAAAGCAAAGTTAAGATTTTGTGTAAATATTTACACAAAATTTGTGAGTTTTTTGTTGATATAATAGGAGAAAACTTCAATAAGTTTGTAATTATTAACAATTAAAAATTTATATGATGAAAAAAATTATTACTTTTATTTTGATGACAATTGGTATTATATCCTTTCACTCTTGTCGAGAGCAGGAAATAATTAGCCAACAAAAACATTTAGAAGAGACTATAGAAGAATCTTATGCTAAAAATCCTGATTTGACAAAATACTCTGATAGAAATGAATTTGTAAAATATGATAACTATTCTCGATATTTTGTTTATAATAAAATGAATGATGAACAAAAAAAGAAATTATGGATAAATAAAATGGAATTTATTTTGCAAAATGTTGATTTGAACAAAAAGCAAAAGTTTGTGGTTGAGCAAATTATAAAAGAGCTAACTATTAATGGGTTAAGCGACCTTCAAAAACTTACTACTGTTGCTCAAAAAGGAGGATTTTCAGATTATGAGGAGAAATTATATTTTCAAAATCTTAGTAATTTTGACAAAACGACAAAGCAATTAACACCATATTTTATTTCTCACAAAATGCCGGATCCGACTCCAGGAGGAGGTACTGGTAGTGGAGATTGTTACACAAGCTGGTGTACTATGTGTACGATGGACAACCCTTGTAAAGCTGGCGGATGTGTTTCAACCACAACAGGTTGTGGATGGTGGAATGGAGAGCCTTGTGACGCTTATTGTATTTATGTTCCTTAATTTTGTATAAATTGAATAAAAAAAATAAATGTTTCTTAATTTTAGGGTTAACATTGTTAGCCCTAATTAATATTTTCTACAACAAAAATATTTATACAATTATACCTTTCGTTGGGCAAATAGTTTTATATTTTTTGTTAGGTTTAAATAAAGATTTTTTTAAAGATAAAATTTTTGTTTTTGTAATATCAGTGTTACTCTTCTTAATAATCAATTCGGCACCAAAAAATGATTTTGTTTTAGAATTATTTTTCACAAGAAAATTTCCACTTTATTTTATTTCTTTTTCGATAGGGTTAATTCTATCTCGATTTGATTTTCATTCTAAATTAAGTTTATTCGTTGGACTTTCGCCAATATTACTTCAATCTTTTTTTGTAATGTTTCTTAAATTTGAACCCTATATTGTTTTATATTTTTTATATCTAATAATTCCTTTATTCTATTTTTATTTTATAAAAATATTTAAAATAAACATTTTAATATTTTTCTTGATTCCGACATTTCTATATTTGACTTTTGGAATGTTTATTTTTGATAAACCCTCATTAAAAATATTATTAATTTCATTTTCTTTTCCATTGATTGTTGCTTTTGAATTTTTTGCTTTGTCAAAAATTAGAATCAATAAGTAATGAGAATTAAAATAAAATCTAAGAATAGCTTGTATGATTAACATTAGGAAAACTTCGACTAATAAAAAGACTGTTTAAAAACAGTCTTTTTATTAGTCTCCCGTAATTTGCTGATACTCTTCTTGGAGTTTATTACTATCCTTAAGATTTTTTACCAATCTACTAGTTATAGTATTGTATTCTGTTTGTTCTTTTTGTAATTTTTCGTCAGCCTTTTTATATTTAGAAGAATCCTTGTCTTCAATCTTTTGTAATTGATATTTTAATTTATTGATTATTTGTTCTTTTTCAGAAGATTTAACGTCCAATGCTTTTTTTTCTTGCTCATTATTATAAATAGCATCTAAAACCAATTCTTTGAGTTTAGATTTGTCTTTTGTTTTTGCTTTCGCAGTTTCATAATCTTCAACAATATTTCCAGCTCCTAATTGTCCCCAAGTTTCTACTCGGAAAGAATTATTAGTCACATTTTTGTTGATGGATGGTGCTTGTCCATAGAAGGAACAGCTTGAAATCATTATAATAATAGAAAATATTCTAAGTAAGTTTTTCATTTTATTTTTATTTATTGATACTAAGATAAGAATTATTAATAATATTTCTGCCAAATTGTATTGTTTTTTCCAATGGCATACCTCTTGCGAAATTATAATCCAACATACAACCTGATTGATTTTCTAAGAAATATAGAGAAACAATTTTTATATTAATTAAGATTAATGACATTATGTCATCAACGATATTATGACAGAATTTGAAAATATCAATTTTGAAGAGATTCTTGACGATGGTCTCGGAATCATCGCAGAAGAAATTAATTTTTCGGACTTAGATGAGATAGAGAACCATCAGTCTCAAGACCTTTTCCCGATTCTTCCTGTAAGAAATATGGTAATGTTCCCGTCTGTGGTTACACCAATTACCGCTGGAAGGGAAAAATCCAAAAAATTACTGGAAGATGCACAAAAGGAAAATAAATTTATAGGAATTATCTGCCAAAAAAACCCAAATGAGGAAAATCCAACAGAGAAAGACCTTTACATTATCGGAACTTTGGCAAAGGTTATCAAGATCATCAAACTTCCGGAAGGCAATATCACAGCCCTTACGAAAGGTTATTACCGATTCAAAATCAAAAAAATGGTTTCTAATGAACCGTATTTTATTGCCAAAATCATAACGCAAAAAGATTTTAAACCAAAAGATAAAGAAGAATTTTTGGCTTTGATGGACAACATCAAAGATCTTGCAGAAAAAATTATCAATATTGATCCAAATATTCCAAATGCTGCGCAGTTTGCGCTAAAAAACATCGAAGGTGAAGAAGAACTGCTCAACTTTGTCTCTGCCAACGGTAATTTTTCTTCTGACAAAAAACAAAAATTGCTAGATGAAAAGACATTGATTGGACGTGCTAATGCTTTATATGAAATGATGCACGACGATTACCGTCATTTGGAATTGAAAAATCAGATTCATCAAAAAACAAGCAAAGATCTTGACAAACAGCAACGGGAGTATTTCCTGAACCAGCAGATTAAAACCATTCAGGAAGAGTTAGGTGGTGGTGCAGAATCTGATGTAGATGAGTTCAAGAAAAAGGCTGCAAAAATCACTTGGAGTACTGACGTTGAAAATCACTTCCAGAAAGAATTACAGAGGCTTCAGCGGCAGCATCCTAACTCGCCAGATTATAATGTTCAGCGAAATTATCTGGACTTTTTTACAGATTTGCCTTGGGGACACTATTCTAAGGATCATTTTGACCTCCACAAAGCCGAAAAACTTTTGGATAAAGAACATTTTGGACTGGAAGATATCAAAAAACGCATCCTGGAACATATTGCTGTTCTGAAACTGAAGAACGATATGAAATCACCAATCCTTTGTCTCGTTGGTCCTCCGGGAGTTGGAAAAACTTCGCTTGGAAAGTCAATTGCAGATTCTTTGGGTAGGAAATATGTTCGGGTTTCTCTCGGCGGTTTGCATGATGAAAGTGAAATCCGTGGACACAGAAAAACTTATATCGGTGCGATGGCGGGAAGAATACTCCAATCTATCAAAAAATCCGGAACATCTAATCCTGTGATCGTTTTGGATGAGATCGATAAAATCGGACAAGGGATTCACGGAGACCCAAGTTCAGCCCTATTAGAAGTCCTTGATCCTGAACAAAATAGTAACTTTTATGATAATTTCCTTGAATGTGGTTACGACCTTTCCAAAGTAATGTTCATTGCGACAGCTAACTCGCTTTCGTCTGTACAGCGTCCGCTTTTGGATAGAATGGAAATCATCAGCATTGCGGGTTACACTTTAGAAGAAAAGATTGAAATTGCTAAAAGACACTTAATCAAAAAACAACTTCAGGAAAATGGTTTGGATGCCAAATCATTGAAAATAGGTAATGCTGAACTAAAACATATCATTGATGCGCATACTTCTGAAAGCGGTGTGAGAACTTTGGAAAAAAGAATTGCGGGAATTGCCCGTTGGGTTGCTTTGCAGCTGGCTATGGAAAAGCAATATAACCCAAAAATTTCTATTGAAAAAGTAGATGAAATTCTTGGTGTTCCGAGACCGAAAACATTATCGGAGATTACAGATGTGCCAGGTGTTGTGACAGGTTTAGCTTGGACTAGTGTTGGCGGTGACATTTTATTCATCGAGAGTATCCTTTCCAAAGGAAAAGGCGGTCTAACAATGACAGGAAATCTTGGAAACGTGATGAAAGAATCTGCAACAATTGCTCTAGAATTCATCAAAGCGCACCACGAAGATCTGGGCATCTCCGAAGAAGATATAGAGAAAAAAAATATCCACGTCCACGTTCCTGAAGGCGCAACGCCGAAAGATGGACCGTCTGCAGGTATCGCAATGTTAACCTCAATGGTTTCCAGCTACAAAAACAAAAAAGTGAAATCTCATTTGGCAATGACCGGCGAGATTACTTTGAGAGGAAAAGTTCTTCCTGTTGGTGGAATTAAGGAGAAACTTTTGGCGGCGACAAGAGCTGGTATTAAAGAAGTGATTCTTTGTGAGGCGAACAGAAAAGATGTAGGGGAAATCAAAAAAGATTACCTGAATAATCTAAAAATCAACTATGTTTCTAATATGAGCGAGGTGATTGAAATCGCATTGAAATAAAAATAACTTGTCATAACGAATAAAATATCCGTCCAAACCAGACGGATATTTTTATTTTACAAATTCGTCATAAGATAATCTTGGTATAAGAAAAAAGAGTTTAATTAGAATTCGTTGCCATTCGATTTTCATCATTTCTATGGATGCTGATTAATAATGGAGAAAAAATTAAACTTTGTATAGCTAAAAATGCAAGGGAAGATAATCTTCCCTGTTGTATTATAATTTCTCAATAGCTTTCAGAACCTGATCTTTTTCAGATGATATCGCTTCCAGATGATCTGCTTTATATTCCAGAAATTGTTTTGGTTCCGGAGCATTATTGTAAATAAGCTGGCCGTGCTCAAAAGGAACTGTTTTATCATTTTTACTGTAAATAAATAGTTTAGGAAGTCCGGCAAGAGATTTTACATCTTCTTTTGCAGAATAAGGAGAAACAACAAATTTCTCAATAACTTCCTTGTACTCCGGTTTGAAAAAAATTGCAATATCTGTGAATGATGACATTCCGCCTTCCAAAATCAGACCTGAGATTTTCGATAGGTTATCTTTTGCCAGGTGCGTTGCGATCTGAGATCCTAAGGAAGCGCCATAAACATAAATTTTTGTATTGCTGATGTCTTTTCTCAACAACAGATAATCAAACATTTTCTGGCCATCTGCAGCCACATTAAGATGTGTTGGCTTTCCTGTAGATTTCCCGTAACCTCTCATATCGATCATGACAACCTGAAATCCTGCTTCCACCAAAGGCTTTGTCATAAACTGATAGGTTGATATATTACCGCCTGCACCGTGGAAAAAAAGGATTGTTTTTTTGATTTGTCTTGATTCCGGCTTTAGAACCACTGCTGTTATCGTATCGCTTTCAACGGGAAGGCTTATGTTTTCAATGTTTTTGAATTCTAACGTTTTCATCTCCTTTTTAGGCTGATAAAATTTATCATCCATCTGAGCTTTGGAGAAGAACGAAACTAATAATAAAAATAATGAGAAAAATAATGATGTTTTCATAGCTGTTGAATTATTTATTTGATGGTTCAAAGATAGAGCGGCAGGATCTCTAAAAGAAATTAATCCGACTGAACCGTACAAAATAATGACTGAATTGTAAAATCATCATACAAATAAAAAAAGAGACTTCTGAATAAGTCTCTTTGTATTAAAATCAATCAGTTTTAATCCTTCATTCTGGCAATGACGTCTATTCCGCCTTTGGTCTTGTCACCAATCTTACAGAGGATTTCCGTATCAAGCGGTAGGAAGACATCCATCCTGGATCCGAATTTGATGAAACCAAACTCGTGTCCTGCCTTTGCCTTGTCTTCGATGTTACAATAGAAAACAATTCTTCTGGCGACATAACCGGCAATCTGGCGGAAAACCACTTGATGGTTCGTCATACTTTTTACCGCCACAGTTGTTCTTTCATTTTCCGTAGAAGATTTTTCATGCCACGCTACGAGATATTTCCCTGGATGGTATTTTTTATATATCACATCTCCACTTACCGGATATCGGCAGATATGAACATTGAGCGGCGACATAAAAATAGAAACCTGGATGCAATTGGCTTTGAGAACCTCATCTTCGAAAACTTCTTTTATCATCACCACTTTACCATCAACAGGCGCTACTACGTTTTCTTTATGATCTAGAATGGCCCTGTAGGGAACCCGGAAAAACCAGAAAATAAGTCCTAACATTATCAAAAGAGGGATCATAATCAGCAATGACCAAAGATGCAGGTAATAAATGGAAATTGCCCCGACAAATGCAATAAACAGTATTGCAACGATCAATGTACCTTTTGATTCTTTATGTAATTTCATATGCTGTTTCTAAAATAATTTTTCTAAAATAAAATACAGATAAACAACCGGTGCACAGATTATGAAGCTGTCTAATCTGTCCAAAACGCCACCGTGACCCGGAATAATGTTTCCGCTATCTTTGACTGCAAAACTACGCTTTAGCTGACTTTCTACCAAATCTCCTAATGGAGCAAAGATAGAGACCAGCAATCCGACAATCATCCAGTTTCCTCTCAGTTCAGGGAAATACTGCTCTACAAAGAATCCCAATACCAATGTGAGGACTACACCACCAGCAAATCCCTCCCACGTTTTTTTAGGGGAGATTTTAGGCGCCATTTTATGTTTCCCAAAAAACTTCCCTGTTAGATAAGCAAAAGTATCGCTGCTCCATATCAAAACAAAAAGCATAAAAACCTCTAGAGTAAAAGTATATTCCGGATCAAGAGTACTGAATTTTGGCAAGCCTAAAGCAAACCCAAAAGGCAAAGCGAGATAAACTACAGTAAAAATCAGTTTTCCGTTTTCAAAATAAAGCTCCTTGGGAAATTTAAATAATGTGATGGCGGCTATTGGAATCAGTGCCAGAGAAAGCATCTCGCTCAGATTGACATTGAAGAAAAAACCATGATAAAAAAACCGTTTCGTGAAAGTGTAGTAAATAAATGCTGCAATCGGAAAAACAAGCCACTTATAGATACCGTTATCAAATTTCATGATTCTGACGCATTCAAAAATGCCAACGGCAAAAAAGAATGTAATCAGTCCATAAAAAAGATATTGCTGTTTGACTTCCGGAAGAAAGCTACTGAACAGATATGCGCCGACTGGCGTAGTACAAATGGCTATAACGAGAACATAAACAAGTCCCGACAATGAGCGCTGAAAGAAATTTTTATCCAAAGCTGAAATTTAATCTTCCAGCAAAAGTAAGAAAAGTTTGGTATTATCCTTATTAGGTGTATCCAATTTGGACTGACTTCCGCTTATTGAGGTAAGGTTTTTAAGATTTCCTGCGCGTTTTACCTTCATCATAGCTTCATTCAGATTGCTTGCAATTTGTGAAACATTAGCCATAATAATGATTTTGCTTGGCAAGCGAGAGGAATGATAATGAAGGATATTGTTATGAGACAGCATGATTCTGCCATCAAAAGCTATCAGATACTCGCAGGTAATAAATGCAGCATCATTATCTTCTGTAAGTTCTGGAGAATATTTGCATTTGATGACATCAAGAAAATTTCTTAGATCCTGATCCCAGCAAAATACGTCGTTAATCTGTTCTATCTTGATGATCTGGTTCAGGGTCTGCAATGCCTCAGACTCATCTGCACAATAATTAAAGAATCCCCCGGAATGCGTAAAGAGCTGGGCAAACTTGTAGTCCAGATCTGCATCACGAAGTTGATCCGCAAGTTTGGTAACATCCGGCTCTTCTTCCTCAGACTGATTCATTATTTTATTAACGAATTTCTTGAACAGGCTCAATTACTGTGGTTTTTTTTGTTATTAATTACAAATGTAAAGAATAATTATAATAATCTAAAAACCAAAATATTGTTTTAATAAAAAAAATCCTGGTTGCCCCAGGATTTTTTTTATATAAAATGAGTTTTAAAAAATTAACTCTCTGTATTTAAGACGTTTCCAGCATCTGCAGGATTATCTAAACTCGACACCGGTTTTTCTGTCAATTCCGGGTCCCAAGCTCTTTTTCCGAAGATTTCTTCAAGATCTTCGCGGAAAATTACTTCTTTGTCTAATAACTTCTGCGCTAATGCATCTAATTTATCTCTATTTTCAGTAAGAATATTAACTGCTCTTTGATATTGCGTTTCGATTAATTTACTAATCTCCTCATCTATCACTTTGGCCGTCTGTTCAGAATATGGTTTTCCGAAGTTAATTTCCGACTGGCCTGAGCTGTCATAGTAAGAAATGTTTCCGACTTTATCATTAAGACCATAAATTGTAACCATTGCCTGAGCTTGTTTAGTCACTCTTTCTAGATCGGACAAAGCACCTGTAGATATATTTCCAAAAACAGCCTGTTCCGCAGCTCTACCGCCCAAGGTTGCACAGATCTCATCAAGCATCTGTTCTGTGGTGGTGAGCTGTCTCTCTTCCGGAAGATACCAAGCTGCCCCTAGAGAACGTCCTCTTGGGACGATGGTAACCTTCAATAATGGTGCAGCATGCTCTACCAACCAAGAAATTGTTGCATGACCAGCTTCATGGAAGGCCACTCTTTTCTTTTCCGAAGGTTTTATTGCTTTATTTTTTTTCTCAAGACCGCCGATTATTCTGTCCACAGCATCTAAGAAATCTTGTTTTGTAACCGACTCGTGTGAGTTTCTAGCAGCGATAAGAGCCGCTTCGTTACAAACGTTTGCGATATCTGCACCGCTGAATCCCGGTGTTTGCTTAGCTAGGAATTCTCTGTCAATATTCGGATCGAGTTTAATCTTTGCCAAATGAACTTCAAAGATTTGTTTTCTCTCGTGAAGCTCTGGCAAATCAACATAAATCGACCTATCAAAACGCCCAGCTCTCATCAATGCTTTATCCAGAATATCTGCTCTGTTGGTGGCCGCCATCACAATAACGTTGGTATCTGTACCAAAACCATCCATTTCTGTAAGTAGCTGGTTTAATGTATTTTCTCTTTCGTCGTTTCCGCCTGAAAAATTGTTTTTACCTCTGGCTCTACCAATAGCATCAATTTCATCGATAAAGATAATCGCCGGAGATTTTGCCTTTGCCTGAGCAAAAAGGTCTCTTACTCTGGAAGCTCCAACACCCACAAACATTTCTACGAAATCGGAACCAGACAATGAAAAGAAAGGTACTTTTGCTTCACCTGCCACAGCTTTTGCAAGCAATGTTTTTCCTGTTCCCGGAGGACCTACTAGAAGAACACCTTTTGGAATCTTGCCACCTAATTTGGTATATTTTTCAGAGTTTTTAAGGAAATCTACGACTTCCTGAACTTCTTCTTTTGCACCTTCTAATCCGGCAACATCTTTAAATGTTACTTGGATTTTATCTTTTTCATCGAACAACTTAGCTCTGGATTTTCCTATGCTGAAGATCTGACCGCCAGGACCACCTGCGCCACCGCCCATTTTTCTGAAAAGGACGAAATAGAATAACGCCATAATCCCAATCCAGAATAATGCTGTAAAAAGAAGATCTGAGAAAAAGCCCTGACTTTTCCCGAATTCCATTCTTGCCTGTTTCGGAAGCTTGGAATTGATACCATCAAACTTTTCCTGGAAATATCTCAGGTCACCATAAGTTAATACAAAATCCGGACTCGGCTTCACGTTTATCATAGAAAGCGGATCGCTTTTCTTTTCGCCTTTTTGCAGTTCAGACTTAGCCTCCTTAGTAAGATAAACATCCGCTTTAAAGCTGTCTCTGTAAACCATTACTTCATTGACTTTGCCTTGCTGAACCAATCCGTAAAATTCTTTTTCATCTATATTTTTTACCATAGAATCTCCCAATAATCCCGGAAGAAATATGAGTAAAATAATTCCTAATAAAACTGGTATGAACCAATTGAATCCTTTATTATTCATTTTTGTTTTTTAAAAAAATTTATTGATGCCCATATTACATCTCTAGCTTTCGATTTTTGTGATCTTAGCATCGCCCCAAAGTTCTTCTATATCATAGTAATCACGGATCTGTTTTTGGAACACGTGCACTACAACGGAAACGTAATCTACCAAAACCCACATCGCATTTTCCGTTCCTTCTACATGCCAAGGCCTTTCTCTGATATCATTTCTGACTTTTTTTTCTATGTTGCCTGCTATTGCAGAAACCTGCGTATTAGAGTTTCCGCTGCAGATGACAAATGTCTCTGCTACTGAATTTTCTATGCCCGACAGATCAAAGATCTGAATATCTTCTCCTTTTGTATCCTGAATCGCTTCAACGATCTTGTCGACTAATAATTGTTTTTCTGTACTTTTACTCATTCAAAAAAATTGTGTAATTGCAAATTTATTGATTTTTATCTATTTATCTTTGTTTAGTGCCTCATAATCTCATAAAGTTTTCATAAATGAACCGTTTACTCTATCTCGAAAATTGTGTTTCCACTCAAGACGAAATCATAAACCTCATTAATGAAGACGAAACAACCGCCGTTTTTACCTTTAATCAAACCAAAGGCCGCGGCCAATATGGTAATAAATGGGAAGTGATTCCGAACGAGAACCTTGCTTACTCTATAGCTGTAATCCGCAATAAGATAAGTATTTCCGGTGTATGCCTCAATTATTATACCGCCATTATTGTGAGGGATTTTCTAGACAATATGACAAATGTATCTGCATGCATAAAATGGCCAAATGACATCATTCTGAACGGAAAAAAGGTTTGTGGGATCCTCATCGAGAAAACAAAAAAGAACGGTAACGATTATTTTATTATCGGTATTGGAATTAATATCCTTCAAAAAGATTTTAGCAATCTGCCAAAAGCCGGCTCAATCCTTTCTGTTACAGGCGTCAATATTGATTTGATAACGTTTATTCAGGATTTTCATACTTACTTTATTTCCAGAATTATGAATATCCCGGATGAAGAAAAAATTCTTGAACAATATAATTTACATCTTTTCAAGAGGGATGCAATTTCCGTTTTTCAGAAAAACAGAGTGCGACAAAATGGCATAGTTAAAAACGCTGACAATGCGGGATATCTGTGGATTGATTTAGAAAATGAAGGATTACAAAAATTCTTTCATAAAGAAATCGAAATGCTTTACTGAATTTACTGATTGGCTCTCTTGATGTAAAGATATGCTGCTATAGGGGCAAAAACGATGTTTGGAAGCCACATAGCCAGCAACGGTGGTAATGTTTTATTCTCCGAAACGACATTAAGAACCTGAAAAGAAAATACGAACAAAAACGCCAAAGCAATTCCCAAAGCAAGATTCAGCCCAAGCCCGCCACGTTTTTTCTGCGAAGACAAGGATAATCCCAAAAAAGTCAGAATAATAATAGAAAACGGCATAGATGTCCTTTTGTACAACTCGTTATAAAAAGAAGTAACATTGCTGTTTCCTTTCATTTTTTCCCGTTTTATCATTTCAATCAGTTCCGGAGTTGTTTTGTTCTGCGCAACCAAAACATCCGGAAAGAGCTCCGATGGCGGCATCTTAAAATCCTGTATTTTAGACGCTCCATTTGCCAGCAGCTCAGTATCATCTTTTCTCACAGTTCTTTCGGAGAAATTATTTACTATAAAGTGCTTTTTCTTCGGCTCCCACTGGATATCCATAGCTGTGATCTGATAAATCAGTTTTTTGTTTTTATCAAACCTCTGATACATATACCCAGAACCGCGGTTTTCTTTTTTATTGTAGCTGTTTACAAAAATATATTCGCTGGGATTGAGGTTGGAGGCAATAGTTATATTACCCAATAACTTTTCCCTGTTTATCGCATTGTAGGTGTAAGGCTCCAAAACATTTTTTTTGATGTTGGACCAAGGCAAGATGAAATGATTGAGCGCCAAAGTAAAACATGCGATAAGAATCGATGTAATAAGATAGGGCCTTGCAAATCTGTGAAAACTGGCACCGCTGCTGATGATTGCAACAATCTCCGTATTATTAGCCATCCTAGAGGTAAAGAAAATGACTGTAATAAAAATCAATATCGACATAAATGTCAGTATGAGATTCAGAATCCAGAACGGATAAAAATACAGAAGAAAATAACCCACCGTAAAACCATTACTCTCTATTCTGGGTGTTTTAGATTGTACATCTACTACCAAGACAATTACAGAAAGCAACATCAACATAAAAATGAGTGTTCCCAGATATTTTTTAATAACGTAAAGATCTATGATTTTCATAAAGTCAGGTAGTGAGTTAGATGAGGGATATTTACTTTTTAATTTGCTAGAATCCGTTTTACTTTTTACGCTTCACTTTTTACTTCCTAAAGCCTTGTCTTTAACTGAGGAATAATCTGCTCTTTCCACTGGTAGAAATCTCCTGCAACAATATGTTCTCTCGCAACTTTCACTAAATCGAGATAAAACGCAAGGTTATGAATGGAAGCAATTTGTTTTGCCAGATATTCCTTTGCCACGAAAAGATGTCTTACGTAAGCTTTGCTGTATTCCTGATCCACAAAACTTGTCCCAAACTCATCCAACGGAGAAAAATCGGTTTTCCATTTTTCATTTTTCATATTCATTACGCCCTGCCAAGTGAATAGCATTGCATTTCTGGCATTTCTCGTCGGCATCACGCAATCCATCATATCCACTCCAAAACCAATGCTTTCCAAGATGTTCCAAGGCGTGCCAACACCCATCAGATATCTTGGTTTGTCTTTTGGGAGAATGTCTGTCACTTCATTCGTTATTCTGTACATTTCATCTTCTGGCTCGCCCACGGAAAGTCCGCCGATAGCATTGCCATCGGCTCCGGCTTCTGAGATCACCTCGGCCGAAATCTTTCTAAGGTCAGAAAAACAAGAACCCTGAACAATCGGGAACAATCTCTGTTTGTGGCCATACAATTCTTTGTTCTCTTCGGTCCAGCTAATACATCTTTTCAGCCAGCGGTGTGTGAGTTCCATAGAGGTTTTCACCGCATTGTAATCACTTGGGTAGGCAATACACTCATCAAAAGCCATAAAAATATCTGCTCCTATCTGTCTTTGGATTTGCATAGAAACCTCTGGTGACATAAAATGCAGACTGCCATCGATATGAGATTTGAACTTCACGCCTTCTTCAGTAATCTTTCTGCTTTTTGCCAAAGAAAAAACCTGATATCCGCCGGAATCGGTAAGTATTGGCCTGTCCCAATTCATAAATTTATGAAGACCGCCTGCCTGTTCCATAATATCCATTTTAGGACGCAGCATCAGGTGATAGGTGTTGCCGAGAATAATCTGTGCTTTGATGTCTTCTTTAAGCTCTCTCTGGTGCACTGTTTTTACAGATGCAACCGTTCCAACAGGCATAAAAATGGGGGTTTGAATGGTTCCGTGATCTGTAGTGATAACGCCTGCTCTCGCTTTTGATTCCGAGTTTTTTTCGATTTCAAAAAATTTCATTGTATGTAGTAGATTTCGCCTCCGGTTTTTACCGAACGTCATTCATATATTTATAATTCTATCTTGCCTGTGCCGGAATTCCGCTGTTTTCCTTCAGTTTTTTATTGATAAAAGCTTCGGCATTAGGATCTTTTGATACTATAATTTTCTGTGCCTCGTCCAGTATCTCTTTCATAGTGTCCGGATCGGTCATATAATATTTATAGCTGTCTGTAAACAGTTGCCCTTTAATATTATATTTTTTCAGGATAAATCTTGTGGCATTTTCTGTATTGATATTACCGCCTATGGTATAGCTTTGTTCATTAATGGCAAAATCTGCAATGATCTCAGACATTTTTTCCTCCGATAAAATATCTTTCGGCTTTTCTATTGCTTCAGTACAGGATAATGTAAAGATCGCAAGAAATAAATATGCAATAAAAAATCTCATCCTATAATTTCCCGATTAAACTTTTCCATTTTAGATTCAGAACGCCAAAAACAGCTTCCTGGATAATTCCGCCATTCATTTTACTTTCGCCTTCCGTTCTATCCGTAAAGATAATAGGCACCTCTACGATTTTAAGATTTTTCTTGAATACCCGGTATTTCATCTCTACCTGGAAACCATAGCCTTTCAGCTTGATTTTATCCAGCCCAATAGCTAAGAGTGTTTCTTTTCGAAAGCACACAAAACCAGCCGTAGTATCATGAATTGGCAACCCCAACACGAATCTTACATATTTTGAGGCAAAGTAAGAAAGCAACACTCTTCCCATCGGCCAATTTACAACATTCACGCCCTGAGAGTATCTAGAGCCCACCGCCATATCTGCACTTTTGCAGGCTTCGAAAAGTCTGGTCAGATCTTTTGGATTATGAGAAAAATCGGCATCCATCTCAAAAATAAAATCATAATCGTTATGAATCGCCCACTGAAAACCGTGTATATAGGCTTTGCCCAGCCCATCTTTTATTTTTCTAATCGTAAGGTGAAGCTGCAACGGATATTTTTCACGAAGTTTTTTCACGATCTCAGCCGTTCCATCCGGTGAAGAATCATCTACCACCAACACGTGGAAATCCTGCTGCAGAGCAAAAACTGCCGAAATGATCTTTTCGATGTTTTCTTTCTCGTTATAAGTCGGAATAATGACAAGCTTCTTCATCCAGTAAAATAATTCGCAAAGATAATCTTTTACGGGCTAATGTTTTTCAGAGTAAAATAAATTAACTTTTTTTAACCCGTGCAAAACCATTATAACCTTAGGCGCTACTTTTTTAATATCCTTGATATAAATTAAAATTTTATATTATTTTATCCTACGTAACAAAGCTTTGGAGATAATTTTTATTAATTTTGAAAACCATCAAACAATAAAAATGAAACGATACTCAATACTGATTGCAGCCGCAGTCGTTTTCTACACTGGAGTCAATGCACAGTCTATGGCAAAACCCAATTACCCAAAAGCCCAGAAAGGCAATCAAACGGACAATTATTTCGGGACACAGGTCGCAGATCCTTTCCGCGATCTGGAAAACGATTCAGAAGCTACAAAAAAATGGGTGGACGAAGAGGTGGCTTACAGCCAGAACTATCTCTCCAAAATCCCTTTCAGAGAAACCATTAAGAATCAGCTGCGGGACATCTGGAACTATGAAAAAATAGGAGCACCGTTCAAAGAAGGTGATTACACTTATAATTACAAAAACAACGGATTACAAGCACAATCGGTACTTTACAGAACTAATAACAAAACCAAAAAAGTCGAGGTTTTCCTAGATCCTAATACGTTTTCTGAGAAAGGCACTACCTCACTTTCCAACCTGTCGTTCAACAAAAAAGGGAATCTTGCCGCCTACTCTATTTCTGAAGGTGGAAGCGACTGGAATAAAATAATCATCATCGATGCGATCAGCAAAAAACAAATTGATGAAACAATGGTGGATGTGAAATTCAGTGGCATTGCTTGGAAAGGTGATGAAGGTTTCTACTACTCCAGCTATGACAAACCAAAAGAAGGAACGGTACTTTCCGGAATGACGGATAAACACAAGGTTTATTTCCATAAACTGGGCACAAAACAATCCGAAGATCAGCTGATTTTCGGCGGCGAAAAAACACCCAGAAGATATCTGTCTGCAGGTGTTTCAGAAGATCAGAGATTTCTCATCATCTCTGCAGCCAACGCAACCAACGGAAACGAACTGTATATAAAAGATCTGAAAAACGGTGGCGATTTTGTGCAAATCAACAAAGGTTTTGACATCAATGCTAATATTGTGGATACTCAGGGTGATGACCTTTTCATCTTCACCGATAAAGATGCTCCAAATATGAAGCTTGTAAAAGTAAGCATCAAAAATCCAAGCCCAGAAAACTGGAAAGATGTGATCCCAGAAACGGAGAATGTACTCAGCGTTTCTGAAGCTGGCGGTTACTTCTTCGGTAAATATATGAAAGATGCCATCAGCCTTGTGAAGCAATTCGACAAAACTGGGAAAGTGGTGAGAGAAATTGTATTACCAGGCAAAGGAACTGTTTCTGGATTTGGTGGCAAAAAAGAGGATAAAGATATCTATTACTCATTTACAAACTATATTACGCCGGGAACCATTTACAAGTATAATGTAGCATTAGGAAAATCGGAGATCTACGAGAAGCCAAATGTGAAATTCAACCCAGAAAATTACATTTCTGAGCAAGTTTTTTATACGTCGAAAGATGGTACAAAAGTTCCGATGATGATCAACTATAAAAAAGGAACAAAGCTGGATGGTAAAAATCCAACGATTTTATATTCTTATGGTGGTTTCAACATCAGCCTTCAGCCTGCATTCTCGGTTGTGAATGCGATCTGGATGGAAAATGGCGGAATCTATGCGGTTCCAAACATCCGAGGAGGTGGCGAGTATGGCAAGAAATGGCACGATGCAGGCACAAAACAGCAAAAGAAAAATGTGTTTGAAGATTTCATTGCTGCCGGCGAATATCTGCAGGCAAAAGGTTACACATCCAAAGAATATATGGCGCTCTCAGGCCGTTCCAACGGTGGTTTGCTAGTGGGTGCGACAATGACGATGCGACCGGATCTGGCAAAAGTGACTTTCCCCGGAGTAGGCGTTCTGGATATGCTTAGGTATAATAAATTCACAGCCGGAGCGGGCTGGGCCTATGATTACGGAACCGCTGAAGACAGCAAGGAAATGTTCGAATACCTCAAGTCTTACTCACCTGTTCACAATGTAAAAGCCGGAACCTGCTATCCTTCTACTATGATTATCACGAGTGATCATGATGATCGTGTGGTTCCTGCACACTCCTTCAAATTCGGGGCAGAGCTACAGGAAAAGCAAGCATGCAGCAATCCGATATTACTCAGAATTGAAAAAAATGCAGGTCATGGTGCAGGAAGATCTACAGAACAGATCATTGGCGAAAATGCTGACCTGCTCAGTTTTGCACTTTATGAAATGGGAATCAGATCTCTGAAATCATCAAAATAATATTTAAAATCCTGAAAAATTTCAGGATTTTTTGTTGTAAGAGTATTGAAAAATATCATCCCAAAGTCACTACGAATATGATATTTCTCTTCTTATTATATGTGATTGTAACATCATTAAATCCTAACTTTACAATAAAATTGAAATTATGGATGATTTTCTGGCTGCCCGATCTCAGATGGCCGTTTCATTGGGCTTCCACATCATATTTTCTTGTGTGGGAATGGTAATGCCTTTTCTGATGGCTTTTTCTCATTACAAATACCTTAAAACTCAAGATGAGGTTTACAAAGGTCTCACCAAAGCGTGGAGCAAAGGTGTCGCTATTCTGTTTGCAACAGGTGCTGTTTCCGGAACGATGCTTTCTTTTGAGTTAGGATTACTCTGGCCTAAATTTATGGAACATGCCGGTCCGATTTTCGGAATGCCCTTTTCTCTGGAAGGCACCGCTTTTTTTATTGAGGCAATAGCTATAGGATTTTTCCTTTACGGCTGGGAAAAGTTCAACAAGTGGTTTCACTGGTTTTGCGGTGTGGTGGTTGGCGTCAGCGGATTAGCTTCAGGTATTTTGGTTGTTGCTGCGAATGCGTGGATGAACAGTCCTGCTGGTTTCGATTATATTAATGGAGAATATCTGAATATTGATCCGATAAAAGCGATGTTTAATGACGCTTGGTTTCCACAGGCATTTCATATGACGGTAGCTGCTTTTGCGGCAACAGGATTTGCAGTAGCGGGTATTCACGCTTTAATGGTTTTAAAGAAAAGAAATGTCAGTTTTCATAAGAAAGCATTCAGGATCTCCGCAGGTTTTGCTATTATAGGTGCGCTTCTGGCGCCCATCAGCGGAGATATTGCTGCAAAGTCTGTCGCCAAAAGACAACCTGTAAAGCTGGCTGCAATGGAAGCGCATTTTGAAACAGAAAAAGGCGCCAGTTTCGTCATCGGTGGAATCCCGGATGAAGAGAATGAACAGATAAAATATGCCATAAAAGTTCCGAAACTTCTCAGCTTTCTAGCCTGGGGTGATTTTGATGCAGAGGTAAAAGGACTGAAGGATTTCCCCAAGGATCACTGGCCACCGGTAGCAGTCGTTCATTATGCTTTTCAAATTATGATATTTTTTGGAAGTGTAATGATGTTAATTGGCTTCGTTTACCTCATCGCCACTTTTTGGAAAAAAGAATGGCTGACCAAAAGCTGGTATTTGAAAATGTTCGTTGCAGCAATTCCATTCGGTTATATCGCATTAGAAGCGGGTTGGACAGTAACAGAAGTTGGCAGACAGCCGTGGATCATTTATGGTATTATGAAAACCATAGATGCCGTTACACCGATGCCGGGAATCCAATACTCATTTTATTTCTTCACATTAGTTTTTATTTCGTTATCACTGATTATCATCTTTTTACTTTTGAGACAAATCAAAATGGTTCCGAAACTGTATGACCCGACAGACCCGAATTATAATCCTAAAAACAAAACATTATGATTTACGTTGTCATTGCATTTCTTTGGATTTCAATCTGTCTTTATGTGATTACTGGCGGAGCCGATTTCGGGGCAGGAATTATTGAACTGTTCTCTAAAAAAACTTATCGTGAAAAAACGAAAAAGATTATGTCCAAATCAATTGCACCGATTTGGGAAGCCAATCATATGTGGCTGATAATTGCTGTTGTGATTTTATTTGTTGGATTTCCGACCATTTATACTACTGTTTCTACCTATCTGCATATTCCTGTTGTTCTGATGCTAATTGGCATCATTGCTAGAGGAACTGCATTTACCTTCAGGAATTACGATGCTGTGGATGACAGCTGGCAAAAAATCTACACTCAGATCTTCTACTACTCCAGCCTGCTGACGCCTTTCTTTTTAGGTATTATTGCTGCAGCCACGATTTCCGGTTCTATTGACACGGAAGCCAAAGATTTTTTAGGTCTTTATATCTTCAGTTGGCTCAATCCTTTCGGAATATCTGTCGGTTTTTTTACGGTTTCGTTGTGTGCTTATCTAGCCTCACTATTTTCTTTGCACGAAGCCCGTTTTAGTGATGCATTGTCCGTTATGGTGCAGAAAGCGCGGGAAACTGCTATATATGTTGTTGCAACCGGTATTTTGGTTTTTTTAAGCGCTTACTATTCTCAAATTCCATTGCTCAACTGGATTTTCTCAAACGCACTTGGCATCGTCGTAATCACATTGGCTACCATTAGCCTTTTGTTCACCAATGAGGCCATTAAGAAAAAACAGTTTTTATTAGTTCGGGTATTCGGAGGTTTTCAGATTATTATGATTTTGGTTGCGGCGACATATCAGCATAATCCTAATATTATTTTATTTGCAAACGGTACACATCTTTCACTTTTCGATGAAAGTGCCGCCCCAAAAACGATTGCAGCACTTGGGTGGGCCTTGGTTCTTGGGAGTATATTCATCCTGCCTTTTCTGTTTTATCTGCTGATTTCTTTTGGTGACCAGAGCCGGAAATCAAAAGTGAAAAGCCGATCTATTGAAAGGCCTTAATTATTGTTTAAATTTATTTACACTTATTTAAAAATATTTTCGGAAAGAAAAAAAACAGCAAAAAATCCTTCTAGAACTACAAAATGCACTAATGGTCTTATTTTTGATACCTGAAATTTATTAATCAAAAAATAAACTTACGCTTATGAAAAAACTATTATTAGCGTTCGGACTTTTCGCCGGTGTTCTATCGTATGCACAGGCTTGGACAGGAAAAGGCGACCAAAAACTTCAAGTAGGTCTAAATGCTTGGGGTAACGGAACCGGGATTACCGGAACTTATGACTATGGTTTATCAAAAATCGTTTCATTAGGAGGTGGAGCAAACATCTACTTCAGTGATTATAAAGATAATAACAAGGATAATAACTTCTTCGTTTTCGGTAGAGTTAATTTCCACTTACAGGACCCTTTGAACTTGCCGAGCCAGTGGGACATCTATCCGGGTGTAGATCTTGGAGTTTTGGGTAGCGATTTCGGACTGGGTGTTCACTTGGGTGTGCGCTACTTCTTCAATGACAGCGTGGGTGCTTACATCGAGGCTGGTAACAATGGAAGCATTGGGGTTTCTTTCAACTTCTAAATTCTACACCAAATCATATATTGAAAAGCATTCCGGAAATTCCGAAATGCTTTTTTTATAGCTCAACAGGATTGTTGTAATGATTGAGTTTTTGTTTTTCGCGGGTTTCCTGCTCTTTCAGTTTCTTCATCAGCTCTGCATCCTTATCTTCATACCATTGTGACATCTGTCCCATCGGGTTTTTTCGGTATTCACTCATTCTTTTTACGAAACCGTCTTTGGAGATTTTCTTCGCTTCTCCCATTTGAAACTCCAGGTAGTTCTGTTTGTTGGTGTCGATGTTTTGGTTGAGTTTTTTATTGCCTTCTAATGTCCAGATGTAATTCTGAACAGCATCTTCGATTTTCACAATGAGTCCGGGCAAACCTGAGAATTTATACGGTCCATCCTGAATCGGGATTTCCGGAGTGAACCAGACAGTCCATTGTCTTCCGCCAAATTCGGTTGACGCTTTTTGTGTATGGTAAACACCGATTTTTTCTTTTTCAGACGAGATATGCCATTTCAGATTTGGATTCTCCTCATAAACATAATATTCCGACATTCCGATGAAATCTTTGTACCGTAACTTCCCATTCTTCAGTTTGTTGATTCGGTAGCTGATAACCGGAGCCTTCTTCGCCATGATGGTCGCATCTACATCGGTGCCCATTTCCTGAGCTTTTCTGATGCCGGCTGTCAAGGTAGAATCATAGTCTAACTGCTTGTAAGGCATAAAAAGCGATTCATCTTTCCCAACATCCAAAACCATCATTTCCTTTTCCGTTGTGATAGAATCTTTGGTCGGCTTGTAAGTCAGTTCGTAATAAAATCTGTGAACTTGAGCGTTTGCTAATGAGAAGATTAACAAGAGACTTCCAATAATTACATTTCTCATTCTTTCATTTTAATATTTTTATTCTGTGGCGGCAAAGGAACATAACCGTCATCATTAATCACCTTTGGGAATTCGTGGTTTTGCCATCTGGTTTTGCCGTCTTCAATCATTTCCAGGGAAGTCGCTACAAAGTTCCAATAGATGTATCTTGGTTCCGGAAACGCTTCGCCTCCAAAGATATAAACTGTAGAATTCGGTTTCAATGTGAAATGGCAAAGTTTGGCATCTTTCGCAATCAGGATGTGTTTCGGCGTATAAAGATTGCCTTCACTTTCTATGTTTCCATCTAAGATGTAAAGAGAAGACTCGCCAAAAAGATAATCGCCAAGAATGATTTCCCGATCTTCCTGGAGCGTATTTTTGACTTCCAGAAAGTAAAGCGGCGAATAAGCCGGAACGGGAGATTTGCGTCCGAGGATTTCGCCGGCGATTAATTTATAGTTGATTCCGTTGTCTATCCAGCTTGGGATGTCTTCTTTGTTGATGTGGAAAAACTCGGGTTCCATTGTTTCCAATTCCTTTGGGAGTGCGACCCAAATCTGTAATCCGTGGAGGTTTTTATCAGTAGTTCTGAGATATTCAGGTGTTCTTTCGGAGTGAGCAACACCCTTTCCGGCAGTCATCCAATTGACAGCGCCTTCCTTGATCTCGATTTCTGTCCCGATAGAATCTCTGTGCATGATGCTCCCCTCGAACAAAAATGTCAAAGTGGAAAGTCCAATGTGTGGATGTGGTGGAACATCCATATTCTCATAATCTTTGAGCGCAGCAGGTCCCATATGATCGATAAATACAAATGGCCCAACGCTTCTCTTTTGAGAAAACGGCAACAATCTACCAACCAGAAAATTACCGATATCTGCTGCTCTTTCCTCGATTATCATCTCAATATTTGACATTATTTCATTTTTAATATGGATTTAAAATTAAGGATTTCTATCTAATATTTACACTTTTGATTTTCCGCTGAATCGCCCGCAGCCCGACCTGAGCGGTTATCCTTTTTGCGAGAGGCTATGCCGAGCAAAAAGATAATAGCGGAGGGCGGATAAGCTGCCCAAATTATCATTAGCACCAAGTGCAAATTTGGCAGAAAAAAGGCTGGTTTTTACATTGGTATAGTTTCTGACTAAATGATTACCTTTGACAACTATAATTTTAAAACATATTAATGGAATTAGCATTAAAGATATTTCAGTTCATCCTGAGCATTTCTATCCTTGTAACATTACACGAAATCGGGCACTTCTTGCCAGCGAAATGGTTCAAAACCAAAGTAGATAAATTCTTTTTATTCTTCGATCCTTATTTTTCCATCTTCGCCATGAAGAAAATCAATGGAAAATGGCAATATAAATTCTTTTCAAAAAACCAGCCTACGGATGAAGAGGTTGAAATCAACGGTAAAAAAATAACACAACCGATTGACACTTCCGCACTTCCGGAAGATGACTGGAGAAGACACGAAGGTGTGAAATACGGCATCGGCTGGTTGCCAATGGGCGGCTATGTGAAAATTGCAGGAATGGTGGACGAAAGCATGGACACCGAGCAGCTGAAGAAACCGGCGCAGCCGTGGGAGTTCCGTGCAAAACCAGCTTGGCAGCGGCTAATCATTATGCTGGGAGGTGTGACGGTTAATTTCTTTCTGGCGTGGTTGATTTATTCTTGTCTTTCTTTTTTTACTGGCGAAAAGTTTCATGATAATTCCAAATTCGAAAATGGAATTGCTGTTTCTGATGCTGGACAGAAAATGGGACTAAAAACAGGTGATAAAATCCTGAAAATAGATGGGAAACCAGCTGAAAGAATGGAAACATCCAGCATTAATATGCTTTTTGCGGATAATGTAACGGTTTTGAGGGATGGAAAGGAAGTAACATTCCCCATCAATGAAGATGGCGTTGCCGAAGTTCTTCATGCGAACGAAGCGAAGCTTTATTTCATGAATCGTTTCCCTGCTGTTGTTGATTCTGTTATTCCTAACAAACCAGCTATGAAAGCCGGGCTACAAAAAGGGGACGAAATCGTTGGCGTAAATGGCAAACCAACAGTTTATTTTGACCAATTGGCAGAAGAATTAAAAATCAATAAAGGTAAAACTATAGAATTGGATGTTCTTCGTAACAAGCAACCTTTAAAATTGACTGCAAATGTTGGCGATGATGCTAAACTTGGATTCGCCTTTGATCCTAAAATAGCTCAAAAATACCTTGACAAGTCCCAAGTAACCAAGGAATACTCTTTCCTGGAAGCTGTTCCGAGAGGATTTACAAGAACGATAGATGTTCTGACTATGCAGATAAAACAGTTTAAAATCATCTTTAATACCAAAACGCAGGGTTATAAGAAAGTGGGCGGGCCAATTGCCATTGTCAATAATATGCACGTTGAAAAGAGTAATGATGGAAGACTGTCTATAGATTGGGAATTTTTCTGGGGCTTTACTGCTATGTTTTCTGTATGGCTGGCTTTCCTCAACCTGATTCCAATTCCAGGATTAGATGGTGGTCACGTATTGTTTACGCTTTGGGAAATCATCACAGGCAAGCCTGTACCACAAAAAGTTTTGGAAAATGCACAGATGATAGGCGTTATTTTCTTACTAGGACTGATGGTGTTAATATTTGGAAATGACATAGTTAAAGTAATCAGTCAATTTTTGACTCAAAAAAATTAAAAAAAAGTTCTTTAAAAATTTGGTGGATAAAGGAAATTCCTCTTATATTTGCACCACTTAAAACAAAGGACATTCCTCCTTAGCTCAGTTGGTTAGAGCATCTGACTGTTAATCAGAGGGTCGCTGGTTCGAGCCCAGCAGGAGGAGCTTAAAACAGAGGGTTTTACAGAAATGTAAAACCCTTTTTGTATTTTTGCCTGAAACAATACTGAAACATTTGATATGCTCTATACTTTTCAAGTTAGCAGTTCTTATAAATGTTATGAAGATGGATTAGGGATTAGTTTCAAAACTTG
>NZ_RJTU01000090.1 GCF_003730015.1 Epilithonimonas hominis | reverse complement strand
GCCTGCAGCACAAAGCCAAAATTGCAAAAGAGCCACCAAGCCAACGCTCAACAAAGCGGACGAAAAGAGCCACTACCGATAATAGCTAAGTTTTCGTTGCGTGCGAAGCACGAACAATGAAAACCCTGTTGAACGGAAGCTTCGGGAGCTTTTTGCTGGGTATTTTCCCACACTATGGGTTTATCGACAAAAGATTTTTAGAGATACAAGCGACTTTGAGAAGAGTCTCTTTTTTTGTGGGCGATTTTGGTGGTTTTTTCTTGGTTTTATTGTGTTTTCTTTCACGTTTAGACATAAAATCCCTTACCCAAATCCGCTAAAATGCAGATTTAGGAGCAGATAAATTTTGGCTCATCTCCAAAAACCATTGCGGCGGACCTCGAAGATCGAACGTGGCAATCGTTACCAAATTTCCAACTTTACAACAACTACATTTCGGCTGAAAAACTTTTGGCGGAAGCTTTTCTTTAGGCTGGATGCCTAATTTTTGTTGTAGATTTTTAAGCTTGATACGCTTCCAGGTGCTGCTCAAAAAACCATAATGACGGATTTTTACAAATCTTTTCGGTAAAATATGCATCGCAAATCTTCGGATAAACTCCTCGTGGCTCAAAACCATCTGCTTTTTGATGCCTTTTTGGCGGTAATCTTTGTAAGAAAAAGTGACCGTTTTCGCGTCAATTTTCCTGATTCTCTGGTTGCTGATGGCGATTTTATGCGTGTATCTGCCCAAATATTCTACCACAGATTTTGGGCTTCCAAAAGGCTTTTTGGCGTAAACCACCCAAGGTTTTTCCCACAGATTTTGCCTGATTTTGGTATATTCTTTAAGGTTTTTATCTTTTAATTTCTCACAAAATTTAGCCCTGAAAACTTTACTCAAAGCCTTTACCGGAAACAAAAATTTGCCGTCTGAACGTAGATTTTTCCAAGCTCCGCTTTCATCTACTCCACCGCCCGGAACAATGCA
>NZ_RJTU01000078.1 GCF_003730015.1 Epilithonimonas hominis | reverse complement strand
AAGGTTTAGTTCAACATTGTATTTGCAAAAGGCGGGGTTGAATATATAAAACCACTACCCGATTCCTTTAGCCGCAGCTGCTTTTCATATTGTTTTTTTTATTAATTTAGACAATCTGAAAAAGCATCTGCTCCGGTTGGTCGAAATTGAACTTGCAGTTAAATTTAGCCCGCCCTTCGCAAATACTTTTTCCGTTATCGGCAAGCGTATTAAAACCGTCTATAAAGCAACGAATATGAATAAAATTTTTGCATTTTTAATTTTCATTTCGGGTTTGACTTTTTCTCAAACTCACAGATTTTTTTACGAACTCAAATTTAAATCTGACTCAACGCAAACAGAACCGACAAAAAAATTAATGGTTTTGGACATAAATCCAAAAGAAACAAAATATTACGATAATGCTTTTTTAGAAAAAGACTCTATAAATAAGAAGTTTAACACTCAAAACACAAATTGGACAAGTCAAATTCCCGTAACAAGAAAAAGAGGTTCTAACAAGAATACGAATTTTGGAATGATTGATTTTCAAACTTATTCTTATCAAACTGAGGATACATTAAATTGGAAACTGACAAATGAAATAAAAAAATATCATGGCTTGAACTTGCAAAAAGCAACAACAAATTTTGGCGGAAGAAAATGGATTGCTTGGTTCACAAAAGACTTTCCTTTTTCAGAAGGACCATACAAATTTCAAGGTTTGCCAGGATTGGTGATTTTATTGCAAGACGAAAAAGATAATTATAATTTTTCTTTTGTAAAGAATGTAAACCTTAAAGAAACTTATGACACTTCAAATTTTTTAGAAGTTAGATACGGCAATAAACCATTTCCTGTTTCAGAAAAATTATTCATAAAGAAAAAATTGGAGTATTTTAACGACCCAATTCACGAAATTAAATCAAAATTAGAAAACGGAACAGCAAATAGTGTAGATTTTAACGGAGTTAGATATACAAAAGCGGAACAATTAAGACCAATAATTGAACAAGAACAAGATTATTTTAGAAAAAATAATAATCCTATGGAACTTAACAAAGCATTGAAGTATCCTAAAAAATAAAAAAACGCCTGCCGATAATAGCTAAGTTTTCGTTGCGTGCGTAGCACGAACAATGAAAACCCTGTTGAACGGAAGCTTCGGGAGCTTTTTTACATGTTTTTTCAACACTATGGATTTATCGTAAAATTTTTAGAAAATATTTCAAGAGAACAGGGCGTTCTCTTTTTTTTAGGCATTCGTTTTTGGCGAACTTTGTCGGTTTTATCGTGTTTTCCTTCATGTCGGGGCATAATTTCCCTTACCCAAATCTTTTAAAATGCAGATTTAGGAGCAGGTAAATTTCGGCTCATCTCCAAAAACCAACTTGGCGGACCTCGAAGATCGAACGTGGCAATCGTTACCAAATTTCCAACTTTACAACAACTACATTTCGGCTGAAACGGCTTTGGCAAAGGTTTTTCTTTGGGCTGGATGCCTAATTTTTGTTGCAGTTTTTTAAGCTTAATTCGTTTCCAAGTGCTGCTCAAAAAACCATAATGACGGATTTTTACAAATCTTTTCGGCAAAATATGCATCGCAAAACGGCGGATAAACTCTTCATGGCTTAAAACCATCTGCTTTTTGATGCCTTTTTGGCGGTAATCTTTGTAAGAAAAAGTTACCGTTTCCGCGTCAATTTTCCTGATTCTCTGGTTGCTGATGGCGATTTTGTGGGAATAACGACCTAAATATTCCACCACCGATTTTGGGCTTCCAAAAGGCTTTTTGGCGTAAACTACCCAAGGTTTTTCCCACAGACTTTGCCTGATTTTTTCGTATTCATTTTCTTGATTTTCATTGAATTTATCCTTTAAATTAGCTTTCAGTTTCTCACAAAATTTAGCCCTGAAAACTTTACTCAAAGCCTTTACCGGAAACAAAAATTTGCCGTCTGAACGTAGATTTTTCCAAGCTCCGCTTTCATCTACTCCACCGCCCGGAACAATGCAGTGCAAATGCGGATGAAGGCTCAGATTCTGTCCCCAAGTGTGCAAAACAGCAATCATTCCCATTTTTAAACCTCGATTTTCACCAAACGTTTGAAGCGTTTCCCAGGCAGATTCAAATAAAAAATCGTACAACATTTTGGGCTCGTGAAGCGCGGTTTTGTTCAATACATCAGGAAGCGTAAAAACTACGTGAATTAAGCGAAGCGTATCACGGATACAATTAAAACGAATAAT
>NZ_RJTU01000040.1 GCF_003730015.1 Epilithonimonas hominis | reverse complement strand
CAGTTGTGAGACGGATTCTTCTCTTTTAACTTGATTTTTGACTTCAATTAGTAACCAAAAATTTCTTCTAAACTCACTTCTGTGAAAGTTCCCATCTTGTTGATAGAATCCATATCCAGGTTTTCTTTTTTCCCGATGATTGCTGTGTTGTATTGCAATGGCTTGATTTCGGTGTTGTAGAAATTAGTTAATTGAGGCAATGTCAAAGATTGGATTTCTGCATAGATTTCTTTTCTCACATCGTGATCTATTCCTAATTTTTTTAGAGATAACTGATTGTAATAAGTCACCGTTCTGTTGATTCTGTTAGATGCGATTTGTTTCAAAGCAGATCCTTTTGCATTCTCGAACTGAGCTGGGATTTGTGGTAATTCTGCCATCAAATCAGACATTGCAGAAACTGCTAAAGGCAATTTGTTTGCCTGAGTTCCGATGTAAGTTGTTACATAATTTGGATGGTTTTTCTCAGTTGCATTAGCATAAGAAACGTAAGCTGAATAAGCCAAAGACTTACTTTCTCTTATTTCCTGGAAAACGATAGAAGACAATCCACGTCCAAAATACTCGTTGAAAACACTTGCTTTCCCAAAGTTCGCTACATTCACATTGCCCGCTTTTGCCACTTTAGACATTTCCATCTGTACCATATCGTATGGCGTAAAATAGACTTTTCCAGCAGTTGCCGGTTCCGCATATTCTTTAGCTGGTGCAGGTTGTAATTTTGTATTAGCAATGTAAGGCTTCACCGCTTTCTCCAATCCTTTTTGATTTTCTCCGTAAAGGAAAACTTCATAAGGATATTCGTTCAATGTTTTGATTTTAGAAATCAATTCAGTCACGTTAATGCTTTTCAAACGCTCTTTAGAAATCACATCCGTCATTCTGGAGTCTTTACCAAATTTAGCATAGTTGGCCAACGCAGCCATAATTCTGTTTTTGTCTTTCTTCGCAACTTCTCTCGATTCCAAAATGGTGTTAACTGTTTGATCATAGATTGCTTGATCTGCTTTCACATTATTGATCCAATGATTCATCAGCTCTACTCCTTTTTTCATATTGCTTTCCAATCCGCTTAGTGCAATAATCATCTGATCGTTAGACGTTCTAAATTGATTGGTGATTCCCAGTTTGAAGAATTCTTCCTTCAACTGTTCTGGTGTGTATTTATCCGTTCCAAGATACTGAAGAACTGTTACCCCAAGTGCCAATTCCTTGTCATTATCTGTCCCGAACGGGAAAACATAATTTACCTGAGCTACTTCATTGTATTTATTTTTAATGAAGCTAACCTTCTTATCTTTGATTGTAGAAGTCGCAATAGCAGTTTTAAAATCAATAAATTCTGGCTTGATGTCAGAAGATTTTGTATTGATAATCTCTTTCAGGAAAGGTGATTGTGCTTCTCTATTCAATTTGATTGGTGTAATACCTGGATTTTCTACACGAACCAGTTTATCATTAACGCCTTTTTCTTTGTAAACAACTACGTAATTATCTTTGAAGAACTCATTCGCAAATTTCACAACATCCGCTTTAGTAATTGCTTCGTATTGGTTGATTTCGTCCAGTTCCTGCTCCCAAGTTCTGTTCCCAATATAAGTTGAATATAATGTTGTAGCCAATCCATCTGCCGTTTCCCAACGTTTCATTCTCTGAACTTTCAGATCGTTTACGATTGCATTTAGCATCCAGTCTGGGAATTGTCCTTTTTTAACCAAATCAATTTGTTCTAATAACAATTTCTTAGCTTCATCAAAGCTTTGCCCATCTTTTGGTACAACACTTAAAACAAATGCGCCATAATTTTTGAAAGGAGATTCATAAGCGCCAGCACCCAAGGTTTTTTGTTTTTGGTTAATGTTTAGGTCAATTAAACCTGCGTCTCCGCTGTTACTTAAAATTTCAGCAACTACATCAGCTAATCTCGCTTCCTGAGTTCCGTTAGAATCTGTTCTCCAAGCCATTGTCATTCTTGGTGTAGAAGGACTTTTCACAGTTCTGGAAACGATGCTTGTCATTGGCTCTTCAGAAACCATTTTCTTCATTGGTAATTCTTTGTACTTGAATGTTCCAAAGTACTGATCAACCATTTTAATAGTCTTGTCAAAATCCAAATCTCCAACCAAAACCACTGCCATATTATTAGGCACATAATAAGTATCGAAATATCTATGAATCGCTACCATAGAAGGGCTTTTCAAATGCTCCGAAGTACCGATTGTCGTTTGCTGACCGTTTGGATGTTTCGGGAAAAGCGCTTCCATCATGGCGTAGTTGACCAATCTGCCGTCGTTGTCCTGAGCACGGTTGTATTCTTCATAAACCGCTTCCAATTCTGTATGGAATAATCTAAGAACCAATTCGGAGAAACGTTCTTTTTCCACTTTTAGCCATTTTTCCAGTTCGTTGGATGGTATATTATTTTTATAAACCGTTTCGTCTAACCAAGTGTGAGCGTTAGTTCCAGTAGCTCCAAGAGAAGAGATCGCCTTGTCATATTCGTTAGCGATGGCATATTTGGAAGCTTCTTGAGAGACTTCATCAATTTTCTTGTATAATGCTTTTTTCTTTGCAGGATCTTTCTCGGCTTTGTGCTGCTCGTACAAATCAGAAATCTGGGCAAGCATTGCTTTCTCCTTTGCCCAATCACTGGTTCCTAACTTTGACGTTCCTTTGAAAACCATATGTTCCAAGTAATGTGCTAAACCTGTATTATCGCTTGGGTCGTTGTTAGAGCCCGTTCTTACAGGGATGTAAGTCTGGATTCTTGGCGCATCGTCATTTTTAGCTAGATAGACTTTTAGTCCGTTTTTCAAGGTGTAAACTCTTACGCCTGATTGATCATTTTTTACGGTTTCGTAAGTATAACCTTGATTATCTGTAGAGCTTTGTGTTTCAAATTTCTGTGCCATTGCATTCATCATTAATAATAGTGAAACTGAAATAAAAATTTTCTTCATATACTATATTTTATTTTTTTATTTTTTTTTGGGACGTAATTTACGTAACTATTTATTAGTTGGCAATTTTTCTGGATTGTTACTGATATCACCAATTAAAAAAGCACAGAAAAAATCTGTGCCTCTTTACGTAATCTGTGGATTTTTTTATAGCATCTTAAGAAGTTCTTCCGCTACTTTTTCGGAAGATGCCGGATTTTGTCCGGTAATTAACTTACCATCCACTACAGCGTAAGGTTGCCAATCTTCCACTTTGCTATATTCTCCGCCGTTCTGCTTCAGCATATCTTCTACCAAAAATGGAACTACATCTGTAAGCTGCACAGCCTCTTCTTCTGTATTGGTAAAGCCTGTTACTTTTTTACCGTTTACGAGATATTCCCCATCGATTTGTACATGTCTCAAAACACCTGGCGCGTGACAAACAAATGCCACAGGTTTGTCAGCTTTGTAAAAATCTGTGATTAATTGCTGAGAAATTTTATCTTCTGCAAGATCCCACAGTGGTCCGTGACCGCCAGGATAAAACACAGCATCATAATCTGCAGAATTGATTTCTGATAATACTTTAGTATTACGAAGCTTCTCCAGTAAAACTTTATCAGTATCCATTCTTCTAGTAGCATCAGTTTGCGCAGACGGATCCTCACTTTTCGGATCTATTGGCGGCTGTCCTCCTTTTGGAGTTGCGATGGTAATTTCCGCACCTTGATCCGCTAATACGTAATATGGTGCTGCAAGTTCTTCTGTCCAGAATCCTGTTTTAAGTCCTGTGTTTCCAAGATCTTCGTGACTTGTAACCACGAATAATATTTTTTTGTTCATTTTAATAATTTTTTAAATTTCTGTATACAAAATTGAGCCAAACTCATTTAAAATCACAGGACATAGATCACATAATTGTAGTGACACAAATCACAATTTCCGCGTTATGCGACTAAGAGTTTCTCTGGATACGCCAAGATATGACGCAATAATTGTTTTTGGAACACGTTGGATAAGCTTTGGATATTGAGCGGAAAGTTGCTCAAAGCGTTCTCTGGCATCCGTTGTAAGAAGGGATAATATTCTTTTCTGCAATGCCACATAACCCAAACTGTTTTTGATTCTGAAAAAATGCTCAACTTTGTGATTGTCTAAGCAAATCTTTTCAAAATCGTTTCTGGAAATAGCATACAGTTCAACATCTTCCAGACAATGGATGCTCGTGACCGATGGCACACCCGTATAAAAAGCCTGAAAATCAGAAATCCACCAGTTTTCCATCGCAAATTGAATGATATGTTCCTTTCCGTGGGTATCGATATAAGACGCTTTCAAAAGACCTTTGGTCACAAAATAAATATTGGTAATAGGCTCGTTCTCCTGAATCAGATATTGGTGTTTTTTCAGTTTTCTCAAATTAAAATAAGAAGCGAGCGTGGCAAACTCCTCGTCCGTCAACGGTATCAATTCCTCAAAATGTTTCCTTAGTTCCAAACTCATTAGTGTTGTCTTAGCTTTTTAGCCAAAGATAGGGATTGTTTGGTTTGATGAAATACTTAATGATTATCTTTCCTTAAAAATTCCACTTGTATCGTTTGTTTTTCCAAAACCAATGATCTTATTACCTTCTATTCTCATCTTTATTGAATCTGAAATTAGAATAATACCGTTTTGTTGTTATATGTACTTACCATTTAGAAAATTCCCTGATGAACCAGATGATAAACTATAACTCATATCAAACTTATTTCTCTTTTTATAACTATTGAGTTCAAACAAAGTATCATTACGCTTAAAACTCTAAACTGGATTGGCGCCTCATTTCATTTCCAAATGAATAATAAGTAATGATAGATGAAAGAATTGCGTTGATTACAAAAATACTTGTAAGCGACGTCTTTTTGATAAAAAAAGAAGGTAATGCCGATTAAAATATTAATTAAAAAAGCAATCGGAACTAAAACTATAATCGCAATAGCAATGCTAGGTTCAAGATTTTGATTTCTTAAATATAGAGAAATCAATAGGTAATCAACTATTACAAGAAAGATTAAAATAAACCCGTAGTGCATTATAAAAAAGGTTACTCATAATACGAAAATTTCGTATATTGTATTGACTACCAATCTAATACATCATGAATAACCTAGATGCAATTTACGATTTTATTTTAAAGGAATTAAGAAAATTAACCATCAAAGAAAATTTTTATTTCAAACCAATTAAACCAAAATTATCTGATTTAGAACTCATTGCAATAAATATTTCTGCAGAATATTTATC
>NZ_RJTU01000092.1 GCF_003730015.1 Epilithonimonas hominis | reverse complement strand
ATTTCTGCAGAATATTTATCGATAGATTCAGAATATCAGTTGTTTAGATACCTCTCTAATTCAAAACTAAAGGGAATGATTGAGAGAAGTGTGTTTAATCGCAGAAAAAGAAAGCTTTTCTTACACTTGGAAAATATTAGAAAACTTATGGTTGCTAAATTTAATGAGATGGAAACCACTTTTATTGTAGATTCGATGCCTTTAGAAATCTGCAAAAACGCAAGAGCGAACCGCTCTAAAATTTGTAAGGAAAATGAATTTTCGTTTCCCAGCAAAGGTTATTGCGCTTCTCAATCGAGTTATTATTATGGTTACAAATTACATGCAGTTTGTTCTGTTTCCGGAGTTTTCCAAAGTTTTGATATTTCTACAGCAAGCATTCATGATATTCATTTTTTGCAAGATATCAAGCATCAAATGAACAATTGTACGTTGATTGGAGACAGGGGTTATTTATCCACCCAAGTGCAAACAGATTTGTTCAATTATGCGAATATAAAGCTGGATACACCCATGAGAAACAACCAAAAAAATTATCAAAAACAAAAATATATTTTCAGAAAATCCAGAAAAAGAATTGAGACTTTATTCTCTCAACTTTGCGACCAATTTAAAATCAGAAACAATTACGCAAAATCTTTTAACGGTTTTAAAACAAGGGTATTGAGCAAAATAACAGCATTAACTTTCATTCAGTTTGTAAATGTTTTTGTTTTCAATAGAAAAATGAATAGACTTAAAATTGAATTAATTTAATAATGCACTACGAGT
>NZ_RJTU01000052.1 GCF_003730015.1 Epilithonimonas hominis | reverse complement strand
GTTTTGTTAAGGAACGACTAGATAGAAACCACAAAAAGAATTTTTTGGTAACGTTGGTCTAATTGGTTGAGTTTTACAATGATTTGTTCATCATCTCCATCTCCTGCACCAGTTCGATTATCACCTGTAAGCCAAATATGTCCGCTTGGGTGTCTTAATGAATTAAAAAAGATAACATCTCCCTCATAAAGTCCAACTTGACGACCATTTTGAGTTTGAACAGTTCTACCAAGATTAGCAACTTTCCCATTGCTGTCTAATAAAAAAGCGATAGCATCTAAATCGTATTCTTCTTCTTTACGACCAAATAGTTTTCCAAGAAATCCACTTTGTTTTTGACGAACATCCCAGCCTAAGCCAATGGTTACTTGCGAAAGGTCATAAACACTTTCGCCTTTTGAATTTTTACGCAAATCTATTGTTTGCCCTTTTGATAAATTTATAACTTCTTGCATACCTTTAATTTTGTGTTGTTATGTTATTAGGCAAATATTTGTCAATAAAAAATTTCAAATCTTCCTTGTAACCAATACCTGATGCGTCAAATTTCCATTCATTATTTCTTCTATATAATCGTCCAAATTCAATTCCTGTTTCAATAGAAAAATCCTCTCCTAATTCATATTTCATTACTTCTTTGCCATTGCTGTTATCAACTAATCTTATGTAAGAGTCTCTTACTTTTCCAAAGTTTTGTTTGTTTTGGATAGCATCATTTATAGTAACAACAAATAATATTTCTTGAATACTTGGATTGAGTTTAGTTAAATCAACGATGATAGATTCATCATCATCTCCGTCACTTGAAGTTCCGTCTGGGTCGTCTCCTGTATGCATTAATGCATTGTCTGGCGATTTTAGATTGTTAAAAAACACAAAGTAGTCTTTGCTTGGGATTTTTCGATTTGAAAATCATAATAGAGCGATATTAATAGGTAAGAATAATGTTTTTTAATAATCGGTGTAAGGGTGTAAGCAAATTGTATGAAAAGAAAATTTTTACAAAATTGGTTTTTGAAAAAGTAACTAATTAAGCGCAAACAGATAAATTTTAATGAACTATAATGAGAGGATTGCTTTTAAATTTTATGAATTAATTAGAAAATTTTTAGAAAAAAAATAAAAAAAATGTTTTGCCGAAAAGTGCTTACACCCTTACACCCAACAAACAAAAGAAAAGCGAAGCATTTCGCTTCGCCTTTTGCTATGCAAATCTGTAAGGGATTTTTGGGGTTTCCAAATTCTGTTTTTCTGAATTTAATTTTTGTTTGCTTCGCTGTTCAACCTGTTCAAAACTGAATTCTTTCACGGCGTACACATAAGATTTATTTTTTGCCAATCGCAGGAAACCGTGTTTCTTTAATGCTTTCCCCAATTTATTCACTACACCATCAGAAATATTGATTTTGGAAAGTTCAGCCAATCTTACAGCGATTTGCGAAGCATTAAGAAAATGTGTTGCCACTTCCTTTTCAACAGGCTCAAACCAGGTCAAAAGCAACTCTTCTTCCGGACTTCTTAACTGATATTGTTCGTTATTGGCGTTAATCTCTTTGATTTCTTCCTGGTTGAACCAATGGCGGAAACCTGATTTGTGTAATTGCAATGCCTGTGCATAAACTTTGTTAATATCAATATTATGCGTGTATTCTATGTGTTCTACCTCGAAGCAAAGAAAACGGCGTGAGCCGGTTGTATCGTTTAAGAATTGGGCGGTGTTTACCGATCCTGCAAAAGATGCTCTTCGAGGCATATTTTCATTATTGTGTCCGTATGCTTTCCGCATTCTGATGTGGGTTTTGGTTATGATTTCTTTTAATGAACCGATTTCCGTCCTGTTAAGATTTTCTAGTTCGTCCAAGTTAATTAACATACATTCTGCCAAGTGTATTAGAGTGTCTTTGTTGCTAGGATTTATGGTACCTGAAAAGATGTATTCTTTGAGTGGTTTAGGCATTAGTTTTTCTATCCAGGTTGTTTTTCCTAAACCTTGCTTTCCACTAAAAACAATAACCGTTTGGTTGACTTGCTTTTCATCCAGCACACAGGCTACCATCGCTACAAACCATTTCTTAAAGCAAGTACGCCAAAGGTCCTGTTTTGTGGTGGTTATAGTATCTGCAAGCAGTTCTATGTGGTCTGTTTCATCTGGGTTTTCCGGCAGATTGTTGAAATAATCTTCAAACGGATCAAACATTTCACAATAGTCAGAATGGAGTAAATTCCGTAAGGAATTTATACTACATTTTACTTTTGCTTTTAAGATTTCACGAAGGATGGAGTTTTCGGTGAAGTCGGTCATTGGTTTATATTTATAGGCTTTCAAAGTTTTGAATTCCAGTTTTCCTAAAACTGTGTTGTAACGGAAATTGTAACGATTGTTTAGGAAGTTCTCCAATTTGTCAATGTATGAAGGTTGTTCTTCCTTTTCATCAGAAAAATTGCCGTCTCCGGTTTTTGTCGCGGGCGATTCACCAGAATTTTTTCTATCGCTCGTCAATCGCTCGGATTTTGCTTTTTTTGTATTAGGTTTGAAAGTATCTGTATTATGTTCTGCGGTGTTCTGATAGGCGCTTTGAACGGCGGTTGTAACTTCTTTTGCGTCATAGCCGAAATCTGCTAAAATGTAGCCTAATGCCATTGATGCACATATACCTTTTCTGTTCAGATTATTGGCCAACGCAAAAACGAAGTTATTGCGGTTGCCTTCTGTGAATTGGATTTTCTTTTCGGTGAAGCGGACTGCGTGCTCATACAAAACATCATAATCCGCTTGCGGATTATTTTGATGTTTTGAGTTTCCTCGCTTTTGCTCGGAATGACAAATTTGCTCTGGTGTGTTTTCTGAAAAAACTTGGGAATTTTCATTGATGAAAATTTCGGGATCGAAAGAAAAGAAGCAAAGCCGGGTTATGTCTTTACCGGATTTATCGATTTCTACCTCCAATAATTCTTCGAAATATCGTTGAAGTTTCAAAAAAGTTTCTTTGTGCTGTTCTTTATCCGTCGAAACTTTCACGAAAATTTTTAAACCATTTCCTGAAGGACTGACGAATGAAGCAAATACAAAATCCTCCATTCTGATTTTGGTCTTACACTGCTGCAGTTTTTCTTTTTCGAGTTTGTCTATATCCAATACCATTAAGGCGTTATAATTGGTAAGGAATTCCATTTTTCTGCCTCCGTTGAATGTTGCACTGGGCGTAAATGCCGGAAGTGATTTTTTGGCTCTTTCTGCTGCTTCTTTCTTGTTGTCGGCAAGGGATTTTCTTAAATAAGTGATTGCATTTTGATAGACGCCAGTTTTTATATCTGATAAGATTTTCAGAATATCTTTTTGTTCGGTAACTTCGTTGAAGTTTTTGAATATGGTGGATTTCATAATATTGGTTGTTGGTTGTCGGTTGTTGGTTGTCAGTAAAAAGCCCTCTGCGGTTGCGAGGGCATTTTGATTGTTTTTCTCTCCGCAAAAGATTTTACTTTTTGGCGAAAGCTGCATTACGGTAATTCTGGATGAATTTTTCTACATCGGAAAGTTTGTAGTAGATTTTGTTACCAACCTGTGAAAATGTGATTTTTCCTTCGTCTCGCCAAGTCTGTGCTGTTCTGAGGGAAACGTCCAACATTTCCATAAACTGTTTGTTGTTCAGGTAGGTTTCTGTTCTTTTGGGATTGGTGTTTGTAAGGCGATCATTAATGTCGTCGATTTTTGCAATTAACTGTTCGAACTGATCTTTGGTAAGGATGATTGCTTCCATAATATTTTTGGGTTTAAGATTATGAAGCAAAGATGAAGTAAAGAAAAAAGTCCGATTAGTCCGATTTAGTCCGATCGGACTAAATTATTTATAACTATTTGAATGTTAATACATTGAAAACTTAAACAAGTGTTTATAAATCGGACTAAAAGTTTACCTGTAAATCAGAATTAGGATCTTTGTCATTTCTCCCAGGTGAAAGGTAGGTTTGCAAAGTATCTTTGGATAAAGTATTTCCGCTTTCGTCCACAAAATTTTCGTGGATAAAAGTAGCCACATCTTTAATCCGCTTTTGAATGTATGGTTTGCCCAAAAGATTTGTGAAAATCCGTCATTATGGTTTTTTGAGCAGCACTTGGAAGCGTATCAAGCTTAAAAATCTACAACAAAAATTAGGCATCCAGCCTAAAGAAAAGCTTCCGCCAAAAGTTTTTCAGCCGAAATGTAGTTGTTGTAAAGTTGGAAATTTGGTAACGATTGCCACGTTCGATCTTCGAGGTCCGCCAAGTTGGTTTTTGGAGATGAGCCGAAATTTACCTGCTCCTAAATCTGCATTTTAGCGGATTTGGTAAGGGAAATGTTACCCTAACGTGAAGGAAAGCACGATAAAACCAAGAAAAACTAGCCAAAATCACCCACAAAAAAAGAGACTCTTCTCAAAGTCTCTTGTATCTCTAAAAATCTTTTGTCGATAAACCCATAGTGTGGGAAAATACCCAACCAAAAGCTTCCGAAGCTCCAGTTCAACAGGGTTTTCATTGTTCGTGCTACGCACGCAACGAAAACTTAGCTATTAGTGGCTGGGCTTCTTTGTTTTCCGTCTGTCAGCAACATTTTTTGTCCTGCTGAATTGGTGGACAAGCAACACTTCCGTAGCTACAATAAACACAGCAGTCGCCTTGTTTTGGTTTTAGAACTTGTTTGCATTTTTCACATTCGTAAAAATATTGGCAAGCGTCTGTCGGCATTGTTTCTTCTTTCTTATGTCCGCAGTTGGGGCAAGTTATTGTTGATTGTAATTTGATTTCCATTTTAATTTTCTTTTTTGTCGGTTACAGAATATCCTGTTGAGTTTATTGCTTTTTCGATTTCAGAAATATTTGTTTTTGATTTGTCAAATTCTATGATTGCATTTCCATTTTCATATGAAGCGTTTGAACTTATTATTCCTGTCAATTTATTTACTTCGTGATTTACGTGTTCTTCGCAACTCGCACAAGTCATTCCGCTAATCGTAAATTTTACTTTTTGAATATTGGATTTGTCCACTACTATGATTTGCTTTTCTTTCTTTGGGTAGAAAATGCTTGAATAGTATGGAAAGGCAAGCATAACGATTGCAAATGCTGTTACAATTCCTAAAAACATTTTTGACTGAATGAATTTTGGTTTTTCTTCTGTCTCACAGTTGCAGTCAATTTGCTTTTTAGGTTTCAACTTTTGATACCAAGCAAAACCAGGAACCAAAATTGTCAAACCGATAAAATACGGTCTGAAAGGTTCGAGCCAAGAAAAAGTAGAAGCAAGTCCGCTTGTTCCTGCTACTAAAGCCAAGACTGGAGTAATACAACACAATGAAGCTGCAATTGCTGTTAAAAGTCCAGCTCCGATTAGTTTTTTGTCTGTTTTCATAATGTTTCTAAAATTTTGTTTTCGTCAAGTATTTTAAAAAACGGTTTCAGCATTTTTTCATACTCTTTTGTCAATGAGTAAAAAATGGTTTGTGCTTCTCGTTCGGTTTCAATTAGTTTTCGGTCTTTGAGTTTTCGCAAGTGTTGTGAAATTGCCGAAATTGTCATACCAAGAATGTCGCTCATATCACAAACACAGAGTCGTTTTTCTTCATATAATAGAAAGAGAATTTTCAGTCTTACGTTGTTTCCCGCTAATTCAAGTCCGTTCGATAAATAGTCAAACGAGCCGTTGAGTTCTGAAACTCGGTTTTTACAGCGATTTATTTGTTTAATGTCCGCTTGTTGTCGTATGCAAGAATTGTTGTCCATATTGCAAAGATAGTTAATTTGTTTATTTAAGCAATTACTAAAATACAAAATATCAAAAAGAACCCGATTTGTCTGTCGGGTTGTGTCGTCATAGCCTTGCCACTAACGGTTTGCAGCTTGGCGAAGTGGCGGAAATCGAAGCACAAATGTTCGGTTTTGCACAAAAGTTCAATCGAAGAACTGCCGTTGAATTTAGCACTGAACCCGCCATTTTGCCAAACTGTTGTTGAACTAAACCTTCGGT
>NZ_RJTU01000009.1 GCF_003730015.1 Epilithonimonas hominis | reverse complement strand
AGTAGTAGTAGTAGTAGTAGCAAGCAGATAAATAAGCAAAATTTGAAGTCCGTAGGACTGTAATCTGTGTAGAAGAAAGGATTAGTTTCCATAGAAAACCTAACGAAGTATTCAATAAAGTCTATGTTATCTTTGTAAGAATTATGAAAAATAAAACCCTATGCCTAATACATATACACAGATTTATATTCAAGTCGTTTTTGCTACAAAAGGACGTGATATTAAAATTAAATCGGAAGTAAGAGATGAAATTGAAAAATACATTTGTGGAATATTTAGCAATAAGAAACAAAAAGTATTGGCTATTTATGCAAATCCTGACCATTTGCATATATTTTTCAGTTATAAAAATTTGCAGATAACAATTCCGGAATTGATAAAAACTGTAAAAATTGAGTCTACAAATTTTATAAATGATAAAAAGCTGTGTTTGGGGAAATTTTCTTGGCAGAAAGGTTATGGTGCATTTTCTTATGCTAAAAGTCAAAAGGATAAAGTTGTGAATTATGTTCTGAATCAGGAAAAACACCATTCAAAGAAAAGCTTTAGAGAAGAATATCTGGAAATGCTGAATGTTTTTGAAATTGAATTTAAAAATGAATATTTGTTTGAATTTTATGATGATGTAAAATAATTTTGTGATAAAATAATTATTTATTATGGTTGATGAAAGATAGCAGTCCTACGGACTGCTCCCTTCTGGATTGATTTTTCTACAACTATTACTATTACTACACAGATACGATTCCTACGGAATCTGCCCTTTGAAAAAATGAGAAAGAAACATTCCGTAGGAATGTTATCTGTGTAGTAGTAGTAGCAAGAAGATGAATAAGCAAAATTCGCAGTCCATAGGACTGCAATCTGTGTAGAAAAATTGTTAAATAAAAATATGGAAAAAAATAAAATTAAAGAAAGAGAAAACGAACTGCTTGATTTAGTCAGGATATTTTGTAGTCAAAAGCTTGATAAAGAATACCTTTTTCTATGTGAAAAACTCGTCAAAAAGATGGGCAGAAAAAGAGATATTCCCTTTAAAAGCGGTAAATTAGAAATATGGGCTGCGGCGATAATACACGCTATCGGCAGTATAAATTTCCTGTTTGATAAATCTTTTCAGCCCTATCTAAAGTCTGATGAAATCAACGAATTTTTTCAAACAAAAAGTTCTACCGTTTCTACAAAATCTCGTCAAATAAGAAATATGTTTGATTTGTGGTATTTCAGTCCCGAATTTTCGACAAAAAAAATGAGCAATGATAATCCATTTAATGATATGGTTATGATTGATGGAATGATTGCTCCTGTATCTGAATTACATGAGGAATTGCAGATTCTGCTAAAAAATGAAAGAGCAAATGGCAGAGATTTGGAATTTACCACAGATTCGGAATAAAAAAATTAAAAATAAATCTAATAAAATCTGACATCTAATGTCTAATAACAAAAGAATTTTCGTAGAAAAAAGAGGAATTTTCGATGTGGAAAGTCCAAAAATTTTTGATGAAGTAAAAGCGGTGGTTCCGTCTATCCAAAGCGTAAAAGTGTATAACGTTTACGATATTTTTGGATTAAATGACGGTGAATTCGAAAAAGTAGTCAACAGCACTTTCGTAGACCCTGTTACTGATATTTTGCACGAAAAAAAACCTGCAAAAGGAATCTATTTCGCAATGGAATTCTTGCCGGGACAATACGACCAGCGTGCAGATTCTGCGCAACAATGCATCGCTTTACTGACTGGAAATGAGAAGTCTAAAGTAAGAAGCGGAAAGCTTATCGAGTTTGAAGGAGTTTCTGAATCTGATTTAATTAAAATCAAAGATCTTTTAATTAATAAGGTTGAATCTCAGGAAAAAGATTTATCAATTTTAGATATTCCTGCGGAAGAAACGCCGTCAAAAGTAATTGTTTACGAAGGTTTTATCAATTTTGATGATGCCCAGTTGGAAGAGTTTTTTAATAATCACGGTTTTGCTTTAGGATTGGATGATTTGAAATTCATTCAGGAATATTTTAAAACTGAACAAAGAAATCCGACAGAAACGGAGCTTAAAGTTTTAGACACGTATTGGAGTGACCATTGCCGTCACACAACGTTTGAAACAGAATTGTCGAATATTGAATTTGAAGGACAGTTTAAACATACATTGGAAACTATTTTCAATGATTACATCGAAAAAAGAAAATTCTTAGGACGCGAATTGAAACCAATCTCTTTGATGGATTTGGCAACAGTTTGCGGAAGATATTTCCATAAGACAGGTCAATTGGAAAACTTGGTGGTTTCAGACGAAATCAACGCGTGTACCATCCAAATCGAAGCCGAATATGATGGTAAAAAAGAACCTTGGTATTTATTATTCAAAAACGAAACACACAATCACCCGACAGAAATTGAGCCTTTTGGTGGAGCTTCAACGTGTTTAGGAGGTGCCATTAGAGACCCTTTGTCAGGACGTTCTTTTGTGTTCCAGGCGATGAGATTAACGGGTGCTGCTGATGTTTTAGAACATGTTGATAAAACTTTACCAGGGAAATTACCTCAAAAGACCATCACAAAGCAGGCTGCAAACGGATATTCTTCTTATGGTAACCAGATCGGTTTGGCGACTACAATGGTTTCTGAAATCTATGATGAAGGCTACAAAGCAAAAAGAATGGAAGTTGGTTTCGTTGCCGGAGCCGTTCCTGTGGATTGGGTAAGACGTGAAAAACCTGAAGCTGGTGATTCTATCATCATTTTAGGTGGTGCAACGGGACGTGACGGAGTTGGTGGAGCAAGCGGAAGTTCAAAAGAACAGGACGAAACTTCAATCCACACGATGAGTTCTGAAGTTCAGAAAGGAAATGCCGTTGAAGAACGTAAAATTCAGAGATTATTCAGAAATCCTGAAGTAACGAGATTAATTAAAAAATCAAATGACTTCGGAGCGGGTGGAGTTTCTGTGGCTATCGGTGAAATTGCTGATTCTTTGGAAGTTAATCTGGATGTTTTACCTTTAAAATATGAAGGTTTAAACGGAACTGAGCTTGCTATTTCTGAATCTCAGGAAAGAATGGCGGTTGTAGTTGAGCCTAAAGATAAAGAACAGTTCATCAAGTTCTGTGAAGCGGAAAATATTGTGGCTGTGGAAGTTGCAAAAGTGACAGATTCCGGAAGAATGCAGATGTTCTGGAAAGGCGATAAAATTGTTGACCTTTCAAGAGCATTTTTAGATACGAACGGTTGTTCAAAAAGTCAGGAAGTTAAAATTACTCATCTGAATGAAGTAAAAGAAGAAACTCCTGCATTTAACGAAGAGAATTTCTTAAAAATATTAAGCGATAAAAACGTTGCTTCTCAAAAAGGATTGCTGGAAATGTTTGATTCTTCTATCGGTGCGACTACGGTTGCGATGCCTTTAGGTGGAAAATATCAGCAGACATTAATGGAAGGAAGCGTTCAGACGTTGCCGATTTTAGGAGCAAAAGATATTGAAACCGTTTCTTTGGCAAGTTGGGGATTTGATGCAGAAATTTCAAAACAAAACTCATTGTTAGGAGCATCTTACGCAGTTGTTGAAAGCGTTGCGAAAATCGTTGCAATGGGTGGCGATTATAAAAATATCAGATTCAGTTTTCAGGAATATTTTGAGAAATTAGGTCAGAATCCTGAAAAATGGGGGAAACCTTTAGCTTCTTTGTTAGGAGCTTATGATGCTCAAATTAATTTCGGTTTGGCTGCAATCGGAGGAAAAGATTCAATGAGTGGAACGTATCAGGATTTGAATGTTCCGCCAACTTTGATTTCTTTTGCTTGTGCGAATGGAGAAAAGAAAAATATTATCTCTCCTGAATTTAAAGGTGAAGGAAATAAAGTGTATTTCTTCAATCACATTGCTCAGGAAAACGGACTTCCGAATTATGATGTTTTAAAAACGGTTTATGAATTCATTTTCGAAAATATTAAAGCTGGAAAAATCGTTTCTGTGAAAACAGTAAAAGAAGGTGGAGTTGCAGTTGCTTTGGCAAAAATGAGCTTCGGAAACAGATTAGGCGCTGAAATTAGAGTTGATGAATCTGTTTTATTAGCTAAAAATATCGGTAGCTTAATCATCGAATCTAAAGAAGAATTAAGTTCTGTAAACCTTCAATTAATCGGAGAAGTTGTTGCAGACGAAGTTTTAACGATCAACAATCAACCAACAACTATCAACCAACTTTTGGCTGCAAACACAAATACATTTGAAAATCTTTTCCCAACGGTTGAAAAAGAAAAATTGACGGTTGAGATTGATGAGAAACTAAACTCGATCAATCCAAGAAATATTATCATCAAAAAACACGGAATCGCTCAACCAAAAGTATTCGCACCGGTTTTCCCGGGAACAAACTGTGAGTATGATACGTTAAATGCTTTCGCGAAAGAAGGAGCTGTAATCAGCAGTTTACCTTTAATCAATATCAATCACCAATTGTTGGACGAAAGTATTGATGCGTGGGTTAAAGAAATCAAAACTTCTCAGATTTTAGCTTTCTCAGGAGGTTTCTCTGCAGGTGACGAGCCGGATGGTTCTGCAAAATTCATTGTGAACGTTTTGAAAAACGAAAAGATGAGAAACGCAGTTCACGAATTACTCGACAGAGACGGTATGATTATCGGGATCTGCAACGGTTTCCAGGCGTTGGTAAAATCCGGATTGTTGCCTTACGGAAGAATTAAAGATTTGGATGAGAACTCTCCTACTTTGGCTCACAATGCGATCAGAAGACATATTTCTCAGATGGTAAACGTGAAAGTTGTCAATGATGAATCACCTTGGTTAAAAGGAATGAAAGACCAGGTTTTCACCATTCCGATTTCTCACGGGGAAGGTCGATTTATGGCTTCGGAAGCTGAAATTCAAAAGCTGTATGAAAACGGACAGATTGCAACGCAATATTTGGATTTAGAAGGAAACATCGCTCACGGAATGCCGTTCAATCCAAATAATTCATTGTTTGGAATCGAAGGAGTTACAAGTCTGGATGGAAAAATCTTCGGTAGAATGGGACATCCGGAACGTTTTGCGGAAGGTTTGATGAAGAATATTCCAAATGCAAATTATCACAATATTTTCAAAAATGGAGTGGAGTATTTTAAATAATGAACAATACATTGTGTAATTTTAACAAAAATTTTACATTTACAGTAAATAACGAATTAATGGAATAGAAAAAATTAAACATATTAAAATATAGAGTTTTGCTTTAAAATTTTCTGTATCTGAAAAGGTCGAAAATTTCAAATACCACAGGGAAGTAAAAGTGGAAACGTCTGCGCCAAAAGCGTGGGCGTTCCTTTTTGCTTTGTGTAGTAGGTTTTGCAAGAACCTCTGATACGAGCAATGGGAATTAGCTCACTTTTTTTTCGTTTTACGGAAAACCGTAAAAAATAATAGAAAATAAATTATACATTGTACCACCAAATCAAGGAAACATAAAAACAATAATTTAATTCTAAATATGAACAATAAAATTACCGCAACAGACCTCTTTCTTGCCATTTTGGCTGTGATGCTTATCGGTGTCAGTTTTTACCAAACGTGGCTTGGCTTACAACAAATTTTCGGAGGAAGTTCCTTTGTCATCGCATTGGTGCTTTCACTTATCTTACTCTTTTTGCTTTGGCAAATCAGAAAAGCAAAAGTGACCGGAAGTCCTACAACAGGATTAAGTTGGATTTATTTCTTCTTCGCTTTGTTTTGCTTTATCGCTAACTTCAATGCAATCTATACAAGGTTTATGCGAACCGATATTTATACAACGGAACTAAGAGAAATCAATGATAAATTCAGTGGTTTGGAAACAAATGTAGAATCTAAATTGAATTATTCCGTTGCAGATGCAAAAACAAGACAGGCAATTAGGAGCGAACTCAATCTTTTAAAAATTCAGATTAAAGACCCGAAAAATACAGGAATTGGCCCGGAAGCAAGACAAATTATCGGAAGAATAGAGAAAATGATTGGCAAAAAAGTTACCCCTCTTACTCCGGTTAGCCAGACTCCTGCCGGTTACGAAGATTTGGCAGACAGAATGGAAGAACAAATCATTCAGATGGTTTACAATTTAACTCCCGAAGAAAAAAACTTAATAGGCGATATCAATAACGCTTCTTTAAGATGGAATAAAGATATTCAAAATTTACTCGTTAAATCTCATCAAGATATTGACGATATGGCGCAAGGTCAGATTGATAAAGCGTTGGCAGAATATAACAAATTGGGCAGTAGAGCACAGTCTATTTTGGGAGATGATAAATTGAAGTTTGAACCGGCACACAGCAATACACAAGAAGTCGGAAAAATAGGTTATGCTTTTGACCATGCTGTTAAAAATTTCGGAATGTTTCAGTTTGTTGTATTGGCAGCGTGTATTCTGCTGGACTTTGGAATTATGCTGATAATTCTTTTGATGCCTTCTGAAAACAACGTAAATCAAAATAGCGGTGGAAGTGTTTTCAATAATAAGCGTAGCGGTAAAACGATAATTTAATAAAAACTCAAAGAGATGATAAATTTTGAAAACGAAGAATTAAAACCATTGTCATTCGATAATGAAGAAGAATTAAAACCACTTTCTTTTGATGATAACGGTGAATTGAAACCTTTATCTTTTGACAGGAAAAATGAAATTGTAAACGATGATTTCGTCCCTATTTCAAAAGGAAATACGGCAGAAATCAAAAATAAGGACAGCAACTTTGTATTCTTTTTCGGTACTGCATCTTCGGGAAAATCGGTTATTTTAGCCACAGTGCTTTATTATATGCGTTCACAGGCAGGTGTAATAAGACCTAAAATAGGAACACCAAATACCGCGGAAGCAGAAAGTTTGCTGTACGATTTTTTTGATAATATCAGTAAAGGAATTTTGCCAGAAGGAACAGTTAAAGACAAAGTTACACGCTTGGATTTAGTTTTTGAACCGAACAATAAGTCGAAGAAAATTATTCCAATCAATCTTACGTTTTTAGAAACTTCGGGAGAAAATCATAACGAAATAAAACGTGGAGGAAATTACCACAGCAGTATAGAAACGTATTTGTCTGCAAATCTACCGCTTACTTTTATCATTGTAACAAGTTATGATAACGCACACAAAGACGATATTTTAATCAATACGTTTCTGAACAAATTAGAAAAATATGAGAAAAAATTAAAATCTGTAAATATTATTCTCATTATTTCAAAATGGGATAAATCGGGAAGTAGAAATATAGAAGCAACAGCTGAACTTGATAATTTCATTGAAACATATCTTCCGATGACAGCAACTGCAATGAATACATACGGTTTAGCAAAAACATTTTACACCATAGGAGAACTAAACGAAGAAACCAACAGAGTTACATTGTTGGATTTAGACAGAGCCGAAAAATTATCTAAATGGCTTTATGAAAGTATCGTTGGCTATCCTTTGGATTATGAGGGAACATTTTGGGAACGTATAAAATTTAGCATTACAAATTAATGAGCAATATTAATTTAATCGCTTTTGGAACTTTCGGGAATCCAAACGGATTTACCCAAACTTTTTTTTCAGGAAATCCAATTAAGGGCATAAAAGCATTTGATATACGAGGTTCTATCTTGGTATATCCTAAGAGCAAATTATATTCTATCCGAAAGGAATACAAAGACGGATATAATATGATTGCTTATACAATTTATACCTATGCACAAGAACCGACTTCGGCAAGAGGAGGTTCATTCATTGGTTCGAGTATTTTGTTTGTAGATAAGATCGCGGAGGAGAATATCATTATCCAAAATCTGAACGAATTTCATCAAAATTTAGTTCAAAAAAATGTTCAAGATGATACAATTACAGTAAATCATTCGGACAAATTTGATGTAAAAGAGTGCAAACCAAAAGATTTTGATAAACTCAATTTTCATTTAAGAGAAATTGACAATCTCAACTTTATACAAGTAACCAATAAAAATTTGATCGTTTTTTGCAGAACAAATGATAATATTTTACAATCGTTTTTCAAAAAATCAGTTGATTTACTGAATGTTTACGATACTATTTATTTTACAGACAGCAAAGAAGTAGCAGAGTTTGTTCGACAAAAAGGGATATTTTCAACTGTCGATGAAAATAATTTTGAAACCGAAATCCGAAAATTAGCAGAAGAAAGAAATCGCAAAATACAGGAATCATTAGATGAATTTTCCAAAGAAAAACAAAAATTGGAAGAATCCCGAAAGAAAACCTACGATGATTTTAAATCTCAAATTGAGAAGAACAAAGAAAAGCATCGGGAAAACGACCAGAAAATAAGAGATTCTGAAAAGGATTTGAATAAAGTCAATGAATTTTACAACAGTTTTTCACGAAAAATAGATGAGCTTTCCAATCAATTAAAATCTGGTAAAAAATTAGATGAAGTAAAGCGAATTCACAATGAAAACAAAAGAGTTTTCAGAGAAAATGTCGGAAGTTTGAAAACACCGAATATTATTAATTCCATTTCTCAACCAAAACCAAGTGCCGATGTTAAAGAAACTTTTCAACCAAAACATAACTGGAATAACCAATACAGAGAAAGAGAAGATAAGGAATATAAGTTGGATATTTTTAAAGTAGTTGCTTTAGTTCAGACAATATTGTTGTTATGTGCAATTGCTGGATTGGTTTGGTTTCAATTCTTTAAAAAACAAGAAAAAGAAATTGTTTATAATGAACCACAAGAAGAACAAACGGTAACAGAACAGCCACTAGAAAACGTAATTTCGGAGATTAATCCCAAACCGAACGGAGAGGTTGATTTTTCAACAAAAAATAAAATCAATGGAAAATTAGTGAAAAATTCTAAAATTGATAGTGTTACCAATTTTATTTTTAAAGCTAATCCAAGCAGTATTAACGAATATTACAAGTATCAGAAGAAAGATTATTCCAATATTTTATTTGAAAAAAATAAAGAAAGTTTCAAAATATCGTCAACTAATGATACTTTATATATCAAAGATTTACAGACTATACCTAATTACCAAAAGTAATGAAAAAACAATTTTTCAGAATTTTGTCATTGATATTTCTTTTGGGTTGTAACCATCCGGAAAGTAAAGAATATGAAAGAAATCAGGGCGAACATAAAAATTCCCAAAATCAAAATATTAATGAAATCAATATCAACGCCGTAGCAACAGATATTTCCGATGAAAACAAAAATATTGTACAAATGGAAAGAGAAGACGGTGTCCGTTATATTTGGATTGATATTAACGGAATAAAACTTCGTTTTATTTTTGATACGGGAGCAAGTAGTATTTGTATTTCGCCTGCGGAAGCAACCGTTTTATATAGACAAGGAACTTTAACAAAGGAAGATATTTTAGATGTGGAATATTTTCAAGATGCAACAGGCAGAATTTCTGAAGGAACAAAAATCAATCTGCGTGAAGTGAAAATCGGAAATATGATTTTGGAAGATGTAAAAGCTACGGTAGTTGATAATGTGAACGCCCCGCTTTTGCTCGGACAAACTGTTTTGGAACGGTTTGGAAAAATTGAAATTGACAATGTAAATAATGAAATTCATTTTAAATAATTATATCTATGATTATAATTCTATCTTTAAGTTGGCAACATTTACTAATTGTTGCAATCATTTTTGGAATTTTCATAATTCCTTATATCTTATATATCAATACTCTTCAGGCAACTCTAAAAGAAATAAGAAAAGAAAACAAAACAATTACCGAGGTAAGTCTTTGGCTTTTGTTAATTCCTGTTTTTAATTTAATCTGGCATTTTATCGTGGTTAATAAAATTTCAGATTCATTAGAAAAAGAAGCTAAAAGCAGGAATCTATATTTTGGAGAAATAAAACCGGGTCATAGTATAGGTATAGCGATGTGTATTCTCAATATCATTCCTTATTTAAACTTAATCGGTTTTATTCTATGGATTATCTATTGGGCAAAAATAAATAGCTATAAAAACTTTTTAATTTACAATAGGTAATATTTAAATAGTCTCTCCTTAAACCAC
>NZ_RJTU01000020.1 GCF_003730015.1 Epilithonimonas hominis | reverse complement strand
TTTTGTTAAGGAACGACTATTTCAGATTAATTTTAACTCCAAAATGATACGGCAAAATGAACCAATCTTTCAACCTACTTTTCTACGTCAAAAAAACGAAGATAAACTCCCAAGGTGAAGCTCCAATTTATTTACGAATTACCATCGATGGACGCGTTACCGAAATAAGCGTTAAAAGAACCACAAAACCACATTTATGGAATTCGGCTGGTCAGCAGTTGAATGGAAATTCCGAAGCGATTAAATCGTTTAATTTCTATCTTAAAACTTTTGAACAGAGGGTATATGACGCCTACCACGAGTTGATGAAGGATAAAGACTTGATCACTTGTGAATCGCTCAAAAATAAATTACTCGGAACGGATATCAAAAGCAGAATGCTCCTCCCAATTTTTCAAGATCATAACAATAGGATGGAAAAATTGGTGGGTAAAGAATTTGCCATCGGAACACTTGGTAGGTACAAAACCTGTATGAGCCACACCAAAGCATTTTTAAAATGGAAATTCAAAACCAATGATATTGATATAAAGAAAATTGATTACGCCTTTCTTAACGATTTTGAGTTTTATCTACAAACAGAAAAAGGTTGCAACAATAATTCGGCGGTGAAATATTTGAAAAATTTTGGAAAGATTATTCGGATTTGTTTAGCGAATGGCTGGCTTGATAAAGATCCATATCTCAATTATCAATCTAAATTCAATGAAGTTACTCGTGTATTTTTAAATGAGGATGAATTGGAACGACTTTCGACAAAGAATTTCAAAAATGAGCGTCTTTCTCAAGTTCGAGATATTTTCCTTTTTAGTTGCTTTACAGGTCTTGCCTATATTGATACAAAGAAATTGACCCATAAAAATATCAATCTTGGGTTAGATGGCAATAAGTGGATTTTCACGAAACGACAAAAAACTAAAACCACCTCTAATATTCCATTACTTCCGCAAGCAGAAGGTATCATTGAAAAATATAAAGACCATAAAACCTGCCTCAACTCTGGCAATCTTTTACCCGTTCTCAGCAATCAAAAAATGAATGCCTATTTGAAAGAGATTGCTGATATATGTGATATAGATAAAGAATTGACTTACCACATTGCAAGACATACTTTTGCGACTACAGTTACACTTTCAAATGGAGTTTCTATTGAAAGCGTGAGCAAAATGCTTGGTCATAAGAGCATAAAGACTACACAGCATTATGCAAAAATTATGGATACAAAAGTAAGTAGAGATATGGAGAATCTTAAGGAGATTTTTCAGACCCAGCAAGTTATGCAAGGAGCAAAGATGAAAAGAAATGTTTTTTAATTAAGAAAGTATTGCATTCCATATTCTATTTAAATAACTGAGATGTGGTTTCAGCTGATCAAATTTGTTTGTGTTTGATGTGTCTTTGAGATAAATTTCACATAAGGAATGATTTCATATCAATACTTTTTCATTGTTTTCGTTTTCATCAATAATCTTTTCAACTGAGCGAAATTTATGTACATCACATAATCTGCAGTAAAACCAAAAAATCATTTTGATTGTCAAATTAAAAAAAATGTAAATACTTGGTTATTAATTGCATAATCTAATAAATTATTTCTATTGACGTCCTAAACTATAAATTTTATGATTAAGGACTGTCTTTATTTGCACCATATCTTCGATTCAATTATTTTCGACCTGTATATTTCTATTTTAAAATTAACGGATTAAAAACGTGCTTCTCTCGTCCGTCTAATTTTGAATTAAAATAATCCTTTAGAGAGAAGACAAATTTTTTATGAAAAACATAATTAAATTGTCATTAGTTGCTTTAGGCATTGTGACGGCAACAATCGCTTCATCCTCAAAGTTGTTAGCGAATGTACCACCTGATGGTGGTGGTTATTGTAATCCAACTACAGAAACAGTTTGCGGTGTTACAAGTGGCGGTTTTACTGCCAAAGGTTTTTTTGTGACTAACTAACTAAGGATTAATGGCCATTTGAGACGAGTTATTTCAATGGCCTTTTAAATGTAATAAAATGAACAGATTGTTGATATTAGTTATTCTTTGTGCTTTTTTGAAAATAAATGGACAGAATTCAGTTAGAGTTTTTTATCAATTAGAATCGAAGTCCAATGTAAAGCAGGATTCTGCCGATTTAGACCTATATGTACTTGATATTGATATTCCCAAAAAATCTTCAAAGTTTTATAATTACACATATTTGAAAAACGATTCGGTATACCTTTCAATGAAAAAGGAATCTGATGTTAGAGGTAGTGTAAATTTTGATACAAGAAAGATGAAATATCCCAATTTTAATATAGGAGTGTTGAAACAAAATGCTACATATGAAATGTTTCAGATTTTAGATGGTGATGTATTTACATATTTGGATGGAAAGGATGCAAAATGGAGCATACTTTCTGAAAAAATAAGGATAGGTGATTACGATTGCCAAAAAGCCACAGCTACTGTGGGTGGAAGAAAGTGGGAAGTTTTTTTTACTGTAGAAATATCTCTGCCATTTGGACCATATAAGTTTGGTGGATTACCGGGTTTGATAGTTCAAGCAAAGGATGATAGTAACTCCTACATCTTTACAATGGTAGGATTAGAAAAAACAAACCAAAAAGATTTTGTTCCTAAAATCTTTACAAAAGGTATTAAGACTACAAAAGAAAAATATTATAAGGCTTTTAATGCTTACAAAATAGATCCCGTTAAAAAGTTACGGGAGAATATCATTACTTATCCAGATGGTGATTATATGAAGTTAGCGCAACCGCTACCAAGCGATTACATTAAGAGTCGGGAAGCTAAAATGAAAAAATACTTATTAGAAAATGATAACTACATCGAAATCAAAAAATAAAAAAACGGTTTCGGATTTTATATACTATTTTTTGATCCTTTTTCTTATTTATATTTTTGTTAATAAAGCGCTTGATATTTCAGCATTTATTAGTAATATTTTCAAGTCGGGATTATATTCTCCTAACTCCGCAAGAATATTGGCATATTTTGTATTGTTTATTGAGTTAGGGAATATAATTTTTTTAGTATTTTCTAAGAATAAGGGATTAAAAATAAGTTTTTGGTTGTTTATTGTTTTTACGATATACATAACCTTTTTAAATATTTCTAATCGTTATGAGGTTTGTGGTTGTGGTGGGGTTTTAAATGGATTATCTTTTGAAATACATTTTATTATTAATGTTACACTTATTTTAATAACAGCATTAGCAATTTTTTTCTCTTATGAAAATAAAACATCTTTTGATAGTTAATTTAATTCTAATATTACTTATCCTTGGAAATTATTGGTCTAAAAATAGTGATAGGAAGTACATTTTTAATAGAAACTACTCACCTAAATCAATTAAAGTTATTGCTTCAAAAAAAATTAAATGAATCCTCGATATA
>NZ_RJTU01000088.1 GCF_003730015.1 Epilithonimonas hominis | reverse complement strand
CTAAATGCACAACAGGTTAGATATGTAAAATCTTATTTTCTTCTTCAAATTTTATAATATCGAAGTGTTCGATTAATAATTCAGGTAAAAATAATTTCAGAATTTCAGCATCGTTTAACATTTACCAAAGTTATCATTTTTATTTTCCTCCCCAAGGTTTGAGATTGATCCATAAATGACATATCTAAAACCATAATAATCAATAAATAAGGGTCGTATTTATCAGGTATATAAAATATTAAAGATTTGATATAAGATAAGATGTATGCTTACCATCTGTTAATTATTTACTATTCCAATCATATTCGCTTTGTTTTACTATCAATAAATTTATTTTTAACCGCTGTTAATAAATAATTTTTTTACAAACATACTTTCTAGTAGTAATTTTAATAAAAATTTTGTGCTTAATGTAGCTTATCTAAAACTACATTGATTTTATAATTGTTTTATATTTTTAGTAAAACATACGTGTAGATAAAACTGTTATCTCCTTTCACTCAATCGGGGTGTTAGGGTTTAAATAGGCTTAATTCGGATAAATAAAGTACTTAGGATTTTAGGATTCAATCATAATCATACATCACTGTTTAGCAGACCTTACCTTCGATTTGTATGGAGTAACGGATTTTCAGTATCTACAAATTGATAAAGCCTAGTTTAAAGAGCAAGCAAAAGAAACAACATTCGGAGAGGGAAAAGAAAAAAGTGCTTGAGCTACCTTACAAATCATTATAAGAAGTCAATATAATTATTATAATGCTCTGAATCTTTCGGATTTTTGTGTGTAAAATGGTTGTGATTTAGCAAAGCGCTTATATGTGAGCAGGATGGTTGGGATGAGAATCCGAATTTAAGGAATAAAAAAATAGCCATTATTGCTTTTACATCTTAGCCAGGTTAAAAGATGATTGAGGTAAAGATAAAATTAATCTTTTTGATTTTCAGTGGTGTTATCAAATATTTGTTTAATTATTAGGGATAAAGTTGGTAGGTTTAATAAATAAGCGTTCCTTTGCACCCGCAAATCAGAATTGATGAGCAGCGCAGAAGAGCAGTAAAGAAAAGGGGATTTTTTTGGGAGAAAATAGCTTAAA
>NZ_RJTU01000027.1 GCF_003730015.1 Epilithonimonas hominis | reverse complement strand
AGAACCTTTGCTATTGGAGCATATTTTGAAAAAGTAGGTGACACACTCAAACTGAAGATTGCACTCACCAAAAAACGCAGAAAATGGTTCGTCGGAATTTGGGATTACCCCATAGACTTATCTCAAAAAATTTCAACTGCGTGATTTGGGTTAAATCCTCTTTAGTCTCTGGAAAGACGATTGACAATACTACTGACAAAATCAATATCCCACCAACAATTCCAAGAGAAACAGGGGATGGTATGTGAATTACAGGTGCTATTAACATTTTGAAACCAATGAAAGCAAGGACAAAAGCCAAACCATAAGGTAGTTTGCTAAACATGTGAATAAAGTTCGCCAATAAGAAATAAAGAGATCTAAGACCTAAAATTGCAAAAATATTTGAAGTATAAAGGATGAATGGATCTTTAGAAATTGCAAAAATTGCTGGAATTGAATCTACAGCGAAAAGTAAATCTGTAAATTCAACTACTGCTATTACTATTAATAATGGGGTCGCCATTTTTACCCCATTTTGAATGGTGAAAAATTTTGCTCCATCAAAGTTATCACTTACTTTAAAAAAGAATTTTACTAACCTTGCTCCTTTTGAATTCCCAAAATCACTTTCTTCATCATCTCCTCCAGATGCTTCTTTCCAAGATTTGATACCTGCATAAACTAAGAACAGACCAAACAATGTCAAAACAATATTAATTTCAGGCAATTGTAAAGTATTTACATCTACTAGATATTTCACATTTACTCCGATCAAAAGAAGCACGCCAAAAGAGACAGCGAGTATTTCAAATGCTTTTTCTTCTTTTAGATATCTAAAACCTAAAAAAATTGATAAAATACCAACTATCGTCCAAATCCAATAATGTAACGCACTATCATTCTGGATAAACTGCTGTAAATATGTCTTATTAATAAGTTCTACTCCCGCAAAAATGAAAATCGCACGTAAGATAATAGCTCCTAAAACACCCCAAAAAAGCACTTTGTGGTGTAAATACTTTGGAACATTAAAAAAGGAAAAAACTAGAATAAACACAAATAAGTTGTCTACTGATAAAGCTTTCTCTACCCAATAGGCGGTCTGATATTGAGTGAATTTTTCTATTGCTAAAGCATGCCCACCTTCGTCTTGATTATATAACCAATAAACTACACCCGAAAACACCATAGATAACGCAATCCAAGTGATTGACCACCAAAATGCTTCTTTTGAAGATACTTCATGACTTTTCTTGTTAAATACACCTAAGTCTAGAAGTAACATGATAATAATAACTACCGCAAAACCTACTATAAGTCCTGGGTGCAAATCAATAATACTGTTATTCATAATTTAATTTTTAGTTTACCATTGTTACGTATATTAGTCTACCTCCTTCTTCATTGGATAGGAGGATTTTTTTTCCGTGAGTCAATTCAACCATAGAATTGATTGGAATTTCTTTTTGTTCAGTAAGATCTTTCATGCCCGTTAAAGATTGATTAACAAGAACCCATTTATTTTGATAGAAAGTAAAGTATCCTACCGGCTTTTTATCATTATTTGTAAGACCCTCGTTTCTAATAACATTTCGCGAAACATGCCATTTGAAAAGATATTGATTGTGATAAACCATTAATCTGTGGTTTTCAGGTTTCCATACATCATTTTTTGTTTTGCAATATAAATCCAAAACAGGCAAACTGCCTTTATGCGGAGTGCCACAGAAAGGACATTTTGGCTTTGAAGTATTATCAAAAACATATCATTTTTCATCACAATTCGGATTATGACATGGCTGAATGAGATCTACCGTTTTTAATAAAGCTGTTTCCCATTCGTTTGCTATAGGACGAAGCATTGGGTTATGCAATCCATCAATAAATGCCCGTTTAAATAATTCAGACAGATATGGGCCCGTTACGGTGAATGGAATTTTCTTTGGATCACCCCAAAACACATCCCATTTTTTTAAATGGTCAACTTTTACTCTATTAACATTATCCGTTGGGTGTTCCACAAAAACTGCCTTCTCACCCATAGCCATCACTTCATCTTTTTCTGCATCTAGATCCCAAATTTTACCGCCTCGTAAAGGGTGTCTTCTTAAGAGATACATATAAATTAAAACCGCAAGTGCATGAAGATCTGTTTTCTGACTAGGCAATTTCCTGTTGGGATCTGAAATATTCAAGTGTTTTGTTGACAACACTTCGGGAGCGATAAAATCTGCAGTTCCGATAACATCGGGTGGGAATAAACCTGGAACCACTAAACCATCAATATCAATAATTGAAGCCGACTTAGTAACCGGATCTACCAAAACATTGTTATAAGATAAGTCAGAATGTGCGAGACCCATTTGGTGCATTTTTTTTACACCTCTGGAAATGTTAATACCAATCTGAAAATAACTGAGCCAATCTCCTAATTCTGACTTGTCTAAAGATAAAGGATATTGGTTATTACGAAAAGACGGAGACGTAAACCATTTGCCTACTTTTTCCCCACCTTTTATCATGTCATTCCCTTTATAGCCTTTGGCAAAGAAGAACTTGTTCAGATAAATAGGAACAACTATTCCTAATTGGTTATTTTTTTCAACGACATCAGTAGGCCATCTGAAAATTTCATCAAGAAAATAATCTGGTACATTGCCACTTTTGATATTTTTTAAATAAGTACTAACTATTTTAACAATCCTTTCCTTTTGTTGCTGTTTCTGTATAGGGGTAGGTTCTGGCTTTTTATCTCTATAAAATGCAACAACATATTTTTTATCCGGTGAAAAATATACATCTTTCACCCCGCCTTGTTTCGGACTGCCGTTATCTACATATTCGTAAGATTTTGAAGCATCAATTATTGAATTAACTTTTTGTACTGACATAATCTTAATAAATAATTGCTAATGTGCGGTCGTCGTGATTTCCTTTGCTCCAGAAATCCATCCAAGTCATCAGTTGCCTGTCTACGTTTTCATCATTAGAAAAATCTACTTTTGCTCCATCTTCATTTTTACCATCAAGATCATCTAAAAAGTTTTTCCATGCTTCGAAATCTTCCAATTTGTTTTCGGTAATAAATTTGGGATCGTAGATACCATCTGTCATCAAAAATAACTTAGAAAAATCTTTATAGAAATTTAGTGCGAAACGACTACCCATATTTGGATTCGAATAGATTTCAGGCATTGTTACAAACCTTGTTCCGCCTCCAAATTCACCTACGTCCATGTAATTAAGCAATTCAATGGTTTGTTCATCGTTCGAAAGAATATTTATGGGACAATCTCCGACGCCAAAAGTTAGAATTGCATAACCAAAATCAAATTTCTTGGCTAAAGCAAAAATCAATGTTGTATTTAAATCCTTCAAAGTCATGTTTTCATGTGATGAAAAGTCTTGAAGTTTTTGAAATACGCTTCTTACGGATTTATAAAGAACATTAACAATAGATGATTTAGCATCTATTTTTGGATCTCGTGCAAGGTTTGAATTATCTGGAGGTGTATTATCATCATCATTTGAATTATCACCTTCATTAGCAGCAAGATTTTCTTTTACTTCATCGAAATTTTGAGAACTTGAAAGATTTACTTGCTCTAGATCTTGTTTGACATCTGCTGAATAATTAGGGATGTCTGAATCGGATACCACCTTGTTTTCTTGAGAAACAGCATCTTCAACACTTTCAGGATTTACTAATAGATTCTCACTATTCTGGTATAATGTAACAAACGAGGACAAATTTCTTAAAACTTCTTCATTACTGAAATATTCTTGCAAATGTTCAGTTGCGATTTTCGAACCCTGTCTTGCATATTTTGCAGAGCCGGCTCCATCAGCAACGGCAACCAATGCCCAATCATCAGGTAATTTTGCTACAGAGAAATGATCATCTCGTGAAGTACCATCATGCGCATGAGACCGTCCCCTTTTGGAGGCAACTACAATTTTCTTATCTAAAAAATTTGCTTTTAAGGATAATTCATCTTCTTTAGCATAAATTATATCCTTATTACTTGGAATATTCTTCCACAAGTCCTTTGGATCTGCATTAACAATAAAAGGAATTACTTTTGCATCCTCCGTTAGGTTTTCATCGGACTTATGAAAAAACATGACGTGCAAATCGGCATTACAAGCAACAGGTGGAGTTCCGTAAATTCTATTTTTTTCCGCATCAAATTGTAACCCTGTTGAATCCAAATTAACAATTTTGGTAATCACAAGATCAGGAAAGTCCTCCATATTAAAGAAATATTCATATTCACGCTTCGCGTTGGCATTATCTATTGCAATATGTTTTTCTTTAAAATCCTCGCTTTGTTTGTACATATTAAATATTTCTAAGATTTGCTTTTTTGTTGCCGAAATAGAATTTGCCAAGCCTATAATTCGGGTATTGTCAATTAGTTTTGAAATTGTATTATTGGTAGTTTTACTTTCAGCAATGCTGTTTTCCACTAATAACTGTTTTAAAAGATCTTCCATATTATCCTAGAGTTCTGTTAATATCAAAACCGCCTTCTGAAACCCCATAATAGCCAACATTTCCACAATATGGACATTTGCTTTCGCCTTGTCCCGAAATGCAATGAATACCACCACACTGGCAAGTCGCTAATGCGTAATTATTTGCACAACAAGGACAACTAGGATTTCCGTAAAGTTCATCTGAGGAAATTTTCAAAGAATGGCTACCTCCATCTGATAATTCCAGATATGATTTTTCATCAATTTTGTGCGCTCCTTCGACTAAATAAATTCTTGTATTGAACCCTGGAACTCCCGATTCTTCTAATCCTTTTTTGAACTTAATTAACCTGAGTTCGGG
>NZ_RJTU01000093.1 GCF_003730015.1 Epilithonimonas hominis | reverse complement strand
CTGAAAATTGACATCAGATTATAAGCAATCATCGAAAATATAAGTGCAGCTTCTGTAGGGAAAAAGCCTTTAAGGTTAAAACTTTCGGCTCCAAAATCTGCCTTTAATTCCTTGATTCTATTCTCTGCATCGCCTCTGTTTCGGTACGTTCTCCAAACATCTGTTGCCGATTGTTCTTGGTTGGTAATATAGGCTGAATAGCGATAATTTCTATGGATTTCATCTTCCGGAAACAGGCTTAATATTCGGCCTGCCGCATTCGGCCGTTGTGCTATTTTTTGCCTTACAATGACTATCCTTCTTGGCTTTTCCCAGTTTTTTGCTTGATAATATTTGTCGCAAATTTCGATGCCCTCATCAACTTTTATCCAAAAATCTTGCTGGTCTATCAAGTGTTGAATGGGGTGAGTAAATTTTGCAGCGATGATGTATTGGAGTGTTTTTAATTCAAGATAATCCATAATGTCTTTCTGGAAAAAACCACTATCCAAACGAACTAATCCTACTTTCTTATCCCCAAAATTTAAGAGTGTTTCTTCTAAAAATCCTACAAAATTATTTGCCGAAGAAGCATCACCGCTCCTGAGCCAAAAATTAGCGACCATCTTTACATCGTTCACAAATGCAATGATAGGATGATGGCTGTTTCTTCCTTTTTTCTTAGGATTGTAGCCTTTTTTTGCTCCCTCTTGCTCTCCGTATCGAGTAATTACAGATGAATCAATGTCTAACGTAAAATAATTGAGGTTCAAATTCTGAAAAAACCAACTGAAAAAATGATGCCCAACTTGCTGGTTGATGTGTTGTGTAAACTTGCCAAAATAGCGTTTATATGCGTCCTGAGCAGGGGTCTTTCGCCAGTCAAATATTTCCCCAAGAGCCTTATCTGCACGGGTAATTTCTGTGTGCAAAAAACGATTGGCGCCACACCAAATACTCGTAATAAAAGATTCAAGCAAAACTTCTTTTTTATAAGAATTATTGGAAAGTGACACAGGTAAAGATTCGCATTTTTCAATTTGCTCTCTAAAGCCGATTTTGTCCAACATTTGCTTTAAAAACACCATTCCTCCCCAAGGCGTAATCTCTTTATTGGTAAAGGATAGATCGAATTTCATCGCTTATTTTTTTCTACTG
>NZ_RJTU01000013.1 GCF_003730015.1 Epilithonimonas hominis | reverse complement strand
TTAATAATGCACTACGAGTAAAATAAGTATTTTGGTTGAGAGTTTCATTGTAATTTAGTAGATATTTGACAAAGATAGAACTTGTTTTCAGGTATGCAGAGAAATCACTAATGAACATAAGTTTTAAAAAATAGTTGTTACAGAGTATAACATTTATTTTGTTTGTTGATTTTTTTTAAAATCGTACTTAGACTGTTTTGCAATTGATGATTTTTTATAAAAGAATACTTTGAACTTCCTGAATGGAATCCGTTTCTTTGTCTTTTTAATAGCAATTATTATTTCAAATCAGAATACAATGTTAGAAGGAAAAAAATTCAAACTAATCAATCTTTATCGTCATACTGCTCTGGTAGAAGCTATTTCATATTTGATTTTGTTGCTGATTGCAATGCCTTTGAAGTACATTTTTGATATTCCGGAAGCTGTCAAATATATGGGTTGGGTACACGGTTGGCTGTTTGTCTTCTATTTTGCGGTTCTGATTGCTGCAGCTTTCAAATACCGTTGGAGTGTTTTAAGAATTATTTATTATTTGATAGGTTCAGTTGTTCCTTTTCTTCCTTTTGTATTTGATAAGAAACTGAAGCGAGAATCTTTGACTGCTTAAACATAAACAAAAACGGAGCCTTTCGGACTCCGTTTTTTATGAATTATTGTTTTTTATAAAGTCATTAAATCACACTCAAAAAAGCCATTGTATCTATATTATCCGCATAAGTATCCAACGACGGATTTTGCGTTTCTCCAAAACCGATGGATTCTAATCCCAATTCTGGTTTTGCAACAACAGTTTGGATTTCGTCTTTGTTGGTGTCCAAAAATTGCTTCACTTCTTCCAAGGTTTCATAACGTGAAAAATTAATCACAGACAACGGGCTGAACAATTTCTCATCTTCCTTCAGCATCACAAAATTATTATCCCAGAATAGATCCTGATTTAAAAGATATATTGCTCTGTTATAATCATAATTATTGGCGTATTTATTATGATTGATAATATCTTTATAATTGATGAAATTCTCAAACAATCTATCCAATTTCATATCATTAGGAATCAGAATTCGGGTTACATTTCTGCATCCTAATCCATAATATCGGAAAATATCATCGGCTAACAATTGTAATTCTTCATCGGTTTCATCGCCTTTCAAAACAGCGACAGAAGTTCTGTTTTTTCTAATGATACTTAAGTTATCTTTGAAATAATACTCCAGATATCTGGCTGTGTTATTACTTCCGGTTGCAATCACAGCATCAAAGTTTACCAGCTTCTCCACAATCTGATATTCAATTTTATTATTAGAAAATTCATTCCATAATTCTAACAAAAAAGGCAAAACCAATCGGTCTTTTGAAGATAATTTGATGACAGGAATATGGTTACTCAACACTACCGAAATAATATCGTGAAAACCAACCAACGGGATATTCCCGGCCAATATGAGCCCTACTCTTTTGGATGAATTTGATAATGGATATTTGGAAAGCCAGTTTTCAATATTGTCTTTTGTAAAGAGACTTGCCCATTGTTCCAAATTGAATCTTTGATTCTCTTGTGTAAACCAAGGGTTTTCGATTTCGGAACGCGTCATGAGATAAGCCAGGCGTTCTTCTTTTTCATTATAATTATCATCATTTTTTGAAAAAAATTCGATAATGAATTGACCTAATCTTTCAAGTCCCAAAATTTTGTTTTCGTTCAGCATAGCTGGCTTTTTTTTTGTAATTTTGTGCAAAAATATAAATAAATATAGCAATGGCTATCAAGATAACAGACGAATGTATTAATTGTGGCGCTTGTGAACCGGAATGTCCAAACAACGCTATTTATGAAGGAGCCGTAGACTGGAAAGCATCAGAAGGAACAGCCCTGAAAGGAATGGTGGTTTTGTCATCCGGTCTTTCCGTGAATGCAGATGCCGCTCAGGAACCCGTTAGCGATGATTATTATTTTATAGTTACAGATAAATGTACGGAATGCAAAGGTTTTCACGAAGAACCACAGTGTGCCGCGGTGTGCCCTGTAGACTGCTGTGTGCCAGATGAAGATCATGTAGAATCTGAAGATCAGTTACTAGCCAAGAAAGCATTTCTTCACAACGAGTAATTCTGCTGCTGACCAATTGCAATTGGCTTTAAGCTAAAGAATTTTCACCTAAATCCTAACACCAAATTACTTACCATAAATGAAAAAACATAATTTTAGTGCAGGTCCAAGTATTCTTCCTCAGGAAGTTTTTCAGAAAGCTGCGGAAGCTATCCTTGATTTCAACGGAATGGGATTATCCATTCTTGAGACATCGCACAGAAGCAAAGAATTCGTAGCAGTAATGGATGAAGCGAGGGCAATTGTAAAAAGATTGATGAATCTGGGCGACGATTATGAAGTTCTTTATCTTCAGGGTGGCGCAAGCCTTCAGTTTTTGATGGTTCCTTTCAATCTTCTTAAAACTGATGGTATAGCTGCTTATACAGATACTGGAACGTGGGCCTCTGGCGCTATAAAGGAAGCTAAGAAATTAGGAAATGTAGATGTCGTAGCTTCTTCAAAAGAAGCAAATTACAATTTTATTCCAAAAGATTATACTGTAGGATTAGAATATGATTATTTCCACTGTACATCCAACAATACGATTTTCGGAACTCAGATGAAAGAATTTCCTAAAGTGGATGCGCTGATGGTTTGCGACATGTCATCCGACATTTTCAGCAGACAAATTGATTTTTCGCAGTTTGACCTTATCTATGCCGGTGCGCAGAAAAATATGGGTCCTGCAGGAGCAACACTGGTAGTCGTGAAGAAATCGATTCTCGGAAAAACGGGAAGAAATATCCCTACCTATTTGGATTATTCTGTTCATATTGATAAAGAATCTATGTCCAATACACCTCCGGTTTTTGCTGTTTATGCATCTTATCTTACATTGAAACATCTGGAAGAAAATGGAGGAATAGCAGCTGCTGAGAAAAAAAATAATGAAAAAGCCAAATTGCTTTATGATGAAATCGACAGAAATCCAAACTTCCAGGGTGTAGCGGCGGTTGAAGACCGTTCTTTTATGAATGTGACATTCACGCTAACCGATGAATCCAAAAAAGAAGCTTTTGACACCGCGTGGAAAGCTGCAGGAATCAGCGGCATTAATGGTCACAGAAGTGTTGGCGGTTACAGAGCAAGTATCTATAATGCAATGCCAATAGAAAGTGTACAGGCCTTGGTAGATGTAATGAAAAGTTTATAAGTTTACTTCTATAAGTAAAAACGTCCTCAGGTAATTGAGGACGTTTTTTGTTAATGTAATGTTAATCACAAGAAAAAATCGTATCTTAGCGAACCTTGAATTTTAACTCAAACAAGTCGAGGAAAGTCAATAACTAAAAGATTTTTGAATTAAACAATGATTGTATTAGCAAATGATGGAATCTCCGAAAAGGGAATTCAACTTTTGAAAGAAGCTGATATTACGGTTTTGGATGCCAGAGTTTCTGCCGAACATCTGAGCAATTTCATTAATGAAAATAATGTAGATGTTCTACTTGTAAGAAGTGCTACGCAAGTCAGAAAAAATCTGATTGATGAATGTCCTAATCTAAAAATCATAGGACGAGGTGGTGTTGGTATGGATAATATAGATGTAGATTATGCCATTGATAAAGGTATTTATATCATAAACACTCCGAAAGCTTCTTGTAAATCCGTGGCGGAATTGGTTTTTGCTCATTTCTTTTCATTAGCAAGATTTCTCCACGAAAGTAACAGACTAATGCCCCTGGAAGGCGATACCAAATTCAACACTTTAAAGAAATCTTTTAATAATGCTACAGAACTCTCCGGCAAAACATTAGGTGTCATAGGAATGGGTAATATAGGTCTGGAAGTGATAAAAATAGGAATCTCCTTAGGGATGTCTATCGTAGCTTATAACAGAACTCCAAAAACCGAAAATGTAAAAATTTCTTTCTTCGATGGACAATCTTTGCATTTCGAAATTAAATCCGTAAATTTAGATGAGGTTTTAAAAAAATCTGATTTTATAAGTATCAATATATCTAATACAGAAGAATATTTTATTGATAACGAACAGATTGTTATGATGAAAGAAGGAGTTTTTATTGCCAATACTGCAAGAGGTGGAGTCCTGAATGAAGTAGCCCTTATTGATGCTATCGAAAGAGGCAAAGTTGCGGGTGCTGCACTGGATGTTTTTGAAAATGAACCCAATCCGGAAATAGAAATACTTATGAATCCTGCATTGTCATTATCTCCACATATTGGAGGTAATACACTGGAAGCTCAGAACAGAATAGCTGAGGAACTTGCAGAGCAGATAATTAAAATAAAAGACGAACTATAATATATGCCAGTATTTAAACCATTTAGAGGAATCAGACCTAATACTGATTTTATTGATGTTTTTCCTACTTATTCTTTAGATAATTTCACTCAAGAAGAAATCAATAAAAAAGCTCAAGTAGATGATTCTTATGTACAGATGATAAAACCTGCTGTTGTAAGCAAATCTAAAGATGTAGACAGGAATCTCCGGAAGATAAGATCTAATTTTGAAGAACTTCTCCAGGACAAGAAACTGATACAGGATGATTCTGCATATTATTTATATGAACAAATTTTACCAAATAAAACTAGTTTCCGTGGTTTAATGGGTCTCGTGAGTGTAGACGATTTTTGGGATGGAAAAATAAAAAAGCACGAATCTACCATCACAGAAAGAAGAATGAAAATGGCCCACTATCTTGAAAAAGTTGGCGTGCAAGCGGAGCCGGTTCTCCTAACTTACCATTCTAATTCCAAGGTGGAACTCCTGATGAATCACGAACAGAAAAATGTCCCAATCATCAACTATACAGATGATAAAGGGGTGAGACATAAAATCTGGAAAATAGATAACCGACTTAAGCTTCAGCAGTTTAAAGAAGTTTTAGATCCTATTGATTCTTTTTATATTGCAGACGGACATCACAGAATTGGTTCGGTAGCAGAATATGCAAAAAAGCAAAGAGATAAGTATAAAAAATCTCACGGAACAGAACATTATAATTTTGTTTATAGTTTTATTGTTTCTAATCAATCCATAAAAATTAATGACTATAATAGATTATTGAAGGATCTAAATAATCTTACCGAAGAAGAATTCCTGCATAGACTAAATGATTATTTTCAGATTCACGATAAAGGCGAATCACCATATTATCCTTCTCAGAAATTTCATATTAGTATGTATCTAAGCGGAAAATTCTACAGCCTCCATGTGAAGCACAGCATCCGTGAAGAACATAAAAATGACAATGACTTGGATCATCACCTGGTAAACAAATATATTTTTGAAAATATTCTTGGAATTGAAAATGCCAAACATACTGATAAGATTATTTATCAGAAAGGTACTTCAGATATCAAAGGTATTATCGAACTGAAAGAAAAAGTGGATAGCGGAGAATATAAAGTTGCTTTCGGAATATATCCTATAAGCTTTACAGATCTTCTAAAAATATCTGACAAAGAAATCAAAATGCCGCCTAAGTGTACATTGATTGAGCCAAAATTAATCACAGCTTTAATGATGTACGATATGAAATAAACTTATAGTGGAACTATTGTACACATACTAATCTCTTTTTTTTATTTTAGTTATTGAAATTGTGTCACTTATAATTTATACAGCAATTAAAATTGATTAAAGATAATTAATTAACCAGAGTTAATTATTATTTCTATCTTTACTCTTCAAAACACAAAGGATAGATTAAACTTATAATCATAATATGTATCCGAGAGAATATATTAATTGTGACCAAGAACCGATACATATTTGTGGAGAAGTCCAAGAGTATGGTTATCTATTGGGTTCGCAAGACTCTAAGATCACTTTTTATAGTGGGAATATCTTAGATTTTTTTTCTGTAGATTCTGATTTTCTTTTGGGGAAAGATATCCGTGTACTTTTCGCACACTTCGATATTGATGTTAATTGGAATAACTTTTCGGATAACGAAATACTTGCAATACAACATATTACTTTTAAAAATCAAGAATATACTTTAAGTATTCATACTCATAAAGGTTGGACTTTTTTCGAGATAGAGAAAGTAATGCCCAATCATAAGATTAATAAAGAATACGCAGCCATACAAAATATACTCAGAAATTCTAATGAAAAGAATATCTGGCAAATTTTATTGCACGAAGTCCAACAAATTATTGATTTTGACCGTGTTATGATTTATCAGTTTTTGTATGACGGAAGCGGAAATGTGATTGAAGAACTTGTTAAACCGAATCTTGAGAGTTATCTCGATTTACACTACCCAGAATCTGACATTCCTGCGCAGGCCAGAGCTTTATACCTTAAAAACCCGGTGAGAATAACATCGCATGTTTCCGGAAAAACTTATCCTATTTTCGGTGTCATCCCAAAAGAAGAAATTGATCTTACATATTCTGTAACTCGTGCTTCATCTCCTATTCATATCCAATATCTAAAAAATGCTCAGGTTGAAGCTAGTTTTAGTACATCAATTATTGTTAACGGAGAACTCTGGGGAATGGTTGCATGCCAAAATTCTGAGCCAAAACATCTTGATTTACAATCCAGATTACTTGTCGAAACGCTTACCAGAGCTTCCGCAAATGCTTTTGCTTCTTACAGATCTCTTGAAACATTGCAAGAATATCAGAAAATTAACCTTAATAATATTAGTCTACGTCAGAATTTATTGAATGATGATAGTTTCGATAAAGCGTTAGAAAATAATATCAATGATATTATGAATACTTGTAACGCAGATGGAATTATCATAAAAATTAATGACGAAATCCTGACAGCAGGTAATACCCCGGATAATACAGATATTGAAAAGATTATAAACTGGAGCAAGGAAAACTTTCATAATTTCCAGGAAAATATTTATATTTCCAACACCTTTTGCAGTACTCTGACAAATCTTGAAAATTCTGAAACCAGCTGCGGGATTATTATCAGCGAATTATGTAACAACACTTCCGACATGCTCATTTGGCTTAGAAAAGAACAAGGTTATAAAATAAAATGGGCAGGAAAACCCGAAAAACAGACAACTTCAGAAATAAAAGACGGCGTTGAAATCATTAAATTCTCACCCAGAAAATCATTTGAAGTGTGGAAAGAATATGTAAAAGGAACTTCATTACCGTGGAAAATTAAAGAAATTGAGTCAGCAAAATGGATAACATCAGTTATTCTAAAAGCTTCACATACTAAATCTTCTCAGATACAAGACCTCAATAATCAATTAAAGGAACTAAATGCAGAGCTAGATTCTTTCTCTCACACCATTTCTCACGATCTTAATACACCACTTACCGTCATAAAACTAAATGCGCAGCTTGCAAAAAGACTGCCTAGTTCTGAAAATGTCAGCAAGGCTTTGGATAATATCACCAACCAAGTTGATACGATGAGTGAAATGATCCTGAACGTTTTGGAACTGAGTAAGATTAAGAAATCTGAAATAAAACTGAAAAGTATTCAGGTAGACTCTTTGATAACAAAAGTTGTAGAAGACTCAAAAATCAGCTTTGAATCTCCACATACAGATATAATCATACAAAATACCCCGGAAGTTTTAGGTGACCAGACTATGGTTTATCAGGTTTTTGGCAATGTTATCGGAAATGCGGTAAAATACTCATCCAAATCCGAAAAACCCAAAGTGAAAATTGTAGGAGAAACTAATGACAATGTTGTGATTTATAAGATTACGGATAATGGAATCGGAATAGATCAGGAAGAATCCAAAAAAATGTTCAAAATATTCAGTAGGATGAACAATGCTAAAGAATTTAATGGTAATGGTGTAGGACTAAGCATCGTGCATCATCTTATGGAAAAAATGGGCGGAAAAATATCTTATGAAAGCGAAAGCGGAAATGGAACCACTTTTATTTTAAAATTTCAAAAGCCCAACTATGATTTCATTAATTCTTAAAGAAGAAACAAAACAGGAGCACGATAAAACCGAAGAAAGCTTACAATCCAATAAAATATTTGACAAGTCTTATACGCTGGAAAATTATAAAAATCTTTTGATTCATAATTATTTCCTCGTCAGCAAATATGAGCCTCAAGTCAATAAATTTTTACATAAATATCCTGAATTGAAGCTAGATATACGCAGAAAAATCATGGCTATAACAACCGATCTAAACAATCTGAATGTTGATATTAATAATGATCGTATTGCCGACAATCTTGATAACGAAGCCGAAGCTTTTGGAGCGCTTTATGTGATGGAAGGATCTACTTTAGGAGGAAATGTAATTATGAAACAGCTTCGGAAAAATCCTGCGTTTGAAGATATCACATTCAATTACTTTGGGATATATGGTGATAAAACCGGGCTAATGTGGCAGGAATTCAAAGCTTTTTTAGATGAAAGAATTAGTGAAAAAGATTATGAAAGCTGCATTACCGGTGCAAGAAAAGCTTATCGGATATTAGCATAAAAAAAAAGAGCGAAGTAGTTTCGCTCTTTTTTAGTTATTTACTGATTTTCACCAGTTCTACATCGAATACCAACCAGGCATTTGGAGGAATAACACCACCGGCGCCTCTCTCTCCATAACCTAGTGCCGGAGGAATAAGTAACGTTGCGGTTTCACCTTCTTTAAGTAGCAAAATACCTTCATCCCAACCTTTGATTACCTGTCCAACACCGATAGGAATGTCAATTGGTTGACCTCTTTTGAAGGAATTGTCAAACTCATCACCATTAATTAGTTTTCCAGCATAATGTACTGCAACAGTCTGCCCAGCCTTTGCAGTTTCTCCGCTTGTGGTTTTAGTGATTTTGTAATAAAGTCCAGACGGCGTAGCCTGCATTCCGGCTTTCATATCGTTTACTAATTTTTCCTGATTTGCAGCAAACTCTCTTTCTTTTTTCAGCTTCTCTTCTTCTGCTTTTGCTAGATAAACTTTGTTATTATCCTGAATTTTCGCTTTTCCTTCAGCGAAGATTTTTGCAGCATCATAATGTTTGTAAGCATCACCTTTACCGAAGATTGCTACTTTTTTTAACACAACATCAGTCTTTGGCTTGTCCTGAGCGCCTTTTTCTACGTTAGCGATAGAATCAATCGTTGCTGTACTACCAACCACTTTACCAAAAATTGTATGTCTTCCGTCCAACCAAGGTGTTGCAACTTCTGTAATAAAGAACTGAGAACCGTTGGTGTTAGGTCCAGAATTCGCCATAGATAAAATCCCTTTTCCATTGTGCTGAAGGTCATTTTTCTCATCAGCAAATTTATATCCAGGATCTCCCATACCAGTTCCTTGTGGATCTCCACCTTGGATCATAAAATCTTTGATCACTCTGTGGAAGATAGTTCCATCGTAGAAAGGTTCTCCTTTTTTCTTAGATTTGTTCTCGATCTTACCTTCTGCAAGACCAACAAAATTTGCAACAGTTACCGGAGATTTTTCATCTTCGAATTTTACAAGGATTTCACCTTTGCTTGTTTCAAAATTACCGTAAAGCCCGTCTGGCAAGCTTTTATAAACTTCTTTGTCTATTTCCAATGTTTTACAATTTAATAGTGTTAATAATGTTATAGAAAGTGCTATAATTTTCTTCATAGTTTTATAATATCGTTGTTATAAGACTTTTACCTTAATGATTAAAGGCATATCGTTGGTTATTTTTTTGTTGTCGCCATAGGTTCCGTAAGCTAAAACTGAAGGTACTAAAATTTCTGCTTCCTCGCCTTTTTTCAGATATCGGATGACATCTTCCACTGCATCCATTTCTACAAAATGGCCAAATTCTACGTTGTTATTTTGGATTGGCATAATGTACAGTTTAGTTCTATCAAAATCATAGATGTCATACTGATAGGAAACTTTGTCACCATTATTTTTACGAGGTTGTTTCTCAAGTCCTTCCACATTTACCCAATAGTTCATTCCCATTGGATAATATTTTACATCCTGAGCTTTGATCCAGTCTTCAATCTGAGCTCTTTCCAAAGTATTTAGTTCTTTGTTTCTTTTTTTTGAAACTTCCATTTCGCTTTCAGACATGTACTGATCTTCTGAATGCTGGGAAAGGGTCTGTTTTGCGCACGATGTTGCTAATGCCAGAACGGAGATGTAAAATAATTGTTTCATTTTTCAATATTGTTCTTTGAAATCCCTCAAAAAACTGTGGCAAAATTAAGAATTTTTGAAGACTTAATCAGTATTAAAACAAAAACCGGAAAATTAATTCCGGTTTTCACTTTTTCAATTTACTTTTTATTTAATTCTATACACTGTATACATTTTCTTCAACCAAATATCTCCAGCCAAAAGGATCTTCAGATTTATTAGTCTGGATATTGACAAGATCTGCCTTCAACTGCGCTGCAAAACTCTCTTCATCAGAAAGTTTAGGTAGAGTCAGGTGTTCGCCTTGGTAACCTAAAGCCTCAAAGATGCTTGTAACAACGGCTGTTCCTACGCCCCAAACTTCTTTCAAAGTTCCGTTTTTCTGAGCCTCGATAACATCAGAGACTTTAACATCGTCAATAACAACTTCAATTCCTCTTTTTTTAGCCAATTGGATAAAACTATCTCTGGTGACACCATCCAAAATTTTGTCTGATGTTTTAGGCGTATAGATAGTATCGTTGATTCTAACAAAAACGTTCATTGTTCCACTTTCTTCAAAATACTCGTGAGAACAATCGTCTGTCCAAATGATTTGCTCATAACCTTCTTCTATAGCCAATTGTGTTGGATAGAAAGACGCAGCATAGTTACCAGCAGCTTTTGTAGCACCTACACCTCCACTTGCCGCTCTGGAATAATGATCTGCGATTTTCACGGATACTGGAGCAGTATAATAGCTTTTTGCTGGTGTTGCTACAATGGCAAACATATATTTTTCAGAGATTCTAGCTTTAAGCGCTTCTTCTGTTGCGAATAATAATGGTCTAATATAAAGAGATGTTCCCTCTCCTTGCGGAATCCAATCTCTATCGATATCAACTAAGGCCTTCAGTCCTTCCATAAAGATCTCTTCGGAAATCTCAGGAATTGCCAATCTTTTTGCGGATTTGTTAATCCTTTGAAAGTTCTTTTCTGGACGAAAAAGGAATACTTGACCGTCGTTATCTTTATAAGCCTTCATACCCTCAAAACAAGCTTGCCCATAGTTCACCCCCATCATTGCTGGGGTAAAACCGATAGGGCCATATGGAATAAGTTGCACATCCCCCCATTTTCCATTCTCATACTCGCAAATAATCATATGATCTATGAAAGTGTTACCAAATGCGAAATTATTAGGATCGAAAGTTGAAATTCTTGGATTAGTAGATTTTTGAATTATCATTTTTTAATTTTTTGTTGAGGTATTACAAATATATAATAATTTTTTAATAATCAAAATTTATGTTAAATTTGAAAAAAAATACTTTGAAAAGAGAACTAATTAGCACAAATGATGGTAGTAAAACTTTATTAATCAATGGATTAGAAGAAACTTATCATTCTAAACATGGCGCTTTGCAAGAAGCGAATCACGTATTTATCAAAAATGGACTAGATTTAATAAATAGTTACGAAATTAATATTTTAGAGTTAGGTTTTGGAACAGGTCTTAACGTTTTGGTAACATTTGATGCGTATTTTCGAAATGATAAAAATCATAAAATTAATTATTATGGGGTTGAAAAATATCCAATTTTTTTTCATGAGGCATCAGAATTGTCTTATTCTGAATTATTTCCGAACCCAATTGTTAAAGATTTGTCTCTGAAAATCCATGAAACCGAATGGGAAAAATTAGTTGAATTGGATTCTAATTTCAATCTTAAGAAAATTAAAGATGATTTCTTTAACATAAAGAATATGGACTTGCCTCCTATCGATTTGGTTTACTTCGATTGTTTTGGAGCAAGAGTTCAGCCTGATCTTTGGGAAAAGGAAATATTTGAAGTCGTAGCCTCTAAAATGAAAACTGGTGGGTTGCTAACCACTTACTCATCGAAAGGAACTATGCGAAGAGCCTTGATAGAATTAGGTTTCGAAGTCGAGAAAAGACAAGGCCCTCCGGGGAAAAGAGAAATGTTGATTGCTTGGAAAAAATAATTTTGCTAATTTAGACACTGCAAATCACAATATATGATAGACAAAATCAACATTCGTGTGTATGCACTTTGTATAAAAGACAACAAAGTTCTTGCACTTCACGAAGAATACGCCGGCGACCATCTTCTTAAATTACCTGGCGGAGGATTGGAATTCGGGGAAAGTACTTTAGAATGTCTAAAAAGAGAATTCCAAGAAGAACTTAATCTTGAAATTGAAATTAAAGATCATTTTTACACGCAAGACGATTTTCTGGTTTCCAGATTCCGAGAGAATGAACAATTAATTACTATTTATTATTTGGCTGAAATCTTAAATGAAGAAGATTTATTAATCTTAGATCCTTGCATCGAAAAGACAGAATGGATTCCGCTGGAAGGAGAAAATCCGTTTCCATTACCAATCGACAAACGCGTTTTTGATATAGCAAAACAAAAATTCCTGAATTAAGATTCAGGAATTTTTTATTTAAAATGATTAAATATTCCAAAGCAAATCTTCATATTTTTTCAGAATAATTTCTGAAGAAAAACGAGATTTTATCGAGACTTTGATATTATCTTTATCATCACTCCTATGAACAGAATGTTTTATTTTCTCGGCAAAATCATCATAATTTTCGATATTGGAGATTTCGCCATTCACTTGATCTATAATAATCTCATCAATCCCACCAGGACAATTATTAGCTAAAGAATAAACACCGCAAGTTCCAGCTTCCAGAAGCACATTAGGGAAACCTTCATATCTTGAAGACAAAATGAAAAGATCAGCAAATTTTAAATACTGATAAGGATTGTTTTTCTTACCGTGAAAAATGACGTGTTCTAATCCAAGCATTTCTTTCATCTGCAAAAGCATTTCTTTGTCTTTTCCATCACCAAGAATATGAAGTAAAATATTCTGGTTTTTAAGTCTAGAAAATACTTTCAGAAGATTATCAAAGCCTTTTCTAGCAGATAAATTCCCAATAGCAACTACATTTTTATGCTGATGAGAAAATTCCACCGGTCGTTCTGATTCCTTCAATTTCTCCTCTATAAAATTGATATCAACCGGATTATTAATTTTTAATAGTTTATTCTTCTTAATTCCAAAATTTTTGATTAGATCCACTTCCATATCATTACTTTGAGCAATGATTTTATCGTAATTATTGTAAAATTTATAGAAAAATTTAATTTCTTTTCTTGTAACGTGTTGAGAAACAACATTGGTTTCTCTTGCAATGAATTTAGTTTTTGGGAAAAGCTTGATGAATAATGACAAATAAGCATTCACTTCACCAAATCCGGAAAACACAATATCTGGTTTTCTTCGTTTGATTTCGAGAAGAATTGGTTTTAAAGAATTTCTGATCCTTGGCGTTTGGATATCAATGATTTCTACATCTGGCTTCAACAAATCAAGATAAGCACCTTCTTTCCTTAATAAAAGAATAGCAGGTGAAAATCGGTCTCTTGGAAGATGGTTTGCGATGGTTGTAACAATGCGTTCTGCTCCTCCAGTTTCCAAATCAGGCAATATGAAAATGATTGATTTTTTCATAACTCAAAATTACAAAACCGTAATGGGAAATCCTATAAATAAAAAATGCCGAAACAAGTCCGACATTTTATTTTCCTAATTAGCTACATCACTAATAAATTTGATTCTGAGAATCCTAACTTCTTCATCAGTCAAATCGTCGCCATATTCTGCAAGCAAAGTTTTCATACTGTCACTTTCTGAGTTTTTCATAAAATCCATAAACTCTTCGACAATATCTTCATCAAAATTTTCATCAATATAATAATCGATATTCAGTTTTGTACCTTGATAAATGATACTTTCCATCTCGGAAAGAAGTTCTGTCATAGAAAGATTTTTTGCTTTAGCAATATCTTCCAAATCAATCTTTTTATCGGTATTTTGGATGATGAAAACCTTATGGCTGGATTTGTTGGCTACTTGTTTCATCACCATATCCTGAGTTCTTTCTATCTCATTATCCTCAACATATTTTTTGATAAAGTCAGCAAATTCTTTTCCGTATTTTCTAGCTTTTCCTTCACCAACACCATAGATTTTTGCAACTTCTTCTACAGTTATCGGGTATTGAACTGTCATATCTTCCAAACTTGGATCCATAAAAACAGTGTAAGGTGGGATCCCGTGTTTTTTGGCAACAGTTTTACGAAGTTCTTTTAGTTGACCAAATAATAATTGATCCAATCCGCCTCCAGATTGGGTTTGTACCTGCTCGTTATCCGCTTTTGATTTGATCTGGTTGAGATCATAAGTTCTGTCTTCCGCTATTAGAAAAGATTCGTCGTAACTACCGTTTATAAGTTGATTACCTTTTTCAGAAATTTTTAGAACACCATAAGTTTCTATATCTTTTCTAAGGAAATCCTGAACAGTTGCTTGTCTGATAATAGATTTCCAATAATTGTCACTTTCAGCTTTCCCAAATCCGAAAAATTCTGTCTGTTCTAATTTATAAGATTTCGTAACCGCAGATTCTTTACCAGCAATTATGGAAATCAAATCTTTTGTGCGGAACTTTTCACCCAAAGACTTTATCATTTCCAAAACTTTTTGCAAGTCTTGAGAGGCATCTTTTAGTTTTGGTGGATTTTGTGAATTATCACACATCAAAGCACCTTCACCATTTATTGGATCAAATTTTTCTCCGAAATAATAAAGCAAATATTGTCTTCTGCTCATGGAGGTTTCTGCATAACCGACCACTTCATTCAACAATTGAAGACCAATTTCTCTTTCCGAAACTGGTTTCTGAGCCAGGAATTTTTCTAATTTCTCAATATCTTTTGGATCGTAGAAAGCCAAACAATGACCTTCTCCACCATCTCGTCCTGCACGACCAGTTTCCTGATAATAACTTTCCAAAGATTTGGGAATATCATAATGAATTACAAATCGAACATCCGGTTTATCAATTCCCATCCCAAAGGCAATCGTTGCAACAATCACATCTGCCTCCTCCATCAGAAATTTGTCCTGATGCGAAACTCTTGTTTTCTGATCCAATCCTGCGTGGTAAGGCAATGCGTTCACTCCATTGACTTGCAAAAGCTGCGCAAATTCTTCCACTTTTCTTCTGCTAAGACAATAAACGATTCCGGATTTTCCTTTATGCTGGTTGATAAACTTGACAATTTCTTTGTCTACATTAATTTTCGGGCGTATTTCGTAAAACAAATTAGCTCTGTTAAAGCTTTCTTTGAAAACCAAAGCATTGTTCATTCCCAAAGTTTTTTGAATATCATCCTGAACTTTAGGTGTTGCAGTAGCCGTTAATGCGATAACAGGAACATCTGCAATCTTATCTATAATATCTTTCAGATTCCTGTATTCTGGGCGGAAATCGTGTCCCCATTCCGAAATACAGTGTGCTTCATCAATTGCTACGAAAGATATTTTTACTGCTTTTAGAAACTCCAGATATTCTTCTTTGATAAGAGATTCTGGAGCTACGTAAAGCAATTTGGTTTTGCCTGCTGTGATGTCATCCATCACCTGTTTGGTCTGGGATTTATTAAGCGAGGAGTTTAAAACGTGAGCCACCCCTTCGTCGGAAGAAAGTCCGTTGACAGCATCTACCTGATTTTTCATCAAGGCTATCAATGGTGAAACGACAATGGCTGTTCCTTCAGATATCAATGCCGGAAGCTGATAACAAAGTGATTTTCCACCACCAGTCGGCATTAAAACAAATATATCTTTACCACCGAGAAGTTCTTTTATAATCTGCTCTTGTTGACCTTTGAATTTTGAAAATCCGAAATATTTTTTGAGTTCAGCAGATAAGTTGATGTCTTTTGTGTCCATCCTTTAATATAGTTTGCTAAATTTGCATTTTATTGAAAGGTTATACATTAATGGTTAATCCTGACTTTTAGGGATAAAAAAATGAAGCTAAAAAACTTCATTTTGCTCTGTTAAATTATTAGCGTGAAGGTACAAAATAAATATTATTAAAAAAAATAATTAAATACTTTAAAATTTTGGATCCAAAAGAGATAATAGCAAACGCCCATCTGGCGCTGGATGTAGAAATCAGTGAGTTGAACAATCTCAGAAACCGATTGGATGACAGTTTCGTAAAAAGCGTTTTGACTATTAATGAAGCCAAAGGAAAATTAATCATTGTTGGAATCGGAAAATCTGCGCACGTTGCTAATAAGATTGTAGCTACACTAAATTCCACTGGAACTCCATCGCAATTTCTTCACGCTGCAGAAGCTATCCACGGGGATCTCGGTGTGATTCAGAAACAGGATATCGTGTTATGTATTTCTTATTCAGGGAATTCGCCCGAGATTGTGAATCTTCTACCCTTTCTCAAAGAATATTCGTCTGCTTTGATTGGAATGACTGGAAATCCCGAAAGTAAATTAGGAAAAGCTTCTGACATTATTCTAAATACCCACGTAGAAAAAGAAGCCTGTCCAAACAAACTAGCGCCTACAAGTTCTACAACAGTTCAAATGGCTCTTGGCGATGCTTTAGCAGTTTGCTTGATGGAACTGAACGGATTTAAAGATATAGATTTTGCTAAATTTCATCCAGGTGGAAGCCTCGGTAAAAACCTAACGGCAAAGGTAGAACAATTTGTTTCTCAGAATAAACCGGAAGTTTCGCCAGAATCAGGAATAAGAGATGTAATTATTTCTGTAAGTGGTTCCAAACACGGTATTACGGTCGTTATGGAAAACGAAAATATATTGGGTGTAATTACTGATGGCGATATCCGAAGAATGCTCCTCAATCAAGATGATATCTCTAAAGTTAAAGCTTCTGACATCATTAGTAAAAATCCAAAATCTATCGATAAAAATCAATTAGCAAAAGAAGCTATGCAGATTTTGAAACAATTTAATATTGGTCAATTAATAGTGACAGATAACGGAAAATATTACGGAATAATAGACATCCATACATTATTAGATGAAGGCATTAATTAATCCTTCTAACTCGGAATAACTTCGTAGTATCGCCCGCTGCTTTTGCAACAATTCCTGCTCCGGTTCCATAAGCCGGAGTTGTGCTTCCTGGCTTAGCAATCGAAATTCTAATCAAATCATTCTGATTAAAAGCCAAAATTGTTCTTGGAAGAATCAAGGTTTGAGTTTGATTTGAAGAACCATTGTCATAAGGCATTGCTGTTCCCATAACCGGCGTCCAAGTTCTTCCATTGTCTCTGGATTGAGCAATTGAAATCGTAACGTAAGAATAATTGGAGTTATCCGTTGCTACATTTCTTTTTGGATTAAATGTAAAGTTGGCCAGTACCCTGTAATTACCAGATTGTTTGATTATAAAAGTTTGATTATTGTTTTGAAGTTGAATATCAGTAGGATCATCAATCAAAATTTCACTAGCCGACCAAGTAACTGGAACATCAAAAGTTTCACTACTATTGACACTTGTAAGCTGACTTGCCGTTAATGGTTGATCGTTTACAGAACTCAACACATATTCATTGGAAGCTGATCCCACATTGATTTCTGAACTGGTAGTAAATTTTTGCCAAAGAGAATTCTGTCTAAAATACAGTGAATTGGCAGAAACGGCTGTGGTGCCAGAACCAGCTGCTCCTAAGTTGAAAACCAAAAGTCCGTTTGCAGGATTACTAATAGTTGTATTATCAGCAGTACCGGTAAGATTAACTCTCGGAAGCAGTAAGCCTTTGCTTGTAGAAGTAATGTCTAAAATAGCTGAAGAGTGTGGTGTTGTGGTTCCAATCCCTACTTGCGAAAATCCAGATGTGAATAATAATGCTGCTAATAAATTATATAATCTCATAATGAGTGAAATTAATTTTTAAATAAAACTCTTAATTAAGTTTTTGAAATCTTAATAATCTTGAATAAGCCAAGCCCGTTCCCGCTTCCAGATTCAAAGTACTGGTAGACGGGTTGGTTCCGTGATTAGAGTCTGATCCTTTTCTAACAACTGCTCGGATCAAATCATTTTCATTAAGTGCAATGACAAACGGTGCAACCATTACGGATCTGTTTCTATCGCCTGTGCCTACGCCCCAAGTTGTACTCGATTTTGCAATTTGCGTCCAAGTAGTTCCATTGTTAGTAGATCTCTGAACAATGAAATCCAAAGCTGCAACGCAAGTAGCCTCAGTTGCATACGTTCTACAATTTGTTTGAACCCAAGGATTGTAACCAACATAACCTGCAATTTCATATGTTCCCGATGATAATATCTTGAAATTATTATTAGCCAGAGAAACTCGGTTTCCAACATCTACTTTCATAGCTCCAGTAGCCGATGCATCGAAAGTTACAACAATGCTATTTCCATTATTAAAATTGGTCTTATTCAAAGCCTGCGTTCCCGTATTTGCAACAATAAAAATCTGTGCGTACAAGTTTTTTTTCACTTTTTCAGTAGTAGAAACATCAATCCAATTGGTTCCATTCCAGAAATAAAATGTATTGGCTTCAATCGCTGAATCTGTTGCAGAGTTGGTTGTATTATAAACAATTAATCCAACCGCCGGACTTGCAATGGTAACTACATCCGTTTTGTTTTGCAGTGCAACGCGAGGAATCAAAACACCTTTTTTATTATTGCTTGCCAAAGAGCTGACATCCAAATCTAAAAGTGCAGAAGAATTCGGAGTTGCTGTTCCAATTCCAACGCCCTGTGCAGATAATTTCCCTGACAATATTAACGCCGAGAAAGCAAAAAATGTTGTTTTTGATATATTGAATAATCTATTGTAAATCATAATCTAAAAGTATCATTGTTAAGCTTTTGGAAATGGGTATTTTGGTTGAAGTTGTCATTGTAGGAGGTGGACTTGTTGTATTATTTTCTCCGTGCAAAGCTGATTCATCTGTAATTCCGAAAGGATTTTGAACAACTAATCTCAGTCTTTGACCAGCTGTAAGATAAATTGGTGTGGAAATCAAAATAACTGTTTTCAAATAATTAGTAGCTTTTACCCCCCAAGCCGTTCGGTTTCCAATCACATCTGCCCAAGTGGCGCCGTTATCTGTAGATCTTTGAAGCTTCAAATTTAGAAAAGTTCCCCTCTGAGTTGCAGCAATAGTTGTACGATTGGGATTGTAATTAACATAAGCAGAAATCTCGTAAAGTCCTGTGACATTGATGGTGAAAACATCTCCCGATTTAGTAACTATATTTCCTGTACTGATAGCAACATCTCCATCTGCAAAAGAAACCGGAATCCCGCCATTGGTTCCGCTTGTATTATTGATGGTTGAATATGTTAAATTCTGCGTAGATTTTGAATTAAGACTATATATCTTGTTAGATAAATAATTTTGTAAAACCGATGTCAAACCAAGATCTACCCACTGTGTACCATTCCAAAAATAATATCTGTTAGCAAATACATTAGAAGGGTAAGTTCCTGCATCTGCCGTATTATAAACTAGCAAACCCACTGCAGGACTAGGAATAGTAGTCGTGTCAGTATTACTTGCCAGTGCAACTCTTGGTCCTAGAAATCCTTTCTTACTTCCAGTTGCCAAATCCGAAGTATTAATTTCCAAGATTGCAGATGGAGCAACTTGGCTGGTCTGAATTCCAACCTGCCCATATAAGCTTCCTAAACTACTGATTAATAATATGTTGAGTAATGTTTTCTTCATAAAAATTCAATACACAAAAAAACTTATTTTTTTAATATAATCCAATATTTTTAAAAAATTTAATATAAATTCATTTAAAAATTAAAATATTTACAAATTATATTTAATTATTATTGCTAATATTCAATAAAAATACTGATAATAAAATTATAATTAAATATTTTTGAGAATTTATTACCAATTATTATTCCATAATCTGCTGTATTAAAAATTTCTAAAACAATAGTCTTATTAATAATTTTTAAGTTTCAGATTTTATGCAGCAAAAATTTCATTAATTTCGTGACTTGATTTTAAAATAATAGATGAGTAACGAAAAAGAAATGTCTTTTCTAGGACACATAGGAGAACTCAGAGGACATCTCATACGAGCAATTCTTGCCATTATAATCTTAGCGGTTATTGTAGGTTTCAATATAGAATGGGTAATGGATCACATTTTTTTTGGTCCCACAAGAAATGATTTTTTAACCTTCAGAATCGTAAATCATTTCTCTAGAGAACTTACGGGGAATGACAGCTTTGTTTTACCTGCAAATTTTAGTGTACAGCAGAAACAACTTTTTCAGCAGTTTAATGTGATGATGGCTGTTTCAATATTTTCTGGTGTAGTTTTAGCCTTTCCTTATATTGTTTGGGAAATCTGGAAATTCATTAGTCCTGCTCTAATGCCGAATGAGAAAAAGAATTCGATTTTTTACATTAATGCAATTTGGATTTTATTTATGACCGGCGTTTTGACGGGTTATTTCTTGATTTTACCTTTTGCAATTAACTTCGGATTATTGTTCAAAGTTTCTGATAATATTGTACAATTATTTGATTTGTCAGATTATACAACTCTGTTTTTACAAGTTACAATGGGAATGGGCGTAGTTTTTCTGTTCCCAATCGCAGTTTACATTTTAACATCAATAGGAATCTTAACACCAAAATTCCTAAGAACTTACAGAAGACACGCTATTGTTCTAATTATGGTTGTAGCGGCAATTATTACACCTGCTGATGTTTTGAGTATGATGGCAGCAGCACTTCCACTGGTTCTACTTTATGAAATAAGTGTGGTAATGTCCAATATCATTTACAAAAAGATGCAGAAAAAAAGCACCTAAATATTTGAATCACAATAATTAACTTGAAAGCATCGGTAAATAAACTGATGCTTTTTTTATACTTTAACAATACATTTTTCGTTCTGCGTGATGTTTCACTATTACAAAGATTAGAAGTCACATTTTTTAAGGGTGAAAATTTCAGAAAATGCAAGATGCTGGTAATAGATTTTAGTATATACAAAGAAAAAAAAACGGAAAATCTAAAATATCAGATTTTCCGTTAATAAGGGAGATTTTATTTAGTTTATTTCAACGCTTCAATTGCAGCTTCATAGTTTGGCTCCTGACCTATTTCAGGAACTTGTTCTGTATAGATTACTGTTCCTTTTTCATCTAAAGCAACAACTGCTCTGCTCAGTAATCCTCTCAAAGGAGAATCATCCAAAGTAACACCGTAATCTTCGCCAAAATTCCCTCTGAAATCTGACAAAACTTCTACATTATCAAGACCTTCAGCTGCGCAAAATCTGCTCAGTGCGAAAGGCAAATCTCTAGAAACATTGATAACAACTGTATTTTCCAAAGAACTCGCTTCTTTATTAAACTCTCTCGCAGATGCTGCGCAAACACCTGTATCGATACTTGGGAAGATGTTCAACAATACTTTTTTTCCAGTGTAATCAGCCAAATGTTTTTCTGATAAATCAGCAGCAACTAATGTAAACTCTTGAGCGATAGTTCCAACTTCTGGCAAAGCTCCAACTGTATTTATAGGACTTCCTTTGAATGTAATTTGTGACATTGTTTCGTATAATTTATTTCTTCAAAGTTAATGGTTGATTTCTGAATTTTCAAATTATAAAATTGACTTTAATAAAATTTAACTTTTACTAATTTATAAAGAGTAATTAATTATCTATTTGAATAAAAATCATATTTCTACTATTAGAAAATTATTATAAAAACACTAAATTTGTATGTTTTGAAAAAACAGTAAATAAAATCAACTACTATAATGTCAGAAAAATCAAAAATTATCTACACGCTTACGGATGAAGCGCCAATGCTTGCAACGCATTCTTTTTTGCCTATTGTTAAGGCTTTTACTTCCGTTGCAGACGTTAACATCGTTCCAAAAGACATTTCACTTTCAGGGAGAATCTTGGCTAACTTTCCAGAATACTTGACGGATGACCAAAAAATCGGAGATGCTTTAACGGAACTTGGACAATTGGCTACAACTCCGGAAGCAAACATTATTAAATTACCAAATATTTCCGCTTCTGTTCCGCAGTTAGACGAAGCAATTGCTGAGTTACAATCGAAAGGATTCGCAGTTCCAAATTATCCTGCTGAACCTAAAAATGACGAAGAAAAAGCAATTAAAGCTAAATATGCTAAAGTCCTTGGTTCTGCCGTGAATCCTGTTTTAAGAGAAGGAAACTCAGACAGACGTGCGCCAAAAGCTGTTAAAAATTATGCAAAAGCTAATCCTCACAAAATGGGAGCTTGGGCATCTGACAGCAAAACAGATGTGGCACATATGGAAAGCGGTGATTTCTACGGAACAGAAACTTCTACAACTGTTGAAAACGATTCTAAATTCAAGATTGTTTTCTTCGGGAATGATGGTTCTGAAAAAGTTCTTAAAGATTTCGCAAACCTTAAAGCTGGTGAAGTAATCGATTCTTCTGTAATGAATCTTAACTCATTGAAAGCTTTTGTACAAACAGCAATAGATGAAGCGAAACAAAGAGGCGTGATTCTTTCTGCGCATTTGAAAGCAACAATGATGAAAATCTCTGACCCAATTATCTTCGGAGCCATTGTTGAGACTTTCTTCAAAGATGTATTTACTAAATATGCAGAAACTTTCAAATCTCTAGACATCAATCCAAATAACGGATTACAAAATCTTTACGATAAAATTGCTGGAATTCCTCAGGAAGCTGAAATCAAAGCTGATATTGATAAAGTTTTGGCAGAAGGTCCAAAAGTAGCAATGGTAAATTCTGACAAAGGAATCACAAATTTCCACGTTCCTTCTGACATCATTGTGGATGCATCTATGGCTGCATTAATCAGAAATGGCGGAAAAATGTGGGACAAAACTGGTGCAGAAGATGATACAGTAGCAATTATCCCGGATCGTTCTTATGCAGGTTTCTACCAAGCTGCAATTGATGATATGAAAGCTAATGGAAAACTCGACCCAACAACTATGGGTTCTGTTCCGAATGTTGGTTTGATGGCTCAAAAAGCGGAAGAATATGGTTCTCACGATAAAACTTTCCAAGCGGAAGCTGATGGAACTGTAAAAGTTCTTGACGAAAACGGAAACACGTTGCTTGAACAAAAAGTGGAAAAATCTGACATCTTCAGAATGTGTCAGACTAAAGATGCACCAATCCAGGATTGGGTAAAATTAGCTGTAAACAGAGCAAGATTATCTGATACACCTGCGATCTTCTGGTTAGATAAAGCTAGAGCTCACGATAGAGAAATCATCAAAAAAGTTGAAAAATATCTTAAAGATTACGATACAACTGGTCTTGACATCAGAATTCTGGATGTGAAAGATGCAATGACAGAAACGCTTAAAAGAGCAAGAGAAGGTAAAGACACCATTTCTGTTTCTGGAAACGTTTTGAGAGATTATTTGACTGACCTATTCCCTATTTTGGAATTGGGAACTTCTGCGAAAATGTTGTCTATCGTTCCTTTGATGAATGGTGGAGGTTTGTTCGAAACGGGAGCTGGAGGTTCTGCTCCTAAACACATTGAGCAGTTTATTGAGGAGGGTTATTTGAGATGGGATTCTTTAGGTGAATTCTTGGCGTTACAGGCTTCTTTGGAACATTTGGCTCAAACGCAAGATAATCCAAAAGCTCAGATTTTGGCTGATGCTTTAGACGAAGCTAATGCTAAATTCTTAGCAGAAGACAAATCTCCAGGAAGAAAATTAGGAACAATCGATAACAGAGGTTCGCATTTCTATTTGGCAACTTATTGGGCAGAAGCTTTGGCTAATCAAACTAAAGATGCTGAAATTGCTTCTAAATTTGCTCCAGTTGCAAAAGCTTTGACAGAAAACGAAAGCAAAATCAATGAAGAATTGATTGGTTCTCAAGGTAAAGCTCAGGAAATTGATGGTTATTACAGACCAGATTTCGCAAAAACTGATGCTGCAATGAGACCGTCTGCCACTCTTAATGAAATCGTCAACGGAATCTAATCTGATTCTTGTTAAATTTTACATAAAACCCTTGGCAAATGCTGAGGGTTTTCTTTTGTTTGAGTAATTTGCATAAGAAATTAATTTTACGTTCTCAGAATGAAAAAAATATTCATTTGTTGTCTTTATGCAGCCGGAATCTCTGTTTTCAATGCACAGGGGAAAATTGACAAAGCCATAGAAAATCTTGAAAAAAATTACGGTCAGGAAAAAGTTTATATTCTGACGGACAAAGACCAATATGTTGTTGGCGATAATATCTATTTTAAATCGTTTGTTTTTAATGGATACTCGCGAGCAGAAGCGCCTACGACTCTTTTTGTAGAGCTCTATGACCACCAGAAAAATCTGATAGATAAAAGAACTGTCTATCTTGCGAATGGCGAAGGAGACGGAACATTCAACCTTACCAATGCGCTGAAGGAAGATGTGTATTATATAAGAGCCTACACAACCTGGATGGCAAATTTTCCGGAGGAATTTAATTATCTTAAAATAGTTCCTATTTACAATCCAAACTCCGAGCAGAAATTGGTTCTTGATAAAAACACTAAGTGGACAGCAGGTGTTTTTCCGGAAGGTGGCACTTTTATCAATAACATTCCAACCAAAATCGCTGTTCGGATTAATTCGCAAGGAACGCCACCTGCAAGCTGGAGCGGTTACATCATCGATTCAGAAAAGCCTAACGAGAAATTAGTCAGCTTCAAAGGTCTTGACCAAAATATCGGCTCATTTTCATTAACGCCTAAATCCGGAAAAATCTACAAAGCAATTATAGAAGACGGTCAAGGTCAGAAACAAACCATAACATTACCAAAAGTTTCGGAAACCGGAATCAACATTCAGGCTAACAGTAATTCTGAAGGTATTCAGTTTAGTATCAAAAGTGCTGGACTCACAAACGGCTTGCAGGGTTACACCATCGTTGGAACGATTAATAACCAGCTGGCATACAAAGCCAATATCAAAAATAATTCTTCTGAAGCATCTAGCAAAATTCCCATCAAAGCTAGCGAAGAGATTAATGGCATATTGCAGTTAAGTGTCTTTGATGACAAAGAAAATCTGGTCGCAAAAAGATTATGTTTTATCAAACCAAAAAACTTGAGCATCAGCCAGCCGGAATTTGTCGGCATGTCGCTTAATAATCAACCAAGGACATTCAATAGTTTTGATTTACATCCAGATGCAGATTATCAACATTACACGGTTTTAGTTCGGGATGTGAATAATGTTCCGGCAGATCATAATAAAGGTAATATTCTTAGTTCACTTTGGCTTACTGGTGATATTACTTCAAATATATTTTCACCAGCTCAATACTTTTCTAAAGACGCCAATTCTGATGCGCTGGACGCGTTGATGATTTCGGAACAATGGAAAAGATTTGACTGGAACGATTTATTATCTGGAAAAACGCCCGAAATTAAATATATACCTAAATCCAACCTTAGCTTTAAAGGAAGAATTACCAAAAACAGCATTACGCTTCCTAATACCACCGTAAATCTTCTGTTTCAAAGCGAGACTATTCAAAATGGAATTTCTCAGGCACAGACGGACAACAATGGTTATGTTTATCTGGAAAATCTCAATTTCGATGTACCAATAACGGTATCTTATTACTTAAATAAAGAGAATTCTGCCGATACAGATAAACTGAATATGACCTTCCAGACACTGAATGAAAATATTCCTTACAAGGGAAATTTGCCTACCAGTAATTATCATCTGACCGCAGACAAAACAACGGTTAATCAAGCTGTGGCAAATGCTCTGCAAAATATTGCCAATCAAAAATCTATCCGCAATGACGAAATCCTGATAGAAGAAGTTCAGGTCACCGCGAAGAAAAAAGATTTGACGGCAGAACTAGACAAGCAGCTCTCCAGCGGAAGATTCAGCAGTTTCAATGCAACTATTTTTGATTTCGTTAACGATAATCAGGACGCACAGACTTCACTGAATGTTCTTCAATGGTTGCAGGGGCGTGCTGCGGGACTGACCTTCACAATGGATAATTCCGGGAATTATATCCCATCTATAAGAGGATCTCAAGCCAAGCTTTTTCTCGATGAGATTCCTGTTGATGCCAGTATGATCAACTCAATCCCGATAAGCAATATAGCAATGGTGAAAGTACTTAAAAATGACGGGCTGGCCGGTAATGCTGTTGCTATATACACCAAGCGTGGCAATATGGAAAGCAAATCCGATGATAAAAAAGATTTTACCAATAAAACTCTGCTCAGAGGTTATGATAAAGCTATTGAGTTTGAACAACCAGACATCACCAGTGACAATTACAAAAAAATCATAAAAGACACCAGAGAATTATTGTATTGGAATCCAAAACTCTCTGACGAACCCAATGTACCGCCAAGAGCAAAATTCTTCAACAATGACGAGGCTAAAAACAGGGAAATCATCATTATCAGTTTTGATAAAGACGACAAGATGCTTTATTATGATGACGTGAAATAATTATAGAAAAGACTTTCAGAATTGGGAAGTCTTTTATTTTTCAATCAAATTTAAAATAATGTTTTTAATATCTTTCGCTTTATTCACTGTCATAAAATGTCCACCATTTTTAACGACAAAATCAGCTTTTACATTTTTTATTGGAATAATTCTGTCTTGATTTCCGTGAATATGAAAACAATTTTCAGGATAAATTTCATTCTTCCAATTTACAATTTCATTAATTGCCCATTTTAGGAACATCGAATTAGTATCATTAAGAATACTTTTGAGCAATTGTCTTTCTTCATTAGATTCAATTCCGAACAACCAATTTAGAATGAAATTTTGACTTTTTAAAATCGAATACGGAAGCAATTGATTCAGCTTTAATTTTCCTGAAAGTTTAAAAACAAAAGGAAGTTCGAATTTATTTTTTGCAGAAGCAATCAGAATTATTTTTTTGACATTAATAATTTTTGAAATCTCAGCAACTAACATTCCACCAAAAGACAAACCAATCAGAATCGGATTGTCACAAGTTATTTTCTCAGATATTCTAAGAGCATAATTTTCTAGACTTTCATTTTTCAGAGGTTCAATCCAATCAATGAATTCAACATCCAAAGTTCCAAAATCAATATTGTCATAAACTCTTTTATCAACGCCTAAGCCACTGAAAACATAAATTTTATTCATACATAAATATAAAAAAAGACTGAAATTTTTCAGTCTTTTAATTTATAACATTTTCAAGTTATTCACTTCCTGTTCTGTAAGGATTCTCCAGTGTCCTCGCTTGATGTTTTTCTTAGTCAGACCTGCAAACATTACTCTGTCCAATGCTTCCACTTCATAACCGAGTTTTTGGAAAATTCTTCTGATCACCCTGTTCCAGCCAATATGAATCTCTATCCCAATTTCATTCTTTGGTTTGCCTTCGATGTATGAGATGCTATCCACTTCTGCAACACCTTCTTCCAGGCGAATTCCATCTGCAATGGATCTAAGATCTTCTGTAGAAAGTTTTCTGTCTAATGTCACATGATAGATTTTCCTCATATTGAAAGACGGATGCGTCAGCTTTTTAGTAAGATGTCCGTCATTAGTCAGTAAAATGACACCTGTAGTTTGTCTGTCTAGTCTGCCTACAGGAAAAATTCTATATGGAGAAGCATTTGCGGTCAAATCCATTACCGTTTTTCTCGCTTTCTCGTCTTTGGTTGTAGAGATATATCCTTTTGGTTTGTTCAGAAGAACATAAACAGGTTTTTCCGGCGTGATATTCTGTCCATCGAAAACCACTCTGTCTGTTTTCTGAACCTGATAACCCATTTCAGTAACCACTTTTCCGTTTACTTCTACAAGACCTTGCGTAATCAATTCATCTGCTTCTCTCCTACTACAGATTCCGGAGTTAGCAATATATTTATTAAGTCTGATGGATTCTTTGGGAACTGATTTACTTATTTTATCAAATCTTCTTTTCTGAATAAATGATTTGGTTTTATCTTCGTCTTTTTCGGCTCTGCTAAAAGGTTTTTTAGGACCGAATTTTCTGTCACCATTCTCATATTTATCACGGCTGTCAAAACGGTCTCCGCCTCTTGTCGTCTTAGGACCTTTGGAGTTTCCGAAAGATTTACCGCTAGGTGATTTTCCTCTGCTATCAATGGAGCTACGGGAGTTTCCGGAAGCTCTGCTGCCTCCAGATGGTCTTGGTTTTCTGTTTCTACCTGATTGATTTCCGTCTCCGCTCATTTTCTAAAATTTTTGCAAAGATAGTGATTTAGTTAAGAGTTACGAATTCTTAGCTAAATTTTACGAAAATTGAGAATAATGTAATTCTAATTATTTCCTTTTGTAGAAAATATAATCCGTATTAATCGGTTCCAATCCGGCCTGTTTAATCAGCATTGCAATCTGACCGCGATGATAAGTCGAATGATTGATAAAATGAAAGAAAATCTCTCGAATTGAGTTTTGGAATTCATCGCCTTTTGAATTTCTGTAAACGATGATTTCATCAAGGTTTCTTTCGCTCAGAATTTTGAAGCTATTTTCGAAATTAGATTGATTGTTTTCTAAAAGTTTTTCATCAGGATTAATTTGCCAAACTCCGAATGAATCTTCAAAAATAATTCTGGAATTCCAGACTTGTTGAGCATTGAGAATGTGATTAAGAAGGGAAATCATTTTTTCATTAAAAGAATCTTTGTTCTCAAGATAAATCTTAATCAACAACTGATTAAAATGAGAATTATATTCTAATAAATCAATGAATTGCTTTTTCATTATTCAAACATTTCTGCTAAACGAACCGCTTTGATTTCATCAGAATTATAAAGCGCTTCAATAGATTTTTTTATTTCTAATTTTGGATAAAGATTCACGCCAATCAATTTAATTTTGCCTTCTTCTACCCAGCTTTGTTCTTTTACAGCTTGTTCAAAAATCATTTTCTGAATTTCCCCAGATTTTAACGCTTCAAGATAACCACCTTTTTCTTCGATTTCAAGGAATAATTTCCAAGATTTCTCAGCGAATTGCTGTGTAATATCTTCCACAAAATAACTTCCTGAAGTTGCATCTTCAAAAACATTAATAATACTTTCATAAGCTAGAACAATCTGTTGTTTAAACGAAATTTCTTTTGAAAGCTCCGATGAATCTTCAAATTTATAATCATTAGAAAAAACCGCATCAGCGCCGCCAATCATAGCCGAAGCTAATTCCAAAGTAGAACGAATCAGGTTATTATCTGCATCGTTTTTTGCCTTATTTCTAAATGAAGTTTCAGCAAAAATGTAGGGAATCAAATCTTTATTGAATTCTTTAGAAAACTGATTAAACAAATATTTGAAAGCTCTGATTTTAGCAATTTCGAAAAAATAATTAGAACCAATCGCAAATCGAAATACCAATTTTTCAAGAATCTCCGCACCGAATTTTTCTACTAATTCTTTACATTTAGCCAATGCAAAAGCCAATTGCTGGATGATGGAAGCTCCAGCATTTTGATGCAAACTTACATCTGCACAAATCTGTCTTTCAAATGATTTTGATAATAATTCTCCAGCCAATTGCTCATTGATTTCAGCTTTCTTATCATCAGAAAAAACATCAATCAAAGAAAAATAACGATTGCTTTCGTCAGTTAAAATATGTTCAGCTAAATCCGGATTATTGATGAAAATTGCTTTTTCTTCCAAGCCTTCCACATTCTCACTCAATAGAAAAGCGAAAGCCTGTTCTTCCAAACCAACTTGATATTCTGCAACAAGATGAGTACTTTCTTCAACTTTTGGTAGAATCTTCGTCTCCTGTTTATTCTGATAATATGGTTTTACATGGATGTTTTCCAGATTATCTTTAGAAAGAATTTCATAAATATTTTCTGTTTTGAGTTGCTTTTTGACAAGCTGTTCCCAATCTTCCAATGTATTTTCTATGAAACTCATTTTGTTTATTTTTTTGCAATTTTAGAACTGTCAACTACCAATATGAAAATCTCTTCGTTCGGTTTTTTCATAAAGTAATTTTCACGTGCATATTTCTCTTTCTCTTGTTTGTTGTTCATAAGCTTGCGAAAGAATCTGTCATTCTTTTCGTACTCAGTCTTATAAAAATTAAGTTGATTTTCGTAACGTGTGATTTCGCCGTTTAGTTCATTTATAACTAAAAAAGATGTACTGTCAAAAAATATCATCCACACCAAAAATCCTGTAAGCGTTAAAACATACTTATTGAAAACATAAGTTTTAAAGAACTTGAGTGTTGGCGATTTTTTTTTGATATCCTTGATTAGTTCTTTCATAGTTAATGAACTTTTTTAAGCGAATTATTAATTACAGTCGTTAAGAAATCGATAGCTACAGAATTTTGTCTCATATTCGGAACAATAAGATCTGCTTCATTTTTGGAAGGTTCGATAAATTCCTGATGCATCGGCTTCAAAGTCGTTTGGTATCTATGCAAAACTTCTTGCAAATCTCTACCTCTCTCCTGCGTATCTCTTCGAATTCTACGGATTAATCTCTCGTCAGAATCTGCGTGTACAAAAACTTTTAGATCAAACTCTTTCAGTAATTCTTTGCTTGTTAAAACCAAAATTCCTTCTACAATCAACACATTTCTTGGTTCCACAGTAATATGGTCGCCAGTTCTGGAATGCGTTACGAAAGAATATATCGGCTGTTCTATACTCTGATGATTTTTAAGGGCTTTAACGTGTTGCAACATCAAGTCAAAATCGATTGATTTTGGGTGATCGTAATTAAGAACTTCTCTTTCTGACAAAGTCAAATTAGGATTGTCGTGGTAATAATTATCTTGCGAAAGCACGTTAACGCCTTCTAAGTTAAGTTGTTGAAGAATTTTATTAACAACAGTTGTTTTTCCGGAACCTGTTCCTCCGGCTATACCAATCACGAGCATTTCTACATTTTTTACAAAAATAGTATAATTTTTTTTCGGATTCAAATAAAAATCAATTTTGAAAAATCGTCCAAAACTAATTATCACATCTATTCTTCCGGCGAAATTCCCAAAACGTAATAAAAAACGGCCAAAACCCTGGCAAAGAATTCACGGGTGTGATTGCGGTAGAAACTTTCATTTTTACTTACATCCTGAGCATCGTAACCCAACGCATTCATCCCATTATTTCTGGCAAAGAACAAAGCACGAAGATTATGAAAACCTTGTGAAACGATAATCACATTTTTTTCACCATAAACATTTTTACAACGCAAAATACTTTTATGGGTATTGAATCCTTTGGGGTCTTCAATAATAATATTTTCCGGAACGCCTTCTGTGTAAACCAAAAAACGTTTCATTGCGGCAGGCTCATCATAATTTTCGCTTTTTTCGCCACTCACAATAATTTTTTTGACTTTTCCATGATGATAAAGTGTTCCTACAGCATCCATCCTTGCCGTAAAATATGGGTTGGCAACACCGGAACGCATCTTGGGAGAAGTTCCCAAAACCAGCGCACAATCTCTTGAAGGGACTTTACTGATTTTATTATAAGTTCTCCCACTTGTTAGGGCTACCACCCAAACGTTGGCTAAAATCAACAGCAAAACCCCGAGTTCCAAAAGCCCGAAAATTATTCTGAAAAAGTTAGTTATTGCCCGAATCATTATTAATACAAATCAAAATCTAAAGATACATCTTTGCTCATTGCAATGGAAACACAAGGCAAAATTTTCCCCTGGCTTTTTTCATTTTCTGTCAAATATTCATCTTCTGTCATATCCACTTCTCCATTTTTCAAATAACAAAGACAGCTTCCACAGATGCCAGATTTGCAGGAATAAGGAAGTTTATAACCTAAATCCAAAAGTTGTTGCAAAATTTTTCGCTCGTTATTCTTCAGAACAATTCCATCTTTTTCGATGTGATTGAATTTGATTTTAACATTGACATTCTCAATTAGAGGAAACTCTTTTTCGGTTGGATAGATATCATCATTGAAAGCTTCAAACAACTCAAAATGAATATTTTTTTTCGGAATTCCGTGGTTGTAACAAGCATTGGCAACAGATTTTATCATTTCACCAGGACCGCATATCAGCACTTTATCCGTACTGTCCCAAATGGTGGATTCTTCATCATCTTCATCCAGATGTAGAATTTGATTAATAATGAGAGAAATCTTTTTTTCATCCAATCGTCCTTGGAATAATTGGTCTTTTACTTTTTCCTGAGACAAGAAATAAAACACTTCAAATCTGCCAACATTTTCTTTCTGCAAATCTTCCAATTCCTGCTTTAGAACAATATCTTCATAACTTTTGTTTCCATAAAAAAGAAAAATTCTTGTGAATTGTTCTTCGTGAAGAATGTTCTTAATATGACTAAAAATCGGTGTGATTCCAATTCCGGAAGCAAAAGCCAGAATTGTCCGTTTTTCGTTTGGTCTTGAAGGAATGAAAAAACGTCCGAGAGGTTCACTCACAGAGATTTCATCACCAATCTGATAATTTTTGAATAAGAAATTAGTTGAACTTTCGTCGCCATTGATTTTGATGACTAATTCAATTTTGTTTTCAAAAGGAGCTGATGTAAAAGAATAATCATTCTGAATTTCCTTTTCATTAAAATGATATTTCAGCGTCACATATTGACCTGCTTGGAACTTATAGTTGGATTTCAACTCCTCGGGAATCGCCAATTCCAATGCAAAAGCATTTTTGGTCAATTGTCGTTTTTTAGCTATTTTTAACCTGTGAAACTGAGGTTGATTTGCGATTGTTAATTGATTCTCCATTATCAAGAATCAAATTTAATGAAATTTGAGAAAAGAAAAAATCTAAAATTAAAATATTGAAAGAACAAAATCTTTACATCATTGCTGGTTGTAATGGTGCTGGAAAAACCACTGCATCTTTTACAATTCTGCCCGAAATATTGGATTGTAAAGAATTTGTAAATGCAGATGAAATTGCAAAAGGGCTCTCACCTTTTCAGCCAGAAAAAGTGGCATTTGAGTCTGGAAGAATTATGCTTAATCGTATTGATGAGTTATTTTCACAAAACGAAAATTTTGCATTTGAAACAACCTTAGCAACCAAAACTTATAAACAAAAAATTCTGAAAGCAAAAGAACAAGGTTACAATACAACACTTCTTTTCTTTTGGTTAAAAAATCCTGAATTGGCGATTGAACGCGTAAAAATAAGAGTCAAAGAAGGTGGACATCATATTCCTGAAAATATTATTAGAAGAAGATATTACAACGGAATTCTCAATTTATTCAACATATATCTTCCAATTGTAAATCAGACTTTGATTTTTGATAATTCTGAAGGCAAGCATATTCTCATTGCTGAAAAAAATTCGGAGACCGAAATCAATATTTACAATCAAGAAAAATTTAACGAATTAAAAAACTATTATGACAACAGAAAATAAAATAGAAAGACGCGAAAAAATCTTGAAAGGTCTTGAAAAAGCCTATGAAAAAATGCTGGAATTCAAGAGGAAAAACAATAGCGAAATTGTTATAATTAAAGAAAATAAGATTGTTAAAATCAAACCATAAAATTAATTCAATGAGAAAATTCCTGATATATTCTGTTTTATCAATCAGCCTTTTAGCTTGTAAAAAGAACGATGAAAAAGTTGCTGAAACTGAAGCAAAAGAAGACTCAATAAAAGTTGAACCAACAAAATCGGAAGCAGATGTTGCTGAACTTACAGAACTTTCTCCTGAAAAAATCTCAGAAGTTTTGAAGTCCAATCATTCTGACACGCTTTATGTGACCAACTTCTTCGCGACTTGGTGTGGACCGTGTATGCAGGAGATTCCGCATTTTAGAAAGAAGATGGACGAATTGGCAGGAAAACCTGTGAAATTCACTTTTGTAAGTCTCGATAACAAAACAGATTGGGCAAGCAAAGTGAGCGATTTTGCAGATGAGTACGAACTTAGAAATCATATCGTTTTATTGGACGGAAATCTGTTGAACACTTCTTTTTTCAAACAAAATTTCAAAACTTGGGGCGGTGAATCTATTCCGTTTACCTTGATGACCAAAGGAAATGAATCGGATGAAACCATAGGGTCTATGACGGAAGAAGCTCTTAATGAGAAAATCGAAAAATTCTTAAAATAAGACCATACTTTTGATGAAACGTTTTCCTGTTTTGGTTATTTTAATAATCCTTTTTGCGATTATTGCGTTTTTCATCAATCTCAATATAGGTTTTGCAAAACTGAATTTTTCTGATTTTTTCAATTCAGAATCTGAGAATTTTCAAATTGCCGGTTTCAGGATTAATCGGGCTTTAGCAATGCTATTGGCGGGAATTGCCATTCCAACTAGTGGGTTTCTTTTGCAGGAATATTTCAAAAACCCTTTGGCTGGTCCAGATGTTTTGGGAATCACTTCGGTTTCTAGTTTGTTTGTGGCATTTTATATTTTCTTTTCGCAAAATATTGTCATTCCTGATTTTTTACAGAACAGTTTTATCAGTTTTGCATCCATCATGGGAAGCATTATTCTGATGATGATTTTGCTCTTATTTTCGAATCGATTTCGGGATAAGAGTTTCATTATTATTTTCGGATTTTTGATTTCGGCTTTGGCTGGCGCTGTGGTTTCTTTTCTTCAGTTTTATGTGGAAAGTCAAAGTCTGAAAAATTATATTTTATGGACTTTTGGAGCGAATAATCAAGCGAGTTTAATTCAGATTTTGATTCTTACAGTTTTAATTACTATTGGTTTGATTTTCACTTTCAAATCGATAAAACCATTAATAGGAAATGCTCTTGGAGTAGCTTACGCACAGAGTTTTGGAATTAGTCAATCCAAACTGAAAATCAGTATCATTGTAGCTTCTTCCCTACTTTCAGCTTCGGTTACGGCTTTTTTAGGACCGATTTTATTTATTGGCGTTGTAGTTCCCCATTTTTGCAGAATGATTTGGAATCCAGCGCAACTTTGGCATCAATGGGTTCTGAATATGATTTTGGGTGTGTTTATAATGCAAATTTTTTCGATTATTTCTGAGTTGAGCCAATTTCCTATTAATATTATTACAACGTTTTTTGGGATTCCTGTGATATTGTTGATGTTAATGAGGAAGGTTTAACACAAGAACACTAAGATTTTTTTGAATTAATTGAAAATATTTTAAGGCACTAGAAAATCGAAGATTTTCATTTTTTTAACGAAGTTAATCCTTGTCCCCTAAAACACCCGAATAAAAAGAAAACTTAGTGCCTTTGTGTTAAATATGCCATTTTATTTTATCTTCGATAAAAAATACAAATGACAGAAAATGAATTATCAAAAATTGTGTTTGATCTTGGACTCAAGATTCATAAAAAATTACGACCTGGATTATTCGAAACAGTTTATGAAGAATGTTTGTTTTACGAGCTACAAAAACATAATTTAAAAGTTGAAAAACAAATAGTTCTTCCAATTGTCTATGAAGAATTGAAAATAAATAATGCATTTCGGATTGACATCATAATTGAAGATAAATTAATATAAGAAATCAAAGCTGTTGAGTTTATAAATCCATCTCATAAAGCACAATTATTAACTTATTTAAAAATGACAAATTGCAAGTTGGGACTTCTCATCAATTTCAATGAAGAAACTTTTAAATCTGGAGTAACAAGAGTCATAAATGGTTATTTTTAGAAAAAACAAGAACTAGTTCAGTAAAAAATCGAAGATTTTCAAACCTTGTGCCTTAAAAACATAACCAAAATAAAATTTTCATCGTGCCCTTGTGTAAACAAAAAATATGTTTTTAGAAATAAAACAAACAACAATCGGTTATTCAAACCCATTGGTTTCGGAGATTGATTCGTCTTTGGAATTAGGCGAAGTTTGTCTTTTGATGGGAAATAATGGTATTGGAAAAACAACATTAATCAAATCTATTCTTGGACAAAATAAGCTTTTGAAAGGCGAAATTTCTATCAATGGAAAATCAATTCAAAAATTGAATTCAAACGAAATAGCTTCTCAAATTGCTATTGTTTTTTCTAAAGCTGAAATTCCAGATAATTACACCGTTACAGATTTAATTTCGCTCGGTAAATACATTCATTACCCTTATTATTTTAAATTAAATAAAACTGATAAACAGGAAATTTCAGAAATCATTAACAAACTCAACTTATCAGAATATCAAAACAAAAAACTAACTGAATTATCAGACGGGAATCTTCAAAAAGCTTTTATAGGAAGATCTTTGGCGCAGAATTCTCCATTTATTATTCTGGATGAACCAACCACGCATCTGGATGAAGAAAACAAACTAATGATTCTTTCACTTCTCAGAAATCTTGCAAAATCTGAAAACAAACTCATTCTTTTCTCATCTCACGATTGGCGATTAGCAAAGGAATTTTCCGATAAAATTTGGTGGATTAAAGATAAAAAACTCATCAGCGGAATTTCCGAAGAAGTTATTCTCAACAATCCAGAATTAATTACACCAAAGATTTTAGAATTTAATCAAACATTTCACGCTCCAGAAATTGATGCACCGAAATTGGAAAAAGAAATGATGTTTTCTTATCTCCAAAAAAACTTCTCTCAAGATTTGCGAAAAATCAAATTGATATTTAAAAATGATTTTTGGGAACTAAATTCGGAGGATTTTTATGATAATTGTCATAATTTATCTGAAATTAAACAGTCTCTGCAAACATTGATTAAAACAAGCAATTCTAACTAAATAGATTTTCATCAATTTTATTTAATAAGATTCGCATAATAATTAATCAACTGTAAATCAACAATTTAAACAACTTAATATCAAAATACTATGCATGCATAGTATTTTTTTTATATTTGTAAAAAGCACTTCAATATGCTAGTTATGGAAAAGAAAAATTCAGAAAAAGTCGAAAGTGTTGACTTAATGTTAAAGTCGGCTTGGTTAGCGGTCTCGAAAATGTATTCGGATCAGGCTTCCCTGTATAATTCAACTGCAGTTCAAGCATTGACGTTACTTAAAATTGACCCAAAAGAAGGAACAAGAAGTACGAATCTTGGTCCCAAAATGGCGATTGAGCCTACTTCTTTGACGAGAATCATCAAACTTCTCGAAGACAACGGTTATATCTACAAAGAAAAAACTACGACAGATAAACGAGAAGTCATTATCAAACTGACGGAAAAAGGCGTCAATTCCAGAAATCTTTCAAAAGAAGTTGTAGTTAATTTCAATAAAAAAGTGGTTGAAAGAATTGCTCCAGATAAATTTGAAGTTTTCAAAGAAGTAATGACAGACATCTTAAAAATCGCGAATGAACTAAATCATAAAAAATAAAACATTATCGCAAAGTCGCGAAAGAAATTTCTCACAATATTTAAAAGTCGCAAAAAATAAAATCTTCGATTTTATAGCGTCTTGAAAAAGAAGTAAAATAAAAAATCTGCGCCTTTGCGATAAAATTTAGCTTAAATGAAATCATAAAAATATTATCTAATAATGAACAGAAAAATTAAACACGTTACAGTGCTTGGTTCCGGCGTTATGGGTTCCGGCATCGCCTGCCATTTGGCAGGAAACGGCATTCAGGTTTTGATGTTGGATATGCCTCCGAAAGATTCGGAAAACGCCGACAAAAAAACAAGAAACAGCGTTGCACAAGGTCATCTTAACAACGCTTTGAAAAGTAATCCTTCACCAATCTACGACAAATCTTTCGCTTCCAGAATTACAGTTGGAAATTTCGAAGATGATTTGGATAAAATCAAAAATTCGGATTGGGTTATTGAAGTGATTGTCGAAAGATTGGACATCAAACAATCGATGTTTGAAAAAGTGGACAAACTTCGCAAACCGGGAACTTTGGTAACATCAAACACATCCGGAATTCCGATTCATTTGATGTCAGAAGGAAGGTCAGAAGACTTCCAGAAACATTTCTGTGGAACACACTTTTTTAATCCACCGAGATATTTGAAATTATTTGAAGTGATTCCTGGTCCGAAAACGGATCAATCTGTGATTGATTTCTTTATGTCTTACGGCGAAAAATTCTTGGGGAAAACCACCGTTCTTTGTAAAGATACTCCAGGATTTATCGGAAACAGAATTGGTGTTTATTCCATGGCGAAGATTATGGAATTAACGGAAGAAATCGGTTTAACAATTGAAGAAGCGGATTCTTTGACTGGAGATTTACTGAATCGTCCAAAAACAGGAACTTTCAAATTGGGAGATTTGGTTGGATTGGACACCGCTTTCAATGTAACCAAAGGACTTCAAGCCAATCTTAAAGACGATGAAATGGTTCAGGCTCTTAAAGATTCCAAAACTTTGAATTTCCTTATTGAAAATAAATTCCTTGGCGATAAAGCTAAAAAAGGATTTTATTATAAAGAAAAAGATGCTGGTGGAAATGTGAATCGTTTCGTTCTTAATTATGAAACGCTGGGCTACGAACCAACAAAGCAACCGAAACTTCCTATCGTTGCTTCAGCAAAAGAAGCCGGAAGTTTGAAAAACCGTTTACCGATTTTATTGAAAGACCAATCCAAAGCCGGAGAATTGATTAGAAAACATTTTGCTTCATTGTTCGCTTATGTTTCTCAAAGAGTTCCGGAAATTACGGATGTGTTCTACTCTATCGATGATGCTATGAAGACTGGTTATGCCTGGAAATATGGACCATTCGAAAACTGGGATTTTGTAGGAATCCAAAAAGGAATTGACTTGGTTGAAAGTGAAGGTTACAAAGTGGCCGATTGGGTTAAGGAAATGGTGGCTTCTGGAAACGAATCATTCTACAAGTTGGAAAACGGTAAACAATTATTCTACAATCAGAATACTAAAACTTACGAGCCAATTCCAGGTCAGGATTCTTTCATTATTCTAAATAATATTAGAAAAGAAAAAACGGTTTGGTCTAATTCTGAATCTGCTTTAATTGACCTTGGCGACGGTATTTTGAACTTCGAATTCCGTTCAAAAATGAATTCTCTTGGTGGAGGCGTTTTAGAAGGTCTTAATAAATCCATCGACATTGCTGAGAAAGATTACAGAGGTTTGGTTGTAGGAAATCAGGCTGAGAATTTCTCTGTTGGAGCAAATCTCGCAATGGTAATGATGATGGCGGTTGAACAGGATTGGTACGAACTGAATATGGCGATTGCAATGTTCCAGCAGACTTCTATGAAGTTAAGATATTCATCAATTCCAGTAATCGCTGCTCCGTTCGGAATGACGCTTGGCGGTGGCTGCGAATTCTCTATGCACGCGGATAAAATCGTTGCAGCAGCAGAAACTTACATAGGACTTGTTGAAGTTGGAGTTGGTTTGATTCCAGGAGGTGGTGGAACTAAGGAATTTGCTTTGAGAGCGCTTAAAGGAACGCTTCCTGATGATGTTAAAACCAATCATTTGAGAAATTACTTTATGAATATTGCGACTGCAAAAGTGGCAACTTCTGCTCACGAAGCCAAAGCAATGGGAATTTTGACTGATAAAGATATCATCGTTGTGAACAAAGACAGACAAATTGCAGAAGCAAAACGTCAGGCAATTGTTTTGGATGAATTAGGATATACGCCACCAGTTCCTGAGAAAGTTAAAGTTCTTGGAAACGAAGCAATGGGAATGTTCTACGTTGGAACAGACCAAATGGTTGCAGGTGGTTACGCATCAGAACACGATAGAAAAATTGCGAATAAAATCGGTTATGTAATGACAGGTGGTAATCTTTCTGAACAGACAGAAGTTTCTGAACAATACTTATTGGATTTGGAAAGAGAAGCATTCTTGTCACTTTGTGGAGAAAGAAAAACACTTGAAAGAATTGGTGGAATGTTAAAAACAGGGAAACCGGTAAGAAATTAATCTGTCATTATTAAAATTAAAACAAATATGGAAGCATATATAGTAACAGGATACAGAACAGCAGTTGGTAAAGCGCCGAAAGGTTCTTTGCGTTTTACACGTCCGGATGATATGGCGGCAACTGTAATAGAACGTCTGATGAAAGATGTTCCAAATCTTGACCCAGCTCGCATCGATGACTTAATTGTCGGTTGTGCAATGCCGGAAGCAGAACAAGGACTGAATGTCGCAAGACTGATTTCATTAATGGGATTAGACACCGACAAAGTTCCTGGCGTAACAGTAAACAGATACTGTGCATCAGGTTCAGAATCGATTGCGATTGCCTCTGCAAAAATCAAAGCTGGAATGGCAGAATGCATCATCGCTGGTGGTGCAGAAAGTATGTCTTATATCCCGATGGGTGGTTACAAACCAATTCCGGATACCGATTTAGCAAAATCAAATCCCGATTATTATTGGGGAATGGGATTAACAGCAGAAGCGGTTGCCAACGAGTTCAAAGTAAGTCGCGAAGAGCAGGATCAATTTGCTTATAACTCTCACCAGAAAGCGATAAAAGCGATACAGGAAGGAAAATTTGATAATCAGATTGTTCCGATTGATGTGAAATATAATTTCCTTGATGAAAAGGAAAAGATTCAGACCAAAGAATACGCATTCAAGCAAGATGAAGGTCCGAGAGCTGATACTTCAATCGAGGCCTTGGCAAAACTTCGTCCTGTTTTCGCAGCGAATGGTTCTGTAACGGCAGGTAATTCATCTCAAACTTCTGACGGTGCGGCTTTCACAATGGTAATGTCTGAAAGAATGGTCAAAGAATTAAACTTAACACCAGTGGCGAGACTTCTCTCCTATTCAACTGTCGGAGTTCCGCCAAGAATTATGGGAATCGGACCAATGTATGCCATTCCAAAAGCTTTGGAACAAGCTGGTCTTAAACAATCGGATATCGATTTATTTGAATTGAATGAAGCTTTTGCTTCTCAGTCTGTTGCAATCTTAAGAGAATTGAACATCAATCCTGACATCGTCAACGTAAATGGAGGCGCAATCGCACTTGGTCACCCACTTGGCTGTACAGGAACAAAATTAACTGTTCAACTGCTTGATGAGATGAAACGCAGAAACAGCAAATATGGCGTTGTGACAATGTGCGTTGGAACAGGTCAAGGCGCTGCGAGTGTGTTTGAACTACTTTAATAATTATAGATTTAAAATTATAAATTCTAGATGAAATGAGCTTCAAAGAAGATAATTTGATTCAGAATAAAACATTTGAATTTGCATTGAGTATAATTAAATTTTATACGATTTGTAAATCTCAGAATGAATACATTCTTTAAAAGCAGATTCTTCGTTGCGGAACTTCGATTGGTGCAAATGTAGAAAAAGCAATTGCAGCACAATCAAAGAAAGATTTTATCTCAAAACTTTCTATTGCAAATAAGGAAGCGAGAGAAACAAAATATTGGTTGAAGCTTTATGAATCTTCAAATCTTGTACAGATTGATATTGATTCTTATTTAAAAGAAATTGAAAGCATCATTAATATTCTAACTAAAATCATCAAAACTTCATCTGAAAATTTATAACAGCGAATCTTACATTTAAAATTTATAATCTAAAATTTAAAATCACAAAATAAAAAATTATGTCAACAGAAACTAAAACATTAGATGGCGGCGAATTTCTAATAAAAGAAATCACTGCAAACGAAATATTTTCTATCGAAGAATTGTCCGAAGAACAAAAGATGCTTCGCGATTCTGCAAAGGAATTTATCGATAAAGAAGTCGTTCCAAATAAAGAAAGATTCGAGAAAAAAGATTACGCTTATACGGAAGAAGTTATGCGTAAAATCGGGGAAATGGGATTCTTGGGAATTGCTGTTCCGGAAGCTTTTGGCGGATTAGGAATGGGATTCGTGACTACAATGTTGGCTTGCGATTACCTTTCGGGTTCTACAGGTTCATTGGCAACAGCTTATGGTGCGCATACGGGAATCGGGACACTTCCTATCCTACTTTACGGAACCGAAGAACAAAAGCAAAAATATCTTCCGGACTTGGCGGCTGGAACTAAATTCGGAGCGTATTGCTTGACTGAACCTGATGCAGGTTCTGACGCCAACAGTGGAAAAACGAGAGCTAAACTTTCGGAAGACGGAAAACATTACATCATCAACGGACAGAAAATGTGGATTTCAAATGCTGGATTTGCGGATACTTTCACTTTGTTTGCTAAGATTGATGATGACAAAAACATCACTGGATTCGTCATCAATCGTTCTGAATTAGAAAATCCGGAAAGTCTGACTTTCGGAGAGGAGGAACACAAATTGGGAATCCGTGCGTCTTCTACGCGTCAGGTTTTCTTCAATGATATGAAAATCCCTGTTGAGAACCTTTTAGGCGAAAGAAACAATGGTTTCAAAATCGCGCTTAATGCACTTAACGTTGGCCGTATCAAATTAGCAGCAGCTTGTCTGGATGCACAAAGAAGAATCCTTAATTATTCTTTGAGTTATTCTACGGAAAGAAAACAGTTCGGAGTTTCTATCAATACATTTGGAGCGATTCGTAAGAAGTTGGCGGAAATGGCAACGGGCGCTTTCGTGAGCGAAGCTGGTTCTTACAGAGCGGCAAAAAATGTAGAAGACAAAATCGAAGAATTGGTTGCCGGCGGAATGAACCACGAGCAAGCTGAACTGAAAGGTGTGGAAGAATTCGCAGTTGAATGTTCTATCCTGAAGGTTTTCGTGTCAGATTTAGCACAGCATACAGCGGATGAAGGCATCCAAATCTACGGTGGAATGGGCTTCTCAGAAGATACACCAATGGAATCTGCTTGGAGAGATTCAAGGATTTCCAGAATCTACGAAGGAACCAACGAAATCAACAGACTTTTAGCCGTTGGAATGTTAATCAAACGTGCAATGCAAGGCAAAATCGATTTGTTAACACCTGCGAAAAATGTGGCTAAAGAATTGATGAGCATTCCGTCTTTTGACATTCCTGATTATTCAGAATATATGTCTGAGGAAAAAGAAGTGATTAAGAACTTGAAGAAAGTATTCTTAATGGTTTCTGGTTCTGCACTTCAAAAATATATGATGGACATCGAGAAGCAACAGCATTTGCTATTAAACGCTTCCGAAATCTTGAATCAAATCTATATGGCAGAATCCGCCATCCTGAGAGCTGAGAAACATTTCTCAACAGATTCTGTGGAAGCTGCAATGGCAAGATTGAACCTTTACAAAGCGGTTGAAATCATCACAACCAACGCCAAAGAAGGCATCGTTTCTTTCTCAGAAGGCGATGAGCAAAGAATGATGTTAGCTGGACTAAGACGTTTTACTAAATACGTGAACACACCAAATCCAATTGCATTGACAGAAAAAGTTGCCGCTCATTTTATTGAGAAAGGTTCTTACTAAATAATCAATTTTGATTGAAATAATAAACCCTCTGAATTTTTCGGAGGGTTTTTAGTTTTATTTTATAATATCAAAATGAAAATTAACTCCATAATTACATTCTTCAATCAAATTTGGTTCATAATAATTAATAAACTTCTTAACGGCTATAATTGTTTTATCAAAATTAAATTCGATTACTTTTCTATAGGGAATCTTATATTTTGTATTTGTTATTTCTGCTTCAGGTTTCAGATGGATTAAATCATTTCTTAATTTAATCAAATCTTCTATTTGAGAATACTCATTTTCGAAATTTGTCTTGAAATTTTTATTAAGTATTTGAGGTAATGCAATATTTACTTTATCGTGAATATTTATTATTCCTGTTCTCTGTGTTCCATCCTTTTTCAAAAAAACATAATTATTTTCTTGAATAATTAAATTTACAAATACTTCTATTGATGATTGAAGATTCATTATACAATTGAAAGCAAGTTGAAAAAAATTACCAAATGAATGTATTTGTGATATGCCCTTTTTAGCATCAGAAATTAATATTTTCTTATATTTTCCAATCTGAACATTTGACATAATTGCGTTTGAGAAATAAATAGTAATAGGATTTATTTCAGGCATCATTAATTTTTTTCCATTATGCAAAAAATCAAATCCAAAAATTAAAGAATCTTTAGTGGTTAAAATCAAATCATAATCAGATTCTTCTGCATAATTATTGTTTTTTACATAATCATCCATAACCTTTTTTCCTTTTTCAGAAGGTTTTCTATCTAAAACAGCTTTGACAGAATCAGAATCTAGTTTTATTTGTTTAGAGTATTTTAATCCAATGTGTGACATTTAAAATATTTTAAAATTAATTATATTATATTACCTTCAAAGTCAATCATATAACTTGTCCCAGTAAAATCCTTCAAAACAATATGATTATCATTAAGCTGAAAAGAATCTTCTCCATCCAAAGAAACAAAAATATCCGAACCTCCAAATTGCCAAATAATATTACCGAAACTATCAATTCTTGTAATTTCTAACTCTCCGTGAATAACAAAATCATTTTCAATTTTAAAGATTTTAAAACAAGTTGCCATATCTAATTTCTTAACCCAATTTAATTTTAAGTCTACGATTGAAATAGAAAAAACCGAATCAGAACAACATACGAGAATACTATCCTTATCTAAAATAGAAGAATTTTGATAAATACCAGTTGCTCCTCCTGAACCAATAATTAAGCAATTATTAATTTCTTTATCATTAGAAATCAATTTAATTCCGTGGTTTGAAGTTGGATATTCTTCAGCATCTTCTCCAAAATAAATATTCTCATAAATTTTCAAATTATCATTTGAATTAAGAGAAAATGTTGAGTCATTAAAAATTTCAATAGTAAAGCTGTTATAGAAATATCTTTGCATAAATATTTTAAAATCAAATCTTAATACTCAACTCCAATCGTCCACCAAACCCCAATTCAACAATCTTCTGAAGCGTAGAAATTCTAGTTTCCTTCAGATTATTCTCAATTTTAGAAATATAAGATTTAGTTGTCCCTACTTTTTCAGCCAATTCTTCTTGTGTCATTCCCAATTCCAAACGTGTATCGTGGATGAGAGCTCCAATTTTAAAATTATCATAACCAGCTTCCAGTTCATCACGCTCTTTGGTTCCACGCTTACCAAAATTCTTCTCTTTAAACTCGTCAAGAGTTTTCAGATTTTTATTTGCTGTCTTCATATTCCTTTTTGATTTTTAATGCCATTTCAATTTCTTTCTTCGGTGTTTTCTGAGTTTTCTTTTGAAAGCTGTTTGCAACTATAATCAGTTTTCCTTCGTCAAAAAAACAGAATATTCTAAAAATATCACTCGCAACCTGCACACGTATTTCGTAAAGTCCATCCGTATTTTCCAGATGCTTAAGATAAGTTTCCGGAACTCTTTGCAAATCTTCTATCAACTCAAAAGTCCAAACAATTTTGGTTTTTACTTTTAAAGTTTGTTTTTCGAAGAAATCCTGAAAGTAGTTTTTGAAAAATGTTACTTTTCTGTATTTCATATTTGTGTTTAGAAAACAAAAGTACAAAAGTTTCACTAAAGTGAAACAAAGTAAATAAAATGTTTTAGATTAACAAAACAAACTGCTAAAAATCAAAACAAACTCAATTGTATTCCGTCATTCGGTTTCAGAGGTTTAGCATCACCAAAAACTGTTTTCCCACCAAATCGCCAAGAGTTTTGTCGCTCCTCTTCTATCACTTTTTCAAGATTAAAATCCGGCGTGAAATTCTCTTCGGTTCTCACAGCAATCTCGTGTAGTTTTTTAATCGCAAGATTCTTATCCGTGTTCCCTAGCTTCGATTTCTCAATTCCGGTTTTGAGGATAGAAATCGTTTCGTCATAAGTTTGGGTCGGAACAGGAAACGGATGACCGTCTTTTCCGCCGTGCGCAAAAGAAAAACGCGCAGGGTCTGAAAATCTGGAAGGAGCCCCGTGAATCACCTCACTCGCCAAAGCCAGAGACTGCATCGTTCGTGGACCAACACCTTTTAGCATCAGTAAATCTTCAAAATTCTCAGGTTCATTTTCTCTCGCCAGCCAAAGAATATTGCCTAGCTTTTTCATATCAACATCACTTGCCAAAACTTCGTGATGAGCCGGCAAAATCAACCGTTGGAAATCCTGCATCCACTTCTCAGAATCGGTTTTTGTGATGTCAACTATTCCGTTTCTGTTTTGTTCTGCTTCAGAAGAAGTGAGATTGAGAATATTTCCACGATTAACGCCAGAGATTCCCGTATGAGGCTCATTCACAAAAGAAGTTACATTTTCCGACAGCCAATGATAGCGTCTCGCTGTTCCGTCAGAATCATGCATCCCTTGCTGAACAACCGCCCAATTCCCTTGGTCAGACAAAATAAAATTATGCAGATAAAGCTGATAACCATCTTGGATAGCCGTATTATCAACCTTCGCAGACAACTTACTGCAACGTACTAATTCATCGCCATTCAAACCTGTTGAATCTGCAATTCTCATCAATTCATTAGGTGCATCTTTGGAGAATTTTCCTTTTCCTCCCGCAATATAAATTCCGAGAGATTTAGAATTCGGATTAATGGCTCGTTTCAAAGCGCCCATCACAGAAGTAGTAATTCCTGAAGAATGCCAATCCATTCCCATCACGGCTCCAAAACTCTGAAACCAAAACGGGTCGGCTAATCTTCTCAAAACTTCATCTTTTCCGTAATCTGCAAGAATCACTTCCACAATCGCAAGCCCAAGTCTGGACATACGTTCATAAAGCCAAGGCGGAACCTGACCGTAATGAAGTGGCAAATCTGCAGTTCCGGAACGTTTCATTTTTTATTTTTTTAAACCACAAAAGTCACAAAAGAATGATGTGGAATTTATCTTTTTAAGATTACAAAAGTCAGTAATATCGGTTTATTCGTTCTTTTCAACATTAGAAAAACATCCAAAACTTTTGTAACTTTTGTGGTTAAACTATTTGTCAAAAAAAGCATTCAAATTTTCAAGATTCTTTTTATCGCTTCCAGCAAAAACTTCTTTATCTGTAATGAAAACCGGACGTTTCAAAAAACTGTAATGGTCAAGAATCAACTTCTTAAAATCCTTTTCTTTCAAAGAACTTACATCAATTCCTCTTTCCTTGATTTGCGTCGATTTTTTACTGAAAAGTGCTTCGTAAGATTTCGTTTTTTCATACATCTCTTCCAGTTCAGCTTCTGTTATAGGTTGAGATTTCATTTCTCTCAATTCCCAGTCAGAAAGGTCAAGAGGTGTCATTATTTTCTTGTTGGTTCCACAGGTTTTGAGATAGAATACTTTTTTCATTGTTGTTAAAGTCAAGAGATTTAAAATAGAATTTAAGAAACACAAATTTAGTGCAAATGTCAAATGAATAAAAGGCTATAATCTAAAATTTCTTCCCTATTTTTGATACATAATAAGAATAAAATGGAAAACAAACCAGTCACATTTCAGTTCATTTCTGAACCGACAGACGTTAATTTTGGAGGCAATGTTCACGGAGGAAGCGTGATGAAATGGATAGACCAAGTCGGTTATGCCTGCGCAAGCAATTGGTCGGGAACTTATTGTGTAACGGTTTATGTTGGCGGAATTCGGTTTTATCAGCCTATCAAAATCGGAGAAATTGTCAAGCTGGAATCTCACGTGATTTTCACAGGAAGTACAAGTATGCATATTGCAATTGATGTATTTTCAAGGAATGTAAAAGAGAAACAATTTGAGAAGAAAACGCATTGTATCATTGTTTTTGTAGCGGTTGACGAAAACGGAAAAGCGATGGAAGTCCCAAAATGGATTCCTACAACAGAAAAGGAATTACAATTGGAACAATATGCGAAAAAACTGATGAATCTGAGAAAAGATATCGAAGACGAGATGAAACCTTTTTTATGAGCCTGTTTAAAAATAATTAAAACCACATAGGCACATAGAAAACCTCAAGATTAATTGCAAAAAAGAAAAAATAGAAGTACAATATTTACTATTTTTTTCTCTTTTTTTTCAAAAACTATGTATCTATGTGGTAATAAAATTATTTCTAATACAAATTTAAACAAGCTCTATAAATTTTTCAAAAAAAATAGTTGCAGAATTAAAAATCATTTCTAAATTTGCTCTTATGAAACGACAGTTACATCTGTCAGATAAAAAAATAAATATTCTCAGATGAAATTAATGAACACAAAAAATTGGTGGTGGCTTTCAAACTCTTTGTCGGGTCTGAAAGGATTATCGGTGTTCTAAATTTTGAACTAACTATAACTCAATCATAATAAGACTTTGACAAATTTTGTTGAAGTCTTTTTTATTTTAAGGCTTCGATAAGTTTTAATAAAAATAATTTAAAATTGAAACGATGAGCAACCATCAACCATCAACAATCAACCATCAACCAATCAATATAAAAACCTCTGTTAAATCCCGTTTAGCAGACCTTTACACGCCGATTGGGATTTATCTCCGTCTTCGCGACCAATTTCGTGATACGATTCTTTTGGAAAGTGCAGGAAATCAGAATTCTGAAAATTCGTTTTCTTTCATTTGCGTTAATGCCATTGCCGGAATTGAAATTCGAAATTACAACGAAGCTGAGTTGAAATTCCCCCTAGAAAATCCTCAGAAAATCGATTTGAAAAATGAGAACTTATCTGACTTGATGCAGGAATTTTCCAACTGTTTCAAATGTGAAAAACCAAACCACGAGATTGGAAAACAAGCGCAGGGATTTTTCGGATATACAAGTTATGATGCGATTCCGTTTTTTGAGAATATAAAATTCAAGGAACAATCTGAGGAAAATAAAATTCCGTTGACGCGTTATCGTATTTACCAATATGTGATTGCAATCAATCATCACAACGACGAAATGTTCCTGATTGAAAATAAAATCGATGGTTTGAAATCAGAACTTTCAACATTGGAAAACATCATCAATCAAAAAAACGCACCGGTCTTCCCTTTCGAAATTATATCAGAAGAAACTTCAAATCTAACTGACAACGAATATCTTGAATCAGTTGAATTTGCCAAAAAACATTGTTTCCGTGGTGATGTTTTTCAGTTAGTTTTAAGCAGAAGATTTGAGCAGAAATTTCAAGGTGACGAATTCAATGTTTATCGTGCTTTGCGAAACATCAATCCTTCTCCTTACTTATTTTTCTTCGATTATGGCGATTATAAATTAATGGGCTCAAGTCCGGAAAGTCAGCTGATTATCAAAAATAGAAAAGCTGTAATTCATCCAATTGCAGGCACTTTCAAACGAACCGGAAACATCGAAAAAGATTTGGAATCCGCAGAAGAGCTCAAAAAAGACCCGAAAGAAAATGCGGAACATACGATGTTGGTAGATTTGGCAAGAAACGATTTGAGCATTCACGGGAAAAATACAACGGTTTCAAAACTGAAAGAAATCCATTTTTTCTCCCACGTGATTCATATGGTTTCCGAAGTTGTCACTGACGTCAAAGAAGACCAAAATCCTTACGAAATGATTGCAACTACTTTCCCACAAGGCACTTTGAGTGGCGCTCCAAAATACCGAGCAATGCAACTAATTGACGAACACGAGAAAACTTCCAGAAGTTATTACGCAGGTTGTATTGGCTTTGTAGGCTTCGATGGAAGTTGTAATCAAGCAATTATGATTCGAACTTTCTTGAGTAAAAACAATACTCTTTTCTATCAAGCCGGAGCCGGAATTGTTGCAAAATCTGTTGCAGAAAATGAACTTCAGGAAGTTAATAATAAACTTGGTGCTTTGAAAAAAGCAATCAGCAAAGCTGAAAGAATTGTTAATGGTTAATTATTAATTGTTAATGAAATGAAAGAAAATAATATTATCAAAAAGAAAAGTTTTGAATTTGCTGTTCGGATTGTTAAGCTTTATCAATATTTGGCAAGTGATAAAAAGGAATTTGTATTAAGCAAACAAATTTTGCGAAGCGGAACAAGTGTTGGAGCAATGGTTAGAGAAAGTGAACACGCACAAAGCAAAGCCGATTTCATCCATAAATTATCTATTGCGCAAAAAGAAATTAATGAAACTATATACTGGCTTGAATTGTTCCAAGCCACAAATTATCTTTCATCTCAAGAATTTGAAAGCATAAATGAAAATGCTGTTGAAATTATTAAGCTAATAACAAGCATTATAAAGACAACCAAAAGTAACAATTAACAATTGATAATTAACAATTATGAAAATATTAGTCTTCGATAATTATGACAGTTTTACATACAATCTTGTTCAAATCATCGAGCAAATTGTAGGTGAAAAAGTAGATGTTTACAGAAATGACCAAATCCCTTTGGAAGACATTGAAAAATACGATAAAATCATTCTTTCTCCAGGTCCGGGAATTCCGGAAGAAGCTGGAATTTTGCTAGACGTGATTAAAAAATATGCGCCTACTAAATCTATTTTCGGAGTTTGTCTCGGTCAACAAGCGATTGCAGAAGCTTTTGGTGGAAGTTTGATTAACCTTTCAGAAATCTATCACGGTGTTGCGACTGAAGCTACTCAAACCAAAGAACACAAAATCTTCAACAATTTACCCGAAAATTTGGAAGTTGGACGTTATCATTCTTGGGCTGTAAATCCTGATGATTTCCCTGCTGAATTAGAAATCACAAGCATTGACAAAAACGGAATGATTATGAGTTTGAAACACAAAATATACGATGTTCACGCTGTCCAATATCATCCTGAAAGTATCTTGACACCTGATGGAAAACAGATTTTAGAAAATTTTTTAAAGCCGGAAGCTGGAGGTCAGAAGACCGAAGAATAAAATTTAACGAAAAAAACTTCTGACTTCAGACCTCTGACTTCGGACTAATATTATGAAACAAATCCTACAATATCTTTTCAATCATCAGACTTTGACAAAAGCCGAAGCCAAAGCGATTCTGATTGAAATTTCACAAAATAAATTCAACGAAAGCGAAGTCATTTCTTTCATCACCGTTTTCCTAATGAGAACAATTACTTTGGAAGAACTCGAAGGTTTCCGTGAAGCATTACTGCAATTGGCGAAACCTGTTGATTTGGGAACCAAAGATTTGGTTGATATCGTTGGAACTGGTGGTGACGGAAAAAACACCTTTAATATTTCTACTTTAGCGAGTTTTATTGTTGCAGGAACCGGACAAAAAGTAGCCAAGCAAGGCAATTACGGCGCATCTTCTATTTCAGGTTCATCCAATGTTTTGGAAGAATTGGGCTATCAATTCAAAGATAATTCTGAGGATTTGAAAGCCGATTTAGAGAAAGGAAACATCTGTTTTCTTCACGCACCGCTGTTTCATCCCGCTTTGAAGTCGGTTGCGCCACTCAGAAAACAACTTGGTCTGAAAACTTTTTTCAACATTCTTGGGCCTTTGGTGAATCCTGTTCGTCCGGATTTCACAATGATTGGTGTTGCAAATCTTGAAATTGCGCGCGTTTATCAATATCTTTTGCAAAAACAAAAAAGCGAATTTATGATTGTTCACGCTTTGGATGGTTATGACGAAATTTCCTTAACTGGTGACACAAAAATCATCAGCAAAACCGGAGAAAAAATCTATTCCGCAGAAGATTTAAAATTTAAAAATGTATCTCCGGAAAGTATTTTTGGAGGTGAAAGTAAAGAAGATGCAGCGAAATTATTTATCAAAATTTTGGAAGGAAACGGAACTGAAGAGCAAAACGCAGTCGTTTTGGCGAATGCTTCAATCGCATTGCAAAATACCGGAAAATTTGGAGATTATGAAGATTGTTTGTCTTTGGCGATACAAAGTCTGGGAGGCGGAAAGGCATTGAAATCACTTCGCTCAATTATTAATGATTAATTGTTAATGATTAGCTGAACAATATTATTTAACAATTAATAATTTACAACTGATAATTATTATAAATGAACATCTTAGATAAAATAATAAAACAAAAAAAACAGGAAGTTTCGGAAGCAAAATCAAAATTTCCTATTGAACAAGTGAAAGATTCTGAGTTTTTCGGAAGACCAACTTTTTCACTGAAAGAAACTTTAAAATCCAAATCCGGAATTATTACCGAATTCAAAAGACAATCGCCGAGCAAAGGCATTATCAATGACAAAGTTTCGCCATTAGAAGTTGTTTCTCAATATGAAAAATTCGGAGCAAGTGCGGTTTCTATTTTGACGGATAAAGATTTTTTCGGTGGAAGTTTTGATGATATTTTGAGTGTCAGAAATCATATTAACATTCCGATTTTGAGGAAAGATTTTATGATTGATGAATATCAATTTTACGAAGCAAAATCAATTGGAGCAGATGTTATTTTGTTGATTGCTGCAAATCTTTCAGCAACTCAAGTTTCAGAATTTACAGAATTGGCGCATTCATTAAATCTCGAAGTTTTATTGGAAATCCATTCAGAAGAAGAACTAAAACACATTAATAAAAACGTTGATTTTGTAGGCATCAACAATCGAAATTTGAAAGATTTTAAAGTGGATTTGCAACATTCTGTTGATTTGAAAAACCTTCTACCAAATGATATTTTCTCCATTGCAGAAAGCGGAATTTACAACGAAGAAGATTTCAAATTCCTTAAAGAAAAGGGATTTGATGGATTTTTGATGGGCGAATATTTTATGAAGAATGACAATCCTGGAAATAAATTCGGAGAATTCATTTCTAATGTATCAATTTAGTAAAGATGGAAAGTCAGTTTCAAGTTAAAGTCTGCGGATTAACAAAGCTCAATCAGATTAAAGAATTAATTGATTTGAAAGTTGATTTTCTGGGATTTATCTTTTATGAAAAATCTCCGAGATATGTTTTGAATCATTTGAGTTTGGAGCAAATTTCAGAAATCAATCATCAAGCAAAAGTTGGTGTTTTTGTGAATGAAGATTTAGAAAAAATTATAGAAATTTCGGGACAAGCCGACTTAAATTTCATTCAGCTTCACGGTAATGAAACCGAAGAATTTATTTCAGAATTAAGACAAAAACTGAATCTAAAAATTGGAATTATTAAAGTTATTAGAATAGGAAATCTGACAGAAAATTTAGAATCTAAAATTCTTAATTTAAAATCTAAAATTGATTATCTCCTATTCGACACCGATTCCAAAGCTTTCGGCGGAACAGGAAAAACGTTTGATTGGAATTTTCTGAATGAAATAAAAATCCCGATTCCTTATTTTTTAAGTGGCGGAATTTCATTGGAAAATATCCATCAACTGTCAACAATTAATCATCAACCATTTGCGCTGGACATCAATTCGAAATTTGAAATTGAGCCTGGCAATAAAGACATTAATAAAATAAAAGAATTCATCAAATTATACAATGTAAAAAGTATAATGTAAATGCCATTTAAACATTTTTAAAATACTTTTTACTTTTTACATCTTACATTAACACAAAAATTATGAACTACCAAAACCCAGATAAAAACGGTTATTACGGAATTTTCGGAGGCGCTTTTGTTCCCGAAATGCTTTATCCGAACGTTGCCGAATTACAGGAAAAATACATTCAAATCATCGAATCAGAGGAATTCCAAACAGAATTTCAGGATTTGTTGAAGAATTATGTTGGGCGTGCTACTCCACTCTATTTCGCAAAAAATCTGAGCGAAAAATACCAGACTCAGATTTATCTGAAAAGAGAAGATTTGAATCACACCGGAGCGCACAAAATCAACAACGCTTTAGGACAAGCTTTGCTCGCAAAAAAATTAGGAAAACATAGAATCATTGCAGAAACCGGAGCCGGACAACACGGCGTTGCAACAGCTACAGCTTGCGCCTTGTTAGGTTTGGAATGCATTGTTTATATGGGCGAAATCGATATCCAGAGACAAGCGCCAAACGTTGCAAGAATGAAAATGTTGGGCGCAACTGTTATTCCTGCGACATCAGGTTCCAAAACCTTGAAAGACGCTGTGAATGAGGCTTTGAGAGATTGGATTAATAATCCTTCTACAACACATTACATTATTGGAAGCGTGGTTGGTCCACATCCTTTTCCGGATTTGGTTGCTAGATTTCAGAGTATTATTTCAAAAGAAATCAAAGAACAACTGAACGAAAAAATCGGAAGAGAAAATCCTGATTATGTAATTGCCTGCGTTGGTGGCGGAAGCAATGCGGCAGGAACTTTTTATCATTTTGTGAATGAAGAAAACGTGAAAATCATTGCAGCGGAAGCAGGAGGTTTTGGCATTGATTCTGGTAAATCTGCAGCGACTACTTTTCTCGGAACTTTAGGAATTCTGCATGGAAGTCAAAGTCTCGTGATGCAAACGGAAGACGGACAAGTCGTTGAACCGCATTCAATTTCGGCAGGTTTAGATTATCCCGGGATTGGACCGATGCACGCTAATCTTTTCGATCAAAAAAGAGCAGAATTTTTCAGTGTTAATGATGATGAAGCTTTGAAATCTGCTTTTGAACTGACAAAAATTGAAGGTATTATTCCAGCTTTGGAAAGTGCGCACGCCTTGTCAGTTTTGGATAAGAAGATATTTGAGAAAGATGATGTTGTGGTGATTTGTCTTTCTGGTCGTGGCGATAAGGATATGGAAACGTATTTGCGAAAGCTGGATGATGGAAGTCAGATGACGGAAGTTTAATAGTTTTTAAATTTTTCGCAAATCAATTAATTATTTTACTTAAAATTAAATTTATGAACGATTATAACACCAAGCTTCCCGCTTCCAACTCCCAACAAAAGAAACTAAACATATACTTCACAGCAGGAATTCCATCTTTGGAAGACACCGGAAAAATAGCAAAATTGATTCAAGAATCGGGAGCAGATATGATGGAAATTGGGATTCCTTACTCTGACCCTGTCGCAGATGGGCCAGTGATTCAGGATGCGCATTCTCTAGCTTTGAAAAACGGAATGTCTATCAAAAAACTATTCGAGCAGTTGGCGGAAATCAGAGATTCTGTGACGATTCCAAAAATATTAATGGGTTATCTGAATCCTGTACTTCAATTTGGATTTGAAAATTTTTGTCAGAAATGTGCCGAAGTTGGTGTTTCAGGATTGATTATTCCTGATTTGCCACCAGTAGCATTTGAAAATCAATATGGCGAAATCTTGAAAAAATACAACCTGAATTTCACTTTTCTTGTAACACCAGAAACTTCGGAAGAGCGCATCAAATATCTCGATTCATTGAGTTCAGGATTTCTATATGCCGTAAGTTCTTCCTCTACAACCGGAAACAAAAATGCCGTTTTGAAGAACGAAAATTATCTCAATACGCTGGCTTCATTGGATTTGAAAAATCCAGTTTTCATCGGTTTTGGAATCAAGGATAAATCTGACTTTGAGAATGTGACTGAGAAAGCACAAGGCGGAATTATCGGAACAGCTTTTGTGAAAATTCTTCTCGATAATGAGGATTGGGAAGCGAAAGGAAGAGAATTTATCAAACAAATTAAGTAAATATTCTCGCAGACTAGATTAGTCAAATTAATTTAGCTGAATGTGCGAGAAATAAATTCAGATAAAAAAAGAGTTTCAAAAATCTGAAACTCTTTTTTATTCTTAATCTCTTTCAAAAATCGTAGAAAACGCCGATGTGACCAGCGACAGCAAGATGCTGAAAAGCAATGCCCACCAGAAGCCATCCACCTGCATACTTCCCATAACGTAAGCCGCAAGCAAAATGATCAAGGCGTTAATAACAAAGGAAAACAATCCAAGTGTGAGAATTGTAATCGGCAATGATAAAATTGAAAGAATCGGTTTCACAATCACGTTCAAAAGACCTAAAACAATGGCGAAAATAATAGTTGCGCCAAAGCTGTCAAAATGCACACCTGAAAGAATTTTGCTGAGCAAAAATGCTGAAATCGCAGTAATCAGCAATCGGATAATAAAATTCATAGTTTAAGGTTTTATTGATTATTATTCTCTATTTCAAAAACCAGACCTAATTCTTATTTTTCTGATAAACTTTCACTTCTTTATATTGTAATCCCTTGTCATTTTTGAATTTATCAGGAATTAAAATACCGGAAAGATGATCTATCTCGTGTTGTAAAATCACTGCCGTAAAACCTTCCACCATCTCGTCGTGTCTCTTGTTATCCAAATCAAAATATTCCAGTCGGATGCTGTAGCTTCTGTAAAATGTCTCTCGGAACTTATCTATAGAAAGGTCGCCTTCCGGACCTTTGCTTAGGAGTTCGGAACGCCAAATGATTTTTGGATTGATGAAATATTCTACAGGATAATCCATTTTATCAAATCGCTGCACCAATATCACATTTCTATTAATCCCCACTTGTGGCGCAGCAATTCCAACACCGCCTTCCGTAGCTGCCAGAGCAAGCCTCATCCTTTCGATAAGAACTGGAAGTGTTTTGTCTTTAGGCGAGATTTCCTGTGACTGAGCCAGTAAAATCCTGTACTGCTTTTCGTTTTTGGTTTGGTAAATAGGCAAAGCTGTTTTGGTATCTCCTGCCAGAATCAAAGCTTTTTCATCTTTGGTAAATTTCTGAGAAAATCCATTAACACTTACGATAAGCATCAACGTAAAAGTAAAATTCCGCATCGTTTATTTTTTTGTCAAAGTTAAATATTTTGGGCACCTAATCCGCCTTCCGCTCCCAATCTTTTTTGCAGAAATCTTGGTCATCAATAGAGATTAAGCATAAGCAAAAAAGGATTTCCGCTCAACTCGGGGTGCGCTTCGCAGAGTTGAAACAGATTATTTCTAATAAAAATCTCAACATAATAGATATTATTTCTAAGCAAAAAAATGCCCTTCGCCAAAACCTATGACTATGAGGTTTGCAGAGTTCACTAACAACAACTTGATGTTTTCATAAAAAGGACACTTTAGTGAAAAGGTCTTAATGTTTTAGTAAAACATAAGGACGTTTTTGAGAGTCAATCAAATTAAACAAAAACGTTCCTCCGGAAAAACCCTAGAGGAACGCAAATAATAGAGAGAAAAATGTAACAACTATAACTCAAATTAATATTGAGATTCTTAACTCTTAATTTATAACTTCATTCTTGCTTCTATTAAAAATCCAGAAGATAATAGGGAAAATCAATAGCGTTAGAACGGTTGCGGTTATCAATCCGCCAATAATGACAATCGCCAAAGGTTTCTGAGATTCGGAACCGATTCCTGTAGACAATGCTGCTGGCATCAATCCTATACAAGCGATGATTGCAGTCATCACTACAGGTCTTGTTCTGATCTTCACACCTTCTATAATAGCATTATCTATCGATAATCCACTTCTTACATTATGATGAAATTCTGAAATCAAGATAACACCATTCTGTATACAAATCCCCATCAATGCAATCATCCCAACGCCTGCTGAAATACAAAAGTTAACACCTGTGATGTGAAGAGCTATAATGGCTCCAATTAATGCAAATGGCACGTTCATCAATATTAGTAAAGAATCTTTCATATTACCAAATAATACGAATAGTAAAAAGAAAATACTTAGTAAACATATTGGAACAACTTGGGTTAACCGATGCGTTGCTCTCTGTTGGTTTTCGAACTGGCCAGTCCATCCAATACTATATCCATCGGGTAATTTGATCTTCTCCACTTTTTTCTGAGCATCTGCAATGGTACCTCCTAAATCTCTATCACGAACCGAGAATTTGACTCCTATATAACGTTTGATGTTATCTCTATAGATGAAAGCGGCTCCGTTTGCTTTTTCGATAGTACTTATTTCTTTCAAAGGTATTTTTGTACCGTCTTGAGTGGGCACCATCAGTGAAGCTATGTCATTTTCATTTTTTCTATAATCTTGAGCATATCGGAGACGAATTGGAAATTTTCTTTCACCATCAAACATTTCTGACGCTGTTTTTCCTCCAAAAGCCATTTCCAAAACCGATTGTGCATCTTCTGGCATTACACCATAAGCCGCCATTTTGTCCCTATCCAAAACCACACTGATTTCTGGTTGGCCAATATTTTTGATAATCCCTGGTTCTTTTACACCATCTACATCTTTTACAGCACTTAGAACTTCATCTGCCAGTCTATCCAATGTATTGAGGTTGTCTCCATATATTTTGATTCCATTTTCTGCTTTGAAACCCGCAACGGCTTCTGCAACATTGTCGGAAATTGGCTGGGAATAATTAAAAGTAACTCCTTGATAGTTTTTCAGTTTTGCATCGATTTCTTCTATTAATTTTTCATAAGTGATTTTCCGTTTCCACTCATCACGAGGTTTCAAATTAACGGCATATTGCACAAATCCAAATCCATTCGGGTCGGTTCCATCATTACTTCTACCCGTCTGTGCTAGAACTCCTGTCACTTCAGGGAAACTCATAATGTCTTTTTTAATGATATCAGCTGTTTTTAATGATTCTTCCAGAGAAGTACTCATTGGCATTTCTGCTGTTATCCAAAGCGAACCTTCATTGAGCTGGGGAAGAAATTCTGTTCCCAAAAATTTTGCAGAGAACAAAGTTGCCGCCAAAATAACAATAGAAACAAGAAGGCTTATTTTTTTATTTCTAAAAGTAAAATGAAGACCTTTTAAAACCGTTCTGTCCCAAAAATTTACGAATATATTATTCTTTTCTTTGACATTTTTATTAAGTAAAACGTGTACAAGAACCGGGACTAATGTTAAAGTAAAAATTAGGGCTCCTAGCAATGCAAAACCTAAGGTATAGGCTAATGGAGAGAACATTTTACCTTCTACTTTTTGGAATGTAAAAATTGGAATTAGAGAGGTAATGATAATAAGGTTTGAGAAAAATAGAGATTTCCCCAATCCTGTTCCTGTTTGTCTGATCCAACCTCCTTTTGACATTTTGTTGAAACGTTGCATCCCGAACTCTTCGCCTTTATGATTGAGCATAACAAACAATCCCTCGACCATAACAACAGCAGCGTCTATAATAACGCCAAAATCTATAGCTCCTAAAGAAAGTAAGTTGGCGCCCATACCAGATAATCTGAGACACAAAAATGCAAACATCAATGATAATGGGATGATGAGAGAAACAATCAATGTGGTGCGCCAATCTGCCATAAAAATCCAAACGATAACCATAACAAGTATAATCCCTTCGATTAGATTATGCATGATGGTACTGGTTGTAAAATCCATTAGATCTTGACGATCATAGAAGGTTTTCATTTTGATATCCTTAGGAAGAATTTGGGTATTCAGTTCTTCTACTTTTGCTTTAACCGCTTTGATTACTTCTTGGGCATTTTCGCCTTTTCGCATTACCACGATTCCTTCAACCGTATCAGCTTCATTATCTAAGGAAGCCTGACCAACGCGAGGCATAGAACCTTCGTGAACATCGGCAACATATTTTACCAATATCGGGTTTCCTCCGTCGCTGTGAACTGTTATGTTTTCTATATCCGAAATCGATTTTACCAAACCAATTCCACGAACCACATAAGCTTGTCCGCTTTTCTCGATAACATCACCACCTACATTCAAATTACTTTTGGTAACCGCTTCATAAACTTGTAAAGGAGTTAGGTTATATTTGTCTAATTTTCTAGGATCAATACTTAATTCGAATGTTTTATCTTGACCTCCGAATACGTTAACATCTGCAACGCCAGGCACTCCTCTTAAAGCTCTATCCACTACCCAATTCTGAATTGTCAATAGATCTCTAGAGTTTCTTTTTTTGCTTTCTAATGTATAGCGGTAAATCTCTCCAGTTGGTCCGTAAGGAGGTTGAACTTCTGGGTCGATTCCTTCTGGTAAACTAACGGTTCGCAATTGATTGTTTACCATATTTCGAGCGAAAATGTCATCCACACCATCTTCGAATAAAATTTTGACAATGGAAAGTCCAAACATTGTGGTACTTCGGACACTGGTCTTCTTCTGAACCGGACTCATTGCCAGTTCTATTGGTGTGGTAACGAATCGTTCTACTTCTTCTGCACTTCGTCCGTTCCATTGGGTGATGATGACGATTTGGGTATTGGTCACATCAGGAAATGCTTCAATCGGCATATTCTTGAAACTGATGAATCCTGCAACCGCCAAAATAGCTACCCAAATGAATGTGAAAGCTTTATTTTTAAGTGAAAATCCTATGATGCTTTTGATGAATTTGTTCATACTTTTTATTTTATATTGAAATTGCAACTGCATTTTATCGCCAAGTCCGCAAAGATTTTTTTTACAAACTATATGTTTTTAAGGCTCACAAAGTCCGCCAAAGGCGGATTATAAAAGTTCTGTTGTAAGACTTTGTTTCTTACAGAGAATTGCAAATGCGTGCGGGCGGAGGGCATTGTTGGAGCTCCTCGCCGAAGGCGAGAGCGACTGCCCGTAGACCGACCCGCTTGTTTTTGCCTTGTTGAAAAGTTCTTTTGATTGACTAAATGTGATTGGCAAAAACAAAGGGACACGCCCAAATTTTAGTTATTCAAAGAGCGATAAATCAATAATTGATTGTTGGTCACGATACTTTCTCCTTCCGAAAGTCCTTCTGAAACATAAGTTGTCTCCGAGTTTTGTTTCAAAATCTTAAGTTCTTTGACCTTGATATCGGTCTGCGATTTGTAAACCACGGCAAAATATCTGTTGTCATCAAAAATCACGGCTTTGGAAGGGATTGCTAAGGCTGTTGTATTTTCGGATTTGGAAACTTTTATCGTCGCTTTGCTATCTGGAATCAGCAATCCCTGCGAATTGTCCAATACTACTCTAGCCTGCATCGCATTGGTATCCGGGTCTATGATTTTGAAAATTTTATCAATTTTTCCGTAAAAAACCTTGTCTGGATATGATAATGTGGAAACCTGAGCTTTCATCCCCAACGTAATTTTATCGATATCCGCTTCGTTAACGTTCATAATGGCCCAAACATTTTTGGTATTCGCAACATCAAAAATATTCTCACTTCTGTCGCTTCTCAGTTCCATACCTTTGTTGATGTCCTTGTGAACGATATAACCATTAATCGGGGAAATAACACTGTAGATGTTCCCTTTTTTAACATTATAAACCGTACTGACGTCATTGGAACGTCGTAAGGCATCTTTTGCTTTTTTCACTTCGCTTTCGGCTTCTAGAACGTCTTTTTCAGTGTTTAGTTTTCCTGCGTACAGTTCTTTTGCAACACGAAGATTGTTCTCTGCGACTATCAAATCGGTTTTGGAATCGCTGACATCTTTCTGAACTTCTGCCAACTCCGTACTTCTAATCGTTGCCAGGACCTGACCTTTGGTCACATAATCTCCCAATTCCACATTCACGCTGAGAACGTTACCGCCAACCAACGGAAAAATGTCGATATATTTATTTTTATCTGCGGAGATTTTACCGTAAAAGCTGAGCTCGTCCTCGATAAATTTCTTTTCAACCTTTGCAAAAGTTGTGCTTTTCAGCATAGTATTGCTCAGTTCAAAACCTTTTGTTTCTTCCTGTTTTACTTCTTCTTGTTTGGAACAAGACAGCAAAAGTGCTGAAATGATAATGGGTGTAATAATTTTTCGCATTAATAAAAGATTTTGGTTTGTACTAATTGATTCAGCTGTTCTGCGGAAATCATAATCTGTTTTTTCATCTCATAAACCTGCAAAACGGTTTGTCTGTAACTCTCCATAAAGTCAGTGAATTCTATTAGACTGACATTACCGCTTCGGAAGTTTTTAAGAATACCGTTATAAACCGTTTCTAGATTTTCTAAATCGATTGGTTTTAATTCAAAGTATTGGTCGTATTGGTTTTTCCAGGTTTGATAAGCCGATTCTACCTGAGTTTCTAGGTTCAGTTTTTGATATTCTGAGTTTTTTTCGTTTTGCAGAATCGCATATTTTGCTTTCTCAACATTACCTTTGTTCGATTTCCAAAGCGGAATAGGAATTCCAATTTTCAGATTAACTTCATTATTAAAATTTCCGGAACCTTGGTCATATTCTGCTCCTAGATTGAGGTCTGGAACGTTGAGTGATTTCTGCCATTGTGCATACAGCTTGCTGTTATCAATCAATTTTAAATTGTAGAGATAATCTGCATTGTTTTGTAACGCTTTTTCTTGAAGAATTTCCAAATCTCCGAAAGGTTGAGAAATTAGAATTTCGTTTTCTTCAGGTTTTGAGATTTTAGCAGTTGTTTTTTCCTGATTCCCCGTCAAAACTTTCATCGTTTGTTGATAACCAAGAATATTATTATTGATTTCAGTCTTATCATTATTCAACTGAATCACAATACTTTGAAGTCTTACAAAATCTTTTAAAGAAATATTACCTTTGTCTGTCTGAACTTTGTAAGCCGACAAAAGCTCGTTCATATATTTCAACTGAGCATCAATACTGATTTGCTTTTTTTGCTCATAAATCAAGTTGTAAAAAGTGCTTCTCAACTGCGACCGAAGATCAACCAATAATTGATTGAACTGCAGTTGCGAAAGCTCCTTGTTTGACTTTGCAAATTGGATTTCGTTCTTCTTTTTTCCGCCCAAATAAATCAGTTGCGTGATTTCTACACCTTTGGCTTTTCCCACATCAAAAACTTTTTTGTTTTGAGGATTCACGGCATTCACATAACCTTCTATCTGAGGAAGTTCCCAAATCTTTGCCTGAATAATATCGGCATCCGCCATATTGATATTGTATTGCGCGGCAAGAAGCTGGAGGTTGTTTTTTTGAAATGCTAATTCGCAATCCTGAAGAGACATCTGTTGCTGCGCAGAAAGACCAACAAATGCCGAAACGGATAACACCAATGTTGTTATTTTGTTCATTCTTATCTCGTTTTGGTTTTGCAAAAATGGCTTTCTGAGATTAAAACGGCCTTAAATATGGCTTAAAAAAAACTTAATTGTGGTTTGGAAGAAAAGAAAATAGACGGATAGATGATAGACTTTTATGCATAGTTTGTAATTCCGCAGGAATCTAAACGACGCTGAGATTCGTGTGGAATGACAAATATTATTTACTAAAAATCAAAAAATTACTTGTTGAAAACCACGGTAAAAAGATTCTCACTGTCCGAAAGTGAAGAATAAGTGATGTCTGCTTTATGATATTCTAAAATACGTTTTACGATGCGCAAACCAAGACCAGAACCTGCTTTGTTCTCAGAATTACTTCCTCTCATAAAGGCTTCGAAAAGTTTGTCTCTTTCTTCAATCGGAATAGTTGAACCGATGGAAAATACTTTGACGATAATCCTAAAATCGGTTTCCTTAATCGAAATATCAACTTCCTGATTATCTGAATATAAAGCTGCGTTTTTGAACAAATTAATAAATGTAATCTCTAATAAAGATTTTACACCTTTCACTGTTAAAATAGAGTCTTCTATACTTTCTTCATCAATCTGAAAATCCATTTTGAAGTCGGGAAAATTACGATGGACCGTTTCGAAAGCATCGAAAACAACTTCATCAATCCTTACTTCTTCATAGACACTCGCGATGCCTTCTTTATCGAATTTGGAAAGTAAAAGTAAGGATTTGGTAAGGTCTGACAATTGATAAACATCCTGCAACATCTGCTGCAAAGTAGTTTTAGTTTTATCCGAGTGATTTTCTAATTGAATCAAATTCTCTAACTGAAAAGCCATCCTTGTCAAAGGGGTTCGCATCTCGTGAGCCGCACTGGAATTGAAATCTTTTTGAGATTGGAAAACATCGTTTAATCTGCTTGTCATTAGGTTAAATAATTTTGCCAAAACACCAATTTCATCTTGAGAGTTTTTTACTACAACAGGAGTTGTTAATTTATGTACGCTGATATCGGAAATATCAGACTTTAGAATTTCCAAAGGTTCAAGGAATCTGGAAACCAGATAATAGCTGAAAAACCAAATCAACAGAATACTTACGACGTAAGAAAAAATCAGCATATATTTCAAGAAATCCAATTTGGATTGTCCTGTAACATCTTGAGCACTAGTTAAAATATAATAATTTTCGCCTTTTATTGTTCTTAAAGCTGCAAAAATCTCGGCAACAGAATTCTCCTGATATATCGTTTTTTCTTTGTCCAGCCGTTCTAATAATCTTTGATCCCAAGTAATTTTTTTATCTTTCAAAGTACTATAAACCAAACTTTTGTCTTTTCCAAAAATCATAATATTCTCATTCAGAAGAACATTATCAGAATTCTCATCAAAGAAAATAGGCGCTTCCTTTTCAAAATCGCCAGACTTTTCAATAAAATTGACTGTGAAAACCAACCGCTTTTGAAACCTTTCCCGGAATTCGTCTTTTCTAAAATCATTGAAAGAAACGTACACAATAAACATCATAATCCCAAAAATTAAGGAAAATGCGATGCTTAAACTGATTGCTATTCTACGTTTCAAAGACATAAATTAATTATGAATGATGAATGATAAGTGATAAATGATGAATGATTGTTGTTTGATGTTACAATCCCCTAATTCTAAAACTTTCCAACTCTTAAAGTGGACTTAGATAATATCCGAAACCGGGTCTTGTGTGGATGAGTTTAGTTTTGAAGTTTTTATCGATTTTTTTTCTTAGAAAGTTGATATAAACTTCGATAGCGTTGTTGGTGGATTGGAATTGATTTTTCCAAACTTCGTCCGAGATATACTGTTTAGAAAGTGTTCTTCCGTTGGCTCTTGCTAATAAAACCAACAGCTGAAATTCCTTCACTGTTAAACTAATTTCTTCACCAGAACGGAAAACCTTGCTGTCTTCTGGGTAAATAATCAAATCTTCCACAACAATTTTTTCTTTTTCTTCAGTTTTTGGTGTCAGCCTTCTCATTTGAGAATTGATTCTGAGCAACAATTCTTCCAACAAAAATGGTTTCACCAGATAATCATCTGCCGCTCTCAAGAAAGCTTCTTTCTTTTCCTCGATTCCGTCATAGGCAGAAATAATGATAATCGGTGTTTCCGAATTGGTTTCTCGAATGGTTTTACAAATATCCAATCCATTGATTTTCGGAACATTGATGTCCAACAAAAAAATATCATACGGTTTGGTTGAAAATATATCAAGAAACTTTTCTCCGTCTTCCGCTTTATCGGTTTTGATGGATTTGGATTCCAGGAAAAGTGCAATTTCTGAAGACAAGACCGCATCGTCTTCTAAAAGTAAAGCCTGCATTTTGTGATGATTTAATTTACAAATATGGGAATTTTTATGTTTTCTGATCAATTAAATAAAAAAAGCACTCTTTAAGAATGCTTTGATGTATCAATAAGTCTTCGTCATATCACTCGAAATCACAAGATTAAATTCCGTCGGGATGAAATCTTTTTCTGGTAAAGACAATTCCGGTTTTTCGGATTCAAACACAGAAATGACTGCGATTTTCAGGTTTGGGTTTTTCTTTTTCAAATACCAATAGATTCCGCCGTATTGCTTGCTGTGATAATCGCCGTTGTAATGGATAAAAGTCTTTCCTGACTGCAGATTTTGGAAAATCGATTCTGCCATTGTTGCGTCTTTTATAGCTTGGGCTGAGATGAAATTCATGAGTTTCATTTCGTCAACGTGGTCGCCCATCAGAGATTTCATTTCTTTGTAGCCTGGCGTTTCCAAAGTCACTTCTATTGGTAATTTGGCAATGAACTTCTTTTCAACTTCTGGTAATTCATTCAAACTGTTGATTCCGTTTTTGGAAGTTTGAGAAGCGTATTTTCTTGGAACATTCGTCGCTATGAAATTTAGCTTTTTGTCTTTCGCAAAATCAACCAAAGGCCTGTAATCGGTTTCGTAATTTTTCCAAAGCCTTACAGAATCTTTTAGATTTTTAGCATCAATTTTTCCAGCTAAGTAAGAATTCAATGATTGTTGATTATCTCTTTCAAACATTTCTGCGCCTAAAATAATCTGTCCGTTTTTCTTCTCAAAAAGAGCTTCCGTCAATCTTTTCTCCAACCAATGATTAATAGAATTATCGTGATGTTCGCCAATAAAAATAACATCATAATCCGCCAATTCTTTAATTAAATTTTTGGAAGAAACTTCTTTTGATTTCTTGTTATAGAATTTAAAAGCATCAAAATTTTGTGCATTTAAATTACTTAAACTTATTATAGTAATAAATAGTAATAACTTTTTCATTAACAATAAAATAAATAAGTCGTTCTAAAGCAAATTAAAACGATAAAACGACCTAAGATTAATAATAATTATTTCTTATTTATAAACCGGCAACCAAATCTTTCCACTCCTGAAGTTCAGGATTTCCCGGCTTTCTTTTTCCAAAGAATTGAACGATAAATTCGGCGTCTTTGTTAAATACTTCTACTGACGTAACTTCGCCATCTTCCGTTGGTTTTTTCGTAATCCAAGTTTCTCCAATCTTAGTTGTATCAAGGTGTAAGTTGAAATCCGGATCCATTACATTGAACCACTGCTGATGCCAAAGCGTCTTGTTAACTTCTCCTGTATGAATTTGGATAATCCCTCTGTTTCCCACAAAAACCATTATTGGAATGTGTTTTTCAAAAGCATCTTCCGATACATTCACAACCTTAGAATTATCGATTTTTTGAGCAAATCCTTCTGGAGCTAATCTCAAAGCCTGCGTTCTGCTAACTCCGAATTTCTTAGTCATCATAAAGAAATCGTGCGTGTCTTTCAAATCTAATAGATTTTGTGAAGTGCCAATCCATCTTTTCCGAAGAATTGGAAGCTTTTTCTGTCGCCTTCAACCACGGAAAAACCAAATTTCCAAGAGTTGATAAAGATTCTCAAATCGATGTCCTCTCCTACGAAAACCTGTCCGTGAGGATTACTGAAATCTGGATTCAAATATACACCTTTTCTTTCGTGAACACATTCGTCATTTCTTGTCAAAGCCATCACTTTCCCAAGCTTTTCAATCTCTTGAAGAAGTGCTGAAAAGTCTGAATTCAAAACTGTGGTTCCATTTCCAACGTTGGTTAACAAAAGTTCGGCTTCGCTCACACCCAATTGTTCTGCTGCATTTCTTATTCTAAGATGTGGATTTTCTGCTTTCAGAGCGTCCCATTTTGTTTTTAAATCAGGACAGACAGAAACAAAAAAGCTTGTTATAAAATAAGCCATATTTTCCAATTTTTATTCTATAAGGACCACCTTCGGGTGGTTTTTTGTTTGTTGTGATTTGCTTAAATAATGAGTAAATTTGTAGAAATAATTCAACAACAGTGAATACAATCATCAATAAAAAAGTAAAATTTCAGGAACTGGGAACCAAAGATTATCAGCCAACCTGGGATTATCAGGAAGAATTACTGAAAAAAAATCTAGACACCAAGATTTACAATAGAGAAAATCCAGATAATCAGAAACCTACAGAAAACTTTCTTCTTTTTGTAGAACATCCGCACGTTTATACTTTAGGGAAAAGCGGACACGAGGAAAATCTTCTGGCCAATGAAGCCAAGCTAAAAGAAATCAATGCGACTTATGTGAAGGTGAACCGAGGCGGAGACATTACTTATCACGGTTTCGGGCAAATAGTTGGCTATCCTATTTTGGATCTGGAAAATTTCTACACAGACATCCATCGCTATATGCGTGATTTGGAAGAAGTCATTATCCGAACTATTGCAGAATATGGTTTGAAAGGCGAACGCTCTAATGGTGAAACAGGCGTTTGGCTGGATGTCGGAAAACCATACGCAAGAAAAATCTGCGCAATGGGCGTAAAAGCGTCACGCTGGGTTACAATTCACGGATTTGCGCTCAATGTCAATACGGATATGCGTTATTTCGAATACATTATTCCTTGCGGAATTACCGATAAGCAGGTGACTTCCTTGAAAAGAGAATTAGAGCAAGAAGTTGATTATGAGGAAGTAAAACAAAAAATCAAAAAACACTTTGTAGATGTTTTTGGTTGCGAATTGATTTAAATAATTATAGATTTTAGATTGTAAAATTTAAATTGAAATCATCTAAAATCTATAATTCATAATTTATCACATCTACATCGTCATCCCGATATCTATTCCTTTGATTTTTCTATATAAATCCGTAGCAAAATTATCGGTCATTCCGGACACAAAATCAATAACGCCTAGCACTTTCTGATAATCTGTTCCATCTTCATAGAAAAACTGCTTCGGAAGTAGTTTCAACGCCTTTTTGTCATACGATTTTCTTTCATCAGCTGATTTTAAAATCGATGGAATAAAATGATCCAGTAATTCGTACATCACGTTGTAGCCGGCATTTTCAATTTCCACAACAGCTTTGTGATTGTATATTTTTTCTATTGAAAAACTTTCGATATCCTGAAGCGTTTTATTTTCAGATTTGTAAATATCCAAAAGTCCTTTTTCTAAATTACCTTGTAAAATTTTGTCGAAATTATTTTTATAAAGCTCAATGGACTTATTAATCAATGCATTGATAACCTTTGCTCGGAGATAAGAAATCTGTTCATTTTCATTGCTGATGGAATCCAGCTTCTGGTCTACTCTTTTGATGTCATCTGTTTCCGATTTTACGAGTTCAAAAAAGAGGTTCTTGCAATCTGCCGTAGAAACAATTCCCAATCTGTGCGCATCTTCCATATCAATGATATTGTAACAAATATCATCCGCTGCTTCTACGAGCCAAACAAATGGATGTCTTTTGAAGATATAAGGATCTTCATTTTCCTGAATCATTGACGTGCTCTTAGCAATTTCCAGAAAAATATCCTTTTCATTTTGAAAGAAGCCAAACTTTTTACGATGGATCACGCCTTTCTTTTTAGCAATCGCCTCACAAGGGTATTTTGCAATACTTGCCAAAGTCGCCAAAGTTAACTGAATTCCACCAGCATCTTTGCCTTGTTGTTGTTGCGCCAAAACTCTGACTGCGTTGGCATTTCCTTCGAAATTCACCAAATCTGCCCATTCTTTTTCGTTGAATTTAGATTTAAGCGAAGTTTCATTTCTGTCAAAATAGCTGGCAATAGCATCTTCACCAGAATGTCCGAATGCAGGATTTCCAACGTCGTGACAAAGGCAGCCTGCTGCAATTACATTGCTTAGATTGTGCAGATAAAAATTTTTGGATTCCTCATTCAGATCATTTTTGAATTGACCATAAATAAACTCGCCAATCACACTACCCAGACTTCTACCCACAGAAGAAACTTCCAGAGAATGCGTGAGCCTGTTATGCACAAAAACACTTCCCGGAAGCGGGAAAACCTGCGTTTTGTTTTGCAATCTTCGGAATGCGGAAGAAAAAATAATGCGGTCAAAATCCCTCTGAAAATCCGTTCTGGAAACTTTTGTGTTGGGATTATTCCCTGTGCGCTGACTTGTAAAAATTGAATTCAGATCCATAATAGCTCCAAAAATAAGGGATATTTATTTTTTAGCGGAATAATATTTGATTTTTCCCTAAAAAATTAAAAATGCCAGAAGGTCCAACTATTGTTTTGATGAAAGAAAAACTCAGCAAATTCGTTGGACAGAAAGTAATATCTGTGGAAGGGACTGTAAAAATTGATTATAAGCTTATTACTAATAAAAAATTGAATGAAATAAGACTCTTTGGTAAGCAAGCTTATCTTATTTTTGATAAAGTCAGTGTGAGAATCCATCTTTTGATGTTTGGTTCGTACGAAATCCATGAGCAGACCAAACCATACAGGAATCTACGCATTGGACTCACATTCAAAAATGGAAAAGCTTTATTCTTTTCTTGTTCTGTAAAAATATTGCCCAATGAAATTCTCAAAACCATAGATTGGGAAGCCGATGTGATGAGTGATATCTGGAATCCCAGAAAAGCTAAAGCCAAGCTGAAAGAAAATCCTGAAATGATGGTTTGTGATGCTTTGATGGATCAGAATATTTTCTCGGGCGTTGGCAATATCATCAAAAATGAAACACTGTTCCGCATTGGCGTGCAGCCCGAAAGCAGACTCGGAACAATGCCAAAAGATAAGATCAATGATCTTCTATCTGAAGCTCGAAACTACAGTTTTGATTTTCTGAAATGGAAACGGGAAAATACTCTAAAAAAACATTGGAAAGCTCATCAAAAGAAAAATTGCCCATTGTGTGGTAAACCTCTTGCCCGAAAAATAACCGGAAAATACAAATGGAGAAGTTTCTACTGCGAGACAGACCAAAATTTTTTTTAACAATAGACGATGCTGGTGAAAAATGATTTACAAAATGATTTTATTATCAATCTGAGTTTGATTTGGTAATTATTTTAACTATTATTGATAAAATTTTAGTTATGAAAAATAAATACTTATTAATGCTGTCATTAGTTTCTTCTTTTGCAATGGCACAAAAATCCATTTCATTCGAAAGTAACGAAGGCTACACAACGGGTAACATCCACGGTCAAAACAACTGGGAAGTAACGCTTAACAGTGATGAACTTCCTATCAACGGCCAGACCATTACAAGTGAAAGTGCAAGTGCAGGCAGCAACGCATTAAAAATTGCGGTAGATCTTAACGAAGATTTTGGATGGTTTCCGATCTATGGCGCCGCAAAAATTCTGGATCAGGGATTTAATTATAAAAACACAACCATAGAATTCGATGCTTATATATCCGAACTGGATGGTTCTACTTTTGAATTTGGAACTTATGGTGCGGATAATGATGAGTTTGTCCCGATCTCTACATTCTCATTCAATTACACTGGTAATCTGGAAGTTGTAAGTAGCATAGACTATGATTATGAAGCTACTGAATTTACTTGGCAGGCTGATAAATGGTATAAATTAAAAGCTGAAATCTCTGAAAATCAGATTAAATATTATATCGACGGAACGTTGGTTTATACAGGAACTAATTTTTCAAAAACGAATGTATTGGGCATTATATTCCTTCACGATAATTTTAGCGGATTTGCTTACATCGACAATATTAAGATTAATGATGAGGTAATGGCTGTAAATGATGTCAAAAAATCTAACATCAAGCTTTATCCAAATCCTGTAAAAGATGTACTGAAAATTGATATTCCGAATAATGAAACCATTACTAATATCTGTATTTACAATGTTGCAGGTCAGAAAGTAAAAACATTCTCAGCAACAAAAGAAATGAATGTTGAAAGTTTACCGAAAGGGAATTATATAATTGACGTCAATACTGATAAAGATAAAAAATACACCTCGAAATTCATCAAACAATAAATTGAAATCCTGCTTAAACTGCAGGATTTTTTGTTTAATTTTATTAATAATACAATTGATTTATCAATCCAATAGGTTTGGTTAATTAAGCTATTTTAGGTTGATTCATTTAACTTTGATCGGTACATATTAATCCAACTGATAAATTATGAATATGAAGAATCTGCTGTTTCTTGTCTTTTTAAGTTGGATAACAACGTTGAATGCTCAAATCACAAAAAATTTCACCATCGATGGTGTAGTTAGAAAAGCTATCATTTATGAACCAGCGACTAAAACCGATAAAACGCCTGTTATTTTTGTTTTCCACGGTCAAGGCGGCAATGCTAATTTTGTGAGCAGAAGAATTGACATCCAAAACTATTACAAAGATGCATTGGTTATTTTCATGCAGGGATTGCCGGGAAGAAAAGTACCCGGAATAGATCCAAACGGGACAATGAACGGATGGCAGATTTTTACGGATGACCTTGGAGGTAGAGACATTAAATTTTTTGATGATGTACTTGCCGATATTCACAAAGCTTACAAGATTGACGACAGCAGGATTTATCTTATCGGGCATTCTAACGGTGCCAGATTTGTGAATGTTCTATGGAAGAAACGAGGCGAAAAAATTACTGCTATATGTTCTGCTTCTGCCCAAGGAGGCGAAATGATTTCCGGTGCAGTTCCTATTTCAGTTTGGATGTACATTGGAAAAAATGACAAGATTGTGTCACCTCAGAATCAAGAATTATCGATTCCTATTGTGAAATCAAATCTCGGGATTTCATTGGCAGGAAAAACAGATGGTGATAAAACAATTTTCAACGGTAAAAACAATACTGAACTTGTAATTCAAAGTAGTGATGCCAGTCACGAATTTCCAAAACAATCATTACAAGATATTGCAGATTTTTTTCGAAAACATATCAAAAATTAACTTTAAATAAATATAATAAACTTTTAATATTTAATGAGTTAAATGTAACTATAAAAAAGTTGATCTATTAAACAAAAAAGACTACCATTTCTGGCAGTCTCTTCAATAGAAAAAATTAAAATTTATTTTGCTTTAAAATACACTCTTCTATTTGCTTTATTTTTCCATTCCGGACATTTCGAAGCTGGATCACATTCAGGGTATTTCAGGTCAAACTTACCATTACCCATAGTTTCTAATTTGGAAGAATTAGCACCGTTCGAAATTAAATATTGTTTAACGTTGTTAGCTCTTTTCTGAGACAAAGCCTTGTTATAACTTGCACTACCTCTTGAGTCTGTAGCGCCTACAACGACATATGATCCATTTGTAGAATTAATATAGCTAACTGCACTGTTCAGAATAGGCGTATTACTTGGTAAGATTCTATCAGAGTTAAGATCGAATTCTATCCCATTCATAAGTGTTTCATCTGCTGAAGCCACGCCCCCGTTATTTGAATTACCCATAGGACAACCGTTATTTTCCACAGGACCAGGAACAGTTACACATTTGTCGTTAAGATCAATAACACCGTCCATGTCTACATCCAAAGCAACACCGGCACCATCTACTCTTGCACCAGCAGGCGTATCCAGTTGTTTGTCCCAATCATCGCAAACACCGTCATTATCTGCATCGCCATTTTTACAAACTTTAAAATTATCAACTTTATCTTCAAGCTCGTCTATCTTGCTGTAGATATTTCTTAAAGGATCTACCCACATTACGTGATCAGCATTTTTTCCAAGTTTAACAGTAAGCCCCAAGGTGGTATTGAAGAAATTATCAGAAGTATGAGAGCTGATTCTGTTCACAGCGCTATACTGATCTCCTCCACCATCGAAAGAATCATCACCTGTATAAACGTACATAAATCTTCCTTCAATATCTACTCTATTGCTGATTTTGTATTTTAATCCAGCACCAGCCTGTCCAAACAACGAATTCATTTTGAAAGCCTTTCTCTCTGTCATAAGTCTTTGTCCGAATTCATCTTTTTGGTAAGCACGATATGCCAAAACACCAGCACCTGCATAACCATGGAGTGCCCATCTGAAGTCAGATTTTCTATCCACTCTTCTTAATAAATTTGATAAATTAATATCCCCTAAAAGAGAAATAGCATCATACTGTGTTCTTCCTGCTACTTGAAGGTTAGCTGCCGCATTTGCTGGTGCAGCATCTTTAGTATTAAAGTATCCTTGTCTTGTCTCACCACGGTCATATTGAAGTTTTAAACCAAAAGTATGAGATAAAGCCTTATCAATACTGAAATAGGAAGAATATCCTACAAGCGTATTACCACTTTGGATGGATCTCAAATCTGCGTTCTGCATCAATGGAATACCGCCACCAAAAGAGATAGACCAGCTGTTGTACCTTGGGTTTGAATCTACAGATGTGGTTTCAGATTGTGCAGAAGTAGTCTGCGTCATTTCTTGAGAGAACATCACTGCCGGGCACAATAGAGCCATCGACAAAACTGTTAATCTTGATTTCATAAATAATAAATTTTTATTGTTTTAAATGTTAAATGTATAATTGAAATTATACCAACTCGCTCACATAATACTGTACTCAAGCGGATTTTTCTTCTTTATTCAATTATCATACCATCAATAATAAATGCTTATTATTTTGATTAATTAAAACCTTATAATTAACTTAATTTAATAGTTGAAAAGAATTTTAAAACATTATAAATCAATCCATTGAGATCGAAAATAAAAAAGTTAAATAAATGTTTAAAAATTAAATATCAATGGTATTAAATTAGGCTGATCATTCATAATTATAATAACAACTTATCAAAAAATTAGGTTTGCATGCCAAAATTCCAATCTTTTTAATCCAAATGAAATTCGGCAGACTAATACTGATTTCCATTTTAAAATTATAAATAATGCTAATTCTTGCTCGGTAAAATTTTAATAAGGAAAGCCAGAAATCTTTAGAGACCTATCTTAATTAAAAATTCACATAAAAAAACCTCTCAAATGAGAGGTTTTAATGTTAAATATAAGCTTCTATAGGCTCACAGGTACAAATTAGATTTCTGTCGCCATATGCTTCATCTACTCGTGCGACTGTAGCGAAGAATTTATGCGTTCTCACCCATTCCAACGGATAGGCAGCTTTTTCTCTTCCATAGGGCTTGTCCCAATTATCAGAAATGAGCAGTTGTTCTGTATGAGGTGCATTTTTCAATACGTTGTTACTAGCATCAGCTTCCCCATTTGCAATTTCCTCAATTTCACTTTTGATACTGATTAATGCTTCGGCAAACCTTTCTATTTCTTCTCTGCTTTCAGATTCTGTAGGTTCTATCATCAAAGTGCCAGCTACCGGAAAACTTACCGTTGGGGCGTGGAAACCATAATCCATCAATCGTTTTGCAACATCTGCCACTTCAATTCCCAAAGCTTTGAACTGGCGGAAATCTACTATACATTCGTGCGCGACTCTGCCATTTGCATTGGCATAAAGAATTGGGAAATGTTCTGCCAATAATTCTTTTAAATAGTTAGCATTCAGAATAGCATATGCAGTTGCTTTTTTAAGTCCCGCCGTTCCGAGCATTTTGATATAAGCATACGAAATGTTCAGAATAAGACCGGAGCCATATGGCGCAGCGGAAATCCCTTCTATCGCCTCTTTAGTTCCCACAGGAATATTGGCATTGGTTGGAAGAAAAGGCACCAGATGCTCAGCCACACAGATGGGACCAACGCCAGGACCACCGCCACCGTGAGGAATAGCAAAAGTTTTGTGAAGATTCAGGTGACATACATCTGCCCCGATGTTTCCTGGACTTGTAAATCCTACCTGCGCATTCATATTAGCACCGTCCATATAAACCTGGCCGCCGTGCTCGTGTGTTAATTTTGTGATTTCCTTGATGTTGGCATCAAAGAATCCGTAAGTTGATGGATAAGTAATCATTATGGCAGAAAGATTCTCAGAATGCTGTTCTGTTTTGGCTTTAAAATCCTCAAAATCAATTTCTCCGTTTTCAAGATTCTTCACCACCACTATTTTCATCCCAGCCATTGCTGCAGAAGCTGGATTGGTTCCGTGCGCTGACTGTGGAATCAATACAATATTTCTATGGCCTTCGCCTCTATTTTTATGATATTCTCTGATGACCATTAGACCTGCATATTCGCCTTGAGCACCTGAGTTCGGCTGAAGTGATGTTCCCGCAAAACCAGTGATTTCCGCTAGGTCTTTCTCCAATTGCTTAATCATTTCCTGATAACCACCAGCTTGCTCAGTCGGCACAAATGGATGAACACTTCCCCATTCTGCCCAAGATAATGGTATCATTTGCGTTGCTGCATTCAGTTTCATTGTACAAGAACCAAGAGATATCATTGAATGAGTCAGAGATAAATCTTTTCTTTCCAGACGTTTGATGTAACGCATCAACTCTGTCTCTGTGTGGTATTTATTAAACACTTCTTCCTTCAGGATTTCATCGGTTCTTAACAGATCTGACGGAATCGAATAATCTTCTTTTAGACTTAATTTGTAGCCTTGTTTTCCTTTAAAATGTGCAAAAGCATCTACTAATTTATTGAGCTTTTCAAGTGTAGTGGTCTCATTCAGAGAAATACTTACAATTCCTTGGGAGAAATAGTTAAGATTGATTTTCCGATCTCTCATTAACAATCTTAATGACGTTTTTTCCTCCTCGTGAAGCCTGAATTTTATCGTGTCGAATACAGGTTCATCCACAACATCATAACCTAACACTTTCAAAGCATCATTAACGGCATTGGTTTTATAATGAATCTGATCCGCAATGAATCCAAGTCCTTTTGGACCGTGATAAACAGCGTACATCCCAGCCATTACTGCCAGTAAAACCTGAGCCGTGCAAATGTTGGAGGTTGCTTTTTCTCTTTTAATGTGCTGTTCTCTAGTCTGAAGTGCCATTCTCAAAGCACGCTTTCCGTACATATCTTGAGAAACACCAATGATTCTACCTGGGATATCTCTTTTATAATCTTCCTTACAAGCAAAAAATGCGGCGTGAGGCCCGCCATAACCCATCGGAATACCAAATCTCTGAGTAGTTCCCACAGCACAATCTGCACCCATTGCAGCAGGCGACTTAAGTTTTACCAAAGCCATTGGATCACAAGCTACTACCACTTGTAGATTAAATCCTTTTACTGAACTTATGAAGTCTGTATAATCTAGAACAATTCCGTTCTTACCCGGATACTGAAGCAAAACCCCGTAATATGAATCATTGAACTGATGGTTTGCATGATTTCCCACTATGACGTCAATTCCAAGACCTTCCGCTTTAGTTTTAAGAACAGAAACGGTTTGTGGCAGAACTAAGTCTGAAACAAAAAATTTTGTTGAATTGTTCTTCTTTTGATCTTTAGTTCTGTTATTAAAGAACATATGCATCGCTTCAGCAGCAGCAGTTGATTCATCAAGAAGTGAAGCATTGGCCATCGGAAAACCTGTTAGGTCACAAACGACGGTCTGGAAGTTTAGAAGTGCTTCTAATCTACCCTGAGCAATCTCTGCCTGATATGGAGTGTACGCTGTATACCAGCTTGGATTTTCCAGAATATTTCTCTGGATTGGAGAAGGAAGAATAGTATCATTGTAACCAAATCCGATGTAGGTATCAAAACCTGCGTTTTTTGCTGCCAATTCTTTGGAGTGAAGCAACATCTCATACTCCGAAAGCGCATCTGACAGCTCAAGATCTTTCTCTAGCCTGATACTTTCCGGAATCGTCTGAGATATCAATTCATCGATACTATTAACTCCGATTTTGCTAAGCATTTCCGCTTTATCAGCTTCGTTCAGACTGATGTGGCGACTTACAAATTGCTGTGTATTCATTTATAAACTTTGAATTAGATTTTTACTAAAAGGTTCGTAAAAATAATACTTTTCAAAGAATTAAGCAATGAATAAAATCATAATTAAAAACCTCTATTTTCTATCTGAAAGGTAGTTTTTCAAATGAAAATCTATACTTTCCGAGACAGGGATAAATTGATAGTCTAGAAACTTGATAATTTTATTATTAGAAACCCTGGAATCACTTCTTACGGTTTCTATATTGGTTTTACTAAGCATTTTAAGTATTGGAAACAGCCAGCCTAAAAGAAATGAAATAATTGGAAAAATTGTGTATAAAAACTCCGGAAGCAATTTGGCTGGAGATTTACCAAGGACTTTCCGAACTTTATCCGAAACCAGCCTGAACTTCTCATTTTCCGAAATAATGATGAAACGTTCTCCAAACGCATTTCTTGCCATCAATTCTATTGCAATTCTAGCAACATCACGCACATCCACATAAGCCGTTCCTCCTGGGAAAGTGTATGAATGGGAAGATTTTGAAATGAGATCTCCACTACTTTTTTTCCAATTTCCGGAACCGATGATCAGGCCCGGATTAATAATCACCGTATTGAGACCTTCCGCAGATGCTCTCCAGACTTCCATTTCGGATAGATGTTTTGAAATAGCATAACCAGAATGATTTAGTTTTGGATTAAAATCCGAATTTTCATCCATCATTCCCTGTTCATTATAACCATCCAAAACGGCTATTGAACTTACAAAAAGAAATTTTTCAACAGTAGAATTTTCTACAGCATAGAGAAGATTTCTTGTTCCATCAACATTTGTTTTGTTCATCGCTTTGTCATCCTGAGGATTGAAACTGACAATTGCAGCACAATGGTAAACTTCTTCGATTCCTTCTAAAGCATTTTCTAAAGATTCGATGGAATCAAAATCGGTATCAATCCATTGGATTTTATCAAAATAAAAATCCGGCTGATCTGTATAAAAACGATAGGACGCTCTTACTTCTTTCAGATTGCTAGAAGGTCTTTTTGTTGCGCGAACTTCTTTTCCTTGCTTTAAAAGTTCAAGAACAATCACTCTTCCGAGTATTCCTGTAGCGCCGGTGACTAAAACCATATGTGCAAATATAGCGAAATTGTAGATTTATGAAATGATTTTTAATCACATAAAATAAGAAAAGCTGCATTATTTACCAATGCAGCTTTTGTATAAGAATTTCGGATAATCCTCTTGTTTTTATTTTTTATTTTGTTGTGCCAAAATAAGAGCTTCTATATCTCTCCAATCATAGATGTGAAAAACTTTTCCGTTGCTCATTGCTACAAACATACCTTTAGGAAAATCTGGTCCAAAATTAACATTACTAACATCCGATCCATCACTTTCTTTAGTAGAAACTGGTATGATAGCAATCCTTTGGTACGTATTTTCATTAGTATCTCCTTCTCGTCTATAGACATTAAAAGTATTGGCTTGCTGATCTGAGACCAAAATATAACCTGTTTTCTCACCTGTTGGATAAATAGAAATTCCTTCGATATCTGATTTGAAATCATTGGTACCAAATAAAGCTAATTGTTCATTAGAAGCTGATGGATCTGCATTATATTTATGAATCCCGTATTGTTCATCAGAATAATATATTACTCCCAAAGCATCATCTACTGCAATAGATTCTATTTCTTTTTTACCTGAGTATTCGCCAAACTTACGAACGAGCTCTCCAATTACTTGTCCATTACCATTATCTTTCAGTAGATATTGATACAAATACGAGCCAGAAGGTCCTGTTTTTCTCCCAACAACTGCATAAATTTGTTGTGTTGCAGGGTTTTTATATAATGCAATACCCATTGGACTTTTTTGATCGCTATCTTCGAAAACAGAAATCCCTCCGTTATCTATTGGTTTTAGATCTGGCACCGAAAAAACACGTATTTTGTTAGTTTCGCGCTCTGTAAATACAGCGATATCCATTTTTTTACCACCTACTTCTAATCCATATTCTACATCAATGTTGTTGGGACGTTGTATCCCCAAAACTTTATTTACAATCTTACCTTTTAAATCGTAAACATAAATCCCTCCATTGGTTTCTTTGTCTGTACCTAAAATTAAACTTTTGGAGGCATCTTGTGGATTAATCCAAAATGCTGGATCATCTGTATCAAATTGAACTTTTTGTGTTTTATAAACTGGTTTAACCTTCATAGATGTACATTGTACCATCAAAAAAGAAACCGAAGCTATCAATAATATCTTTTTCATTAAAAATCGAATTTTAGTCCTACGTTGTATCTTGGTTTATAATATTCCATTTGCATTGTTCTGTTCTTTTCGCCTTGGTAATATCTTAATGGTTGGTTGGTAAGATTATTAGCTTCAACAAAGAATCTTATTTTTTCTGTGATAGCATAAGATACGTTAGCGTCTAAGAAGGTTTGTTTATCATAGTAACGGTCATCAAAAACAACACCTCCAATCTCATCTAAATAAGAAGCTGTATAGTTAAGCGATACACGCGCGGAGAATCTTTTGTTTTCCCAAGATAAGGACGAGTTAAACATATGTGGTGCTGTTCCTGGCAACATAAGACCTTCTCTTTGTACATCATCTCCTGCAATACCTTTGGCTTTGGAATGTGTATAAGTATAATTGGCATAAATCCCAAAATGACTAAGAAAACCAGGTAGAAAATCTAGTTGTCTCTGCAAAGCAACTTCAAAACCATAAACGTCTACACTTTGTCCGTTTCTGGCTTGTGAAAATACGTAGGTATTATCTGCTCCCAAATCATTAGCGAGATCAGGAAACTGTTGTGTAAACTTGTCTCTTGTAAAATTTTGATCGATGTAATTAAAGATAAATTTATTAATCTTTTTGTAAAAACCACCAACTGATATTAATCCCACTGATTTGAAATAGTACTCTCCCATTACATCGAAGTTATGAGCATAAGAAGCTTTCAAATCTGGATTACCTGCATCTATTTGTGCATCTTCTCCTGGTGTAATATTCACAAATGGAGACAAATTGTAATACCCTGGTCTTGCCAAAGAAGTTGTATAAGCAGCCCTAAGAACCATATCATCTGTTGGCGTATACTTGAAGGTAATGCTTGGTAAATAATTGGTATAGTCGTTTTTGATTTTTCTCTCACCTTCTAAAATTACATCATCATCTTCGGTTTTGGTGATATTACCAGTATACTCTGTGTGGGTATTTTCTAAACGAAGACCTGCTATGAAAGAAAAATTATCCGTAATATTTTGGTCCCAACGGATATATCCAGCATAGATTTGTTCTTTGGCTTTGTAATTTACCCCGAGATATTTTGCAGGATTACTTTCTGAAGAAAACATTCCTGTATTGTATAAATCCAAATTGCCTAATAATTGTTTTGATGCAAAATATCCTGGGATATACTTGCTATTTGGAGACCAATTTTTACCATCCCAATAGACTGGATTAATTTTATCCATAGTGGCTAAGCGAGTGTTGGCATCGGTTGGAGTATAGTCATTAAAACTGTTCTCTCTTTCCTTTTGTTTGATTCTTGTTTTTGCTCCAAATCTCAATCTGCCTTTTTGCTCTGATATGATATTAAGCGGAATTCTAAGATCTACTTTCCCCGTAATCTCATCTTCAAAAGTATGACCAAACTGCTCCGTAAGTGTTCGGAATTTAAAGGATTTGAGTGTAGGTTCTGTTGTTGGCGTTAGTAATGGTTCTTTCTCACTATCATAACCAGAAAGTGCTACTCCCTTTGACTGATAATCTATATAACGTTCATTAGGGCGGTCTTCGGACGCTCGTGAATAACCTCCAGACCAATTTAATTGTAGCTGAGAACCCAACAAATGTTCACCATTGATAAAATAGTTTTGCATAATCTGGCGTTCTAGCCTTGCCGCTTTACTTTTATCAGTATCTATACCACCTTTGGTTTGTGCTCTAAGATCAGCTTTGTAACCAGTAATAAGACTTTCATCTGTTTTGTCGTAGATAGGTGTAACTTTATTAAATCTCAGTCTATATCTATTTTCCCAATCGTCTCGCCAGTTATAAACAGCACCAGCTTTGATGATATTTTTATCATTAATTTTAAAATCAAAATTAGCCCCTAAACTTTTACGCTCTCTCCTTACATCATATTTGCGAATATCCATCTCTCTGATGTAAGCATTACCAAATTTATCTTGCGCCCAAACACCTTCTACATTATCAGACCCATAATCTTGATTATTATAAGAACCGTTGAAAACAAATCCAAATTTTTTACCAAAATAACGGTTACCATACATAAAAGCTGTATTACTAGATACTTTATCTCTAATAGGATTATAACCACCAGCAGCAGTAAGAGATATTCTTTCTTTGTTAGGTGCAGTTCTTGTGATGAGATTTACGGAGCCTCCAATGGCGTCTGCATCCATATCTGGCGTTAAGGTTTTGTTAACTTCGATAAGTTGAATCATATCGGAAGGAATTAGATCCATCTGAACTCGTCTATTATCACCTTCTGCTGACGGAATTCTGTTTCCATTGAGAGTAACTGAGTTAAGTTCTGGAGCCAAACCTCTAATAATAATATCTCTAGCTTCACCTTGGTCATTTTGCATCGTAATCCCAGGTACTCGTTTTAAAGCATCTCCGATATTAGAATCCGGAAATTTCCCTACCTGATCAGACGAAACAATATTGGTGATATTAGAATTATTTTTCTGCGTATTTAGGGCTCTAGCTTGGTGCTCTAGCTTGGTTTTGTCTGCTAATACCAAGAAGCCGAACCTCTTTTATTGTAGTTGACTTATTTTTATCAAACAAAACATCTACGCTAGTATTATTCTCGGATTTCACAACTACTGTTGATTGCTGACTGCCATAACCAATATAATCTACGGTTAGCGTATAGGTTCCTTCTGGAACATTAAGGAAGACATAATCGCCTGTAGCATCAGAGATTGTGTAATAATTACCAGGTGTTAAAGTTAGTTTTGCCCCAGGCAAAGGAATTTGGTTACTATCATTAATAATCCCAGAGATACTACCTTTTTGCGCAAACACAAAAACTGTTGCACAAAAAAGTACAGTTGTAATAAGCTTTTTCATTTAGATTTATTTGCGGACAAAAATAAGATTGCGCTCATCCAAACATATTAAGACAACTTAAATCATATAATAAATTTACTAAAATTAAATATCAATAAGATTTAACAAATAATTTTCAATCAATTTATCATTCATCTTGGATAAATTGATTGAAAAATTTACAAAATTTGCTGAGTGATTAAGTTAAGTCTGTTTCTTTCTTTTGAAAATCTGAAGCAAAAGAAAACAATTCAAAACAGAATAAGCTAGAATTACACCAATGAAAAACCAAAAACTCCTACCTTCCAAAAACCATTCTCCATTTCCAGAAAACGAATCTCTGAGAACGAAAAACATCAGCACAATCAAAAACAGATTGATGACAACAGAAAAAATCAAAATGATTTTATAAATGGTTTCCTGGTATTTTTTCATTTAGGAATTACAATGATACTTCAAAGTTTTTTATAATTTAAAACCACATAGACACATAGAGATGATTCTTTTCAGCTTAATTAGAATTTAAATCTATGTTTCTATGTGGTTAATATTCTTAATTCAGAAGAAAATCCTTTACTGCTGCATTGAAATCGACAGGATTATTAGCCTGAACCCAATGTTCTGCATTTTTGATTTTGATGAGTTTATAATTCGGGAATTGTTGTCTGATGAGAAACTCGTCTTGTGGAAGAATATAATTGGAATTAGCTCCGGCAATGAACAAAGTCGGACCACCAAAAACACCGAATTTAATTGCATTAGAAACAAACTCAGTATATTTTGAAGCCAAAGTTTCAAGATTGAATCTCCAAGCTAATTTTTTATCCTCTGTCCAATACAAATTCTTCATCAAAAACTGAATCACAAACTTCTCGTGAATGTATTCGCCTAAAACGTTTTCAACATCCTGTCTTGATTCAACCTTATTAAAATCCACAGATTGCAACGCTTTGATGATTCCCTGATGATGTGGCGGATAAGCTTTTGGAGAAATATCTGCAACAATTAGTTTTTCAACTCTTTCAGGAAAATTAATGGCGAATTGCATCACCGCTTTTCCACCTAATGAATGTCCTAATAGATTGGCTTTTTGAATGTTATGAGCGTCAAGATAATTCAGAATATCATTTGCCAAATCGTCGTGTGTCATAGAATCTGAATGAAAACTACGACCGTGATTTCTCAAATCCAACAAATGCGTCGGCATCAATTCTCCAAATTCTTTTCCAAAACTTCCCCAATTATCCAGCATTCCGAACAATCCGTGAAAAACCAGAAGTGGCGTTTCTGTTCTTTCTTCTCCGTATATTTTTGAATGTAATATTTCCATTAACAATAAAATATAATTACCACTTAGCTAATCTTTTTAGATAAGCCTGCACCGTATTTTCCAAACCAAGATAAAGCGCTTCGGAAATCAAAGCATGACCAATGGAAACTTCCAGAAGATTAGGGATGTTGTCTGCAAAGTATTTTAAATTTTCCAAAGACAAATCGTGTCCAGCATTGATTCCCAAGTTGTATTTTGTTGCCTCAACAGCCGTCTCGTAATAAGATTCTATAGCTAATTCTTTATTTTTAGGATAATTGGTTGCGTAAGCTTCTGTATAAAGTTCGATTCTGTCAGTTCCAGTTTCAGCTGCGAATTTCACCATTTCAGGATTGGGGTCTAGGAAAATTGAGGTTCTGATTCCTGCATTTTTGAATTCAGCAATTACAGATTTCAAGAAATCAAGATTCTTTTCGCAATCCCAGCCTGCGTTGGAAGTAATCGCATTGTCAGCATCAGGAACCAAAGTCACTTGCTCAGGTTTCACTTCCAAAACCATATCAATAAAAGGTCTGTGTGGGTTTCCTTCGATATTAAATTCGGTTTTCACCAAAGGTTTCAAATCGTAAACATCTTTTCTTGTGATATGTCTTTCGTCCTGTCTTGGATGGATTGTAATTCCCTGCGCTCCGAATCTTTCCAAATCCATAGCAACTCCGGTTACACTTGGAACATCGCCTCCTCTGGCATTTCTCAACGTTGCGATTTTATTGATATTGACACTTAGTTTAGTCATTTCTTAATTTTATATTTGAAAAAATTTTAATTAATACAAAGGTAGCACATATTAGAAAAGGGATTGAACTAATCAAAGTAAATTTGGATAGTCCAGAATCAATAAAATCAAACGTAAAGTAAATCAAATTTATAATCATAAAAATCACAGAAAAAATAATCAGCTTAAATTTAAAATGAGCTTTAATGAAAAAAGATGTTAATAATAAAATTTGAGGTATAATCGATAATATTGAAAAAGGTATAATTTTTTGGTCATAACTTCCAAGAAAATTAATTTCATAGGATTTAGTAAAACTTGGAGAAAAAACTAAAAATTCAATCAAAATTAATGGCCCAAATCCGTGACCTGCTCCAATTAAAATCAAACAGTTTAAAATCAGAAGTATTGTTATAGATTTCATTTGATAAAATTTAAAAATATCATAAAATCCATTCTATACCTTCAAACTTATTTGAGTAATTTCCAACTCAAACTCTTTGGAAGCCACCAAAAGATGGTCAAAAATATCGGCTTGGATTTGTTCAAAATTCTCCCAGTTAGAATCATTGGTAAAACAATAGATTTCCAAAGGCATTCCTTGTGGCGTGATTTCCATTTGGCGAACCATTACAGTTCCGGTTTGATCTATATTGGGATTATTTTTGAGGTAATTATAAGCATAGATTCTGAAAGTCCCAATGTTGGTCAACTGCTTTCCATTGATGATTTCGTCTGAGTTTTTCAAAGTACTTTTCTCCAAATCAATTTCTTTTTTCTTTTCAAGGAGATAATCCTCGATTAGATTAATTCTAAGTAATTCGTTGAAAAGAGTTTCATCCAAAAACTTAAACGACTTGATATTGAAAACAATTGATTTTTTGATTCGTCGCGTGTTGGTTTCGGACATCACCTGCATATTTTTGATTTCCGTCGTCAGTAAATCGTATGTCGGGATTGTGGAAAGCGTTTTATCAAAGTTTCTGATTTTTGTCGTCAGCAAATCAATGTCTTCAATATTTCCTTCTATCGAATATTTTGGAATAGCCACCCAATCTCCTACTTTCAGATTCTTAGAAGTCGCTACGTGAATTCCGGTTACAAAACCCAAAATTGTATCTCGGAAAACCAAAACCATAACCGCAGTTATCGCTCCCAGACTTCCCAAAACTGTTGTACTGCTGATTCCGAATAACACACAAATCGCAATCACTCCAAAAATAAATCCTCCAAAAATCCTAACCGTCTGTGAGATAGAATTAATGGCGATTATCTTGTAGTAATCTTTCTGTATAAGGTAATAATTCTGCAAAACTTTGATGAATCGGAAAGCCATATTTGCAATCACAAATACAATCAAAATCCCAATCAATCTTTCCAGAAAAACAAAACTTTTCGGATGTCTGTAAAAAATCGAAAACAAAGCATAATTCCCAAATCCTAAAGCTAAAATGTTAGCCACAGAATTAGTCACTTTTGCTTTGTAAATGGACTTCATCACAGGATATTTTTCTTTATCGAAAAAGAATTTGAAAACTAAATTGATTCCGTTTTTCAAAAGAAAAGAAACCAAAAAAATAAGAAATATGAGAAGAAAAAACTTAAGTGTAATCTGCATGGATAAAACAAATTCATCAGGAAAAAAGTCTTTGCAGAAGAAATGAATTTCATCACTGATTTGTTGAAGAAAATCTTTGTAATCTATAAGTTCATTTTTCATTGAGAAGAATTATTTCACAAATTTAAGCATAAAAAAAATCTTTTGGCATTAGTTTGAATGTTGTATTTTTAAAATAAATTTAAAATAATGGATTCTGTTTTTATCGACATTATCGCTCTTGTTCTACTTTTTGTAGGAATGTTAGGAACATTTTTACCAATTTTGCCAGGATTATTATTGAGTATTTGCGGATTACTGATTTTCAAATTCGGAACAGAAAACGAGATGCCAATGATTTATGTTTGGATTTTTGTTTTATTGACCATCATTTCAACAGTTCTGAATTATGTGATTCCCGCAAAAACCAACAAAAAATATGGCGGAACGCGCTACGGAAGTATTGGTTCTTTCATAGGCACCCTTTTAGGATTATTTTTCATTCCGATTCCGTTAGGATTCTTAATTGGAATGTTGTTAGGTGTTTTCCTTGGCGAATTATTGCACGATTTCAGTGATAAAAAGAAAGCTTTTAACTCGACAAAAGGTGCGCTAATTGGCTTTATTTACGGAACAGGATTTAATTTAATGGTTGGGCTGGCAATGTTTTTGGTTGTCGGTTATTATATTTTCTTTTAAAATTTCAAAATGATGAATTTAAAATCACTTTTATTCGCTCCTGTTATATTATTAATGAGCAACTGTACAACACAATCTCAGGCTCAGACTTCCGAAAGTGGAAACAACACCATCACAATCGGAATTAACAAAACGGCAAAAATTCCTAATTCCAAAATCAATTTGGAATTCAAAAACATTGTTGAAGACAGCCGTTGTCCTATTGATGTGACTTGCGTTTGGGAAGGCATTGCAATTGTTTATGTGAATGTTAACTCCGGAAAACAAACAGAAGATTTCCAAGTTGCAACAAGAGATTTCCAACCGAAAAGTGCGAATAAATCTTTTAGTTTCTCAGGATACAGATTTACATTAACAGATTTGAAACCTTATCCTGGTGGAAAAGAAGAAAGCGAATCTGTTACTTTTAAATATGAGAAAGAATAATAATTTAGCTGATAGCTTTTGGTTGTTTGTTGATAGAATTTCCGAATCGAAAAATTCTAAAACACTCCCACTCTCAAACCCAAATCATCCCCAAACAATTTCCTTCTTTCCCTTATCTTTAAGATATTGATTGATTTTTGAAAAAGGTTTGCTCCCGAAAAAACCTCTGTAGACAGAAAATGGTGACGGATGTGCCGACTGGATTATGTGATGCTTATTTGAATCAATAAGTGAAGCCTTTTTCTGAGCAAAGGCACCCCAAAGAACGAAGACAACATTTTTCTTTTTATCTGAAATCTCTTTGATGATAAAATCTGTGAAAACTTCCCAACCCAAATTTTTATGAGAATTCGGCTGATGCGCCTGTACTGTTAGTGTAGCGTTCAGAAGTAGAACCCCTTGTTTTGCCCAATCTTGTAAATCTTTATTTTTTCTTTCTACACCAACATCTTCTTTCAGTTCAATAAAAATATTTTTTAGCGAAGGTGGTGCAGTTACACTTTCTGAAACCGAGAAACAAAGTCCATTCGCCTGACCATCATTATGATACGGATCCTGACCAATAATCACAACTCCAACATCATCAAATTCAGTTAGTTCCAGAGCGCGAAAAATTTCATCTTTGGGCGGAAAACATTGGGTTGAATTATATTGCAGCTTAACTTTTTCCCAGAGATTTTTAAAATAATCACTCTCTTTAATGGGTTGCAGAACTTCTTTCCAAGTCATTTATAGAATTTTTACAAAATTATATTTACCAATCTACACAAGCAAATGCATTGACATTTTATTGAAAAATTAAGTTAATAAATCATAAAAGACCTTTGGCTTAATTTTTATTGTAATAAATTCGGGCGATTTTTTGATTATTATTATCTATTAAAACCGCTATTTTTAGAATGAAAATCTGGAACAGTTTTATTTTTTCAATATTGTTTATGGCTAGTTTATCTGCGCAGAATACCATTATCGTAGGCACTTACACCAACAGTGAGAAGTGTAGCAGCGGCGGAATATACATTTTCGATTTTGATGAAAATACATTTAAGTATAATCTTAAATATCATACAGAAAATATCATCAACCCAAGTTTTGTAAATCTGAGTCCAGATAAAAACTATCTGTTTTCCGTGAACGAAAATGGTGATAAAAGCACAGTGACATCTTTTTCGATAGATGAAAAAACAGGTATGCTCATCAAAAAAGACGAAAAAAAGACCAAAGGTGAAGATCCTTGTTTCCTGATTTCAGATGATGATAATGTGATTGTAGCCAATTATTCTGGTGGAAGCATCAATGTTTTCAAAAGACTAGAAAACGGAAAACTGTCTGAAGTTATTCAAAATATAAAATTTGAAGGAGCCGGATTTAATCCGAAGAGACAAGAAAAATCACACATTCATCAGGTTCAGTTTACGCCGGATCATCAGTTTGTCCTTGCAACAGATTTAGGGCTGGACAAAATTTACGTTTTCAGATATAATCAAAACGGAGATCAGCCATTGGAAAAAGTCGGTGAGTTTGAAACTAAAAAAGGCTCAGGTCCGCGACATATTGCTTTTGATAAAAGTGGAAAATTGATTTATCTCGTTCAGGAATTAAGTGGCGATTTGTCAGTTTTAAGTTTCAATGAAGGAAAAATTGAATTAATTCAGGAAGAGACTTTGTTGTCTAGAAAAGTTCGATTCAATTTCAGAGTGGCGGATATTCATTTATCTAACAACGAAAAGTTTCTTTATGTGACCAATCGTGATGATGCAGACGATATTTCGACTTTCAAAATCTTGAAAGACGGAAAAGTGAAAAAAATTCAGCAAATCAAAACGACAGGTAGAAACCCACGAAATTTCGCTATCAGCCCAAATAATAAGCTGGTTTTGATAGCAAATCAAGATACAAACAGAATTAATATTTTCAATAGAGATATAGAGTCGGGAGAACTGACTCCTACAAAGAAATCCATCCCCGTTTGTGCACCTGTAAATGTTGTTTTCTATGAAAAAGGAAAATAATTCATTTTAAGTATAATATTTTAATAAAAAATTAGTTTTAATAGCTTAATGTTCGAAGACTCGATGTTTGATAAAAAATTTATTCTTTCATTTTTTCTGATTTGGTGTTCCGGCTTGCTTTTTTCGCAAACCGAAAAGGAGAACGAAATTGAAAGTGTCGTTATAAAATCGGTAAAAAAATATAAGAATAAGAAGGAAAATCCAGCTTACGCGATTATGCAACAAGTTTGGAAAAAGAAAAAATCCAACGGACTTCTTTTACACAAAGATTACAAGTACAAAACTTACGAGAAAATCGATTTCAGGCTAGACAATATTGACAGTTCTTTTACTAAAAAGAAAGTTTTCAGAGGTCTGGATTCTATTATTTTTAAATACAATGACACTTCCGAGATTGCAGGCAAAGCAGTTTTACCACTTTTCATTACAGAAAGTATTTCTAAGACTTACGGAAAAAACGATCCTAAAAAAGAACGAAAAGATCTTCTGGCAATAAGAAATTCCGGACTTAAGAACAATCAAATCGTTGCGAAAACGATTCAGAATATGTACAAGGATATCAACATTTATGATAATACAATCAATTATCTGAATCTTGGTTTTACAAGTCCTGTTTCTACCGATGGATTCGGTGTTTTTGATTATAATATCACCGATACAATTGAAGTCAATGCAGTTAGAAGCTACGAAATCAGATTCACTCCAAAAAATCCTGAAGCATTAGCTCTGAAAGGACGACTTTATATCTCAATGGACAAATACAATGTGATGAAAGTCGAGATGGAAACCAATAAAAGAATCAATATCAATTTCGTAAAAAACATTGCTACTGATTTGGAATTTGATAACCCTGATGATTCTACTTTCATTCCGACTAGAAATGAGACTACACTTAATCTTGTCCTTAATGATAAAGATGGTGCAAAAAGTGTGATTGCAAAACGTGTTGCGAATTATTCCGATTACGAATTCGATAAAGGAATAGAAGACTCTTTCCTTAATAAAATCTATATTCCTGAGGACTACCTAGTTGAGAAAGACGAAAATTATTGGTTGGAAAACAGAACCGAAAAACTGACCGAAGGCGAACAGAATATCTACAAAATGTATGACGAATTAGAAAATGTTCCGAAATACAAACGAATCATAAAACTTGTTGAGATTGGGAATACAGGTTATATCCATTTTGGAAAATGGCTGGATTTTGGAAATATTTTTCAGACTTGGGGATATAATGACATCGAAGGTTTGAGATTGAGAGCCGGTGCCAGAACTTACTTTGGAAAGAATGATATGTGGAGAATCCAAGCTTATACTGCTTACGGTTTCCGTGATGAAAAATGGAAATTTGGTGGTGAAGCAAAATATATGTTCAACAAAACCAATCGTTTCCAAATTGGTGGCGGTTACAGACAAGACGTTTTGCAACTTGGAGTTCAATTGACAACTGATGAAGGAATTATGACGCGTTCATTCGCTTCTTCTTCTGTTCTTAACAGTGGTGAAACGACTTCTATGAGTTCTGTTAAACAATACAATTTTTTCACCAGTATAGAACCTTGGAAAAATTTCCAAATCAAATTGGATGCAACCACTCAAAACATAAGATCTGCAGATTCTAATTTATTTAATATTGATTATTACAGACAAGGCGTTCTTCGGAATGATTTGAATGATACAAAACTAACAACAACTTTGATTTTCAGACCAGGAATCAAATTTTCTACTTACGGAGTTGATCGTTATGAAATGACCGCGTTAGCAACCAATCCTTCTTTGATTCTTAAATATACAAAAGGAGTTGGAGGCGTTTTTAATTCAGATTTTAATTATAACAAACTTCAGTTTTACTATTATCAACCTGTGATTTTAGGAAATTGGGGAAGATTATTTGCGAATGTAGAAGTTGGGAAAAACTTTGATGCGCTTCCTCTTGCTTTGCAAAATGTTTTACCTGCCAACCAATCTTACGGTTTGGTAAGAGGTGTATTTTCTCTGATGAATTATTATGAATTTGTTGCAGATTCTTATGCTGTTTTGTTTCTGGAACATCATTTCAACGGGAAAATATTTTCTCAGATTCCATTAATTAAAAAACTAAAATTAAGGGAAGTAGCGTTTTTCCGCTCCGGAGTTGGAAGCTTGAAACAAGAAACCATCGATATGAATGCAGGAAGTCTGAAATTAATTTCTCCAGATAAACCTTATTACGAATATGGTTTTGGAATAGAGAATATTGGATTTGGCAACTTCAGGATTTTAAGAATTGATTTTAACTGGCGTGGCAATTACCTAAATCACAATGTCACATCTACGCCTGTCCGAAAATTCGGTGTTCAGTTTGGTTTCCAGATGAACTTTTAGATAATTGGTTGAGCAAACCTTCTTTGTAATTAAGTCTATTTTTGCAACAAATAATCATCAATGAGAATCCAAAAAATTGTTCTATTCATTAGCTTTTTAATTGGCACAAGTCTATATTCACAGAAACAATTTGTATTTTTTGGTTCCTATAATTGGGACAAAGGTTCTGAAGCTGTTTATGTTTACGAACTAGATAACGATACTGGAAAATTAAGTAAAGTTGCTTCCTCCTCTGACGTTATCAATCCAGGATATATCACGGTTTCGTCTGACGGAAAATATATTTACGCTTCTTCTGACGCCAAAACGCCAAATTACGGAACAGTAAGTTCTTTTGCCTTCGATGCCGAAAAAAAATCATTGACTTTTCTCAATCAACAAAAAACGGGTGGTGAAAATCCAGTTTATGTCAATGTTGATAAAAGTGGAAAATGGCTTATTAACGCAACATACAATCAAGCTACAATTTCAGTATTTCCACTACTTGACAATGGTAAAATAGATTCAATAGCACAACACTTCAAATTCACGGAAGGAAGTGGTGTGAATCCGAAGAGACAGGAGAAAGCACACACGCATTCAGTAGTTTTTTCACCAGATTCTAAAACTGTTTTATTTGCAGATCTGGGAGCAGACCAAATTTTGCAATATCCTTTTGATGCCAGTCAGAATCCGCCTTTGATAAAAAACAAAAGTACATTCATCAACACAAAACCAGGAAGCGGACCAAGACATATCACATTCAGCAAAAACGGAAAATTAGTTTATTCGATTGAAGAACTAGCCGGGATGATTTCGGTTTATGATTTTTCCGATAGTAACTTAAAAGAAATCCAAAGAATTGCTACTCATCCTGACAAAATAACAGAAGGTTTTGAAAGTTCCGATGTTCATATTTCGCCCGACGGGAAATTCCTGTATGCAACCAACAGAGGAAAAGAAAACAATATTGCGATTTTCAAAGTTTTGAATGACGGGAAATTAGAATCTATCGGTTACCAAAAAACAGGCGGAAAACATCCAAGAACTTTTGCCATCGATGAAACTGGAAAATTCATTATTGTGACGAATGTTATTTCGCAAGATGTAACCGTTTTCAAAAGAAATTTAGAAACTGGAATGTTGAAGAAAGTCGGAAAACCTGTCAAAATTAAAAATGTGACTTGTGTGAAAATTAAGATGTATTAATCTTAATTATCTTTTAATTTATAAACACTTCGACTCCGCTCAGTGTGACATTTCTAATACTAATTTTTTTAAAACTGTCAGTCTGAGCGGAGTCGAAGACTTTTTCAGTATTGATTATCTCTTTTTTTCTATTCCAGAATTTGGAATATAATTATCTTATCTTTGCAAAAAATCGGAATTGGACGTTAGAGCAAAAAAACATCTTGGTCAACATTTTCTTACAGACCAGAATATCGCACGCAACATTGTAGATTCGTTGTCATTTGAAGGCTACAAAAAAGTTTTGGAAGTTGGCCCGGGAATGGGCGTTCTTACAAAATTTCTTCTTGAAAAAGACTCAGAGATCTATGTTGCGGAAATCGACCAAGAATCTATCGTCTATCTCAAAAAACATTATCCAAAGCTTGAAGAACAGCATTTTGTTGGTGACTTTTTGAAAATCAATATTCCAGAAGTTTTCAATGAAGAATTGGCTGTGATTGGGAATTTCCCTTATAATATTTCGTCTCAGATTTTGTTTAAAATCATCGATAATTTCCAGTTTGTTCCCGAAATGAGCGGAATGTTCCAGAAAGAAGTGGCTGAAAGAACCGCTGCAAAACCAAGAACAAAAGATTACGGAATTTTATCAGTTTTGGTTCAAGCTTATTACGATGTAGAATATCTTTTCACTGTTCACGAAAATGTCTTCAATCCACCACCAAAAGTAAAATCCGGTGTTATCCGAATGACCAGAAATCAGAAAGAAGGATTGGCTGGAAACGAGGTTTTATTTAAACAAATCGTCAAAGCAGGATTTGGACAAAGACGTAAAAAGATGAGCAATGCGCTGAAAGTTCTTGGCATTCCTGAAAATATGAAGTCTCATCCTTTCCTCGACATCAGAGCAGAAGAATTGTCTGTTGCTGATTTTATTGCTTTTACGAATGAGTGGAAAGCGAGTTTGTAGAATTTTGTTTTCTCACAAATGAAGCTGATTTTATTCTTAATTTCTATAATAGTTCGGCGGTAATTTTGTCGTTATGGGAAATGCTTTTTGAAAGTTCGTGCATAAAATAAAATCCCGTTTTTCAAATTTTCAATTCAACAAAACTTGATTTTAATTTGTAAATTGCAACATTAATAAGTAAGCTAAAACAGAATGTTGATAAAAGAGAAAATAAGCATCGAGGAATTTGATGACAAGAGTTATCAGATTAAGCTTGTTGAACCTTTAGAAGAAGAAAAAGCCGTACTAACTCACTATCTACATAATATACACAACGGCGTTGCAAAATATTATAAAGACGAAGCTTTAAGTATTTTGAAAAACTATGTAGAATACAAAAGCGAAAATAAAATTTCAGTTGTAGAGGAAGAAGCTCTGCAACAATTATTATTCGAGGTTGAAAATGTTCCATTTCCAACTCCAGAAAATTATAAGTTCAAATTTATCGACCTATTTGCGGGGATTGGAGGTTTTAGAATCGCAATGCAAAATGTAGGTGGAAAATGTGTTTATACAAGCGAATGGAATAAAGACGCTCAAAAAACATATCGTGAAAATTTTGGTGAGGTTCCTTTTGGTGATATTACAAAAGAATCTGTAAAAAATTATATTCCAAAAGAATTTGACATTTTATGTGCTGGTTTTCCTTGTCAAGCATTTTCAATTGCAGGACTTAGAAAAGGTTTTTCAGACACAAGAGGAACATTATTTTTTGATTTAGAACCAAATCTACTTGTTGCTTAGTTTATGAAAAATAAAGGGAATAAACACGAAAATTATGAATTACTAAATTTATTAGGCTATGGATTAGCCAAATTTGATAATGATTTTGTTAAGCAATTTGGTTTCAATACAAAATCATCATTTTTTGAATATTTTGTTGAAATTGGTATTGTTGAAACAGGAAGTGTTGTAAAAAACAGAATGGATTTATTCGACCCTTTTTTTGAAAATAGTAGAAAAGGTTGGTGGCAAAAAGGTGATGCTTATATTCACAGAAAATTGTTGATTGATAGCTTATTTGGAAATGAAAATGTATATGAATACGCAAACATTGTCAAATTATTTTTGAAAGATAATTTTAAAATCAAAGATATTGTAGTTAATGTAAAACCAATTGTAAAATCAAGATTCAAAAAACTACAAGAAACTGGATTAGAAGCAGAATTGTATTTTATGAATAATTATAATTCTATTGACATTTTCAAAAATGGTATTATTGAAGACGCTCGTTTGTATGGAGATGGATATGATTTTCAAATAAATGTAAATGAAAATTCCTTTTTAGCAGAAGTTAAAGGTATTAGAGCAAAGAAAGGAAAGTTTAGATTGACTGAAAATGAATACTTTAAAGCACAAGAATATAAAAATGATTATATAGTTACTTTAGTTTTAAATTTGGATGATTTACCAACTTTTGTTACAATTGATAATCCACTGAAAAACTTAAAATTTGAAGAAAGAATTATTAAATCTAAAGTAACAAGAGAATATCATTTAATATCTGATATATGCTAAATTTTGAAGAAAAAATAGAAATTTTAAAGGAGTATTTATCTGAAATTAAAGATAATTATGCTGACAGTTTTAAAACTGATATTTTTCTATATTTCAATGAATTTGAAGACATTAAAACCGCAGATTTCAAATTTCTTGAAGAATTAAAATCAACAGAAGATATTCAAGTTTTTGTAGATAATTTAACTTCAAAAATAGTTATGAAATTTAATGAAGATGAAGAACAATTATCTGATTTTATCTTTTATGTACTAAATCAATAGCTCCGATTGCAGTGGAAATCCTTTTTTGTGAAAATTGAACAAAAAAGATTGAAACGTAAAGCGGGAAATAGCTCCTAAAAACTTTTCAGCGAAAGTGCAATTCCTTTTATCAATTACCGTGTAGCAGAAAACATTTTCTGTAGAAGTTTTGATGCAGGAAATTTATCTCGTTCTGATACGGCATTCGATGCAAACTATAATTCTATCGGTGTCGGTTTAAAGACATTCGTTTGTAATTCAAATAATAGTAATGAAAAAGTCGCTGAATTCAATTCACTTTCAAGAGTTTTAACCGATTATAAAGGCAAAGATTTGGCTCATAAATTAGCAGAATTCAGAAACGAAAGAATTGATTTAGCAAATCGTTTGTATAATATTGAAAGTTCTTTATATCATATTGTTGCGAGAAAAAATAGTGAACTTGTCTTATTTGAAACTGATTACGACAAAATTGACATCAAAAACATTCACGCTGTAAAACAAAATTCTGCAAGTTTACAATTTGAAGACGGGAAAAACTTTTATAGTTTTAATTATTCAAAAAGTACACTTTTCAGAAAGTTTTATATTCCTGATAACGCTTTTAAACTTCCAATTGAAATTTTAGAAGATCCATATACTTTACTTTTAGAATTATTTGAAGATAAAGCTTTAAAACCAGCAACAGATAAATTTGTTCGTGGTGAAAATTATGTCATTTTACCACTTTATGGAATTAAGAATAAAGAAAAATTTGTATTTGAAAAAAGTGGACTAAATCAATGGCATGCAGGAGGACGAAAAAGAGATTTTGGAGAAGTTTACATTCCAATTCCAATCGAAATTCACAAGAAATTTCCTAACTTTTTTCCTGAAAGAGATCAATTATTTGAATTAAAAATCCCAACAGGTGAAGTATTTTCAGCTAAAGTTTGTCAAGACAACTCAAAAGCTTTGATGACGAATCCGAATAAAGCTCTTTCAGATTGGTTATTACGAAAAGTATTTCAAGTCAAAGAAGGAGAACTTTTAACTATTGAAAAAATGAACGAACTTGGATTTGATAGCGTAATAATCTGTAAAGATGTTAACGGAAACTATCAAATTGATAAAGCTAAACTTGGTAGTTACGAACAATTTATAACAGAATAAAGCACTTTCCGTAACATCATACTGGCGAAATGGCGTTTTACAGACAAAGTCCCTTGCCACGGTTGACTCATATTTTTTATTGTTTTTATTTGAATCGTCTAAACTTCGTTTTGTAGTGGAAATCCTTTTTCTTTTCTTTCACATAAGGAAAAGAAAAAGATTGCAACGGAAAGCGGGAAACAGCTCCAAATTAAAAATAAAAACTAACTGTTCGACGTAGTCAAACAGCTCCTAAAAATTAATTCTAAAATCCTTATTTTTGTGCTATGGAAAAAGTGGTTTTGGTCAATCCTCAGGATGAAGTTTTGGGACAAATGGAAAAAATGCAGGCGCACGAAAATGGACTTTTGCATCGTGCATTTTCGGTTTTTTTGTTCAATGAAAAGGGAGAAATGCTTTTGCAGAAGCGCGCCAACGAAAAATATCACTCGCCAAACCAATGGACCAATGCTTGTTGTTCACACCCAAGAATCGAGGAATCTTATCTGAATGCGGCGAAAAGACGTATAAAGGAAGAGCTGGGAATCGATTGTGAGTTGACGGAAAAATTCCATTTCATCTACAAAGCGGATGTTGGAGAAGGGCTTTGGGAACACGAATTAGATTATGTTTTTACAGGAAACTTTGAAGGAGAATTTGATTTGAATCCTGATGAAGTTTCGGAAATCCGCTATGTTTCTATCGCTGACTTGCAACAGGAAATTGCTAAAAATCCGGATAACTTTACGGAATGGTTCAAAATCATTTGGGCTGAATATCGTAATCAATTGAATTAAAATTATTGAACACTTAAGTTCAAGCGATTAAACCAAAAAAGTCACATAAGAACACATTAGTTTTGAAAATCAAAGATTTTCAACTCAAGTGAACTTAATTTACACAATAAAAACTCAAGTGACTTAAGTGTTTTCTAATTTAAAATTCCTTAACTTTATTATCAAATCTTACGTGTATGAAAGCTTTGGTAATTGGTGCAACTGGTGCTACAGGAAATGACCTTGTGAAACAACTTTGTCAGGATTCGGATTTTGATGAGATTGATATTTTTGTGAGACGTCGTTCTGATTTTCATCATGAAAAAGTCAAAGCGCATCTTGTAGATTTTGACCATCCTGAAGAATGGAAACATCTTGTGAAAGGCGATGTGGCTTTTTCTTGTCTCGGAACAACTCTGAAATCTGCTGGAAGTAAAGAAAATCAAAAAATAATTGATTACGATTATCAATTCAATTTTGCAAGAGCAGCAAAAGATAATGGTGTTGAAGATTATATTTTAGTTTCTGCTTATGGTGCCAATCCTGATTCCAAAATTTTCTATTCCAGAATAAAAGGAGAATTGGAAGAAGCTGTGAAAAATCTAAAATTCGAGAAAACAACTATCTTCAAACCAGGAATGCTGGAAAGAAAAAACTCTGACAGAAGCGCAGAAATCACAGGTTTGAAAGCAATTAAATTCCTTAATAAACTGGGGCTTTTCAAAAGTCAAAAACCTTTACCAACTGAAGTTTTAGCCAAAGCAATGATTGTTGCTTCAAAGATAAAATCCAATAGTTTTTCAGAAGTCAAACTTCACAGTATTTTTAGTTTTGCTGAGAAGAAAACGTAATAAAAAATCCAATCAGAGTTGATTGGATTTTATGTTTTAATTATTTCTGTCTTTCAAATATTTTTGCCATTCCCAAGTGGTTTTAAGCGCTTCTTCCAGAGACGTTTCAGATTTCCACTTGAGCTCTTTTTCAGCTTTACTTGGATTTGCATAAGAAATGGTAATATCGCCTTCTCTTCTTGGACAAATCTGGTAAGGAACGGCAACATCATTCGCTAATTCAAAAGCCTTAACAACTTCTAGAACTGAAGACCCTTTTCCTGTTCCCAAATTATAAATATCTAAAACTGTTTCCTCATCGGAATGCATTAGTTTTTGCAAAGCTGCAACGTGTGCTTTCGCCAAATCTACAACATAGATGTAATCACGGATTGCTGTTCCATCTTCAGTCGGATAATCGTCACCCCAAATGCTCAATTTCTCTCTGATTCCTGCCGCAGTCTGCGTAACATAAGGAACAAGATTATTTGGAATTCCTGCTGGTAATTCTCCCAGCAAAGCTGTTGGATGCGCACCAATTGGATTAAAATATCTTAATAGCGAAACACGTTTTTGATAAGCTCTTGAGAAATCTTTAAGAATATCTTCACCCATTTGTTTAGTTTTTCCGTAGGACGATTCAGCCTCTTTCAAAGGTGTATTTTCGTCGATAGGCATTTGATCTGCTTGACCATAAACTGTACAAGATGAACTGAAAATGAAGTTGGAGATATTTCTTTCTTTAAATTCCTGAAGAACATTAATTAATGAAAACAAATTATTCTCATAATATTTCAAAGGCTCAGTCATACTCTCTCCCACTGCTTTTGAAGCTGCAAAATTGATACAACCTTCGATATCGTGAGCTTCGAAAACTTGTTGTAATAATTCTTTTCTTCTCAAATCGAAAGGATAAAAAATGGGTTTTTTTCCTGTGATTTCCTCAATATTATCAAGAATGAATTTTTCTGAATTGGATAAGTCATCGACAATGATAACATCAAAATTATGATTAATAAGTTCTACAACTGTGTGTGAACCAATGTAACCTAAACCGCCTGTTACGAGTATGGACATTTAGTTAATTCTAAGTTATGAATGATTATTTATTGAAAAACTCTAAAACAGAATCTGTAATATACTTCAATTGCTCTTCATCCAATTCGGTATGCATAGGAAGAGAAATCACTTGATCCAATAATTTATCTGTATTCACAAAATCTGCTGGATTACTATCTTGAAAATAAGCTTTTTGTTTTCTAAGCGCTACCGGATAATAAATCATTGCCGGGATTTCTTTTTCTGCCAAGAATTGTTGTAACTCATTACGCTTACCGTTTAGGATTCTTAAAGTATATTGATGAAAAACGTGCGTTGAGTTTTCTGCTCTTTTTGGCGTTAAAATATTGTCGTGCCCTGCAAAAGCTTCGTCATAATAATCAGCAGCTTTTCTACGCGCTTCGTTATAAGAATCAAGGTTTGGCAATTTCTTTCTCAAAATCGCTGCCTGAATACTGTCTAATCTGGAGTTAACACCAACTTCATCGTGATAATAACGCTCATACATGCCGTGATTTACAATTCCTCTCAGTCTGTGAGCCAATTCGTCATCATTAGTAAAAATTGCACCTCCGTCTCCGTAGCAACCTAAGTTTTTAGAAGGGAAAAATGAAGTTGTTCCAATTGTTCCGATTGTCCCAGCTTTTTTTTCAGTTCCATCAGAAAAGATGAATTCAGAACCAATCGCCTGTGCATTATCTTCAACGACATATAAATTATGTTCTTTCGCGATTTTTAGAATTTCTTCCATATTCCCGCATTGCCCAAAAAGATGAACGGGAATTATGGCTTTAGTTTTCGGTGTAATTGCTTTTTTAATTGCTTCTGTATCAATTGTAAATGTATCATAATCGACATCCACCAAAACTGATTTAAGTTTCAACAAATGAATCACCTCCACGGTTGCAGCGAAAGTAAAATCTGCCGTAATCACTTCATCTCCTTCTTTCAAATCCAAAGCCATCAAAGCAATCTGAAGTGCATCTGTTCCATTGGCACAAGGAATCACGTGTTTTACATCCAAATAAGTTTCCAAATCTGATTGGAAGGATTTAACTTCCGGACCATTTATAAAAGCGGCGGAATCCATCACATTTAAAACCGCATTATCTACCTCACTTTTTATTTTATAATATTGGCTTTGTAAATCGACCATTTGGATTTTCTTCATAATCAAATATTTATTATTAAAAGCATCTGAAAATCATTATCAATATTAGTTTTACTAATTCTTGAACGGGATTCCAAATGCAAAAAATTTATTCTGTAAATTTACATTTATTTATCAGTTTAAAAAAATCTAATTATCCTAAACGTGAGAAAAATCTTTACAATTTTATCGGTTAGCTTTTCGTTAGTTGCGACTGCGCAAACCGAATTGGTCTTCGTTTTCTTCAAAGACAAGCCGAATAAAGCTGCCTTCTACACCAATCCGTTATCAGAACTTTCACAGAAATCTCTGGACAGAAGAACGAAGCTTGGAATACCTCTTACAGATCAGGATGCGCCACTAGAATCCGCATACATTCAAAACATCAGAAATCTTGGTTTTACGGTAACTGATTACTCAAAGTGGCTTAATGGTGTCGCTGTGAATGCTACTTCTGCTCAAATCCAGACTTTATCTCAACAGTCTTATGTAGATCACGTTGAAAGTTTTGTGAAAAATCCCAATGCTGGAAAAAAAGCATCCAAGATTGAAAAATTTAAAGAATATTCCAATCGAGAAATACTAACCAATTATAATTATGGCAGCGGACTGGCACAGATTAATCAAATCAACGCAAGGGCTTTGCATCTTGCAGGATTTACAGGTACAGGAATGACTGTTGCAGTTATTGATACTGGTTTTCCGACGGTCAATACAGGTAATGCGTTTAAACGATTAAGAGACAATGATAAAATAAAAGGCGGCTATAATTTTATCAATAAAAGTAATGATATTTATAATCAAAACCTCAATAGCCACGGAACTATTTGTCTTGGAACAATAGGCGGCTATCTGGAAAACCAGTTTGTGGGAACTGCTCCAGACGCAGATTTTTATTTATATGCAACAGAGGATGGTGATAATGAAATTCCGGAAGAACAGTTATATTGGATTGAAGCCGCTGAAGAAGCAGACCGAAAAGGCGTTGATCTGATTTCCACTTCACTCGGTTATTATGAATTCGATGATAGTCGTTATGACTACAAGTACGAAGATATGAACGGGACGACTACCTTTATCGCCAGAGGTGCACAGATAGCGGCAGAAAAGGGAATTTTTGTAACATTCGCTGCAGGAAATGAGGGAAATAATGCGTGGCACTATATAATCACACCAGCAGACAATGCAAAAGTTTTCAGTATTGGAGCAGTTACAGCGCAGGGAGCAAGTGCTTCATTTTCATCTTATGGTCCAAATTCTTCGGGAATTATCAAGCCAGATGCTGCCGCAAGAGGTGCTGAAACCTATACTGTTTATAATGGGCAGGTTACGCAAGCTAGTGGAACCTCACTTGCAAATCCTGTAGCTGCTGGCGGTATTGCTTGTTTGCTACAAGCTTTACCACAAAACATATCAAGGGAAGAAATCAGAAACAGATTGAAACAAAATGCTTCCCTATACCCCAATCCTTCTAACCAAATGGGTTATGGAATTTTGAATCTTTATAAAACCTATCAATCATTTTTGGGTGTAGATGACGTGAAACAAACCAAAATCCAGATTTATCCAAATCCAGCAAAGGATATAGTAAATGTAAAAACTGACGATCTTATCAAATCTATTGAAATCTACGATAGCTTAGGAAGAATCATTAAAAGTGAAGTTTCAAAAACGATTAATATTTCTGGGCTCGGTAAAGGTATTTATTTTTTGAAAGTTAAAACAGCTTCCAGCGAATCTATTGAAAAAATTATCAAAGAGTAACTTTTCAAATAAAGATTTAAAAAATCACTTATAAACAACCCTACATATCAAATCGAGATGTAGGGTTTACTGTTATTATAAAAGGATTCATTTCACCTATCGAAGTCCAGTCCAAAATTATAAAACCGAAGAATCCCTTCTTAAATTTCAGTATTTCCTTAAAAGATAGTTGTCTCCGGACTTAGGAATAATATTAATGATATCGAAAAATGTAATTACGGTTCTTAAAAAATTATCTACAGCCGCTTTAAATGGTGCAAAATCTGATTTTACAGGGTACTGTTCCGAATCTCAAAAGCATTATGTTCTAATCCTGCTACAACAAAACCATATCCGGCAAAATATTTTGCACCGTCAGCAATTTTGAGTGGAGATTTGAACCGTTGGAAGCCTCTGTCGATTTTGTGATGCACTTATGATGGCTGCCTTCCGAACCTGCTTATCGAAAATGTAGCTTTTTGCAACGCCCACTTTTACTTTCATCCTTCCTGCATACTTTCCGTCAATAGATGATGCAAAAAGTCCCGCCATAATCAATAATCCTGACAGGACTTATTTTGAAGACAATATTAAGCCCTGTTGTAGTCGTCTTCGATTCTTACAATGTCATCTTCGCCGAAGTATGTTCCGTACTGAACTTCGATAAAAACCACAGGTTCGGCTGTTTTGTTCTCAATTCTGTGATGTGCTCCCAAAGGAATTTGAGCCACCTGCCCCACAGTATAATCACGGATATCATCGTCAATGGTGATTGTTCCAACCCCGGAAACAATTGTCCAAACTTCTGCTCTTTTATGATGATACTGAAGTGAAAGTCTTCCTCCCGGATTGACCTGGATTCTTTTTACTTTGTGAAATTCAGCATCTTCCAATACCCAATATTCTCCCCAGGGTCTTACGTCGTGTTCCATTTTTTTGTATTAATTATGAATATAAATTTTGTCTAAAATTATCACTTTTTATTTATTAAAATTCACCTATACATCATCCGCAAAAATTCTTCATTTGGCTTGTTGCTGCGTCGCCATCTACAAAAATATTATATCGAGTGATATATTGGGCTTCAGATGAGTCAAAAATAGCAATAATATTGTGTAATTCTTCCGGCTCTGCCATTATAGCAAGAACTTTTAATCAATTTTAACAATATTCATCAAGGTCTGGACGAGAAGAGAACACAAATATCTACAAAATTATGAATCTAAATTATGCCAGAGAAAAATATTTAGAGGACCAATTGGGTTGTGATGATAATTAATCGATTAAAAATTAATGTTAAAAAAAATCGATGCATTGGAAATGGAAATGCAAGATCAAAATCTGAACGGTAAAAATAGTGATATCAGAACAAAACTTGATCAATTGCTAAAAGTACTACCAAACCTCTCTCAACTCTATACGACAAGGAATTCTGATACTTAAAAAAAGTTATGTGTTAGATTTTTTAACGAAAAACTCGAATTTCAAAAGACTAATTTTCGACCATCTCCAATCAAATCCCACCCTCATTCTATATTATTAATTAACAAACAATTACAAAATAAAAAAAAGAAAAAAATCACTCCTAAAAGTGATTTTTCCCGTCAAGTGACCTCGGAGGGATTCGAACCCCCAACCGACGGAGCCGAAATCCGTTATTCTATCCAGTTGAACTACGAAGCCATTTTGTGTTAGAGCGTTAATGAGTTGAAGTGTTTGAGTATTTTGAGGTTGATGACAAATCTCAAACTCTACAATTCTCATACTCACCTACTCTAAAAAATAATCTTCACGCCGCCCAAAAACTGCGCTCCCAAAACTTTGTAGCCCAAGTAATTCTGATATTTGGCACCTAGAAGATTATTTCCGAGTGCGAAAATACTGAAATTTTTGTGAATTTTATACTCGGCAGAAAGATTAATGTCCGCATAACCGCCAACTTTCTCATTCACATTCTCTTGCATGCTGAATGCTGGAAAAGTGGTTACGACAGAATAAGAATTAGATGTTCTATCGGTTACGAAATAAGCTTTGAAACCAAGATTCAGTTTTTTCTCTAGCATGGTGTATTTTGCGCCAAGATTAAATTGAAATAATGGTTTATAATATACTTCTTCTAAATTATCCAATTTATATTTCATAAAATGTAAACCTGCATCCACAGTTAGATTTTCCATTGGAAAGACCTGCAAATCACCTTTCACTTCCATTAATGTTCCATTATCATAGATTGAACTGAACGTATTCGCATAATCATATCCATTTCTACCTAGATTCAGATCAACACCCAGCGGATTCGGAGTAGGCAAATAGAACAATGGATTACTTACAAAAAACTGTGCGTTATTTATTTTGCTAAAACCTGCGTTTACATCATATTTGAAACTCTGATCAACATCTCCTTTCAAACCAAAATAGAAATGATATTTAGTTTCAGTTGGCTTTAAAACTAAATCCGAAATCAAAAAGGGGTTTTCTTCTAAAAGATTACCATAAGTATTCAGTTTTAAACCGCCATCAATTCCTCCGTAGAATTTGAATTCATCTGCTGCTGCAACCAAAACTTCTGCTTTTGGAAACCAATAGAATTTATTATTCTTTGATTCGTCGGTTACATTGTTGGAGTTTTTAGAATGAAGAAAACTAAAATCAGAACCAATTAACAAGTAAGAATCGCCTTTGTAGAACGTTACCTTTGGTGATAAGGTAAAATTAAGCTGGTTATTGGTATTGTTTTTTAAAATATCAAACTTAGAATTAACTGTTTCCAGACTCAGACCTAAATCTCCATTAGCTGTTACGCCATCTTTTACTGCAAAATCGTGCTTTGATAAATTCACATCAACATTCGCATAATTTTCACTGGCACCAAAATGGTCACTTAAGAAATAAGATTTTACACGAACGTTATTCAGAATATCATTGGAATAATGATCATAATAACCATTCACACTGAACTTATTCACTTTTTGCTCCAAATCAATATCATTACTTGGCGGTGTTAAAGCATAAATCCCATAATAATTATAATTATTGAAAGCATAATTGGTATCAATATTAAACTTCCCTTTTTCTGTATAGATATTAGCATAACCGCCTATCTTCGCTTGATTCTGCTTTGAAGACCAATCGTACTTTTTTTTCAGTCCCGAAGTTGACAAATAATGAACATCCGCCCCTACTTCGACATTGTCCTGCACTTTTCCGGAAACATTGGCATCAGCCAGAAACTTTCCATAATTCCCATAACCTAGTCTGAAATAATTGGATTGATAATCATTGGAAAATTTTGGAGAAATATCTTCGCCTTGGATTTCCGTTGTTTTGAAGTCCGAAACTGGCGGAACATTCACGATATCATATTTCAGATTGAGTGAGTCTTCCTTTTTCTTGTTATCCGGCGGATAGTTTTTTTCCTGAACAACAGATGTTTTCTTCTTCTCAATTTTCTTAACTTCCGGCTCACGTTTTCTGTTAAGAATCAATTGCTCCTCTTTTATTTGAGCGCCTAATTCCGAGATTCCGACTGTTCCGAAAAATGCCAAAACGGCGATATATTTTAGTTTGTTCATTTCTTACTTTAATTTTAAACGCAAAGAGCGCAAAGATTTTTTTTTAATACACAGCGTTTTTAAGTCCGCAAAGGTACTTCGGCAAGCTCAGTATAAACTTCAAACTCAGCAGAGATTTTCACATTATCAGATTAACATATTTGCAAATTACTTTTTGATTTGCGCTTTTACTTCTTTTGCTTCTGCAACAATCTCAGGGAAATCACCATAATTATTGATGATTTCGTCCAAAGTGTAACTCGCTTGGTAATTATCTTTCAACGCCAAATAATTTTTTGCCATCACAACCAAGGCTTTTGCGCCCCAATATTCTTCGGAAGCGTAGTTATTAGCCAATTTGAAAATAGTTTCGTTAGAAGACTTAAAAGCTTTTCCTTTGTTTTGGTAAAAGGCTTTTGCATAAAGTGCTTCTGCTGCAACTTCTGTATTAGAAGACTTTTCAAGAGCTGTATAAGCGGTTTGCGCGTCTTTGTCTTTCCCTTGATTCATCAAACTTCTCGCTTTGATGACTTTCGCCTGCTCCAAAGTTGCTGCCGAATTTTTCGTATTTGAAATTACTGCATTCGCATATTTTTCAGCTTCCGCAAAGTTCTTTTCATCGGCGTAGATTTTCATCAATTCAATGGAGGCAAAATTCTTAACATTCACGTTTGTAGAATTCGCAACTTGTTCCAAATATTTTTTCGCATCTGATATTTTGTTTTGCAAAATATAAATCTGAGCCAAACGAACCTGTGCATCTTGTTGATTATCATTCTGGAAATCAGCCACATTTTGCAAAGGCAACATCGCTTTGTCAATTTGTTTTAATTGATAATAACTTTCGCCTAACTCATATTGAGATTTGAACAAATTATCTCCACTTGGATTTTGGTCAAGGTATTTTTCGTAGTAAGAAACAGCTTTTGAATAATCTTTTTTAGCAAAACTTTCCTGCGCCAGATCCAGATTGATTTCACTAATTTCTGTTCCGGACACATTCACATTCAGGCTTTTCGCAAATTGTTCGTAACCTGCAACATCGCCATTTTTAACGAATGCAGGTTTGGAAGCGACCACAATTTTATCTGCAAACGCCGTATTTTTATATTGATTAGCCAAAACTCTGAATTCAGCAATCGCTTTATCAGCTTGATTTTGGTCGATGTAATTTTGCGCTCTGTAAATCTGAGAATTTGCAACCAAATCTTTGTCTGGACTTGATTTGATGACTTTATCAAAGTAAGCATTAGAATTACTGAAATCATCATTCTGTGCATAAGCAGAACCTATTTCATAACTCGCATCATCCACATATTCGGAATTTGGATATTTTGAAATCAACGTTTTCAGTTCCGAAATCTTCGCCACTGTATCGCCCTTGAAGCCTAAAGCCAAAGCTTTTTGATACAAAGTATAATCGCTGGCATTTTCGGTTTTATTATAGATATCTAAAGCTTCATTCAACTGATTATTGGCGTAATAAGTATCAGCCAAACGCAATTCTGCATCTGCTTTGAATTCCTGTTTCGGGAATCTCAAGTATTCCTTAAAATACTCCTGTGCAGAAGCAAAATCCTTAGACTTGAAATAGGCGTAACCTAAATCATAATCCAATTGTTCACGTTCAGGAAAACCTTCTGCAGTTTCATTTTCCAATTCTTTATAAACAGCAATTGCAGATTTATAATCGCCTTTTTGATAGTAAGTCTGACCTAACCAATATTTGGCTTTTTTATAATAATCTTTGTTTAGATTGAATTTAAGACTTCTCAGGAAATAGGATTCAGCTTGGTCAAAGTTTCCTTTGTTGAATTCCTCGGAACCTAAAAGATAAGAAACCTCCTGCTCTATCTTATTGGTCTCACTGTTTTTCTTATCCAATTTTGAAAGTGCATCCAAAGTTGCTTTATAATCTCCCGAATACAAATAAGATTTAACCAAAAGCGACCTCATTTCTTGAGATTTAGAATTAGGATATTTATCCAAATATCTCTGAATTACTTTTGAAGAATTCTCAAATGGATTACCTAATTCGTAACCCAATTTTGCATATTGCTCTAACGATAATTGCTGAACTTTTGCATCATAGTTCATCTGAGACGCATTACGATAAGCCGAAAGCGCTTCTTGTTTTTGATTGTTTTGCAAATAAGCATTCCCAAGCTGATAATAAGCGTTTTGCGCTAACGGAGAATTACTGTTAATCAATTGATTGTAATAACCAACTGCTTCGGCATTTTTCCCCACTTGAGAGGAAACAAATCCCATTTCATAAAGGTCAGTTTCAGACGGTGTTTGTTCTTTATCCAAGAATAATTTCAAGTGCGGATAAGCCGACTGATAATCACCTTTCATAAAATAGCTCTCTCCTACTATTTTATGAATTTCCGTATCATAAGACGTTATCTTTCCATTATTCAACAATTCGTTTCCTTCGGAGATTGCCAGATCATAATTCTTCTGATTGTAATACATCTGCACATAATAAGGTTTCACCAGATGTGCATAGTCTTCATTATTCTTGATTTGGTCAAAGTAAACAAAAGCATTATCATTCTGCTTGTCTGCATAATAAAGATGACCTAACATATATGAAATTGCAGGTTTGCTGTTTTCGTCTGCATTCTTGAAAGATTCTTCCAACGCTTCAATTGCTCCAGCCGAATCTCCAGTCATAAACTTGGCATAACCCAGCTTCATAATATGCTGCGTATTTTCTTCTTTGCTCAGCTGATATTGATTCACTTTCTGCAAAGTTTCCAATGCTTTTTCGAAGTCTTTTTTAGCCAAATAATAATCTGCCAAAGGGCCGTTCGCCTGAGCAAAATAAGCCGACTTAGGATATTCTTTCATAAAAGCATTCAAGCCTTCTTCTGCATATTGTTGCTGCAAAATGACACCTATCACATTACTGAAAAACAAAGAAGCTTCTTTTCTGGAACTGCTGAGGCTTTTATTATAAAAATACTGTTGAGAATATTGGTATTGAGAAGCGTTGTAAACTTTGGTGTTGTAAAGATTCTCTGCCAGACCAAAGTGATAGTCTTCTTTTTGAGTAAAATATTGAGATTGTTGTGCTTCGGAAAATCCGTAAAGCGATAACAACGAAGCTATTAATATCTTTTTTGAATTCATTGATGATTGAATTTTCTTAAATTTTCTTGAAGTCTTTCCTTCGACATAGCTCAGGATAAACTTCGCCTCAGACTTACAAATCATAGTCGAAGCCACAGCTGCAACAAAGTTTGTTCCTTTTTCAACGAAAATAGGGAAAAGATATTATTTGAAGGCAGCTTAATTGATTAAATGTAATTTGCTTTTTCTATTGATAAGAATATTTGATTAATTCCTTTCAGCACTAAATTGGATGCACTTATAATGATTTTCATTCATTTAAGCTATCATTTTTCCGCAAAAATAAACGAGAGCATTATATCTAAATTTTTAACTTTATCCGAAAAGCAGCATTCTTGAGAAAATCAAAAAATAGAAATGTTTCATAGTTTATCGTTATTTCTTCTCTATCCCACTTTCACCTGCCCATTCATCAGCATTGGCAAAAGCCAATCTCGCAATGCAGAGAGTTCTTGGTTTTGTTTTGAATTGATTTTTATTTTTTTGTCAAATTCGGAAACCAAATTTTCAAATTTTTCTAGAATTTTTTTTGAGGGATAAACTAGTACTAAATTATATAATTCATCTTTCGTAAGCGAGCCAAAAGTTGTTCCTACAGAATTTAAAAAATCAAACTTTTTTTTAAAATAATGCATTTGGTAAATGAGGAAAGAAGAATAACCATCTTTACTATTTAATGCAGATAAACCTCTACCAATACAACAGTTTTCCATTGCCAAATTCATTGTTCCGATTGGAGCACGGACGCTTAAAAGAATATCATTTTCCTTTGCAAATCTTGTTGGGGTACTAGTATAAACTCGATTTTTTGGAAATCTCCATCCGAAATCTGTAGAACCTTGAAAAAAAATAGTTCCTTCTTTTTTTTCATTGTAAGATTCACCTTTTGGAGATTGTCCCATTATAATATTGGCAATTTCATACAAACTCTTCACCTCCCAACCTTCAGGAATTTCTCTTTTCAAGGTTTCGTTGTACACCATTTTTCCGTCACTTGCTTTATACGGTTTTCCTTCTGCATTTGGAAAATCAAACTGTACAAACCAATAATCATACAGCGTTTTTGCCATCGCTTCCAGTTCTGCATTAATGCGGTTGTTGAGTTCTATTTTATCATCTAATGCAGATAATACAGAGGCTATTTTTTGTTGAGTGGGTAAATCGGGAAAATCAATTTCTAAATTTTTTAAGTCTGAGATAAAGAGACATTTCTGTACTGCTCCTTTTGATAAATGGTTTAATCTATTTTGAAAAAATTGTGTGTTTAAATAGTAATATAAATATTTTGTATTTATTTTTTTTTCATCACATTTTACTATACCAACGCTTCTTTGAAAATCATAATTTAAATTTTCAGCTTTAATTATTGCTAATTTCCCTAAAACTCCGACAGTAGAAATTACTAAATCTCCATTTTCTAATTTAGTTCTTTTATTTATTTTGGAAAATGACTCTTTGTTAATTCTTCTATCAGCATCTGAAATGATAATTTGACCATTAATTATATTTTTATTGCTTAATAAAAAATATCGTCCATCATTATCATTTTGTATAGTTCCGTGCTCTCCATCTGTAATATTTAAACAAAGATTATTCAAAATATCTCTATCAACTTTCATACTTCAACCCATTTAAATTCTCCAAAATCTTTTTGTTATCACTCATTTTCAATCTATTATAAAATTAATTGTTAAAATACTTGCAAATTGGCGAGTATCCCATTATCTTTGCGGTGTTCTTTACCATTGGTCTGGAACCTACAAAGGTCTTAAACGTTGAACCAGCTAATCAACGTTTTTTTTGTGCTCAAAATCTGGGCTTTGCATTATTTTTTCTAAATTTTCGTCATCCGTAATCTCATACGCTGTTACAAATCTTGCTTTTGTAGTAGAAAACAAAATAATCACAACTACATAGTTTCCTTTTACCAAAGCCACTCTTCTGCTTTCATCATACGTTTTATTTTTCCCGTCCCAACCTATTTTTAGTGTGGCGTCTGCGTCTTGTAGCGTGTCTTTTATCCAATATATTTTTTCTAATCTGTTATAAGACAATATAGATTTGTCTTTTGTTTTTCTATTTTCACTTTCAAAAAAACAATGATCAAACATAGAAGAATAGAATTGCACCAATATACCATCAAATGTAATGATAGAAGCTCTGCAATACACTTTATTCCATATTTCACGCAGTTCTTCTACTGTGAAATTTTGTGGTTTTATTTTTTTGTATTCCATTACCAACCTCCTTGCAAATTGATTTTAAAAACATTGAGCTTTTCTTCATTTTTAGAAGTAGGTTGTATTACATTCCCTAGATGTGATTCTACATAGCGAATCAATTCTGATTTTGCAATACTGGTGGTTTTATTGTTGAATTTAGCTGTAATGATACCCGTAAGTAAATCTGCCAACTGTATACCCAGACTTTGGTTAGAGGGCAAACCTTGCACAGTACGCACATCTGAAAAGAAATTAGCATTATCTAAAAATCTCTCTAGTTCTTTTAACCTTCCCTTGTTTCTATTTTTTTTGAGGTCTAAAAACACATCGTATAAATTAAAATCATAAATCCAAGATTTAATCATTTGATAATAAAATTTATAGAAACTCAATTCTGCATCGCTATTATGAAAAGTGACTAAATTCACTTTATCAGATTCCACCAATATCACTCTAAATCGCAAATATTTAGCATCAAAAAAGAAGTCTATTATTTCTTTGTACATCGGTAAATATTTAGGACTTACTTTGTTCCACTTAAATTCACCTTGTACATTATATTTGCTTTTTATTTGTTTGAGTTCTGTTTTGAATTTATCTCGCATTTCGGCAGGCATCCAAATCCCGCCTATTCCCATAAAGAAATGTTCGTTTTTATTTTTCAGAGCTTCCAAACAGCTTTCGTCGCAATAAACTTCAAAATTCATAATTTAAAATTTTAATGTTTTTAAATTCTCCAAAATCTTTTGATCCAATTCATTTCCTTCTGCAAATAATTGACTCAAATTACTTTCATAAGTTTGCATTTTCTGTGCAAATTCTTCTGCGGTAATTTCTATATATTCTATTTTCACCTCAAAATATTGCCCCGCAGAAAAACTGTAATTTTTTGCCATTACTTCTTCTTTGGTTACCACTACAGAAAAATCTTCTTCGGCTTTCTTTTGGTTCATCGCATCTATAATGCGCTGTTCTTCTGTTGCAGTAAGTACCGTTTTTTGGTTTTTGCCTTCTTTGATGGTTTGTCCCAGTTTAGAAGCATCTACCAAGACTATCTTTTCGCTGTCGGCTTCCTTGTCTATAAACACAATAGAAACATTGGTTCCTGTACTTGCAAAAATATTGCTCGGCATACTTACTACACCGCGCAACCAATTGCGCTCTATCAGTGCTTCTCTTATTTTTCTTTCAATCCCGCTTTGTGCCGTGATAAAACCTGTTGGCACTACAATGGCCGCTTTACCTTTGGCATCAAGACTGTACATAATATGCTGAATAAACAACAAATAAATCGCCATCGATTCTTTTTTGCTTTTCGGGATATTGGGAACGCCTGCAAAAAAACGTTCTTTAAAACTGTCTTTGGTAAGGTCTGCCTGATAATCTGAAAAATCTAATTTAAACGGCGGATTAGATACAATATAATCGAACTTTTTTTCGAGATGTGCAGGTTGCAAAATGGTATTTCCCTTAATAATATTCGGGATAGAATGTTGCAGGTTATTCAGAATGAGATTCAATCTGAGCATATTGGCAGATTTCTGCGAAATATCTTCTGAATAAATGGTGCAGTTTTTTTCGCCAATCGCGTGTGCAATATTCATCAATAAAGTTCCCGAACCTGCACTCGGATCATATACTTTGGCACTTTTTACTTCTTCGTTCACGAGAATAGCTGCCATAATTCTGGCTACAGCGTGAGGTGTGTAATATTCGGCATATTTACCACCACTATCACTGTTGTAGTCTTTAATCAGATATTCAAAAATGGTGGCAAAGAAATCGTATTTCTCGGTAAACATTTTCTCGAAACTTACATTCACCAGTTTATTGAGCAAAGCACGGCAAAAAGCATCTCGTTGAGAAGCATCTCGAATAAACAAACTGATGTCATCAAACATTTTATCTTTTACCCCCGTTGCAGAACTCACGGAATAAATATCGATATTCTCTGCACTGATGCTTCGTAATGTACCATCAAAAATGGCATCTCCAAAATTGGGCTGGTTAGAATTATTGAACAAATAAGTAATCAACTGTTCGGGTTGCAGTTTGGCGGCTTTGTTTCCTATTCTAAAGAAGAGAAATTTTTTGTCTTCCTCGCTTAAATTTTCATAGGCTTTCTGAAAATCTTCTGCATTCGCCAAATCCTCATTGTGTTTTTTGGCTTCGTGGATAAATTTATCGTTAAGGTATTTGTATAAAAAAACCTGCGAAATAATATTAAATTCACTGGCATCATTTCCCAGTCCGTAGTTGGCGCAAACGCTTTTTAGTCCGTCTATTAAAGTTTTAGTTTGCGTGATAAACTGTATCTCCGTCATTTATATATTAGTTGTAAGTATATTGTTGTTTGTATTCTTTTACAATAAGATTATTGATGTTTTCTGTGGTTTGAGCGTCTAATTTTATTTTCTGTTGGTCTATAAAATTTTGTATCACAATGCTCATTACTTCTTGGTTAAAATAGGTTTCATTCTTTACCAATTCTACATTGTGCAGACAGATGTCGTCTATGATGGTTTTCGTTCCCAAAAGTGCTTCGTAAATCTGTATTTCTTTGGCATTAATGGTTGGGTTATTAATTAATCTTTTATGAAGTCTGGCGTATTTTTCGTCGTTTTCATATTTGGCTCTTAGCAGTGCATTTTTACGATTGAGTTCTCTTACTTCGTCATAAATTCTGCTGAGAATATGAATGTTGTCTCGCATATCTTCTTGGTTTACCTCATCTAGATTTTTATTTTTGAAAATACGTTCTAGCTCTTCTTTCAGGGTAACAAATTCTGGATCGGCAGGGTCTATATTGCGTTGCAATTCTTCTCGGGTTTGTCTGAGCTGATTTCTGAGTTGGTCTGCCAAAATCATTTCTTCTTCCGAAATCTTGGTAAACTGGAAGAAAATATCTTCTAATGCTGTGTTGATAAGGTTGGTGTTATCGTTTTCATTATTGATGCTGTCTACAAAATTCAAAATATTCAATCGTGACTGAACTTCTTTTAGCATAAGATTGAGCTTGTAAAAATCTAATAAACCCAGCAATTCATCATCTCCCTGTAAACGGATGATATTTTTAAGTTCTCTGGCATTTTGCAGCAAATTGAAGAGTTCGGTTAATTGCTTTTTATCTTTAATATCGTCCATTTGCAGACGGAAGTTTTCAGCATTTTTCAGGTCATACTGAAAGAGTTTTTCTTTGATTTCTAAAACATCGTGTTCTATTTCTTCTTTCGACTTGAATAGGTTGCTGTAATTCTGCATTTCATCACCCAATTCCTGTTGCAACTCTTGGAAATAGTTTTCGTTGGTTTCTTTAAATTCTTTGGTAATGTCTGCAAAATCGACCACAAAACCGAAACGGTGTTTTTTATACGGTCGGTTTACGCGGGTTAGAGTCTGCAAAAGATTATGATTTTTGACTACCCTTGCTAAATACAGTTTTTTAAGACGAGGTGCATCAAAACCAGTTAAGAGCATATTATAGACAAACAAAATATCAATATCCCCATTTTTGAAGGCTTCAATTTCTTGTTTTCTGATGTCTTTAGAATTCACATCGTGTAAAATAAGACTGGCTTTTAATGGGGTTTGGTTGCCATATTTTGCTCTTTCTTCACGGACTACAGCATAATCAAACTCTTGCTTTCCATAAATTTTTTCAAACTGGGCAAAAAGTTCTTTGGCTTGTTCGGAAGTGTCACAAACCACCATTCCGCCTATGGTTTCATCTTTCTTTCTGAAATCTTTTAAATCATTCAGAATATATTCCAGCATTGGTTGTGCAAACTTAGGATGAGCAAAAATTTCGCTTTTAGAAATTTCGCCTTTCAGAATTTTAATTTGCTCCATCACATCTTGCATTTGCATTTTGTAAGTAGTGGCAATGCCTTCCCTAATCAATCTAAGCGTATAACCATCTGCAATAGAACGATTATAGTAATATTTATGAATATAATCGCCAAAAAGGGTTTTAGAATCATATTCTTTGGCTACTTCTCGCAAAAGTGGCGTTCCTGTTAAGGCTATTTTTACTGCATCTTTGTCCGAACGCAAAAGATTCACCAAATAATTACCTTTAGGATTGTAACTTCTGTGAGCTTCGTCTATGAAATAAATTCTTTGAATATTCAAATCATAATCAAAAGATTCCAAAACCATACTTTCATCAGAAAATTTCTGAATGTTTACGACTGTTATTTCCTGTTCTCCTGAACTGTTGAGAATAGCACTCGCCTTTTTAATATCCTGAATAAATTCAGTTCTAGAATTTACCATTTTTACAGACAAACCTCTCGAACGAAATTCGGTCTGTGCTTGTATCGCTAAATCTATTCGATCTACTATGAAATAGAACTTTGCAATGGTGTTTTTCTTTTGATAATATTGAGAGAGGTATTTTACATTGTAGTACGCCAAAGCCGTTTTTCCACTTCCTTGCGTATGCCAAATAATCCCTTTTTTAATGCCTTCATCCAGTTTTTGAGTAATCGCTTTCGAAGCAAAAAATTGCGGATAACGCATAATGTGTTTTTCAATAACAATTTTCCCTTCTCTATTGGTTCTTTCTACATAGGTAATCCCAAACTGTAAAAAGAAAGCCAATCTTTCTTTTGAAAGCAGAGAGGTTATAATTTTATTGGTAGGCGTTTCGTAATTTTTATTGACTTTAAACTCATCTGTGTATTTAATGGCAACAATATTATTGTCTTTTAAGATGAGATTTTCCAGCTCTTCATTTTCTGATTTTAGAAGATGCGTGTAATTTAATAATTCTTCTTCTCGGAAATAGTTAAACATTACCCCGTCTTTAGAAGGTGTAGCGTAATAAGCTCCCATTATAGGTTCTACTACTCCGTCTTCATACTCCATATTGTTAGAAAACAACATTAATTGCGTAATGTTCGTAAAAGCTTTGAAGTCTTTTAAAGCAAATCTTCTGTTGATTCTATTTCTTTCAGCAATAACACCTTCCCTATTATTCGGTTTTTTCACCTCAATAAAAACCAAAGGCATTCCATTGATTAAAACCGTAATATCTGGTCTGAATTCTTCGTCCCCTTTTTTGCAAGTCAATTCAGCGGTAACGTGAAATTCATTATTATTGAAGTTTTCAAAATCAATTAATCTTGTTCCAGAAGTATTCATTAACATTCTGAAAAATTCTCTTCCTAAATCATCATCATTGAGTTTCAATGATACATCAGTCAATAAACGCTGTACTTCGTCTTCTGAAATATCAGAATTAATTTTAGATAGAGAACGTTTAAAAATATCACGAAAAATATTATTGTCTTCCAGTCTATCTTGTTTACTTTTTGGGATATAAGTATATCCTAATCTGCACAAATGTAAAATTGCCGGAATTTTTACTCTTGAATCTTCGTTGAACATTAATAGTTTTTTTTTATATAAATTTCAAATATAACCAAAAAACCCAACGCTACCACTAGCACAATCCTCATTATCCCAAAAAAAATCCACGTTTTCGGAATGGATGCTATGGTCAATTCACCAGATGCTGCCCGAGGTAGAAACGAGTGAAGGCTTACGTATTCTTCGCATTATTCAGGGATGCATAAAACTTCATCGTTTTGCCGAGACAGTAGGTTAATGACAGGAAGTTAAAAAAGATAATAGCAACTTGTACACCCGTGACCGGTTTTGAACGGGTATCATCGGAGTATGTACGGGACATCACCGGGGTTTCTTCGGATCTTCTTCCGAAGCGCTTCCGAAGGATTGTGGGAGAAAACTGAAAGAATCCTTAAATAATTTGCTGATTGATTTTGACTTTAAAACATCTTATTTCATTTAGTAAATGTTAAAACCATCAAATTTTTATTAAATTTGTTTCTTTCACAAAAATTATCAACTTAGATGAGTTCACTTTTCAGAAGAAAACACTACGCAGAAAATGCAGATTCCGGACAGTTAAACAGAGTTCTTGGGACTTGGGATATTGTATTTTTTGGGATTGCCGCCATCATTGGAGCCGGAAGTTTCAGCAGTTTGGGAGAAGCTATTTTCCGTGGAGGACCCGGCGTTATTGTTTTATATCTGATTTGTGGTTTTGCCTGCGCTTTCACCGCACTTTGTTATGCAGAATTTGCAAGCAGAATCCCTACAGCAGGAAGTGCTTACACTTATGCCTACGCCAGTTTTGGAGAATTGATTGCCTGGGTTATCGGCTGGGCGCTGATTATGGAATATTCTTTCGGGAATATCTATGTCGCCTTCTCTTGGTCCGATTATTTCACCAGTTTTATGGAAAGAATCGGGGTTCATATTCCTGATTATTTTACCTGTAGTTATACCGAAGCCAAAAAAGCTTTTCTCAATAATTCAACCAACGGAGAACTCATCAACGCTTGGAAATCTGCCCCAATTATTGGCGGATTGAAAATTATCGTTGATATTCCTGCTTTGGTGATTAATGGATTAATCACTTGGCTTTGCTATCAAGGCATCAAGGAAAGTAAGAATTTTAATAACTTTTTTGTTATTCTGAAGTTATTCGTGATTCTCCTCGTCATCGCAGTCGGTGTCGCTTATGTTAATACTGGGAACTGGTTTCCAACAAGTTCTGTAACTTCAGAACCTTCTTTTATGCCAAATGGATTTGCGGGTGTAATGTCTGCTGTTTCAGGTGTTTTCTTCGCTTATATTGGTTTTGATGCGATTTCTGTTTTATCCGAAGAAACCAAAAATCCTCAAAAAGACCTTCCAAAAGGTATGTTGATTTCTTTGGGACTTTGTACTGTAATCTATATTATTTTAACTTTAACATTAACAGGATTGGTAGATTATAGGAAATTTGACGGCATTGGAGATCCGCTGTCATTTGTATTTGACAAAACCAATCTCAACCTTCCCTGGATGGAATTTATTGTCTCATTGATTGCGATTGTTGCAATTACAACGGTACTTTTGGTTTTCCAAATGGGACAGCCGAGAATCTGGATGGCCATGTCCAGAGATGGGCTTTTACCCAAGAAATTTCAGGAAGTACACAGTAAAAACAAAGTACCGTCTTTTGCAACAATCGTGACAGGGATTGTGGTGGGCATTCCGATCATCTTCACGGATAAATCTTTCATTCTTGATTTTACAAGTATCGGAACTATTTTCGCTTTCGTGCTTGTTTGTGGTGGCGTTTTGATGTTGCCTCCAAAAGAAAAAATCAAAGGAAGATTCCACTTACCGTATATTAATGGGAAGTTCCTTTTTCCATTAATTTTCATTGGTGGTTTGGTATTCTTCTATTTCTATCAACCCGAATTCTTCCACAATTTAACCAATATCAACGACCCAAATGAAGGCGAATTCCGTCTGGCAATTATTATTTTCATTATTGCTAATTTGGTTTTATGTGGATTGGCCATCGTTAAAAATCTTTCCTTAATTCCTTTAATTGGCCTTAGTTCTTGTCTTTATTTACTAACCGGAATGAGCCACGAAAATTGGTTCTGGTTTGGACTATGGTTTGCTGTAGGTTTGGTAATTTATTTCCTATACGGATATAAAAACAGTAGACTAAACCAAACGATCAATGGCAATCAATAAAAGAATTACTAATTATAAAGAATTTTATCAATTTTATCTTACCGAACATAAAAAACCGCTAACCCGTATTTTCCATTTTGTTGGTATCTTATTGGTTTTTGTGGTTATTTTTTATGTACTTAAATCGGGGAAAGAACGGTTTCTGTGGTATTGCCCTATTTTTGGTTATGGGTTGGCGTGGTTCAGTCACGCTGTGATAGAAAAAAACAAGCCAGCGACCTTCAGATATCCATTGTGGTCAATTATTTCAGATTTTAGACTTTTTTTCGAACTGCTTTTCGGAAAACAAAAATTTACAAATAAATGATGAGGAAATATATTTATAATCTACAACCATGAAGAATTTCATCAAATCAAATATTTCGCAAGAATCACTTGCATTATTGCTCACGCAGGCTCCAGTTGCCCTTTCTATGTTGATGGGTGATGAATTTATTATAAAAGTTGCCAATCCTCAAATTCTTCATCTATGGGGAAAACCGCCGCAAATTATCGGACGCAAACTGATAGATGCCTTGCCAGAACTGGAAGGACAACCCTTTATGGATATTCTTAGCCAAGTACGCACTACAGGAAAGCCTTACAAAGGTTATCAAGAATTTTGCTATCTGGTCCGAAATGGAAAGCGCGAAGAATGCTATTTCGATTTTATCTATGCCCCGATTTTTAATGATGAAGAAACCGAAATCATCGGCGTGAGCGTCGTTGCAACAGAAGTTACAGATCAGGTTAACGCCGAAAAAAAATTGGCTGAAACAGAATATACTTTTGAAAGACTTATTAAAGAATCAGATTATTCTATTGCGTTGTACAAAGGCCCGGATCTTATCATCGATATTGCCAATAACAGCATGCTAAGAACTTGGGGTAAAAATGAAAAAGTAATAGGCATGAAACTGGAAGAAGCTCTTCCCGAACTTGAAGGCCAACCATTCCTCGATATTCTTAAAGATATTTTTAAAACAGGCAAAACGTATTCTGCTACTGAAGACGAAGTTGTTCTAGAAAGAAATGGCCAACTATATACTTCCTACTATAACTTTTCTTACAAACCACTTTTCAATGAACAGGGTGAAGTGTATGCTATTTTAAACTTCGCTACGGATGTTACAGAAATGGTTCTTACCAAGAAGCAACTGAAGCTAAACGAGGAAAAATACAAAAATCTCGCAGACAGCCTTCCAATCATTGTGTGGACTGCGGATAAAGATGGTATTATTGATTATTACAATAAACAATGGTATGACTACACAGGTTTTACAAGCATAGACAGTAGGGAAAGTGCCACCGAAAAAATTATTCATCCTGATGATCAGAAGAGATCTATCGACATTTGGATGACCAGTAAAGCCAATAAGACTAATTATGAAATAGAATACCAGTTCCGTGACAGAACTTCTGAAGATGCCTACCGTTGGTTTCTGGGACGTGCTATTCCCATCAAAAATGAAGACAATGACGTGATCCAATGGATTGGAACCTGTACCGACATCAACGAATTCAAGCAATTTCAACAGCAGAAAGATAACTTCTTAGGAATTGCAAGCCACGAACTCAAAACACCACTTACAAGCCTAAAACTATACTCTCAATTTCTTGAAAAAAACCTTAGAAAACAGGAAGACGACAAGAATGCGGATATAGCTAAAAAAATGGATGAGCAGATTAATAAGCTTACAAGTCTTGTGAACGATTTACTGGATGTGACAAAGATCCAAAATGGAAAAATACTTCTTAATAAATCAGATTTCGATTTCGATGATCTTGTTGAGGAAATTTTCACTGAACAGCAGATGATCACCAGTCACAAAATACTTGTAGAATCTGAAAAAATAGGATATATCTATAGTGACCGCCACAGGATTTCTCAGGTTATGAGTAATCTCATTGGCAATGCCATAAAATATTCGCCAGATTCCGACAGAATTCATATTACAACAAAAGTAACAGATGACGACTGTGTGCTTTTTGCCGTGAGAGACTTCGGAATAGGCATTCCTGCCGATAAAACGGAAAAAGTCTTTGAGCAGTATTATCGTGTGAGCGGAAGCAAAGAACATACATTTCCAGGACTAGGTTTGGGACTTTATATATCATCAGAGATCATTAAAAGAAGCGGTGGCAAGATTTTTGTAAACTCAATTGAAGGAAAAGGATCGGAGTTTTGTTTTCTAATTCCGAAAAAGAACGAAGCAAATTAATATTCTTGTTTAAAATGTCAACATCAAAAAAAATAATAGTTGTGGATGACAGTCCAGCCATTCTGGATTCTGTCAAGCTGATGCTCAATATGGAAGGTTTTGAAGTATCTAATTACGAGCGTGGCAGCGATATGTTCAATTCTTTGCTAGAAACATCGACTAAGCCAGATGTGATCCTGATGGATATGTGGCTTTCTGGGGAAGATGGAAGAGATATTTGCAAAATGATAAAAGCACATCAGGATTTCAAAAACATTCCTGTTGTGATAATGTCTGCCAGCCGAGGTTTGGGCGATTCTGCAATAGAAAGCGGAGCGATAGATTTCATCCCAAAACCTTTTGATCTTGGAGAGATTGTAGAAAAAATCAGATACTACTCCCACGCTAACGAATAATTTTTATTTCGGCAGCTTAATCCGCCCTCCGTTCCCGCTTTTTTCTTTTTAAATAAAAAGAAAAAGAGCTCCACTCAGGTCGGGCTGCGTTCAATTCAACTTTTAAAATTTATAAAAAAATAATACTCTATAAAAAAGCAGTTTAAAAATTTTTAAACTGCTTTTCTTTTCTTCAATAGTTACGAATTTAAAAATCGACGGTTTCTGGATTCAAGCCGGAAAAGCCGGTTTCTTCCAAGGTTTTCAAAGCTTTCATATCACTTTCTGATATTTTGAATCTTTCAAAATGTAAGTTGTTTTTTATGTTGACAGGATTTTCAGATTTTGGTAAAACAATCACGCCAGATTGTAAACAAAATTGGATACAAAGGATTGCTGGCGAAACATCATATTTTTCAGCAATATCTTTCAGATTTTCATCTTTCAATAATCTACCAGAACCAATTGGGCTCCAAGCCTCTATCGCAATACCTTTTTCTTTACAAAAATCCACCACTTCCTGCTGGGTGTAACCTGGATGAAACTCTATCTGATTAACAGCCGGAATCACTTCTGCAGTTTCCAACAATGCTTTGATTTGAGGCAACATAAAATTGCTGACACCAATGGTTTTCACAACGCCAGATTTGTACAACTCCTCCATCGCTTTCCAAGTTTCTGCATTGATTTCCTTCCAATTCTCGAATTGTGTTTCATTTGCAGGCCAATGTATCAATAACAAATCCAAATAGTTGGTCTTCAGTTTTTTAAGAGACTGCTCTACAGAATATTTCACACCTTGTGCGCTTCTGTTGCTGTTCCATATTTTGGTAGTGAGATACAGATCCTTTCTTTCGATTCCGGATTCTTCAATCGCTTCTCCTATTTCCTCCTCGTTTCCATAGATATCAGCTGTATCAATATGTCTATAACCAGCTTCTAAAGCTGCCTTTACAGTTTTTTGAACACTTTCTGTCGTTTGCCATGTTCCAAAACCAATCTCAGGAATCTCAGTTCCGTTATTGAGAATTACATTCTTCATTTTAAAATAATTTGATTTTTTCGAAATCCAAAATTACGCCAACAGAAAGAGATTTTAAAATATTCAGCTGATGGAAGAATCAAAAATTGATGATAAATCTTGTATTGATATTTCCTAAATTTGGACTATGGAAAAACAGGAATTCGGATTACTTGGGAAGAATATCTCTTACTCATTTTCAAAAAAATATTTCGAGGAAAAATTTAAAAAATTATTCTTAAAAAATCATTCATACAACTTCTTTGATATTGCAAACATAGAACATATAAATTCTGTTATAGATAATCAAAATCTAGTTGGGATGAATGTCACAATCCCCTACAAACAAGCCATTATTCCTTTCCTCGACGAACTCAGTGATGAAGCTCAACAAATCGGTGCTGTGAACTGCGTAAGTTTCAAAAACGGAAAGAAAATCGGCTATAATACAGATGCTTTTGGATTCGAGAAAACTTTGCTTATCAACAAAAAAGACCATCACAAAAAAGCTTTGATTCTTGGCGACGGTGGCGCTGCAAAAGCGGTGAGATATATCTTGGACAAACATAACATCGAACATCAAACTGTTTCCAGAAAATCTGAAATCACTTTTGAAAATCTTTCGGAAGACTTGGTAAAAGATTCTTTACTGATTATCCAGACAACACCGGTTGGAACCTTCCCAAACGTGGACGATTCTGTTCAATTTCCTTTTGAAGCGATTACCGATAAACATTACGTTATCGATTTGATTTATAATCCTTCGGAAACGGCTTTTCTGAGAAAATCTGCAGAAAAGGGAGCCACAACATTGAATGGTTTTTATATGCTGGAACAGCAGGCGGAAAGAGCTTGGGAGATTTGGAATAGTTAATTCTATAGAAAATCTTTAATCACTTTCCACTTCTCCAATTTCTCCTCAAACTTAACCGTATGAAGAGGACTTGTGGAAGGCAAAACTATAATTGGAATTTTGAAATCTTTGCCTAGAATTTTGATGAGGTTTTTATAAGACTTTTGTCCGTTACAGAAAATCATTTTGATATTCGGATAATTCTCGATGAGTTGAGGAATGTTGTTATCAATTTCATTTTTGATTTCTGTATCCAAACTTCCTTTTCGTTCACAACTTTCGATGACATCCCAAAGCGCAATTTTGTTCTCTTTCAATAAATCTTTTCTTTCTTGATAATCCAATGAAAATGACTTATCAAAAAGATGAAACATCAATTTCCAAAATTGATTCTGTGGATGTGCATAATATTGCTGCATTTCCAAAGATTTAACGCCCGGAACCGAACCCAAAATCAGAATTTCTGATTGCTCATCAACAATCGGTGGAAAAGAATTGATTCTGTTCATTTTGTTTTATCGCAAAGTCGCAAAAATATTTAAAATTAATTTAGTGTAAAGTCGCAAAAATAAAATCTTCTATTTTACCATTTTAACAAAGTTAAAATCTTTGTGCCTTGAAAACATAAGTTATAATTAAACCTTTCGTGCCTTTGCGTTGAAATTCTAGAATGTCTCTGAGAACCTCAGACTGACATTTTTAAATTCAAACATTTAGCATTAGAGACGTCACCCTGAAGCTCTCGAAGTGTTTTTATTCTAATTATTTCAAATTATCTAGAATTTTAAACAGAGCATTGCTAATACTTCCACCTTGATAATTGTTTATAATGATAGAAAATACATAATTTTTGCCACTTTTAGAAGTTTGATAACCTGCAAAAGATTTGCTGTCTTTGATGGTTCCACTTTTCATTTTGATTCCGTTCTGCGTTGGGAAACCTTCATAAAAAGCATCAAACCAGTTTTGCTTTTTAACATATAAAAGTGCCTGAACCTGCGCTTTTGCTGAAACGTAATTCTGTGGAGAAAGTCCGCTGCCATCAGCAAAGTTGATCATCATCGGATTAATGCCTTTTGACTTCCAGAAATCCTTTAGAAAATCCACACCAGTATCAAAACTCGGATTGTTACGTTTTTCTTTCGCCATTGTTTTGATTAAAGTTTCTCCGTAAAGATTGATGCTTTTTCTCAAAAACCAAAAGACAATTTTGTCCAGTGTTGGCGATTTATATTCAAAGATTTGATTTTGAGTTGGAGCTTTTGAAACAGATTTTCCGGCAATTTTTTCATTGTAGTAAGTTGTCGTTTTTCCAGAAAGGGAAATTCCGTTTTCTGTTAGCAATTTTTTGATTTCAAGAGCTAATTGCATTGGCGGATTAGGTGTTGCACCGGAAACTGTGGTTACTTTTCCGGCAGGTAATGTTCCATTAATCATTGCGGTTTCGGAATGTGGCGCTGTGAAGATTAAACTTTGGTCAGAGCTTCCGCCAGTTTTCAGCTCATTTATCCAATTGACATTTTCCAAATCATAGGAAAAACTCTTGAATTGATTGCCATTAATATTAATATCAAATTGGTTCTCTCTCCAATTAACGCCAAAAGTTCCTGCACCATAATAATTCCCCAAATCATTCCAAGGCCATCCACCAGGCGTACTTTGGAAATCGAAATAAGAATCATCGATAATCAAATTACCTGATATTTTCTTGATTCCGGATTTTTTGATGGCATCTAACAATTGTTGTTTGAAATTTTCAGGCGTATAATTTTCCCAACGCCAGCTTCCCAAAGTCGGATCACCATTGGAAGTGATATAAAAATCTCCGTCTAAATTTCCATTTGATATTTTCCCAGAATAGGAAGCGGTCGTTTTGAACTGATAATTCTCTCCGAGCGTCTCCAAAGCTGCCGCCGATGTAAAAATCTTTTGCGTGCTGGCTGTGGAAAGTCCTTTGTTCCCATTGTATTCATAAACTAAATTTCCATTCTCATCTGCAACATAGAAAGAAAGATTAGCTGCCAAAGCATTGGATGTAGACAACATCTCCTTTACCGATTTATCCAGATTAGCAGAAACCGATTGGGAGAAAACAGCTTGCGAAAGCAACAACGGAACAATAAAAAGATTCTTCATTTCTGAATTTTTTATCAAAACTAAGGATTTTATATGATGTAAATAAATTTTAAATTCTTGTTAAAAATATTATTTGCAAAGCTTGAAAAAAGTTTAATGATTAACTTTGATAAAATTTGAAAAGATGCCGAAGAAAAACCGAAAAAAAGAAGAATTATACAATGTCATCACACACGGTCTTGGGGTTATACTTTCCGTTGTTGCATTGATTCTGATGATTTACTATTCAGCGATTAGCGGTAGTGGAATTGCGATAGCCTCTTCCTTGGTCTTTGGGATTAGTTTGATACTACTCTATTCTGCATCTACCGTTTATCACGCGGTTTATAAACTAAAGTGGAAAAAGATTTGCCAAAGAATCGACCATCTCAGTATCTACCTTCTCATCGCCGGAACCTACACGCCCGTCGCTCTTCTTGGTCTGAAAGGTGCGTGGGGCTGGAGTATGTTTGGTGTTATCTGGGGAATGGCGTTGATTGGTTTTATTTTTAAATTTTCTCCATTAAGAAACAATGAAAAAATATCACTTTCTCTTTATGCATTGATGGGTTGGGCAGCCATTATTGCTATTAAACCAATGATAGAAAATCTTTCCACCGGCGCACTAACGTTGATAATTATCGGCGGATTATGCTATACACTAGGGATTTATTTTTATGCAAAGGACAGAAAACCTTTTTACCATCCAATATGGCATTTGTTTGTTCTAGGTGGTAGCATTATGCATTTTTGTGCAGTTTTCTTTTTTATTTTGCCATAAAAACACAAGAAGTATTAAACCACAAAAGAACATCTGTAGGTATATCTTTTGTGACTTTTGTGGTTTTAAATAATAAGATTATGGATTCTTTCGAATATCAAATTGTTAATTACATTTTTAAAACTAATCTCATTCTTAATTTATATTGCCTTAGAATAAAAACTCAATAATCTCAAACCAGATTCCAGTTGTTACAAACCCGACAAGGATACTAATTCCAATAATGAGATTGATTAATTTTGTATTCAAACGGAACTGTTCAGCAATAATGCTGGAAGTAATAACGGTGGGCATCGCTGCTTCAAAAATGCTGATTTTGGCAATATCTTCTTTTATATCAAAAACAAGTGCTAATACTAAAACACATAATGGCGCTAATATCAGTTTGTAAAGCATTGATGTGGAAATCTGCGGAATCAGTTTTCTCCACCCATTGAATTTCAGTTGCAAACCTACAGAAAACAAAGCTAAAGGTGCGACAGTTGCTGCCAGTTTATCAAATAGTGGTTCTGCAAAATCCAGATTGAAAAATTGAGATAAAATCAGTGCGCTTATACATCCTAAAAACGGTGGAAATGTGAAAAGTCTTTTCAAAATAAATATCGAGCTGATTTTTCCAGACTTGCTACCACCTTTCAAAGCGGTGATAATGCCCATTGTAGAGAGCATCAAAAACATCGTTTGATCACAAATAATAGCAATACTTAGATATTGTTCGCCATAGAAAGCAGCAATAAGAGGAAACCCAATGAATGAGGTATTGCTATACCCACTTGCTAATTCCATAGTACTTCTTGACCGCCTAGAATAGTTTTTTATTCTGCTGTAAAAAAGCACCAATATCGAACTTCCAACAGCTATCAATACGGTACTCAAAATCGGAAAAAGCATTTCTAGAGACCACTGTACTTTGGGCAAATATTTAAAAGAAACTGCTGGCAGGGCCAAATAAAGAACCCAGGTGTTGATGCCCTTATGCGCATCTGGATGAATGGTTTTGGTTGATTTGAAAATCATTCCTGCAATAATGCAAACAGCTATCAGTACAAAGTTTATCATTCGTCTTGAATATCCTGCAAAGTTAAGAAGCTGATTATAAATCTCGTAAAAATGTCAAACAAATTTTATCAATCATTAATTGCAATATAGTTTCATTTTTATTAAATTTAAAAATAATAAATCATTAAACCAATGATTTTCAAAACCTTGAAACAGACAATCTTTTTAATGAGATAAAACAATTGCATTCAATTGGTCTCGGGGTTATACTTCCCGTTGTTGCATTGATTCTGATGATTTACTATTCAGCGATTAGCGGTAGTGGGATTGCGATAGCCTCTTCCTTGGTCTTCGGGATTAGTTTGATACTACTCTATTCTGCATCTACCGTTTATCACGCGGTTTATAAACTGAAATGGAAAAAAATCTGCCAAAGGATTGACCATCTTAGTATCTATATTTTGATTGCGGGAACATACACACCTATTGCTTTACTGGGGCTGAAAGGCGCTTGGGGCTGGAGTATGTTTGGTGTCATCTGGGGAATGACTTTGATTGGTTTTATATTTAAATTTTCTCCAATGAGAAACAATGAAAAAATCTCACTTTCTCTTTACGCTTTGATGGGTTGGGCAGCCATTATTGCTATTAAACCAATGATAGAAAATCTTTCCACCAGCGCACTAACGTTGATAATTATTGGTGGATTATGCTATACATTAGGGATTTATTTTTATGTAAAGGACAGAAAACCATTTTACCATCCAATATGGCATTTGTTTGTTCTAGGTGGCAGCATTATGCATTTTTGTGCAGTTTTCTTTTTTATTTTGCCTTAGATTCCGACTTAAAGTGTTTATAAATCTTAACATAATTTTATCAGTAAAAAAATATTGGCATTAATATTGAAAAACTACCTTTGTTTAAAATTACAATCAATTAATAAATGAAAAATTATTTAAGGCCACTTTTGACTTTAACAATTTTAGGAGCCAGCTTTTCGGCTCATTCACAGACTATCGACAATAGATCACAGAAGATATTGGATGAGGTAACGAGAAACTATAAGAGTAAAAAAAATTCATATTTCAAATTCTCTTACACATCCGGATCTGGTAAAAATCTTCGTAGTCAGACGGGCATTTTCTATTCGGATAACACTCGCTACAAGCTAAAAATAATGGGAACCGAACAGATATTTGATGGAAATAAACTATATAATATCAATGATGAAGATAAAGAGGTGACTATTTCTAAACCTAATGATGAGCAAATTCATTTCTCACCGCTGAGCTATCTTGATTCTTATAAAAAAGAATATGATGTGACTTATTCCGGTAAAAAAACAATGAGCGGAATTCCTGTTGATGTTATTAAAATGGTTCCTGTAAAAAATAACGGTCTGAAGAATGTCACTTTATATGTTAATACACCTCAGAAAAAACTTATAAAATTAGAACAGATTACCACCAGTAATGAGGTCGCAGTAATTGGGATCAGTGATTATAAAGAAAACCAAAAATTATCTCCCAATTTATTTACATTTGACAAATCAAAATATCAGAATTATCTGATTACTGAGATATAAAAATAGAGAAGCACTACCTAGTTGTAGTGCTTTATTTATTTACTTTGAAATTGCTAGCGCCCGGATAAGGCTGTAGATACCCAAGATTCCAATTAGACTGTAAAAGAGATTCTATAAAAAGATCATCACGAAACCTGTGAGGGTCATAAGGCGTTTTTAGACTAACATCTGCAATATTACCTTTAACATTCCACCAAAAAGCACTCCAACCACCTCTAAGGTCCTTAATGATATCATATACCGTTTTTCCAGTAGCTCTGTTCATCAGTTTTGCAAAAACCTGACCTTCTGTGGTAGTAAGATCACGGAGTTGCTTTTCATAGCTGGCTGCCAATTCGCTCTGTCTTTGTTTTATATACTTGTTACGTTCCGCACTACTCATATTAGCGCTTTCGGATTGAATACTTTTATACTGCTCCAAAGCATCTAAAAAAAGTGGGTAAACTCTGTTTAATTTCTTATTGAGAAAAAAATAATAATTCCTGTCTAACTGGTTATTAAAATGCGGATTTGCTCTCAGCGTAAGTTCGTCTAAAACAATCACCTGCTCTCCATTGATCTTGTATATCTTTGCTTTCTGAACTTCGTCATAGAAATACTCGTTTCCGTATTCATCCTTTTGTAATCTACTTTTCGGAATATCATCAAACGAAGTAACCTTAAGCGTATCCTGCTGGGAATAGCACATGATTCCAACGAATAGAAAAAGAAAAGGGAAAAATTTATTTAAATTCATTACTTTTACTCTCATAAAAACAGCAAAAGTACAAATCAAAAATCATTCCTTAATTATATGAAATTCGAAAAAAAATCGATTCAGTTTTTAGAACAATATCTTAATACAGCATCTCCCACTGGCTATGAGCATAATGGCCAGAAAATCTGGATGAATTACATCAGACCTTATGTGGATAAAATTGAGGTAGATCATTACGGAACCGCTTATGGAATCATCAATCCGCATGCAGATTTCAAAGTTGTGATAGAAGCACACGCAGACGAAATAAGCTGGTACGTTAATTATATTACAGATGATGGATTAATCTACGTAATTAGAAATGGTGGTTCGGACCAAACCATCGCTCCTTCTAAGGTGGTTCATATTCACGGCGAGAAAGGCATCGTAAAAGGTGTTTTCGGATGGCCGGCGATACATACCAGAAGTGCTAATCAAAACGAACCTACTCCAAAGATTGATAATATTTTCATCGATTGTGGCGCAACTTCCAAAAAAGAAGTGGAAGATTTGGGAATATTCGTAGGATGCATGATAACATATCCTGATGAATTTTTTGAACTAAACGACAGATACTTTGTTTGCCGTGCTTTGGATAACCGTATTGGAGGCTTTATGATTGCAGAAGTGGCAAGACTGCTGAATGAAAACAAAAATGAATTACCGTTCGGATTATACATTACCAATTCTGTACAAGAAGAGGTGGGACTTTATGGCGCAGATATGATTGCCGACACTATAAAACCAAACATCGCGATTGTAACCGATGTGACCCACGATACCACGACGCCAATGATCGAAAAGAAAAAAGAAGGTGACCAGAAATGTGGCGATGGTCCTGTAGTTTTCTTCGCGCCCAGCGTTCATCACACCATTCGAGAATTGATTATCAACACAGCCAAAGAAAAAGAAATACCTTTCCAGAGAGCTGCAGCAAGCCGGGCAACAGGAACGGATACAGACGCCTTCGCACACTCCAACGGTGGCGTTCCCAGTGCGTTGATATCCTTGCCTTTGCGATATATGCACACCACAGTAGAAATGGTTTCAAAAGAAGACGTTGCGAATGTCATTCAGTTAATTTATGAAACACTTCTGAAAATCCAACCAACAATCAACTTGAAATATCATTAATAAAGTAAAAAGTAAGTATAAAATGAAAAACAAACTTATAGCACCTTCACTTTTGGCCGCAGATTTCGGCAATCTGCAGCGCGATATAGAAATGCTAAACAATTCTCAGGCAGACTGGATTCACGTGGATGTGATGGATGGCCGTTTTGTCCCCAATATCTCTTTCGGATTTCCGGTGATGAAAACCGTTCAGCAATATGCTAAAAAATTTGTAGATGTTCACCTGATGATTGTAGAACCTGAAAAATATGTAGAAGAATTTATAGACTATGGTGCAGATCTCATTTCCGTTCATTACGAAGCCTGCACGCATCTTCACAGGGTTATTCATCAGATTCAGGACAAAGGTGCAAAAGCTGGTGTCGTTCTCAATCCTGCAACGCCAGTACTAATGCTGGAAGACATTATTGCAGAAGTAGATTTGGTATTACTGATGAGCGTCAATCCTGGTTTTGGCGGCCAGAAGTTTATACAGAATACCTATAAAAAAATTAGAGAAACGAAAGATTTGATTTTAAGTAACAATTCTACAGCGCTGATTCAGGTAGATGGCGGCGTGAATCTGGACAATGCTTCCAAACTTTTCGAAGCCGGTGCAGATGTATTAGTTGCGGGTAACGCCGTTTTCTCGTCAGAAAATCCGGAACATACGATAGAACTTATGAAAATTTAAAATTTTAGCAAGTTATCTGATTTAGTTTCTTTAGGAGCTATTCCCGCTATCCACTATATCTTTTTTGCCCAGGCTTATTCCATTGCAAAAAAAAGGATGCCGTTCCTATCGGGGCTAGTGACAAATAAAACGCACAAAAAACAGGCTGCCAATTTTGGCAGCCTGTTCCTGTTCTGTAATTTTCAGAAAAGAAATTAGAAAATCTCTCTACCTGAAAAATGGAATTGAGCTTCTATAAGTGCATTTTCATCAGAATCTGAACCGTGAACTGCATTTTCGCCAATACTTCTTGCAAACAGTTTTCTAATAGTTCCTTCAGCCGCTTCAGCAGGATTAGTAGCACCAATGGTAGTTCTGAAATCTTCTACTGCATTGTCTTTTTCAAGAACTGCCGCAACGATTGGTCCAGAAGACATAAATTCTACCAATTCTCCATAGAAAGGTCTTTCTGCGTGTACCTCATAGAATTTTTTTGCGTCTGCTACTGTAAGTTGCGTAAGCTTCATCGCTTTGATTTTGAAACCAGCTTCGCTGATTTTTCCAAGAATCGCACCAATATGTCCATCTGCAACTGCATCTGGCTTAATCATGGTAAATGTGATTTTTCCTGACATTTTTTTTAAATATTTTTTTTAAAGTGTTGCAAACTTACAATTTTAATACGTATGTTTGCAACAGAAAATTCTTTTTCAAAGAATCGGATGCTTTTGGCACAGTAATTGTATCATAATTTTCGATTCTCATGTTTAATTTGAGTTTTCATGGTTATTAGTTTTTACCCCAACTTCGGTTGGGGTTTTTTTGTCTATTGATCAAAAAAAATCCACCTAACAAGTTTTGTTAGGCGGAAATCTTTATATTAAATTATCGAATTACAGCAGCCCGGCTTGAACGGAGCTCTTTTTCTTTTTTTGCTAAAAAAGAAAAAAGCGGGAGTGGAAGACGGATAAAGCTGCCCAAATATTAGTCTCCTTGATCTACAAAAGCCAGCTCATCTGGATTTTTTACAGGGTATTTTTCTGTAAAACATCCGAAACAATGATTGGGAGAACCCAGGATTTCTACCAGATTTTCTACACTCAGAAATTCTAGGCTGTCTACAGCGAGGTAATCTTTAAGCTCATCTTTCGACATATTGGCAGAAATAAGATCATCTTTGGTAGGCGTATCTATGCCTAAAAAGCAAGGTGCTACAATGGGCGGCGACACGCTTCTGAAATGAATCTCCTTCACCCCAGCATTTTTAAGAATCTTGACCAAACGTTTTGATGTTGTTCCTCTGACTATAGAATCATCTATAATGACTACTCTTTTGTCTTTCATCTCGGAGATGATAGGATTCAGCTTTAGATTTACAAAATGTTCTCTCATTTCCTGAGATGGAATAATGAACGAACGCCCTATATATCTGTTCTTTATGAGAACCGGCCTGAAAGGTATGCCTGAGGCTTTGGAAAAACCGATGGCAGCAGGCACACCGGAATCTGGAACGCCTATAACAATATCTGCATCTACAGGTGCCTGTTCCCAGATCTTCATTCCGGATTTTTCCCGAACTTCGTGTACATTGATACCTTCTAGTGTAGAATCTGGCCTTGCAAAGTATATATATTCGAAAGCACAGATTCTATTCACACAGTCTTCTTTTACAAGATAGGACTGCAATCCTTTTTCATTATCGCTGGTGTAAACAATCTCACCAGGCAAAATATCACGAACGTATTGCGCACCTACCCCATCCAAAGCACAACTTTCGGACGCCACAACAAAAGTATTTTCGTCAATTGCACCTAAAACCAAAGGTCGGATACCGTTGAAATCTCTGAACGCAAAAAACTTATTTCGTGTAATCCCAACCACAGAATAAGCGCCTTCTATTTTCTCCATCGTCGCTTTGATTGCCCCACGAAGTCCAAGGTCAAGATTTTTTTGAATTAATCTTAAAATTACCTCTGTGTCAGAAGTTGCACGGAAAACTACGCCTTCATCTTCTAATTCTTTTCGAAGTTGTTTTGCATTAGTCAGATTTCCATTATGAGCAATAGATAGTATAATTTGGTCGTATTCGTTCTTTGCAAAAAACGGTTGGAAATTATATTTCTTTTTATCTCCGGCTGTTGTATATCTGGTGTGACCAATTACGGTACTTCCCATAAACTTTTCTGGTTCTTCTATCGACTTGAAAACGTCTAAAACCAAACCTTCATCTTTTACAGAAAATATTTTCCCTTTATTTCCTACTGCTATTCCACAGGCTTCCTGACCACGATGCTGAAGCGCAAAAAGTCCAAATTGTGACAAAGAAAATGTGTCCAACTCTTGGGTGGAATGTAGCCCGAAAACGCCACACTCCTCTTCCATCTTGTCAAATGGATAGACTCCTAAGTCTTCTTTTGGAAAATTTCTCGTCTCTTCAAAATCCTGATAACGATTCTGGAAAGCATATTTTGATAATGTGCTGTATTTCTGAAATTCTAAATCCATTGGTAAATTTTTCTCGGATTTTATTTTTCTAAAGCGGTTTGTAATCTGTTGTAAATCTCCACATAAGCTTCAGTGATTTCTCCTAAATCTCTTCGGAATCTGTCCTTGTCGAGTTTTTTCATGGTGTCTTTGTCCCAAAGTCTGCAAGTGTCTGGAGAAATCTCATCTGCAAGAACAATTTTTCCATCCGAAGTTTTTCCTAACTCGATTTTGAAATCTACAAGAATGACATTCATTTTATCAAATAAAGCAATCAAAAGCTCATTAATCCTACCTGTCAATGCATACATCTCTTTCAGCTCTTCAAAAGTTGCAGCGCCTAAAAAAACCGCGTGATAATCATTAATCAGCGGGTCACCAAGTTCATCCTTTTTGTAGCAGATGTCGAAAATAGTTACAGGAGATTTAGTTCCTTCTTCCACGCCGAGTCTTTGCGCCATACTTCCGGCAGCATAATTACGAACCACCATTTCCAATGGAATGATATCTACTTTTTTTACCAATTGTTCTCTGTCATCAAGTTTTTCGATGAAATGCGTTGGAATTCCGTTTTCGATAAGATAGCCGAATATCAGGGTAGAAATTGCATTATTCATTTCACCTTTCCGATCGAACTGACCGCGTTTCTGTGCGTTGAAAGCTGTAGCATCATCTTTATAACGTACAACAACTTCGTCTGGGTTTTCGGTAGCAAAAACCTGTTTAGCCTTACCTTCGTAAAGCATTTCTTTCTTTTGACTCATAATTACTTTCATTTTTTTAAACTCAGTTGCAACTATACAACAGTCGTTTAAAATTTTCACTTTTAGATTTAGTCACAAATTTACAAAAAATATACATTCGATTTAAATTTGTAATAATGGTGTGTGAATAATATTGAAACAAGGAATCTCGCGCAGCCCGACTTGAACGGAGCTCACCCGCCTTTGGCGAGGTAGCGGGAGTGGAAGGCGGAAAAGCTGCCCAAAAATAAAACAAAAAAGTCTCCTATATATAAAGAGACTTTCGCAATGTATTGAGTGGTTTTTTTCTATTTTTTGATAAACTTGAGCGATTTTCCGTCGATTCTTAAAATATAAGTATTAGGAATTAATTGACTGACATCTATTGCTTTCTGCTCACTACTTAATGTGTTTGAAATATCCTTAATCAGTTTTCCTGTCATATCATATATCTGCAAAGATTTTACTTTGCTTAAGTTTCCACTGATATTCAACTGATTTCCGACAGGATTGGGATAAATAGCAAATTGATCATTTTGATTTACAATATCATTTACCGCTAACACACCGAGACCCTGACAATAATCTTTATTATACGTCGTCCATTCATTGATGTCAAAAGTCGCTGTTGGATTGGTGATTTCTGATTTTCTGTAAAGCGATTTGTTAGCATTAGAATTATCTTGACCTTTGACACCAATTGCATCAACAGTTGCAGATTTGTAAGACAAATCAACGTACTGACTTCCGGAAAAGGTTAATGAAGGCGCGGCAGTTACAAACTTCGCATTCAAATTATTGAAACAACTAAAGTTTGCGCTCGGATTAACAACTACAAAACTTTGATTGTTTTCTATCTCACCTTCCAGTTCAAAAGGATTTTCGAAGTAATAAGCAGTTCGCTTGGACTGCATCGATAATTTATAGCCCTGAAGATTTATCTTATGTCCAGTTTTGTTTGCAATTTCAAGCCCCTTATTATTTCCAGTTCCTTCCAAATATTTTATAATTTGTAAATCTTTCGCAAAGATATCGGATGCTAAAGTTGTAACACTCATTGTATTACTCTGTGGACTTTCCAAATAAAAATTATCGTAAGCTTTAACCGTAAAATTATAAGTTGTGGCTGGCGTCAAATGGTCAATAGAAATTGTTGTAGTCTTAGATTTAGCTACTACAACACCATCTTGATAAACGTTATAACCCAAAACATCATTTTCCGGACTTGCCTGCCATTTTAGATTAACAAAATATGCCGAATTTCTTTCCAAAGAAAGCTGTGAAGGCGCAGAAGGAGCAACATTATCAGGCTCAGGCGTTTGATTCCAAATCAAACCAACCCATTCTGGATGATCTATAAAAGGATTTCTATTTTTTTGAAGATTATAAACAGCATTATTCCGGTCAATTTCCCTTTGCGAAACCGGATCTGACTGGTGCCAATTTAATAACATTGCTACATACCAGTTTTCGTAAGCTCTCTCTTCTGTACCGTCTAGAGGATTCTGATCCTTCGTAGGATCTGCATTGGTACTGAAATTAAAACTACCTAATTTACCTTCGTATCTTACTGCAAAATATAACAATGCTCTTGCCACATCTCCTTTAAACTCATTTATAGGTTCATAAACTCTTCCTGAATAGGTTGCATTCGCCGTTCCGTTAGAAGCCTGTTTGGATCCATTCGTAAACGCATAATAAATTTTAGAACCTGCGTTGCCATAAGGGTAATTACTTCTTAATTGATTGATTCTCGCATCAGTAGGCACTACAAAAAACAAATCAGAATACATTGGGTACGCGCTATTGAAAGAACTTTGCGGCATCATATGTTCACGGTTCCAACCCAAACCTTCTGCGTTTGCACTTCCTACAATGTCACTCAAAGTATAATGATAAGCCGTAGTTCCAATTGGATTATTGGAATAAATATCTAATAAATATGTTGAATTACTCGCATCATAATCATAATATCTATCAATATCTGTCTGTCCATACAAGGTTTTCAGATCATTATAATGATAATTGTAGGTTTTTGTAGAAATAATATCATGGAGTTTACTTTTCAAAGCATATCCAGAAAGACTCTCTGTTCCAGAATAATAACCTTCTGGAGCTTGTGCAGACAGAATAGTGGGAAAAGCAAAGATCGCGAATAAGTACTTTTTCAGCATATCGATATTTGTATATAGCGGGTCGTAAAAATATCATTTTTTTATAAGATTTTATTTATTTTTTTGAATTTGAATATTAATAATTATTAACAAACCTCTTCCAATAAAAAATCCCCTTTTGAGAGGGGATTCATATTTTTAGAATTATTCTCCGGCAATAATGTTATGAAGAGATAGTTTCAGGCTTTCTACCTGTTCTTTTTTGCTGTCTAGATTTTCGTAAGTTTCTTTCAGTAAAGGATTATCTCGTGATGGTGAACTGAAGAATGCAAGATTATTTTCCAGCTGTACCACTTCCGCTTCTAGATCCGCAATCTGATTTTTGATCTTTCTTGCTTTATCAGTTAGCTGACTTTCGGAGAGATTTTCTTCTTTCAGATCGAACTCATTGATTTTATTGAGTTTCAGCTTTTCTCTCAGTGTTTTATTGAATTCAGTATTAATCGCTAATTTATCCTTTGGCACTTTTCCAATAGCATTCCAGGCATTTTTTATATTCTCTATTTTTTCAACAGAACCCTCTTCCTGCATCAGTTCTTTCAGTTGATCTAGAAGTGCTTTTTTATTTTTATAGTTTTCTTTCCAGTTATCACCTGTAGCATTGTTTTTCTCTCGGTAGTTTTTGAAAAAATGATTGCAAGCATTTCGGAAATCATCCCAGACTTTGTTGGCCTGGCTTCTTGGAACGTGTCCAATCTTTTTCCAGTCCTCTTGAAGTTTTTTGAACAGTGGAACCACAATTTCCCAATCTTCGGAGTTCATGTTATCTTCCGCTGTTTTTATAAGTTTTATTTTTTCTTCCAAATTATGAATTTGCGAACCTTTCAAATTTTTATAGAAATCATTTTTCGCAGCGTTGAAATCGCGCAAAGCCTGCTTAAAATCTGTCCAGTTTTGATTCGATATTTTTTTTGGAACAGCGCCAATTTTAAGGAAATCAGCTCTCAGATCTTCAACTTTTTTAATAGCTTCCTGCCAGTAGGTATGATTTATATTTTCCGGGTTTGAAAGCTTTTTAAGTTCTTCGATTATCCGGTTTTTCTTATCTAGATTTTCCTGCTGATCGGATTCCATCACGGCAATTAGCTCAGCTTTTCTCTCGTGGATTTTATTAGAAATCTCTTTGAACTCTTCCCAAGTCTTTTCCCGAAATTCTTCTGCCACAGGTTCCGCTTCTTCCTTCCAGAGTTTATGAAGATATTGGAGCTCATTGAGTGCTTTCTGAACCACATTCTCATCCAGAAGTTCCTTTGCTCTCTGGATGATATGCTGTCTTTTTTCAAGATTATGAGCAAACTCCTGCTCCAGGTATTCTTTATTGAGATCCAACATCTCGTTAAACATTTTAAGATGATGGAAATAATTATTGTTGAGATTTTTAAATTCTGATTTGGCAACCTGGCCAGCATTTCCCCAGGCTTCTTTGATTTCCCTGATCGCTTTGAAAAGATTAACGCCAGGCTCGGAAGATGTATAGAGATTCTTCAGCCTTTCGATAATAGCCAAACGTTCTTCGAGATTTTGATGATGTTCTGCTTCCTGCTGCTTGTGGAATTTATCTTGTTTTTCCCTAAATATGTTCACCAAAGCGGAAAGTCTTGACGATTCCGGATGATGGAATTCGAAATGTTCTTCGGGATTACCCTGTTCCAGATAATCGTGTTTTTTATCTTCAGTTTCATCTGCAATTTTATGATTGGCGTGATCCCGAAGACTGCTGAATTGTTTGGAAAATGATGAAGTATCATCTTTATTAACAATTTTTTCCATTTCATCCAACGTTTCACTGATAGAAAGATGAGAAAAATCTTCTTCTGTAATTTCGGTTTCAGGCTTTTCGGTTTCTGATTCTGAATCTGAATGCAATGGTTCAGCCGTCGCTTTTACAGTCTGATTTTCAGTAGAATTGATTTCTGGGTTTGCATTTTCATTCTCAGGATTTTCGTTTTCGATATTCATAACAAAGCAAATTAATTGACAAAACAACTTTTTATTGCACTAATTTAATTGTTTTTAGTAGATAAAACCAAATCTGATAAATAATTTATAAAAAAAGTTATCTAAATGATTCCCATTCCAAATATCTTTTCTAAATATTGATAATTACTTGACAATCGCATTGTGATGTTGTATCTTTGCACTTCCAAATTTTTTAACTGCAGGTTATCCTGCAAAAAAGTAAAATCCGTAAATTTTATGAAAACATCTGATTTTAATTTCAATCTGCCACCTGAACTATTGGCAGAACATCCATCAGAAAACCGTGACGAAGCAAGATTAATGGTTCTGGACAGAAAAACAGAAACCATAGAGCACCGTTTATTCAAAGATGTTATTGATTATTTTGATGAAAAAGACCTTTTCATTTTTAACAATACAAAAGTTTTTCCTGCAAGATTATACGGCAACAAGGAAAAAACAGGAGCTAAGATTGAAGTTTTCTTGTTGAGAGAACTAGATGCTGAAACTCGTGTTTGGGATGTTTTGGTAGATCCTGCAAGAAAAATCAGAATCGGGAATAAATTATTCTTTACAGAAGATGAATCTTTGGTTGCAGAAGTTATTGACAACACAACTTCTAGAGGAAGAACATTGAGATTCTTGTTTGATGGTTCTTACGAAGAATTCCGTGCAAAACTGACAGAACTTGGAGAAACACCACTTCCAAAATACATCAAAAGAGAGGTAGAGCCAGAAGATGCAGAAAGATATCAGACAATCTACGCAAAAGTAGAAGGTGCTGTGGCGGCGCCAACTGCTGGTTTGCACTTTTCAAAACATCTGATGAAAAGACTGGAGATCAAAGGAATTGATTTTGCAGAAATCACACTTCACGTTGGTTTAGGAACTTTCAATCCAATTGAAGTGGAAGATCTGTCCAAGCACAAAATGGAATCTGAAGAAGCTATCATTGACGAGAAAAATGCTGAGATCATCAACAGAGCTGTAGAAGAAGGACGCAGAGTTTGCGCCGTTGGAACAACTACAATGAGAGCTTTGGAAACATCTGTTTCTTCTAACAAAAAAATATCGGCTTACAGAGGCTGGACAAACAAATTCATCTATCCGCCACACGATTTTGGTGTTGCGAATGCAATGATTACCAACTTCCACACGCCGAAGTCTACTCTTATTATGATGATTGCTGCTTTTGCCAATAAAGATTTCATCATGAGAGCTTATGAAGAAGCTGTGAAGGAAAAATATAAATTCTATTCTTACGGAGACGCAATGCTGATTCTTTAGGATTTAAATAAACTTAAAAAAAAATGCACAACTGTCAAAGTTGTGCATTTTTTTTATTTATCACTGCCATTTTTAATTAAAATCAAATTTTTGGTTTTCATTTTATTTTCCAGCCAAAGTCTTAGTCTGTTTTCATCAATATTTTTATCTGATTTATAAATAAGATAAGTCTTTACAGTCACAGAATCTTTTGTTACAAAATCCTGCATTTTCCCGAAAGCTACATTCTGGATCTCAGGAAATAAGATATTGATTTCTGATACCAGTTCCGGATTATTGATTTGATACTCGCTGAGCGCGGTCTGAAGCTCATTAATTTTCAAATCCTTTTCGGATATATTAGTGTTTTGCAAATTGATTTCCTTCAAAATTTCCGATTTGATATCAGAAGCGTCTTGCTTGATAATTAATTCAGTATTGCTCAACCCAAAAATTTCCAAATCCTTGTTCAATCTTTTTAACGTTAAACTGTCAAATTTCTGAGAAAGGAAAGCGAGTTCAATCTTTCTGGGATTACTGTTATAGCTTAACTTTTTATAAATCATCGTGTAGCCTTTGTCTGTAAACTCAGAAGAAATATATCTTTCTACATTTTCAGAAAACTTTTTCTGATTCAACAGATTATAAGCCAGATAAAAGCTAGGAATTATCATCACTAATATCAAAAAAGAAATACCGTATTTGATACGTCTTTCATAGATTTTATTGGTCCATTTTACAGGTTGATAATTCAGAAACTTGATGATAAAAAATGTAGAAATACAGATAAAAAAACAATTGATGATATAAAGATAAAATGCACCTGCAAAAAAAGTAAAATTAAAAGTTGCAAGACCAAATCCCGCTGTGCAAAGGGGCGGCATAAGTGCCGTGGCAATTGCTACACCTGGAATTGGATTTCCTTTTTCGACTCGGGTAATCGAAATGGCACCAACGATCCCACCAAAGAAAGCTATAAGAACATCATAAATATTCGGCGATGTTCTCGCCAAAAGTTCAGACTGCACTTCTTTAAATGGACTGATATAAAAGTAGACTGCTGAAACCGACAAGCTCACAACCGTAGCAATCAACAGGTTTTTTCCCGATTTTTTAAGCAATACGAAGTCGTAAGTTGCCAAAGCAAAACCTGCGCCCACAATAGGTCCCATCAAAGGAGAAATCAGCATCGCACCAATAATAACGGCAGTTGAATTAACATTCAGACCAACCGAAGCTATCAGTATTGCGCAAGCCAAAATCCAAAGAGAAGCGCCTCTGAAAGAGATATTGGCTATGACATTTTCCAATACTTTCTTAGGTTCTTCTTCTCCAATATGAAGATTAAAAAAATCTGTAAGTTTCATTTTCTAAAATTTCAATTAAAATAAGAAAAAACTGGCAAATAAATATTAATCAGTATTCCAATTATGATTCTGCAATTTTTTGTAATTTCATCCTATGAAAGCACTTTCTTTTTTAGCATTATTATCCATCACATTTTCCTGTTCCCAGACTCAGGAAAATTTTTCAACATTGGCAAACCTTCCAAAAAAACTGAAAGAAGCTTCGGCTTGTGAAATCTCAAAAGCTTCGCCTTTGATTTGGACAATTGAAGACAATCATAATCATAATATTCTTTTTGGTGTCAATGAAAAAGGCGAACTGCAAAAGAAAATCAGAATCACCAATGTTGAAAATAACGATTGGGAAGATCTCACTTCTGATGATGAAGGCAATATTTATATCGGAGATTTTGGAAATAATGATAACGAAAGACAGAACTTAGCCATTTATAAAATCAACGCTGCTGACCTTAATAAAGATGAAACTAAAGCAGAATCTATTGTTCAGTTTTATTATCCCGAGCAAACAGAATTTCCGCCAAAGAAAAAAGACCGGATTTTTGATGTAGAATCTTTCTTTATCCATGACAACAAATTTTATCTTTTCACAAAAAACAGAAGCTCGAAATTTGACGGGACAACTGTTTTATATGAAGTTGAAAATAATTCAGCTCAGAAATTACCCGCCAAGAAAATCGGAAGTTTTGTGACTTGTGAACAATTCAATAATTGTGCTGTGACAAGTGCAGATATCAGCCCAAATAAAGATAAAGTGGCGATTTTAAGCTCAGATAAAATTTGGATTTTCACCAATTGGAAAGGCAACAATTTCCTATCCGGAAAAGTCGAAAAAATTGAATTAAATCATCATACACAAAAAGAAGGTTTGTGTTTCAAAGATGAAAATACAATTTTGATGACCGATGAAGGTAGTAAGAAATCTTCTGGAAATCTTTATCAATTGAAGTTGAAATAAATAGAATCATTTTAAAATGTTCCGCCCAGACTCAGCATTACTCTTCCACCATCTACAGATTGAAAATAGGATGCATTGACTGACACTATATCCATCATATTAATCCAAACACCGCCACCATAAGCACTATGCCATTTGTCAGAAATCTCACCAGGATTCCAAACTCTACCAATATCAAAACCTCCGAAAATACCATAACCAACCGGCAAAAATGAATTATTCAATTTACCTATATCGTAACGAAGATCGCTAGAATTATAAAAAGAGTTTTTCCCGTAAAATCTGTTGAAACGGAATCCGCGAAGATTTTTATTCCCGCCCAATGTAGACATCTGGTAAAATTCATAATCATTACTTAGCAGCCATTTTGCCTTAGCATAGGAAGAAAATACAAGCTTTTGATCACTGGTTACATAATGCATAAATCCAATACCTGTTTCCAGATATGGCAACTGCCTTTTCCCATCCTCAAGATTAATTTTCCAGCCAGAGGTAATGTCAAATTTCATTCCCAGCTTTGGGTTGGCTTTGCTATCATAATTTTCGAACACGAATTTCAATTCCGCACCTCCAAACTGTTTTGTATCAAAAACATCAGCATTTACTATACCAGGAATTGAAACGTAACGGTTATCCGTTCTGTCAACTTTCAACGTTTCATAATTCAACTTTGCTGAAAACATCACCGCATTTTTTTCCCAATTTATAGAGGGTGAAACGCCTAATTCTTTCGCTCTAACATTCGTAAATCGATTTCCAAATTCTTCATTCAAATTAACAGTTTCGTTCCCTATTCCGTAGAAATTTCTGATGTAATGCGAACTCGTAACTCTCGCATCTAAACCATAAAACCATCCGCCTGTCAACTGCGGAAAAATGCCTTGGTAAGCCAACTCGTAACCTTTGGTTCCTGTAAAATAATTGGCTTTTAACTGATGTTTTTGAGAAAAAGGATTTTGCACAAAATTGTTCACAATATAAGTTCCGACAACTCCAAAAGAAAGCGCATCATCAGGATTGAAACCCAAATTTGGCATTACCAAAGTGCTGTTATATTTCGGTTTTTTGTAATTATATTGATTGATATCGTAATCGTCGGTTAAAGTTACATTAGCTTTTCCTTTATTTTCAAAGTTATTTTTCTTGCTTTTGTAATCATAGATTCTCAAGTTTTTAGCATTGGAAACTGTGTATTTATCTTCATCCAAACCGCCTAATAATCTAACTTTGATACTCGATTTTGGTTTTCCTTCCACAACAAATTCGTCATCATCAGAAAGCGCATAAATCCAGATTTCTTTGGTTTCTTTTCCTGAATAAATTTTGGAAGATTCCAATTCTTCACCTGATTTTTTCAAACGATAGATTTTGATTTCGGTTTCGTTGTTTGGCAATCTTGTGACAATAATTTTATCCTTTTTATCCGTTCCTGTCAGCATCACTTTTCTTTCCAAGAATCTAAAATAATCCGAAGCATATTTTTTCAAATCACCTTTACGAATCAACAATTTCTGAATCAAATCTTCGGAAACTTTATCCTGAGTTTCTTTCGGCAAATTTTCAAATGCTTTTCTGATATCATTTTCAGTTAAATTATTTTGAATAAAATCGGCAACTTCCAACCAATCTTTTTCACTAGAATTTTTTGTAAAAGCTAGATCCAAAGGATAAGGTTCGCGATTGAACCATTTAATATCTCTGATTTTATTATCAAATCCTTGCATATGTCTCAAATCAGGAATTCTCATTACCAAAGACAAAATCAATCCATCATATTTTGAAAATGCTTGGTCTCTGTCTTTCGGAATCGGGCTGTAAATCACATCTCCGTTTTCTTTTTTAGCTTCGAATTTCCATTGGTCGTGATGTCTGTCCCAATCGCCAATCAACATATCGAACAAACGTGCTTTTATCCAAGCTTTTTCATCCATTTTATACTTTTCATCTTTGGCAAGATTCAGGATGACTTCATCAGTTCCGATAACTTTATTTGGATTTTCTTCAGTTTCCATTGGTCTGTCTTCGAGATAATACAATTCGTCACCAAAAGTCTCATTGAAATTTTTCAAAGTCTTCTGTTTCGGAATGTAAAAAAGTTCAGGTGTTGTATGACGAATTCCCAATTTATCTGACATTTCACCAATTGCCAAAGGTGTGTAAGGATGAGAAGTTGTATAAAAATCAAGCAAAAATTTGTCTGCATAACTTCCATCAAAATCATCTACTACATATTGATTTTTGAACGCAACAGCCTGCAAAAATCTAACACCACTTTTTTTGAGTGCTCTGATTACATACTCATTTCCTGTTTTGGTTTCCAAACGAAGTGATTTGGTTTGATGTCCACCTCCTGCTCTATCGGTTTTCACACCTCCGAAAAGTGTGTCCAGACCTAGGTTCTTAACATCGACTTTCTTAGAATAATAATCTCTGTAATGTTTTCCCCAAAGAAATTCGTAGAGTTTACTTTTCTTGGTCATTGATGAATCATAGACTGAAGCCTTTGTATATTCCGAGAAGTTTTTCGGGTAATCTTTGGAAGTTTTTTCTTCGGTTCCAAGAACCGTTTTTCTGAATAACAATTCTGATTTTTCAGGATTAAGGTTATAAAAACTCACTTCTGCATTTCCAGATTTTGAAATTTTCAATTCAGCATAACCATTCTTTCCGAATGAGAAATCATTTTCTTTAACGGCTTTTGCAGATTCGGTTTTGGAGCCTGCTCCGCTGATGATTTGCCTGATATCACCTTGCTCGATGTATTGCAGATTGTGGTCGTGGCCAGAAACTACAACTACATTTTTTCGTCCGCTAATCAAAGTTTTGAGTCTATCGGACAAGTTTTTATAATTCTGATTACTGATATCCTGATGCGTGATCCCACCGGTTGCTCTTGTTAAATTGATGATGGAACCTAAAATTGGAAGAGGAATTTTATTTTCCAAAGGAAAAACCTGCTTTTTCCAAGAGTAATATCCGCCGTGAGAACCGTTTGTAACCAAAGGATGATGCGTTGCAACGACAATTGTTCTGTTTTGATTTTTATTCAATTGGTCTTCGAATTCTGAGTAGAAATCTTCTCGGGTTTTGATGTCACATTTTTCATTGATGCCAGGATTTTTGTCCCAATTGGCTAAAACCCATTCTGTATCCACGAGAATCAAAGTTAGTTTTTTGTTGATTTTTCTGGTTTCGATGGGACAACCGTTTCTTGGTGCGAAAGCAGATTTGTCGCCTAACTTTTCTATGACATAATCTTCTTCTCGCTTCAGACCTTTAATCCCGTTGTTGTACCAATCGTGATTTCCGGGAATGAAAATCGTTTTTCCTTTGAATTGATTGGATAATGAAATTTGGTTATCCATTTTTTTCTCAGCCAAACCTCTTTCTTTATCTTCTTTTTTTGGCATTCCTGCTGGATAGATATTATCGCCGAGAAAAATTAGTGTGCTATTTTCAGAAGCTTTGGACAATGAATCTTTCAGAATGTTCATATTATGGAAAGCTTCGTCTTGGTCAAGGTTCCCAGCATCACCAACCAAATAAAATGTATGAATGATGCTGTCTTTTATGGTTGAAATCTTTTCAAAATTCTTGACATTTTTTCCGTAATCAGCTTGTTGAACTGAGCAGGAAATTGTAGTCAATGAAATTAGAAAGAAATAATAGATGTTCTTCATTTTTATATTTCGGCGCTTCGCACCTTTATTAGATTCTTTTTTTGGTTTTCTACCGATATTTTGGTGCTTAAAACCTCACACTTATTATTAAAATAAATAAACTTAGTTAGAGCCTTCTAAATTTATTTATTAACCACATAGGCACATAGTTTTTACTATTTATAAAGATAAAATAGCTAGCCATTTATTTTTATTTTATCTTTAAAAAAACAAATAATTATTTTTTCTATGTGTCTATGTGGTTTTTAATTTTTAAAACAAACTTCTAAACAAAGTCAGTTTAATGTTTTTGAATAAATATTGATAAAATTACTAAAACTCTAATAATATTTAACAAAATTAAAAATTTAAAAGCCATTATACTTTCTTAAATTTGTTGTAAATTGCCTTTATGGATATTTTGAAAATCTCGGAAGATTACATTAAAAATTTATTCAAAGATAGATTATCTTCTGCTTATACTTATCACAATCTGGAACATACGATTCAGGTTGTTGATAAAATAAAAATCCTTACAAAAGAAGAAAACGTTGGTCCCGAAGACACAGAAAATCTGATTCTGGCAGGTTGGTTTCACGATTTGGGTTATGTAGATGATGCTGATAATCACGAGGAAGAAAGCAGAAAAATTGCTTCTGACTTTTTAAAACAACATCGGTTTCCTGAAGAAAGAATTGCGAAAATCGGAGAATTGATTTTGGCTACAGACAAATTCTACAAACCAAAAAATCATCTGGAAGAAATCATAAAAGATGCGGATATGTATCATTTGGCTTCGGATGATTATTTCAGAATTTGTGAGAATCTGAGACAGGAAATCAAGGAAGTTCATCATCAAAAATTCAGTAAACTGCAATGGGCGGAACTGAATATTACTTTTTTTGCCAAGCATCAATTCTATACCAAATTCGCTAAAGAAAATTGGCAGCCTGAAAAGGAAAAAAATGTTGAAAAAATACTTTCGTCCATCAAAAATATAAAGGAAGAGAAAAAAGAAAAAAGCAGTCTGGAAAAAGATAAAGCACTTCTGAACAAAAAGAAACTGGAAAAACTGGAGTCTCCGGAAAGAGGAATCGAAACAATGTTCAGAATCACACTCAATAATCACACAAAACTGAGCCAAATTGCTGACAGCAAAGCAAATATACTACTTTCTGTCAATGCTATTATTATTTCTATTGCTTTGTCAACACTGATTCCAAAACTAGACGCGCCGAGAAATGCTCATCTTGTAATTCCTTCATTTGTGATGATTATGTTTAGTGTGGCTTGTATTATTCTCGCAATAATGTCCACAAGACCAAAAGTCTCCAGCGGAACATTTACCAGAAAGGAAATCGAAGAAAAAAAAGTGAATCTCCTATTCTTTGGAAACTTCTACAAAATGCCTTTGGAAGAATATCTTTGGGCAATGAAAGAAATGATGAAAGACCGCCAATATCTCTACGATACGATGATAAAAGACCTCTATTATCTTGGTGTGGTTCTGAACAGAAAATATACTTTATTAAGGCTAACTTACACAGTTTTCACAATCGGAATTATTGCTTCTGTGGTGGCTTTTGTTGTGGCTTTTAGGAATGTTACGGTTTAGTTATTATCTATATCTATATAAGTGGTTAGAAAATTTTGTTTAGTATTAATAGCGATTTTAAATTTATCCTGTTCTGATAAAATCGGCTCAGATGAAAGATTTATATTGAATCAAAATCGTGAATATTCAAATTCTGAATTAAAAAAAACAATATTGAATAATGAAACATTTTCAGAACAAAGATTAAATTATCCTCCAAAACCTATTAATGACGCTAAGAATGCCGTTGACATTGCAGAAAATATTCTTTTTAATACTTATGGTGAAAAAATATCAAAAGACAACGACCATATAATTTAGTATTCCAAGATAGTTATTGGATTATAAATGGAACAAAAAAGAAAGCAGAAATCGGTGGTGTTTTTCTAATTATTTTGAATTCAAAAAATGGTAAAATAATAAAAATAACACACGGAGAATAATTTACAAAGCTTCCACAAAATCATACTCCACTTCCTCTTAAATCTAACACGTATAATAAAAAACGCAAAAACACGTGTTATAATTATTTTCAGTATATTTGTTTAGCCAATCTATTAATAATGAACACAAAACTAACACTTACCATAGAACAATCTGTTATTGAAAAAGCAAAAAAATATGCTCGCAAAAAAGAAAGAAGCCTTTCTGATTTGATTGAAAATTATTTAAAAGCTTTAACAAAAGAAGAGCCTTCGGAGCCGAAGGAAACTACACCAATCGTGGACTCTTTGAAAGGTTCTTTTAAAGCTCCAAAAGATTTTGATTACAAAAAAGAATTAGGAAATCGTTTGTCCGAAAAATATTTATAATGCATCATATACTCATTGACACCGATGTTATTTTGGATTTTCTTTTTGATAGAAAACCTTTTTCTGACGATAGTGCCAAACTGCTTAGCCTTTGCGAAAAAGGAGAAATAAAAGGATTTGTAACAGCTATAATGCTTAGCAATATTTATTATCTATTAAGAAAATCTGCTAAACACGAAAAAGTGATTGAGAGTTTAAAATCTTTATTATTGATATTAGATATTTCAGTCACAGATAGACAAGCTGTTCAAAATGCTTTAGATTCTGATTTCAAGGATTTTGAAGATGCTCTGCAGAATTTTTCAGCACAGATGGAAAAAGACATCACAATCATCGTAACCAGAAATATCAAAGATTATAAAACCAGCAGTTTATCAATAATGACTCCAGAAACTTATTTAAAAACTTTAGCTTAGAATTTAGAGAACTTCCACAAAATCATACTCCACTTTCTCAGCTTTATAATTCACAGCAACACGCAGAGCTCTTAGTCCATTAATTCCTTGTAAATCTTCAACATCCAGTTCTTCAATATTAGCTTCCAGAATATTTTGATTTTGAAGGATTTTTATCAATTTCAGATATTCTTCGCGTTCTCTTTCCTGAGAATAGATAATGCTTATTTTTCCAGATTGCGTGATGCGTTCATCGGAGTTTTTAACCAAAGATTTATCGATACGTTTTTTAATCATTTCGTAGCGCGCATTATAACTTCCGTCCACATCAAAACGTTTTTCATCCATTCTGAAACGAATACTGATTGGCGTACTGTAAACCAAAATTAGAGACGCAACATCCAAAGGATAAGCCAATCGGTCTTTGTGTTTTGCATATTCGATTTCTGTTTCACAAAGCACTCGCAATTGCCATAGACGAAGGTTTTTCAGAAAAATCGGATCGTAAGTCAAATTTGGTTCAATTGAAGAACCAATGTACATATTATGTTCAACACCGTCCGTCTTGAAACGCTCGTAATAAAACGGAAATCTATGTTGTTGCTCTTCCTGTCTTTTGTCCAGAATATCAGCCAAACTTTTATTGATGGAAGACAAACTATCATCAAATTTCTTACGGAAGTTGTAAACCAATCCGGTTTTAGAATCCAGTTGTTTGTGATAATCTGTAATGATTTGATTATAATTGATATTCTGAAGTTTGATTGATTCCAACAACGGATGAACCTCGAACAAAATAAAATTCTGAACCTGACTTTCCGTATCGGCTTTTAAATCGTTATTCAGAAGGTTTTGATACTGAATTAATTTCTGATTAATTTCTTCCAAATCATTATCAGAACTCAATTTTTTGAACACCTCAGAAATCATCATCAGATTGATTTCTAGATCTTTTTTAATCGCCAGATTTCTGGAAACCGAAGAATTTCTAATATCGGTTTGTCCAAAAAGTGGTGTCAGATATTCGAAAGTGATTTTTCTGTAGGGCAAATCAAATTCTTCTCTGTAAAAACCGATATGACGTTCTGCTTCTTGACGGAATTTCCAATAAACACTTGGATGTATCGAAGTGTATTCTCTTTGGATAATCGCTTGGATTCTCGTCTCAATGCCGTCATAAAGCCTGTCCATCGTATCTTCCAGATAAGGCATTACAATTTCCATTTTTTGAGCATTGATGCTGTTCAGCATTTTTTTTCTGGAAACGAGTTCGATAATTCCGAGAACTTTTTTATTCTTTATAATTGGAGCAAAAATCGCACTTTTGATTCCAGCGTCGTAGAATTGTTTTGCAAAATCACTGTCCGGAAACTCTTTGTAAATCTTTTCAAAATCAGAAATGCTGAAATATTTTCTGGATTCTACCAACGCATTGAAATTCTTTTCGCAAAGCAATTCATTTTTAGAATGGTTGAATCCTGAGAGAATAAAACTATCAATCACACTATTGACAGGCGTTTTCACAAATTTATTTTCTTCGTGGTTGATTGACGTATATCCTAATTCCAAATCAGGAACCTGAAAAATCGATCGGAAGATTTTGTTCAATTCTGGTTTTAGGTTTTCATCATCTTCAAGATTAATAAGCTTAGTTTTGAGATTAGAAACGGCAATTTCCGTTGTTGCATCAAAGAAATTAACCACAGCAAAACCTTTCAGTTCCCAACTTTTTGAGGGGAATTTTTCTTTCCACAATTCGTAATCTTCAAAATTATCCAGCAATTCTGCAATCTCCTCTTCTGTTAATCTCTTGAAATTTTCCAATGGATTAACATCGATGAAATCAATATTATTCAGAAAACGATAATGATTTACAACACCTTCTTCATTCGGAATATCGAAAATAAAAGGCATTGAAAAATTGAGCGGAACATTATAAAAATCCCTCAGAATAAGGCAACAACTCATCACATAAAAGCGATGCGGGTCAAGACCTTTGATGAACATATCAAAGTTTTCTCCTGCATTTTTAAGAATATTTTGAAAACGCTGCGTAGGATTGAAAAAGAAATTATAAAATGGGAAACTAATAGCTTTGATTTCGTTTCCTGTCAACATTGGTGGGAAAAGGTCTCTCAAAAGTTCTTTCATCAATGTTTCATTTTTCTTGAAGAAATCAAGATTCTTGATGCCATTTATAAGTTCTGGAAACTCTTTCGTCTTTTCCAAAATCTTCTGATGTGAAAGTGCATATTCTGGATCATCAGAAGCTTCTGCTTCCATTTTTTGAATCAGTTTTTCAAAGGAAAAATTCAGTATGAATGGGCTATCGTAAAAGGTTTGAAACTTCATCGGGTAAAAATCAATGCAAATGTAATAATTATGAATATATTAGTAAAGTCGAATGATGATTCCTAATACTTTAATTTAATTTCATAATTTAAAAAAATTAAATTTTAATCTATTATCAATCTGAGACATAGCTTAGAAATTATCTTTTAAATTTAAAATAATTTCAAGATTATTAGATATATCTATCGTTTCATTATTAGATTTTAAAATTGTTACATTAAACGTATCTTTGCAAAAATTTTCAGAATACATTGAAAGATATCCGCACACTTTCCCTAGATCAACTCAAAGATTACTTCAGCACAATTGGTGACAAGCCGTTTCGTGCCAAGCAGGTTTATGATTGGCTTTGGAGCAAGAATCTGCATTCTTTTGATGAGATGACAAATCTTCCTAAAAATCTTCGTGATAATCTTTCACGTGATTTTTTCATCAATCCGATTGCTGTTGATTTACTACAAAAATCTTCTGACGGAACGATAAAAAACGGCGTAAAACTTCACGACGGACTGATGGTAGAATCCGTTTTGATTCCTACTGAATCCAGAAGTACAGCCTGCGTTTCTTCACAAGTTGGATGTTCATTAAATTGTGAATTCTGTGCAACCGCCAAACTCAAACGGATGCGAAATCTGGAAGTTGCAGAAATTGTTGACCAAGTGGCGCTGATTGACCGTCAAAGTAAATTATATTTTGACAGACCGCTCACAAACATCGTGTTTATGGGAATGGGCGAACCGATGATGAATTACAAAAACGTGGTGGAAGCGATTAATAAAATCACAAAACCGGAAGGTTTGGGAATGTCGCCAAGAAGAATCACCGTTTCAACATCCGGAATTCCGAAGATGATAAAAATGCTGGCTGATGAGGAACTGAAAGTAAAATTAGCACTTTCTCTTCACTCCGCAATCGAGCACAAACGAAACGAAATAATGCCATTTTCTGAGAAATTTCCGTTGACAGATATTATGGATTCACTTCAATATTGGTATCAGAAAACGGGTTCTCCAATTACTTTTGAATATTGTGTTTGGAAAGGTATCAACGACGGAGACGAAGATATCAAAGCTTTGATTAAATATTGCAGACAAGTTCCAAGCAAAGTTAATTTGATTCAATACAATCCGATTGGTGAAGGAAAATTTGACCACAGAAGTATTGAGGCTGAACAAAAATATGTCCGTGAACTGGAAAAAGCAGGAATAACAATTGTTGTAAGAAAAAGCCGAGGTGGCGACATTGATGCGGCTTGTGGACAATTAGCGAACAAAACCTCTGAATAACAAATTGTTAAATTAATTTTTATTATTAACTTAACTTTTATTAGTTATTTTATAGCAATTTAGATTGTAAATTTGTTTATCAAAACCGACATAAGAATTTTTTTCTCTTTTTTATAACCTAACAAATTAATAAAATGGAATTCATTTTTGGTGAAAATGCACTGGAAAGTGTTTACTTCTGGGCGATTCCGCTTCATGCCACAGTCATCCTTGCAGAGATGATATACAGCCATATCATGGAGGCCAAATTATACAGCAAGAAGGACCTAGCGACGAACATTTATCTTGCGTTGATGAACTTTGGGCTGGATCTGCTGATGAAGGTTTTTGCGATGGCAGTCATGTTTTTCTTTTACCAATACCGTATCTTTGATTTTAATCTTAGCACCTGGTATTATTGGGTTTTATGTTTTCTGGCAACAGATTTGGCGTATTATTTCCATCATCTGGCGGACCATCGCTCCAGAGTTTTTTGGGCCGTTCATATAACGCATCACAATTCGGAATTTTTCAATCTGACCACAGGGTTCAGAAGTCCAGTTTTCCAACCATTGTATCGCTATATATTCTTTTCACCGTTAGCATTTTTCGGTTTCAATCCTTGGACTGTAATGGTTTGTTACGCCGTTGGTCAGGTTTACGGAACTTGGGTTCATACGCAAACCATTAAAAAAATGGGATTCTTGGAATATATTTTAGTAACACCTTCGCACCACAGAGTTCACCACGGTTGCAACATCAAATATCTGGACCGGAATATGGGAATGGTTTTCATTTTTTGGGATAAATTATTCGGAACTTTTGAGCCGGAAGATCCTAAAGTACCGGTGAAATTCGGTATCTACCCCAAAATGCCTGATGACGGACCAATGACTACTCTACTCTATGAATGGCGAAAAATCTGGCAAGATCTTAAACAGCCTAACCTAACAATCAGCGATCGATTTAATTACCTTTTTAATTCTCCCGGCTGGCGACACGATGGAACCGGAAAAACGGTAAAACAATATCAGAAGGAATATTGGGCGAAAAAAAACAAGCCAAAAAATTAATCTTAATTTCAAATTTAGGACTTACTTTTTATTTTGAATTTTTACTAAAATGAGAAAACTTTTCATCCTTCATTTTTTGCTGATGTCATTTTTGGGATTCGCACAGAAAATTGAAAAACTCAATTTAAAAAAATATAAAATCGCTGTTCTCAGTGATTCTTTAAAAGAATCTTCTGGTCTGACAAATCTCGACGGAAGACTTTTCTCCTTTAACGACAGCGGAAACACCAGCGAAATTTTTGAAATAAAAGCGGGAAGTTCTTATATCAAAAAAACTTTCCAAACTGGACACAAAAATATTGATTGGGAAGCGATTACCAATGACGGCAAGAATTTTTATGTTGGAGAATTCGGGAATAATTTGGGAACGAGGAAAGATTTGAAAGTTTATCAGATTCCTTTCAGAAATGATTCTATAATCGCAGATTCTATCAAAACCATTCCGTTCTTTTATCCTGAACAAAACGATTTTACACCAAAAAATATCAGTAATAATTTCGATGCAGAAGCAATGATTTTCTTGGATGGAAGTATTCATATTTTCACGAAAGAATGGATTACGAATAATGTTTCGCATTACGTCATTGACAAAAATCTAAAGGAAAATCAGCAAGCAAAAAAGCTAGAAACTTTTGAAACTGGGTTTGTGGTGACAGATGCTTCCTTTTTTGGTAATAGACTTTATGTTGTTGGCTACACCAAAAATGCTTCGGTTTATATGATGATTTTTGAGAAAGATGAAACCGAAAACCTGTTTTTCAACAAGCCTTTGAAGAAGTTTTCTTTGGGAAGAGCTTTTACCATTGGTCAAATCGAAGGCATTACGGCGACGGAAAAAGGCGTTTATATTTCTGGAGAACGTTTTAATATCAAAATCAAAAAAGTACCTCAAAGTCTCTATTTTATTTCGTATAAAGATTTAGAATAATTATATTTGCTGAATAGTTTTTGGGTGAACTGACAGACAAATCCTCAACATAGCCCCGATTGCAGTGTAAATCCTTTTTTGGAAAAAAAGATTGCAACGGAAAGCGGGTTGGGATGGTGAATAGAAATCCAATCGTCTTGCTCCAAAAATATAATTTTAAACGCAAACAGTGGCAAATACAGTAGAACTAATCAAAGCTCCGATTTCTGACGAAATGAAACTTTTTGAACAAAAGTTTTATGAATCGATGAAAAGTAATGTGGCGCTTTTGGACAAAGTCACGCGTTTTATTGTGACCACAAAGGGCAAACAAATGCGTCCGATGTTTGTGTTTCTGTGCGCAAAACTGGTGGGAAATGTGAACGAAAAAACTTTCCGCGGTGCCAGTATGATTGAGCTAATTCACACAGCGACTTTGGTGCACGATGATGTTGTGGATGAGAGTTTTAAGCGCAGGAATTTCTTTTCCATCAATGCACTTTGGAAGAATAAAATTGCGGTTTTGGTGGGCGATTATTTGCTTTCGAAATCGGTTTTGCTTTCTACAGACAATAAGGATTTTGATTTACTTTCTGTGATTGCGAGAACCATTCGGGAGATGTCTGAAGGCGAATTGCTGCAACTGGAAAAAGCCAGAAAGCTTGATATTACGGAGGATGTTTATTACGAAATTATCCGTCAGAAGACAGCAACTTTGATCGCTGCTTGCTGTGAGGTTGGCGTTTTATCTAATAATGTGGACGAAGCAACTGCGAAGAAAATGCAGGAATTTGGGACTTATACAGGAATGGCTTTTCAAATCAAGGATGACCTTTTTGATTATCAAACCAGTAACATCATTGGAAAACCTTTGGGAATCGACATCAAGGAACAAAAGATGACTTTGCCTTTGATCTATACTTTGAAGAATGCAAGTCCCGAGAATTACAAAAAATATTTCGCAACGATAAAGCGTTATAATAACGATTCTAAAAAAGTGCGTGAATTGGTAGAATTTGTGAAATCTTCCGGCGGAATGGATTATGCTATCAAAACAATGAAAGATTATCAGCAAAAAGCACTTGACATTCTGGCTGAATTTCCTAATAACGAAGCTAAAGAATCACTGAAACTGATGCTGGATTACGTGATTAGCAGAAAACTTTAATATTTATATTAAAATAAAAATCAACCCTTTCAGAAATCGAAGATTCGACGTAAGTCAATTTAGAACTTTGAAAGGGTTTTTAGTATAATTTAATTCCTCCGAAAATTTTAATTCCGTAATTTTGAATTATGAACAATTCGCCACTTGCCGAAATCCTGCGCCCGAAAACTCTCGATGATGTTTTAGGCCAAGAACATTTAACTGGGAAAAATGGAACGATACGCAAAATGCTGGAAAATGACACCATCAATTCGCTTATTTTTTGGGGTCCGCCGGGAACTGGAAAAACGACTTTGGCAGAAATTATTTCTGAAAAATCTGGAAGAAAATTTTACAAATTATCAGCAGTTTCCGCTGGAGTAAAAGATGTAAGAGATATTATTGATGAAGCTAAAAAGCAGAATCTTTTTTCTGGAAAAAGTCCGATTTTATTCATTGATGAAATTCATAGATTCAACAAGTCTCAGCAAGATTCTTTGCTTCACGCGGTTGAAAAAGGCTGGATTGTTTTGATTGGTGCAACTACAGAAAATCCAAGTTTTGAAGTGGTTTCAGCTTTGCTTTCTCGTTCACAGGTTTATATTTTAAAAGCCTTGACTTTTGAAAAGTTGGAAGAATTAGCAGACATAAGCGTTTCCAAATACAACGAAATCAACAATACCAAATTCTATCTCGAAGAAAAAGAAGCATTCATCCAATATTCGGGAGGTGATGCGAGGAAGTTGATTAATTCCATAGAATTGGTTCTGAATCAATTCAAATCAGCTAAGAAAAACAAAATATCTAACAAAGATGTACTTTCTGTTTTGCAGGAAAATATAGCTTTGTATGATAAAAATGGAGAACAACATTATGACATCATTTCAGCTTTCATAAAATCAATGCGAGGTTCTGACCCAAATGGCGCTGTTTATTGGCTTGCCAGAATGTTGGTCGGAGGCGAAGACATCAAATTCATTGCCCGAAGAATGATGATTCTTGCTGCAGAAGATATTGGTTTAGCCAATCCGAATGCTTTGGTAATAGCGAACAATTGTTTCCAGGCCATTAATGTTATCGGAAATCCGGAAGCCCGAATTATCCTAAGCGAAACCGCTGTTTATCTTGCAGTATCCCCAAAAAGTAATTCGACTTATAACGCCATTAATGAAGCTATGGCTTTTGTAAAAAAAACCGGAAATCTTCCTGTTCCACTCCATCTCAGAAATGCACCAACCAAATTGATGAAGAATCTGGATTATGGCAAAGATTATCAATATGCGCATTCTTACGAAGGTAACTTTGTAGATTTGGAATTTTTGCCAGATGACATCAAAGGCACCACATTTTATCATCCAGCTAATAACTCTACAGAGAAAAAAATCAAGGAACAGCTCAAAGACAAATGGGGAGACAAATATTACTAAACATCGTGGTTTACGTTAAATAATCCTAAATATTTTTTTTAAACAGATTAATTCAAATTCCTTTTAATATATTTGCCAAAGACAACTAATTTTTATGGAGTACCAAAGCTGGAAAGACTTATTAAACCCTGAATTTTACATCCATTTAGGTGGATTTTGGCTTATTTTATTCATCATTTTTGCAGAAACCGGACTTTTTATTGGTTTTTTCTTGCCAGGTGATAGTTTACTTTTCATATCCGGAATTTATGCCGTAAAAATCATTGATGCCACTTTTGGGACAACAGGTTCAGATTTCCTGGATACTACGATTTTAGCAACAGCTGTCGCAATTGCGGCAATCATCGGAAACGAAATTGGATATTGGTTTGGTTACAAAAGCGGACCATTGTTGTATGAGAGAAAAGACAGCTTGCTTTTCAAGAAAAAATACCTTTTCAAAGCACACGATTTCTTTGAAGAGCACGGAACAGTTGCCGTCATTTTATCCAGATTTCTCCCGATTGTGAGAACCTTCTCTCCCATCGTTGCAGGAATTGTGAAAATGGAGAAAAAGAAATTTTTCTTATACAATGTTTTTGGAGCAATACTGTGGTCATTTACTATGATTTTTGCAGGTCATTATCTTGATAAACTTTTTATGGATCAGTTTGGAATTGATCTTAAAAAGAAGCTTGAATTGATTGTTTTGGTTATCGTTTTAGTCACTACGCTTCCTATTATTATCAAATTCTTTTTCACTAAAGACAAAGAAAGACCAACCCAGGAATAATTTTTGATAAAAAATCTTGAACAACACATAAAACCGGATCTAGTTTCCGGTTTTTTTATTTAAATCTAAGTATTAAGATGAAAGTATTTCTCAACAAAAAAATTCCGCAAGTTGGAATGGATATTTTAAAAGAAAATAATCTGGAGATTATAACATCAGAAATAGAAAATTCATCGCACAGAGAATGACTGGAAATTTGTAAAAAAGCAGATCTTCTTTTGAATGTGGGAAAGAATAAATACGACAAAGAATTTTTTGACGCTTGCCCCAATATAAAGGCCATCGCATTATTCTCAGTAGGTTTTGACCAAGTCGATATTAGCGAAGCTACAAAACGAAAAATTCCAATTGGAAATACACCAGATGTTCTAAGCAAAGCTACTTCAGACGTAGCATTTTTATTAATGCAGATGGTATCCAGAAAAGTGAATTACAACATCGAAAAAATAAAATCCGGAAAGTGGAAAGATTTTGATGCTTTGGAAGAATTGGGGCAGGAGCTTTATGGTAAAACTTTAGGAATCTTTGGTTTAGGAAGAATCGGTTTTGAAATGGCTGAGAAATGCAAAGCTGCCTTCGGAATGAAAATTATCTATCACAACAGACCCCATAATGAACAAGCTGAGAAAGAACTCGGAGCAAAATATGTCACTTTTGATGAATTAATTGAAGAATCAGATATTATCAGCATCCACGCCAATTATACGCCGGAACAAGCTGATTTATTTAACAAATCGGTTTTTGAAAAAATGAAGCCAAATTTGATTTTCATCAATACAGCTAGAGGTGGTTTTCATAACGAAAAAGATTTGCTCCAAGCTTTGAAATCAGGAATAATTTGGGGCGCAGGTTTAGATGTAACAAATCCAGAACCGATAGACAAAGACAATCCTCTAATTGAACTTTCAAATGTTTGTGTGCTTCCGCACATTGGTTCCGCAACGATTGAAGCCAGAAACGGAATGGCAAAATTAGCAGCAGAGAATATAGTTGCTTTTGCTAAAAATGAAAAAATGCCGACTTGTGGCAATCCCGAAGTTTATGATAATTAATTCTTAAAATTTCCAGCTTGGAATCATATTTGTCTTGCTTGTTATAACTAAAATCAAAATATTATGATACCAGAAGATAACACCAACGAGCAAGAGAGAAAGTTACAAGAAATGGATTATAATCCAGGCGAAGATATTTTTAACCGTGAAGAGCATATTCCGATAGACGGAGATGGTAATCCAATCATAAATCCTGGTCTGGTGAATGATGAGATGCCTTTTGGACTAGATGTTCCCGGTGCTGTGGATGATGACAATTTTGAACAGATTAACAGTCAGCTGCCGGATGAAGAAAATAATTATTACAGCACAAGTGATAATGAAGATGATCATGAAGAAGTAAATGAAGATCTGATCTGAATCAAATGATAGATATTGGCTACCTACAAAAAAGGTAGCCTTTTATTTTGCTCATAAATTATGTATTGGAACATCTCCTTAATTGAAATGCAAGTCGTAAATTTGTAAAAATTAAAAAATTCAATTTATGTCTAAAGCCATTTCTAAGGTTCCTGCCGTTATTAACGAACCTGTAAAATCTTACATACCAGGTTCTGAAGAGGTAAAAAGCCTGATTGCCACCTATAAAAAAATGTGGAGTGAAAAAACCGAAATCCCAATGATAATCGGTGGAAAAGAAGTAAAAACAGACAAAAAAGTAAAACTTAGCTCACCTCAGGATCACCAGCACGACTTTGGTTTTTACTATGAAGGTAATATGTCTCACGTGGACAATGCTATTGAAGCAGCGCTTGCTGCAAAAACTAAGTGGAACGCTTTGGGATGGGAACACAGAGCTTCTATTTTTCTTAAAGCTGCCGAATTATTAGCAGGACCATACAGAGATGTAATAAACGCTGCTACTATGATTGGGCAATCTAAAAATGTTCATCAGACAGAAATAGATGCGGCTTGCGAGTTCATAGACTTTTTGCGTTTCAACGTAGAGTTTATGACTGAAATGTACGCAGAACAACCCGTTTCTGACAAAGGAATATGGAACCGTGTAGAATACAGACCGCTGGAAGGTTTCTGTTTTGCAGTTACGCCTTTCAACTTTACTGCTATCTCTGGAAACTTGCCAGCTTGTATGGCTTTGATGGGAAATGTGGTGGTTTGGAAACCGTCTGATAAGCAAGTTTATTCAGCTAAAGTGATTATGGATGTTTTCAAAGAAGCTGGACTTCCGGATGGGGTTATCAATATGATTTTCACAGACGGGAAAGAAACGGCTGAGAAAGTTTTGGCGCATCCAGATTTTGCAGGACTACATTTCACAGGTTCTACAAAGGTTTTCCAAGGAATGTGGAAAATGATTGGAGATAATATCCATAACTATAAATCTTACCCAAGAATCGTTGGAGAAACTGGCGGAAAAGACTTCGTAATGGTTCATCCGTCTGCTAATGTTGAAGCAGTGGCAACAGGTTTGGTAAGAGGAGCTTTCGAATATCAAGGTCAAAAATGCTCTGCTGCTTCCAGAGCTTATATCCCAAAATCACTTTGGAATGACGTAAAAGCGGTGATGGAAGCTCAGATGAAAACTATAAAAGTTGGTTCTCCTGAAGATCCTTCCAACTTCGTGAATGCCGTAATCGACAAAAACTCTTTCGAGAAATGCAAAGGTTATATAGACAGAGCAAATGCTGCAAATGATGCCAATGTAATTATCGGTGGAAAATATGATGATTCCAAGGGTTGGTTTGTGCATCCAACTGTTATAGAAACCATCAATCCTTATTACGAAAGTATTGTAGAGGAGATTTTCGGACCAATCCTTACAGTTTATATTTATGAAGACGAAAACTGGGAAGATACTTTGAAATTAGTTGATACTTCGACACAATATTCTTTGACTGGTTCCATTTTCGCACAGGACAGATATGCAATAGAAGAGGCTTATAAAGCGTTGGAAAATGCTTCAGGAAATTTCTATATTAATGATAAGCCGACTGGCGCAGTCGTAGGACAGCAACCTTTTGGTGGTTCAAGAGCTTCCGGAACCAATGACAAAGCAGGTTCTAAAATGAATCTATTGCGTTGGGTTTCTGTAAGAAGTATCAAGGAAACTTTTGTCTCTCCAAAAGATTACAAATATCCATATTTAGATTAAAAGTCAGAGGTCGGACGATCGAAGTCAGAAGATTGCAATTCGGAAACGGATAAAGGCATTAAAACATAATAATGAAAACTTCGGACATCGGTCTTCTGACTTCCTACAAAAATAAAAAAATGAAAAAAGCACTTATTATAGTTGATGTTCAAAATGATTTCTGTGAAGGTGGCGCATTAGCCGTTCCAGAAGCTAACAGCATCATTCCTTATATCAATCTTCTGATGGAAGAAAACGAATATGACCAAATCGTCTTAACCCAAGACTGGCATCCTTCCAATCATAAAAGTTTTGCATCAAACAACGGAAAAAAAGTTGGCGAAACAATTTCTCTAAATGGCGTTCCTCAGTTTATGTGGCCAGATCATTGTGTTCAGGGAACTTTTGGGGCAGAGTTTCATAAAGATTTGAATCGAGATAAAGTCACACACATTATCCAAAAAGGAAAAAATGTTGAAATTGACAGCTACAGCGGATTTCAAGATAACAATCACTTTATGAAAACTGGTCTTGAAGATTTCCTAAAATACCACGATATTCAGTTGGTTGAGATTGTTGGGTTGGCTTTGGATTATTGTGTGAAATTCACTGCGATTGACGCTTTCAATGCAGGTTTTATAACTTGTTTACATTTCAACGGAACAAAAGCTGTGAATGTAAAACCAGACAGCGCAAGAAATACGATTTATGATTTAGCTGAAAAAGGAATTACTATTTTAGCGTAATTCAAACTTTTTAAAGTCTTCGACTCCGCTCAGACTGACATTGTTAATTAAACTTTGTCACACTGAGCGGAGTCGAAGTGTTTTTATAATATGCTTTTACTGATTCCTAAACTTCCTTTTCATCTTAATTTTATGTCTGGAATAATGCGTTTGTTCGGTATTTTTATCAGTCGAAATCACACTGATATTTCCATCTACTTCCAGAATCGCTAATTTCACTTCAGACACTTTTTCGATGCCGTGTTCGTGAACAGCTTCTTCCAGTTCATCTTCGGAAATGGAGACTTTCTTTAAAATCTCAGGATACACTACCCCATCTTTGACCAAAATATAAGGGTGATCTTCTATCACTTCTTTGATTTTCTGATTCTTGAAAATAAATTTCTTCACGACAAAATTTGCAACAAATAAAACCAAAGCGGCGACAATTCCACCTTGTAAACTACTGTTGGAACCAACCATCGCGTTCTGAACGGCATTACTTATCAGAAGCAAAAGAATGACATCGCCCGCATTAAGCTGTGATAATTGATTTTTTCCAAAAACACGCACAGCAATCACCATAAAAAAGTAAACCGCCAGCGAACGAATAACGATGTCAAGAATTGGATTCAATGTTTGAAAAAATTTATTCAAATAAAGATAGATAGTTTTCTAGATATTATTAAGTTAAAATTTGCCTATTTTTTATATTGCAAAAGCTTTGTGAGGACAATTGTTCTTTCTCCATTTATCGATTTAGACAAATTCTTTAACATAGAAATTGGAAAATCTTTTATTGATTTTTTTGAACAATTAGAAAAAGGAATAGATTGGTTTATATAGTTTATAAAAAAATCCGCCTCACAGCGGATTTTCTAATTTATATTTTCTTCTCTTTAATTCTTTCTGTATCAATCCTAATTCTCTACCTGTTTGTCCTGCAACAGAAGTATTTTCCTGCGCTCTTCTGGTAAGATATGGAACAACATCTTTTACAGGTCCGTATGGAAGGTATTTTGCCACGTTATAATGTTGATTCGCTAAATAATAAGTAATGTTATCACTCATCCCGTAAAGCTGTCCAAAATAAATGTGTGGATTGTTGTGTTCCAGACCTTTGGCTTTCATTTTATCCATTATCAATTCGGACGAAATCTCATTATGTGTTCCGAAAAATGCAGAAACCTTGTCCAAGTGTACCATAACAAAATCGATTCCGGCATTGTAATTATCATCAGTAGCTTGTTTATTAGGCTGGATTGGGTCTGGATAATTTTGCTCTTCGGCTCTCTTTCTTTCCTTCTCCATATAAGCACCGCGAACAATCTTATAACCAATGAAATAACCTTTTTCTCTAGCTCTTTCCAGATGAGCATTCATATATTCCAAACGGCCGGTTCTGTACATTTGGATGGTGTTCCAAACAATGGCTTTTTCCGTGTTGTATTTCTCCATCATTTCTTCACAAAGCTGGTCGGCCGCATCCTGCATCCAAGTTTCCTCGGCATCTACCATTACTTTTTTATCACTTTCATAACAAAGTCTGCACACTTCATCAAAACGAGTGACTATTCTATTCCATTCTTCTTTCTGACTGGTTGTGAGTTCTTTACCTTTTCCAACTTCTTCATAAATATCAATTCTTCCAAAAGCCGTTGGTTTGAAAACAATGAACGGAATCGCAGGATTTCCCACAGAAAATCTCACAATATCTTTAATTTCCTTGCAAACCGCATCAAAAACCTCTTCTTCTTCTTTCCCTTCAATCGAGTAATCGAAGATACTTCCAACGCCACGTTTGAACATCTGCTTCACAACCTTCATACTTTCTTCACGGGTTTCGCCACCGCAAAACTGTTCGAACAAAGTCTGCTTCACAATTCCATCCACAAACGGAAAATTGTTCCTAACGGTAAAATTGAGAAGAGAAACGCCAATATTGGTAAATGCTGGCTTTTCAATCGCCTTGAACATCCAATAGGCTTTTTTGAGCTGAGCATCCGTTTTATCGGCAAATGCGAGCTTTGTATCGTTGAAAATACTCATATCCAAAATTTGGTCTCAAATGTAAATATTATTTCGATTTTTGTATTACTTTTGAAGCTAAATTTTATCAGAATTATAAAATTAATTCAGCAAAAAATTGATTCTTTACCTATAACTTCAAATCATTAGAAATAACGATAATTTTTACAAATAGTTTTTATTAATTATTAAACAAACCCTTTCAGAGTTTGAAACTCTGAAAGGGTTAAATTTATATCTCAAGGCTTCGACTCCGCTCAGCCTGACATTTATAATAAAAATTTCAGTACTAGCGCTGTCATCCTGAGCGAAGTCGAAGGATTCCACAATTCAACTTTTTTGAACCTAAAACACAAAGAATAAAAAAACTTTGTGCTCTTTGTGTTAAAATCTTTGTGACTTTGTGGTTAATTATCAATGCAAGAAATGTCTCATCCCTGTAAATAACATCGGGATTTGATGCTCATTCGCCGCTTCTATAGAATCATTATCTTTCATACTTCCACCCGGCTGAATAATCGCTTTGATACCTTCCTGAGCGCAGAAATCCACTACATCTCTGAACGGGAAAAACGCATCCGAAGCCAAAACCAATTTACCATCGAATTTCGATTTTGCTCTTTCAATTGCTTGCTGCGTTGCCCAGATTCTGTTCACTTGTCCACCACCAATTCCGATGGCCTGAACCCCATTTGAAACCACGATTGCATTGGATTTTACATATTTAACAACTCTTTGAGAGAACAGCAAAGCTTTTCTCTGTTCTTCTGTCGGAGCTGTTGCTGTCATTAATTTGATATCTTCTGAGAATTGGTCATCTGCATTCTGAACCAGCATTCCTCCATCGATTTTTACCCAAACCTGCTTGTCGCTAACTGCATTTTTGATTTTGATGATTCTAAGGTTTTTCTTTTTTCTAAGAATTTCCAAAGCATCTTCATCAAAATCTGTTGCCATAACAATTTCAAGGAAAGTTTTGTTCAATTCCTCAGCTGTTGCAGCATCTACTTTATAATTCATTCCGATGATTCCACCGAAGATAGAAACCGGGTCACATTCGAAAGTTTTGGTATAAGTTTCCAAAGCTGTAGTTCCAACGGCAACACCGCAAGGCGTAGAGTGTTTTACGGCGCAACAAGCCAATTCTTCTTTGAACTCGTTAACCACTTTCCAGCACAAATCCATATCATGAAGATTATTGAAAGACAATTCTTTACCTCCCAAAATCTCAAAATCTTTCATTGCTCCGTTTTCAAAAGTCGATGTGTAATAAGCTGCAGACTGATGAGGATTTTCGCCATATCTAAGGTCAGAAACCTTTTTATAAGAAGCGTTCAAGTAAGTTGGATATTCTTCATCCAAAAGCATACTGGAAATCGCCGCATCATAAGCAGAAGTCAGGTTGAATACTTTTCCAGCAAGTTTTTTTCTGGTTTCAATGTAAGTATTACCGTTTTGCTCCATTTCGATTTTAACGATTTGATAATCATTAACATCTGTCAAAACTGTCACAGAATTGAAATTCTTAGCTGCAGAACGCAACATAGAAGGCCCACCAATATCGATGAATTCTACTTTTTCGTCAAGAGAAATATCCTTGTTCACGTTTTCAAAAAATGGATAAAGATTCACAATCACCATATCAATCAATCCGATTTCATAATCCTGAACAGTTTTCATATGTTCTTCGTTGGAACGAACTGCCAACAATCCGCCGTGAACTTTTGGGTGAAGCGTTTTCACTCTTCCGTCCAGCATCTCTGGAAAATCGGTTACTTCATCAATTTGGATTGGATTAAGACCAGCATCTTTCAGATGTTTGAAAGTGCCGCCTGTGGAAATCAATTCGTAATTGTTAGCTTCCAAAAATTTGGCAAAATCTACCAAACCGCTTTTATCAGATACGCTGATAAGTGCTCTCTTTTTGTTCATAAATGTTAACTTTTTCAAATGAATTCACGAATCTTCGATTTGTTCATTTTTTCTTTCAAATTTTACTTTTTACAGTTTTATTCAAACTGTGATTTACCGGTTCTTTCACCTCCGGATTTCTATTATTAGATTGCTCCAACGGAGCTATTAGATTTCATTTTTAAGATTAAAGTTAATTTGAATTAAAAGTCATAAATCATTATATTAAAGTAATTTACGAATTAAAATACCATTTTCACTTTAATTAAATCAATTTTATTTATTAAGAACCAAATCAATGGCTTTTGGGAAAATATCATATTCAATCTGATGAACTTTTTGAGCTAATGTTTCAGCTGTATCATTTTCTTCAACATCAAATTTCCCTTGGAGAATAATCTCGCCTTCATCGATTCCCGAAGTCACAAAATGAACGGTTGCTCCACTTTCTTTTTCTCCGGCTTCAATCACTGCATTGTGAACGTGATGTCCCCACATTCCTTTTCCTCCAAATTTTGGCAACAACGCCGGATGAATATTAATCATCTTACCTTCCCATTTTTTGCAGAACTCAGGTTTCAAAATAGATAGAAAACCAGCCAAGACAATCAAATCTGTATCTTCCGGAATTGCATTTTCTAAGTTCTCAGAAAAGTCTTTTCCACGTTTGATTAATAAATTCGGGATGTTATATTTTTTTGCTCTTTCCAATCCGAAACATTCTCTGTCTGCAATCACCAGATTCACTTTTGCATTTCGGATTTCGCCGTTGCTGATACAGTCAATGATTCTTTGAAGATTGGTTCCTGAACCTGAAATTAGTATGACTAAGTTTTTCATTTTAATGCTATGCTTTTTAAACGCAAAGTCCGCAAAGCTTTTCTTTAATACTCAATGTTTTTAAGTTCGCAATTCGCCTTTGGCATAATCATCGATTCCTTTAAAAACAATAAACATATTGAGATAAAGGCGTTTTACTTAGCAAAGAGTTTTTTAACCATAATGTTTACTTAGCCCCGATAGTAGCGACATCCTTTTTTGTTTTTTTAGATTCCTCACTTCGTTCGGAATGACAAAACGTCTAAAAAACAAAAAAGATATAGCGGATAGCGGGATTAAGCTCCTAAAAATTTAAAGTAATTTTCTCGCTTCCTTCTGTTATTTCGCCTACAACATAAGCATCTTCCAAAAGGTCAAGGATTTTGTCAACGTGATTCTCATCGGTTACCAAAACCATCCCCACACCCATATTGAAAGTCCCGTGCATCTCTTTTCTATCGATGTTTCCTCGTTTTTCCAGTTCTAACATCACGGTTGGAACTTTGATTTTAGATTCATCTATAGCAGCGCAAAGTCCATCGGGAATGATTCTCGGAACATTCTCGTACAATCCGCCTCCTGTGATGTGCGCAATCCCGCAAACAGGAACTTCTTCCAAAACTTTATGAATGTCTTTATAATACAATCTTGTTGGCACAAGCAAAGTCTCGTATAATGGTTTCCCTTCGAATTCTTCTTCGAAATTTGGGAAAATCTTTCTTACCAAAGAAAATCCGTTGGAATGAAATCCGGAACTTGGGATTGCAATGATTTTGTTTCCTTTTCTGATTTTGGAACCGTCGATGATTTGGTCTTTCTCTACAATTCCTACGCAGAATCCGGCAACATCGTAATCGCCCGGCTGATACATCCCTGGCATCTCGGCAGTTTCACCACCAATCAAAGCGCAATTGTTATCCTTGCAAGCATTTACCATTCCAAGAACGATTTCTGCAGCGATGTCTGAATCCAATTTTCCACAAGCTAAATAATCTAAGAAAAACAGTGGTTTTGCTCCGTGACAAAGGATGTCGTTAGCACACATTGCAAAACAGTCGATACCGATAGAATCGTACTTTTTAGAATCCAACGCTACTTTCAGTTTGGTTCCTACACCGTCTGTTCCAGAGACCAACACCGGATTCTTATATCCAGCAATCTCATAGAACGCACCGAAGCTTCCCAGATTGTTCAGAACATTTTTGTTATGGGTTTCTGCAACGGCAGATTTGATTTTATCCACGGTTTTGTAACCTTCTTCTTTGTCAACGCCGGCTGACTTGTAGGTATTGCTCATTTTTAGATTTTCAGAATTGCGATTCTTTCGATTCTTTCAGGCTTTTGAAAACCTGAAAGAATCTTGGAATTCATTAGATTTATTTCAAACTTTACTTTCAGTTTTATTCCAATAAAAAAGCCGACAATCTTATTAAGATAGTCGGCCGTTATTTTAGCTCACAAGTTCGGAGGCAATTGTATCATTCTTTTTGCAAGAATTAATAGATTGCTTGAAATGAAGTTGTGGGATTTCCATCGGATTAAATTTCATTTTTCTTTGTAGCAAAGTTAAGCATTCTTAACACAACATTCCAAAATGTTATTCAAAAAAGTTTTTAACAGCAGACAATTTCTTCTGAAACTCAGTATTCTTTTCTTCATCCACAATTCCTTTTTCGATATCAAAAGTTTCTTTGAATTTAGGCAATACGAAGCTCTGCAAAACATTTGCTCCACTAAAAGGTGCTCTAGTCTCGAAATGAGCAACAACATTTTTTCCGCCTCCAGGCCCTGGCGCAGTTGCTAATACAAATACTGGTTTTTCGCCGAAATGTTTTCTGTCTTTGATTCTAGAAATCCAATCAAATATATTTTTGAAAGCTGTGGTATAAGTACTGTTATATTCTGCAAAAGAAATAATCAATAAATCTGAAGCATCTATTTTTTCAGCAAATCTCAAAGCTAAAGTTGGGATTCCGTCGTGCTTTTCTCTATCCACACTAAAGATGGGCATTTCGTAATCGTTAAGATCAAGCAGTTCCACTTCTGCATTTTCGAATTGTTTCGCTGTATATTCTGCTAATATTTTGTTGATGGATTCTTTGGAGTTACTTGCTCCGAATGCTAGTATTTTCATTTAACTGTAAATTTTCAAGTACCAAATGTAGAGACTTTTCAACGGAAATGAATTGACATAAGATATGATTTTGTGATTTTGGAAAAAAACGAAAGAAAATAATGATCCATATTTCGATGCTAATCTAGTTTTCATAATCAAACTATACGTCCACTTCCTTGATTATTCAGACATATTTTTTTATTTTTATTAGATGATGATGATGATGCATTTAAAACCCCGCAATTATCATCTTAACAATTCATTAGGCCTTTCAGCGCATACGTACAAACTTGTTTTACAATTCATTAATTAATTTCATTTTTGTCAAGACAATATATTAATGCCCATCATTATAACTACTCATTACGAGCGGCTATAATTTTTTTGAAAAAAGATGCTCATCAGTCTCCTAAAAGAAGTTTGTGGTCTTATAATTGATTATCAACATATCATAAATTCAATTATTCGAATATAACTTAACACCTTTTTACACTATGATATTTGATAACAAATTTTTGAAAATGACCGGGGAAGACGGTTTTTTCATATTTCAGGGAGCGCAAGAAAAAAGCAGTTTCGTTAATCCTTACAATGACAATCCTTATATGCTAAGCTCACTCAAAAGACTGAAGAATCGCATCACTTGCAAAAGAAAACGATCTGCAATAGATGCTTGTCTGAACGATTATAAAGATGATATCGTAGAAAAGCCGCAATTCAACACGGTATGTGAAGAAGGCTTACAACCTGAGCGCAACAGCTTTGCAGATTATGCTAAATCTTCGTACCGGAAAGTGATGAAAGACATCGAACATCTGCAGAACCTCATTGATCAGTTAAGTGTCAATGAAGTTCGAATCTAGAAATACACTAATATCTTTTATAAATCTATCATCAGTAAATTCGTATTGGAATCTTATTGATGATTTTTTTATTTACTAACTTAAAAAAAAGCCTGAATACGTCAGATATTCAGGCTTCTCAATTATTTAATAATTTTACAATGTTTGCTCCTCGTGCTTTCCTTCTTTGATTTCTTCTACCATTTTAGCATTGAAAGCCGGTAGATCTTTAGGCGTTCGACTAGTCACCAAGCCTTTATCCACTACCACTTCACTATCTTCCCATTGCGCTCCTGCATTTTTCAGGTCGATACTGACTGATTCTACCGAAGTCATTTTTCTGCCTTCTACCGCACCTGCATTAATTAGGATTTGTGGTCCGTGGCAAATAGAGGCTACAGGCTTATGCTGCTGGAAAAAGTCTTGCACAAAAGATAAAGCTTTTTCGTTAGTCCTTAACTGATCCGGATTGATAACACCACCCGGCAATACTAGCGCATCATAATCTGATGCAGAAACCTCATCCAGAGTTTTGTCCACATCATAATCTTTACCCCAGTCTGTTTCTGCCCAAGCTTTGATGGTTCCTGATTTTGGACTTACAATATGGGCAGTCCAACCCTGCTTTTCAAGATGCTCTTTTGGAGAGCTCAATTCACTTTCTTCGAATCCGTCGGTTGCCAGTATGGCTACTTTCTTTGACATAATATTTTATTTTTTAGTGTTAATATGTATGTCAATTAGAAAAAATGATGCCGCACACTACTGTAGAAAGTTTAAAATTTGTTAAAAGTTTCCGATTGACATGATTTTATAGCTTTGTCGATTAAAAACGGTTGGCTATCTTTGAATCAATCTTATAATTCAACAGCTATGACTATAGAGGAACTTGTAGGACACTACAGCATCGAGGGAAGCAATCAGGATGAGAATGGTTCTGTTTATTATGGTGTCTTGAGCCTAAGTCTGGATGCTAACCAGCGTATAGTGGCAAATTGGACGATTGGTGATCATACCCAGTCTGGTTCAGGCTTTTTTAAAAATGATATTTTGGTGATTAACTTCCGATATGAGGATGATGAAGGCAAAGTTTACAAAGGCGTTGCCGTTTACCGCAGTCTTAATGCCCATATATTAGACGGTTTCTGGTCGGAGAAGCACGGTAATCCACTTTTCCTAGGCAGCGAATATGCGGTGCGCATACAACCGACTGAGTTTTTGAATTGACAAACTTCAGCGATTATTTTAGATCTACAAAATCAAAAAACCTGAGATTATTCTCAGGCTCTTAATTATTTTTTACGATTAGGGTTCAGCTGTTGTCCTCTGTTGCCTTGGTTTTTTTCGTATTGCTTATTAGTACCACTAGTACCTTTGTTCGCATTCTTGATATTAGCAGCGTTATCCTGTGGTTTGATTGTCTTAGCCATTATATTTTTGTTTAAGTTGTTATCAATTAATTGTTTTAAAAATTGTTCCCTCTTCTTTTTCCTGAAGGTTCTCCTGTCTTACTTGGCCAGTTTGGATTTGGTGCCGGCTGTTTAGAAGACCCTGCTTTTTTTGTTGAAGCTGGTTTTGGTGTTGGTTTAGAGTGACTCATAATAATGTTTAAATTGTTTGTTTTTAAATTCCTACTCTAATTGCTTTTCGGATTCCGCATTTAAAATTTGTCGACACTATAGACTTATCAAAACATCATCCGAAAATCAAAAAAAATACGCTTCCGGAAACAACATCGGAAGCGTAGGAACAAAAGCTTTTTTCTGGAGAATGAGAGCGGCTATCCCAGCTCTTTTTTTATGCTACTCTGGTAGTTTTCAGATACAGGCAGATGCAGAGTCCTGATCTTCATAAGGTCATCAAATACTGATATTTCTATGGTCTCAGATTTTTTGTGGTAGCAACGGATGTATTTCTTGTTCACCCGGAAGGATTTGTGAATGGTCAGAAACTTTGTTTTTAAAAGTCCTTTTTCCTCCATCCTGGAGAAAGAAAAATCGATCAGGTTTTCCGCTTTTCGATTGATGAAGTGTATCTGTTTATTATTGGATTCTGAGCCTGCCATCTTATCGGCACATAGATAGACAATATCATCTATCAAGATTCTGTTCTTTTTGGTTTTATTGAAATCCAGGTAGATATATGCAGGTGGCGCAAAGTATGATACCTCCTGCAAAAAGCGTCTGAAGCTTTTTACAAACTGCGCTTCGCTGAACGGTTTGGTAATATGATCCACACAGATCTCCGCATCCCGTTTCAGATGTTCTATATTTTCAACATACTCGCGGGTGTCGACACTTGCAAAAAACACAGGAATCCTGATTTCCTGCGCCACTTCCATTCCGGTCATACTGTCATTGCCCAGATCCAGATCGGCTATCAGAATATCGGGGTGGGCATTGTCAAACTCCTGGAAAAAATGATCGGAACTCCTGCTCTTCAGCACTAGCTCCGCATTTGGAATCTGCTCCAGATACAGTTCCAGCTTCTCCAGCTGCTTACTGTTGTCTTCTAGAATGGCGATGCGGTGGGTGTGGTGCATTAGATTTAGTTTAGTCTATCTTACATTAATCACCTGCTTCATTGTATTTAAAAAAGCCTGATAAAAAGAAGAATCCTGAGCGTAAAGTTTATAAAGTTCCAGTTCTTGCTTTCTCTGTTGAGCCATCACATCATCAAGAATTTTCTTTAAAGCTAATTCTCTGTTTTGGTCATCGGAATTCTGTGCTACTTTTGCATTAAAGTCCGGATGTGCCTTTACAGATTTACTCAAAGATATAAATTTCACCTTTTGATCTTCCGGCGTAGCCTCCCAACCCTGAAACCATTTTTCGTTAAATCCATTGATAATGCTTTCCAATTCATCCTTTTCCTCTTCGCCGTGCGCGCCACGAACATTTGGGTTTTGAGGGTCAACAACAGATTCAGCATTGTCAAGCGAAATGGAAGTATTTAATTTTATGAATCCTCGATATAT
>NZ_RJTU01000022.1 GCF_003730015.1 Epilithonimonas hominis | reverse complement strand
TGTTAAGGAACGACTAATTATCCCGAGTTTACTTATTTTTTTACTAGATTTTCAAGAGTTTTAATTTGTTCATCTTTAGATTTAAGCAAATCTTTGTTTAATCTTTTGATTTCATTTAAAGCTTCTACCTGATTCTTTTAAAACCGATAAAATAAAATTGATTACCGTCTTATTGATACACGAATTGAATCAAACTGAAAAATACTTCTAAAAATTAAATTAAGATGATATTTTAATATTTAGCACCTAGATTAGCACCCAAAAATTAAAAAGCCTATAAACACGCTGTTTATAGGCTTTTTTGCGGAGAGTGAGGGATTCGAACCCCCGGACCTGTTACAGTCAACAGTTTTCAAGACTGCCGCAATCGACCACTCTGCCAACTCTCCTTACTTGCTACGATCTCTCGTTTTCAGTGGTGCAAATATAGAAAGCTTTTGCGTTCCTAGCAAATAATTTTTATAAAAAATCATTAAATGTCTAATTATCAAAAGGAAAAATTAATTTTTAACAACCTGAAATCCCAGAAAAACCATCAATATCCCTATAAAAAGACTAAAAAGACTATAAAAAATCAGCATGCTGTAATTGGAATTCTCATACAAAGAAAAATTCTCAGCTGAAAAAGTCGAAAACGTTGTATAACCACCACAAAGTCCCGTTATTAATAAATATTTTAGAGAATTATCAATTTTCAAGAAGTAGGCAGATAAACATCCAATTAGAAAACAGCCCGATATATTGACTAAAAAAGTTCCTATGGGAAAGGCATTGACATTCCAAAGTTTTTGCGTGTAAGTAGAAATCAGAAAGCGTAATATGCTTCCCGTTCCGCCTCCAAGAAAAATATAAAGTAGATTTTTCATTATGCTAAAATATAAAAATTACGGTTTTTTACGGAATGGATTTTCAATAATTTTTAATATATATAGATAGTCCCAATGCAAATGATTTATTAATCATTTTAAATTTTTCATAATTTTTTGTATATTTGCATTATAATTTATAAACAGTCCTCTGCTCTTGCTGGTACAATTTTCTCATTTGTATTCTCAAACTGATTCAAGTTTTATTTTTTAACTCCTGATAGCAATACAGACAGACTATTTTATCTTATAACAATTGATTTCGGACAACTATCTCTCGGAGATTTCCGTTTCTTTTGATTCATCATTAAAATAATTTAAAACAACAAGCAATAATTTATGGCAGATTCTTTCTCAAAAAAAGAAAATTTTAAGAAAAAACTACAAAAGCAAAAAGAAAAAGCACAGCGTCGTGAAGAGCGTAAAACTAATAACGACAAAGGAAAAGAAGTAGAATTTATGTATGTCGATGCTTACGGAAGGCTTACATCTACACCGCCTGAAGAAAGGATAGAGGTGGATATCAATAATATCCAATTGGGTGCAGCGCCTATCGAAGCGGAAGAAACATTGAAAAAGGGGATTGTTACTTTTTTAAGTGATAAAGGCTATGGTTTTATCACAGAAGATAACAATAAAGAGAATGTGTTTTTTCACGGAAATAATGCAGACCAGCCTTTGAAAAAAGGAAACAGAGTTTCTTTTGAAAAGGAAAAATCACCAAAAGGTTTTTCTGCTGTCAATATTACTTTAATCAAGTAATCATATTTTAATCAAAATATCTTGAGCTCCTTTCGGAGCTTTTTTTTTGGCTTCATTTTAGTTTGGACAACGGTATGGCTTCCAAAATAAAATATACCTCGGACTTAGATTCCCTTACTTCAAAAGAGTTTAAGCTTCTGGAAAAAGCATGTACAGCAATTAAACATTTTGTTTCAAAATCGGACAAAATTAATAATGTAAGTCACAAAACCAGAGATGCGCACGTTACAGCTTACTCAACATTAAAAGGAACTTTTTTTGCAAATGAAAACTTAGAAAAATATCATATTTTTCCAAAACAAAAATTAGATTGTTTGATTAGGATTTCCAATGCACATATGAAATTGGTTTCTCAGGAAAGAACAATTCCAGCTTATGGATTTTCGGTTAAAATTTCTGATGAAAAGCAGACAATTGCTAATTTCCCTCTGGTGAATTTCCCCCTGTTTCCGATTAATAATGTTTCTCAATTTCTTAAAATTTTCATTTCAATTAACAGGTTTTTTGCCGGAAACATTTTGCAAAAATTCTGGAATCTAATAAGGATAATGAAGAATTTTCTTTTGGTTTTACCAGATGTATTTCATCCTTCTTTTATGGCTGAAGTTTTGAAATTTCTGAGAAAAAGAAAGCATTTTATTTTGTCTTTTGATTATCATTCCATTGGTGTATATAGATTGGGAAACGATTTAGTTAAATTAAAATTAGTTCCTAAAAATACTTGTACGAAATTTGATGAAAGACGTATTGACCACGCTATCGAAAACTATTTAAAAGATAATAATTATGAATTGGAATTGATGGTCCAGTATTGTTATAATTTGGAAAAACAACCCGTCAATCAATTGAATAAAATGTGGAAAAATTCTGACTTTGTATCGATTGGAACAATTAAAATTTCTGAAGTAATTGATAAAAGTAATAAGTGGGTGGAAGGTTTATCATTCAACCCTTTTGAAAATATTGAAGAATTACAGCCCGTAGGAAGGATTCAAAAATTACGAGATGAAGCATATAAAGCATCTTTCATAACAAGAAAAAATAATTATTAATGGATAAAGAAGTACTTGGTCTAATTGCCGGTGGGATTACATCTATTGCGATGATACCACAACTCATCAAAGTTATCACGGAAAAAAATGCAGAAGACATTTCAGTAGCAATGCTTTTGGTCTTGATTACAGGATTATCACTTTGGGTTTGGTACGGAATCTTACAAAACGAATTGCCAATTATTTTATCCAATAGTTTTTCAGTTTTGGTTAATATCACATTGTTGATTTGCTGTATGATGTTCAAAAAGAAAAGCTAAATCTCATAAATCTCAGCATCCGTAAATACATACAATTTCCCTTTTTTAGGGAGATTTTTTGTATCTAAACCTGTAAACTCACTGAAAGCAGGAAGTAACAACTGATTCTCAGAAACAACAAAACAAGGTAGTTTAATATTTTTCACTGATGAATTGATAACAAATCCCGGATGAATATGACCTGTAATCTGAAATTTTTCATTTTTTTTCTGAAAATCGTGAACGAAAATAAAATTATCAATCTCCAAGATTTCATCTCTGAAATTTAAACAAAGTTTGGACTCTAATTTTTTTGATATTCTATCGTGGTTACCTTCTATCAAATGAAATTCAAGATTGGGGAATTGGTTTTTCCATTCGCAGAATTTATCAACACCTGAATTGTCTCCTGCGTGAAGCAAATCGCCAACTACGAGAAACTTTTCTGGTTTAAAATATTCGATGAGAACAGATAATCTTTGCAAATCGTTTTCGAAAACCTGGTCGGAAAGGGCGATTCCATTTTTGCGAAAATGAGCCGTTTTTCCGATGTGTAAATCGGACAGAATCAAAGCTTTTTCTTTTTTCCAAAACAATGCTCGCTGATTGGTTAAAGTAAAAACTTCGTTTTGGATATTGATATTTTTTGTTACTATTTTCATTTAATTACTTCAATTTCTTAGCCTGTTGAATCAACTTCTGAATTCTCGCATCCAAATCTTCGCTCGTCAAAGTCTGCCTCAAACTGTCAACCTTTATAGGGAAACTTAATGGAGTAAAAGAATTAGCGAATTTCAAAATAATTTTCGATTTTTCAATTCTTTTGAAAGCTTCTACCAATCTTTGTTCCTGCAACTGCATATTGAAAACTTCTGTATAAGCCTGTCTCACCAAAAAATGATTCGGATCGTGGTCTTCCAAAACTTTAAAAATCAAACCTGCCGAACTTTGAAGAGATTTATTAGAACGCTGTTGTCCGGGAAAATTCTGCACCACCATTCCGGAAATCACCGCAATATCGCGGAATTTTCTTCTCGCCATTTCTGCTGCATTAATACTGGAAATGACATCGTTCATCAGATTTTCGCGTGTTAAAATTTTGCCTAAATTTTCTTCATTCAGAGGAATTTCTTTGTCACTGAATAATTCAAAACCATAATCATTCATAGCCATTGAAAACGAAATCGGAGCCAGTTTTGAAATTCTGAAAGCAATCAAAGCAGCCATCACTTCGTGAACCAAACGACCTTCAAACGGATACATAAATAAATGATACCCTTCACGGTTTTTAATCATTTCCACCAAAAATTCATCATCTTTCGGGATATGCGACCGCTCTTCCTGATTGATTAAAAGCGGATGCAAAAATTTTAATTCTTTCTCTGAAGCTTTTGGATTGAGCGCAATCGACAATTTTTCACGTAAAAACTGACCAAGATTAGAACTCAGTGGCAATCTTCCGCCCAAATAACTTGGAGCCTGTGCTTTTCCTTTTGAAGCCCGAACGAAAACCGTCATATCCTTTATCATAGCGACTTCCAGAACTCTTCCCGCCAAAATAAATCTCTCTTCTTTCTTCAATCTTGATATAAAATATTCCTCAACCATCCCGATATATCCGCCGGAAATGAATTTCACTTTCAGCATCGCATCGCTCACAATTGCACCCATATTCATTCGGTGGAGCATCGCAATTCTTCGCGAAGTCACTTTGTGCAAACCGTCTTCCATCACGACCACTTTATGATATTCTTCGTAACTTTTCAATGCACTTCCGCCAATCGTCAAAAACTCGATAATTGATTTCCATTCTGCATCCGTAATTTCCTGAAAAGTATAGACTTGCTTGATTCTTTCATAAGTTTCTTCAGGATAAAATCCGTCGCCAATCGCCAAAGTCATCAGAAACTGAACCAAAACATCAAAACATAAAACTTGTGGTTCACGAGGTTCAATCACATTCTGCTTGACGGCCTCTTTTAAGGCAGAAACTTCTATTAATTCTAAAGAATGCGTCGGAACACAATAGATTTTCGAAGTTTCGAAAGGGGAGTGGCCGCTTCGCCCTGCACGTTGTAAAAACCTCGCAACACCTTTTGCAGAACCGATTTGAATCACCGTATCAACAGGTTTAAAGTCAATTCCCAAATCTAAAGAAGATGTTGAAACTACTGCTTTGAGTTTTCCTGAACTTAGGTTTTCTTCAATCCAGTTTCTCAATTCTGAATCTATCGAACTGTGATGAATAGCAATTTGTCCCGCAAAATCAGGATAAACATTCAGCAAAAGCTGATACCACATTTCACTCTGGCTTCTCGTATTGGTAAAAACAATCGTCGATTTTGATTGTAAAATAATCGGAACCACTTTATCTGCCAATTTCTGTCCGAGATGTCCTGCCCAAGGCAAAATTTCAACTTCATCAGGGAAAACAGGGAGAATCTCAATTTTTTTATGTTCTTTGGCGGTAACTTTTGTCTTTTTAATTGGATATGGAATTAAAACTTCCATCGCTTCATCCAGATTTCCGATGGTTGCCGTGATTCCCCAAATTTTAAGTTTTGGAACATAATTTCTCAATTGCGAAATCCCCAGTTCAACCAAAACTCCACGTTTCGAACCTAATAACTCGTGCCATTCATCTACAACAATCGTCTGTAAATTCGTAAAAAAACGCTGATGATTTTTTTGACCTAATAATAATTGTAAACTTTCGGGAGTAGCCACGAGAATTTCGGGCATATTTTTAACTTGCTGTTGTCGGACTTTTGGGTCTGTATCGCCATTTCGAACTCCGACTGTCCAATCCAAGCCGATTTCATCAATCGCTTCCTGCATTGCTTTGGCGATATCTTTTGAAAGCGAACGAAGTGGCGTAATCCAAATCATTTTCAGTCCGATTTTGTAATTTTCAGGATGATTGAGAAAATCGGAAATTAAAGCTAAAAAAACAGAAAATGTTTTCCCAAAACCGGTTGGAGCAACCACCATTCCGCTGTAACCGCTCCCAAATTTCTGCCAAGTCTGTACCTGAAATTTAAAAGGCGAAATCGATTTTTCCATCATCCAGTTTTGAATGATTTTAAAGCCGTTGGTATTTTCGAAGTTGCTCAAATTATATTTAGTTCTTACATCTTTACATTATCAAATTTTTAACCAATTTCAAAATAAAATTGTACTATTATATATCATTTAATATATTTGAATATTGAAAATTTAACTTTAAAAATTGTGATGTTTATACTATGCGGGTTGATAATCTAAAAAAAGAAGTAAGTGTAGTTAAAGAACCACAATTGGAATTCTTATACTATCAAGATGTAAAGTCACGAAAGAAGAATGATACTTTAAATGTACTTTCATTATTTTCCGGTTGTGGAGGAATGGATTTAGGATTTGAAGGAGGTTTTTCTGTATTACAAGAATCTGTAAACGAAGTTTTATCGCCGGATTTCATTAGTAGAAAATTAAAAAATGGATTTGTTGAATTAAAAAAAACAAAATTTAAAACTGTTTTTGCTAATGATATTTTATCAGACGCTAGAAATGCTTGGGTCAACTATTTTTCTAAAAGAGGCAATAATGCAGAAGACTTTTACCAAGATAGTATCGTGGATTTAGTAAAAATGCATAAAAATGGGATTTCCATTTTTCCAGATGAAGTTGATATTGTTACCGGTGGATTTCCTTGCCAAGATTTTAGTTTATCTGGGAAAAGAAATGGATTTAATTCTCATAAAAATCATAAAGGTGAATTAATTGATGACAAAACAGCTTCTATTGAAACGAGAGGTCAACTTTATATGTGGATGAAAGAAGTTATTGAAATTACTCAACCAAAAATTTTTATTGCTGAAAATGTTAAAGGTTTAGTTAATCTTGATAATGTTAAAGAAATTATTCAAAGTGATTTTTCTTCGGCTAATGGAAATGGATATATTGTTTTGGACCCACAAGTTTTACACTCAGCAGACTATGGCGTTCCTCAATCTAGAGAACGTGTGATTTTTATTGGAATCAAGAAATCAGCACTTAGAGAAGGAATAATTGAACAGCTAGAACAAAATAATATTCCAGATAGATATAATCCTTATCCAAAACCAACTCATTCGTTTACTGATACGGGCGTTGATTTAAAACATTTCGTACAATTAAAAAATGTTTTTAAGAATTTGCAAGAGCCCGAAAATTCAAATGATTTATCCCAAAAATCTTATTCAAAAGCTAAATTTATGGGTAAGCATTGTCAGGGACAAACTGAGATTAAACTATCCAGTATATCACCAACAATCAGAGCAGAACATCACGGAAATATAGAATTCAGACGTCTGTCTAAAGAAAATAACGGACAAATTGAAAGTGAATTACAGAAAGGACTTAAAGAAAGAAGATTAACTGTAAGAGAATGCGCTTTGATTCAAACTTTTCCTCCTGATTATGATTTTGTCATTGAAAATAAAAATGGTCGAAAAGGCTCATATTTAGTAAGTCCTTCTCAAGCATATAAAATTATAGGTAATGCAGTTCCACCTCTTCTTGCGTACAATTTAGCTCGTAGAATTGAAGAGTTATGGGATTTATATTTTAAAAATTAAGATGGTTGTTTCAGTTAATTCAGAGCCGAATAGAAGTGAATTTGATTCTTTACTAAGTAGAACTACGGAAGAGTTAAATCTTCACGGTCAAAATCCTACAAAAGAAATACAAAAATTACTAGGAAGAAATCTTGAACCATATGTTAAAGATTTGATGTCTGAATTAGCAGTCGGAACTCCATTCGAAGATTCAATAGAATTGATTGGAGGACAAAAATTTCCTGATATAATTGCTAAAAAATTTTACGGTATTGAAGTAAAAACTACAACTCAAAATCATTGGAAAACGACAGGTAATAGTGTTTTGGAAAGTACACGTGTTGATAATATTGAAAGAATTTTTATGTTATTCGCAAAACTTGCAAGTCCGATTGAGTTTCGTTGTCGCCCTTATGAAGAAGTATTATCTGAGGTTGTTGTCACTCATTCACCAAGATATCTGATTGATATGAATCTAGAAAAAGGTAAAACTATTTTTGATAAAATAAATATGCCTTACAATACTCTTCGAAAAAAAGATAATCCAATACGCCCTATTGTTCATTATTATAAAAGCAAACTAAAACCAGGTGAAGAATTGTGGTGGATGGATGCTGAAAATACTAATAAAGCAAGTAACATCGTAATCAGAATTTGGAATAATTTAACTACAACTGAAAAGCAAAAACTAAAAATTCGTTCAATGATTTACTTTCCAGAGCTTTTTGGAAACAGTAATGATAAATTTGGTCGTGTTGCAATATGGTTAGTTACTGGTGAAGCAGTGGTATGTCCAAATGTTCGAGATTTATATACTGCTGGAGGAAAAGTTGATTTATCGATTAAGGATAAAACGTATAAGAATGTGCCACGTATTTTTCTAAACTTACTGAATGCAATTCCTGAAATTGTTGAAACAATTTTGCAAACTTCCGCAAGCGAGCTTTCAGAATATTGGGAAGTAAAAACGAACGATAAAAAGAAAATTTTTGATTGGATAGATTTGGTTTCTGAACATTCAAAAAAAATTCAAGATGCTAGTCATTTAAATTTAAAAGAAATTCTTTCTCAATTAATTCTCAAATAGAAAAAAATTACTGTATCAATTTCTTAATCTCTTCCAAATCATCAATTTCATCCACTTTTTTATCTTTTCTCCATCTTACAATTCTTGGGAAACGCAAAGCCACACCACTTTTGTGACGATTACTGAAACCAATTCCTTCGAAGGCAATCTCAAAAACCAATTCGGGTTTTACGGTTCGGACGGGACCAAATTTTTCAATCGCATTTTTGTTGACAAACTTGCTGACTTCCATTATTTCTTTGTCCGTTAAACCGGAATACGCCTTGGCAATCGTGACTAATTTATCTTCATTTTTCACGGCAAAAGTGTAATCGGTGTAGTAGGCGCTTCTTCTTCCGCTTCCTTTCTGAGCGTAGATGAGAACGGCGTCAATCGTAAGCGGATCGATTTTCCATTTCCACCAATCGCCTTTTTTTCGTCCGGAATGGTAGTGAGAATTTTTCTGCTTAAGCATCAAACCTTCACTGTTGATTTCTCTAGAATTTTCTCTAATTGTATTTAAATCTTGCCAGTTTTCAAATTCAATAAGCTCGGAAAGTCTAATTTTTTCGGGATGCTGATTTAATAATAATTCTTCCAGCATTACTCGTCTTGCAGAAATCGTTTTTTCCCTTAAATCATTTCCTTCCAATTCCAACAAATCATAAGCAAAAACCTGAATCGGAATTTCTGAAAGCATTTTTTTGGTTAAAGTTTTTCGGTTGAGACGTTTCTGTAATTCATTAAAATTCAAAACCTGATTGTCTTTTACCGCTAGAATTTCTCCATCCAAAACAAAATTTCCTTTCATCTTCTGAACGACTTCTTTGATTTCGGGAAACTGTTCGGTAATTAATTCTTCACCTCGTGACCAGATAAAAACTTCTTCATTTCTACGGATAATTTGTCCACGAATTCCGTCCCATTTATATTCGATTTGCCATTCATCGGGTTTTCCCAAATCTTCCAAATCTTTTTCCAAAGGATAAGCCAGACAAAACGGATATGGTTTTGAATTGTCGGGATTGATATTTTCTGCCAAAATCAATTCTTTGAAAGACGTATTTTCCGGTTGCCATTTTCCCATCAAACTATGTGTTAAAGCACTCGATTCTTGATTGGAAAATTTCGTTAAAGCATTAATTAAAGTTTTATCTGAGACTCCAATTCTGAAACTTCCGCCTAATAATTTATTGAAAATCAAACGTTCCGTGTAATCCAAACCGTTCCAGGAATTTAAGACAAAATCTTTTTGTTCTGCGTCTGATTTTTCTTTTAAACCGATGATTTCATTCATCCATTCAGACAGCGATTTATCGATTTTTTCGGTGGGTGGCGGAAGAACGAGTGACAAAGTTTCACCCAAATCTCCGACTGAAGAATAGCTTTCTTGAAACAACCAAAAAGGCAATTGTGTAATTTCCAACGCCCATTCTTTCATATAATTGGTGTTTACATTTCGCTTCGGTCTTTTGCCCGTAAACAGGGCGATGAACCACACTTTATCTTCATCTGGCGCACGTTCCAAATAATCGATGATGGCATCGATTTTTGCGTTGGTTTTGTTGGTGCTTTCGAGAGCGTTGATGAGTTCTGCGAAATGTTTCATTTTTTATTGTTTATTTAGGCAGCTTTTCCGTCTTCCACTCCCGCTTTTTTGCTCGTCGTTCCTCCTCACAAAAAGAGCTCCGTTCAAGTCGGGCTGCGAGAGATTCGCTGTTTTATATTCTGTAATTAACAGGTCGCTCCTACGGAGCTTCGCTTTGTTATTGTTTTTTTTAATTCTATTAACAGGACGTTCCTACGGAACTTTTCAAAAGTCATCAAAATCTTAATCTTTTATAATTTCCTTTTCTTTTTCCTCCTCGTCATCATCGCCATACAATGTTTCAACAACATCAGACTTAATCCCGATTTCGTTTAAATATTTTGAGAAAACTTCGGTTTGTCCGTGCGTAACGTGTACGATTTCAGCTTCTGTTGCTTTTATGGCTTGTAAAAGTCCTTTCCAATCGGCGTGATCGCTCATTGGGAAACCTGCATCTGCACTTCGCCATCGTCTTGCACCACGAACCTGCATCCAGCCTGAACAAATTGCCGTTGCAGGATTGGGAATTTTTTTAATGACATTGGAGTCCAGTAAAGCAGGTGGAACGATGACAATTTCATCCTGCAAATGTTTTACAGATTCCCTAAAATCAGGAATTTCGTAGTCGGGAAGTGTGATTCCGACGTTTTCAAAAGCTTCATTCAGTTTTCCGATTGAGTAGTGAACGTGGATTTTTCCCAAGCCTTCAACTGCTTTCATAATTCGTTGAGCTTTACCCAAAGAATATCCGATGAATACAGAAGTTTTCTGGTTTTCTTTATTTCTTAAAACCCAGTTTTGAAGTCTTTTGTTTAAATCATCTACTTCGAGCCAATTGTAAATGGGAAGTCCAAAAGTACTTTCAGTTACAAATTCATTGCATTTTACCACTTCGAAGGGTGTGCTCAGTCCATCATCCTGAACTTTATAATCTCCCGAAACGACGCTCACATACCCTTTATATTCCAAACGAATCTGAGCCGAACCGATAATGTGACCTGCAGGATGAAGTGAAACTTTTACACCATTGATATTGATGATTTCGCCATATTCCACACTTTGACATTCGATATCTTCGCTGATTCTTTTGTGCAAAATCGGTTTTGTAAAATGATGACAAAGGTATTTTTTCATTCCCCAACGGGCGTGATCGGCGTGACCGTGCGTTATAACCGCCAAATCAACAGGTCGCCACGGATCGATGTAGAATTTTCCCTGCGGACAATAAATGCCTTTGTTTGTGAATGTGATGAGTTTCACGAATAATAAAATTGATGTTTTTGAGACTATTCAAAAAACTGACCAATTTATTTTAAACGAAAATCTCCAGCAAAATGTCGCCAGAGATTTTATATGATTTAAATTTTTAATTTAAACTGTTGCGGTTCCTTCAACGCCGTCAGAATTATCTGTTTCGTTTCCGGTAATTGCCGCGGCAGCGAAACTTAACAAGCTGATTAATTTTCCTGCTTTAGTGTCCCAGTAATAAGTTTCTTTAGGTTCTACACGGATGATGGAAACATTGGGGTCGTCTTTTCCGTCAAACCAAGCGTTTGCCATTGGTGACCATTTGTCCTCAATTGTTGCTTTATCTTTATAGATATGTGCATTTCCATAAACCGACAGATACTCCGAGTCGCTATTGTTCATAAAATACAACTGAACGCTGTTGTCTTCCTTGATTTCAAAATTTTTATTGCTGGTTTCGCTGCTGATAAACCAAAGATTTCCACTTTCATCGGTTTCCTGCAATGACATTGGTCTCGAGTTGATAGGTAATCGATCCAACTCTGTACAAAACATACAAATTCTGGCTTTTTCGGATAGTTCTTTGATTTTTTTTGCTGCTTCTTGATTGGTAAGATTTTCTGTTGACATAATATTTTGATTTTTGATTTAATAATTATCCATTAACAATTTCCCCGCCATTTGGATGCAAGACCTGTCCTGAAATGAAACTGGAGTCATCAGTGGCCAGAAAAAGGAAGCATGGTGCGACTTCATTTGGCATTCCGGCACGTTTCATTGGCGAATCACTTCCAAACTCTGAGTTTTTTTCTTTATCGAATGATGAAGCAATCAATGGCGTCCAAATTGGTCCCGGCGCAACTGCGTTCACACGGATTCCTTTATCAATTAGGTTGGCAGAAAGACTTCTAGTAAACGCAACAATAGCACCTTTTGTCGAAGCGTAATCAATCAACTGAGGACTTCCTCTGTAAGCGGTAACTGAAGTTGTATTGATGATGCTGGCACCTTTTTCGAGGTAAGGCATTGCATATTTTGTAATCCAGAAATAAGAGAAAAAGTTATTTTGAAAAGTTTTTAATAATTGTTCTGTCGATATATTTTCAATGGATTCAGCTTCCCAATGTAATCCTGCATTATTTACAATAATATCGATTTTTTTATGGTTCTTTATGGCTGTTTCGATAACCTTCTTACAGTGATTTTCTTTTCCCAGATCTCCTTTGATTAAAGTGCATTTCCGAGAATAGCTTTCGACTTCTTTCTGCGTCTGTTTGGCATCTTTCGTCTCGCTAAGATATGCAATTACAATATCAGCACCCTCTTTGGCGAAAAGTAAAGCTGTCGCTTTTCCAATTCCGCTGTCACCACCTGTGATCAGAGCCACTTTGTTTTTCAATTTTCCTTCTTTCGGATATTTAATAGGATCTGTCTCAGGAATTGGAACCATATTTTTTTCTAATCCTGGCCGCGGTTGTTTTTGTTCGGGTCTTATCTTTTTTTTAGTTTGTTTTTCCATTTTACTTTTTCGTAACAGGTACAAATAATGTGCTAACAGAAAATGATGGAATATTTATTGTACAATTAAAGATGTTCTATTTAATTTCTTATTTAATTTAAAATCATCATTATGCGAGCAATTTGGAACGGCGCGATAGGATTCGGACTCGTCAATATTCCTATCAAATTATATTCGGCAACAGATTCGAGCACTCTTGATCTTGATATGCTTGACAGCAAGGATTTAAGTAATATCAGATTCAAACGTGTGAATGAAAAAACAGGGAAAGAAGTAGTTTGGGAAAATATCGTAAAAGGTTATAAAATCGAAGATAAATACATCGTCCTGAATGATGAAGATTTTGAAGCTGCAAGTCCTGAGAAATCTAAAGTTCTAAGTATCTCTCAATTTGTAAAAGAAGCTGAAATTGATCCTGCACTTTTTGAAACACCTTATTTTCTAGAACCTCAAAAGAATGGAGAAGGTGCTTATAAATTATTATTAAAGGCTTTAACCAAAACCAAAATGGCAGGAATCGGTTCTTTCATACTGAGAGAAAGAGAGATTCTCTGCCTTGTTCGTCCTTATGAAGATAAGATTTTAATGGTCAACAGAATGCGTTATCCTGAAGAGATGAGAAGTTACGAAGACCTCAAAATTCCTGCAGGAAGTACTCCAAAACCTGCAGAATTGAAAATGGCAGAACAGCTAATCAAATCTTTGGCAACGACTTTTGAACCTACAAAGTATAAAGATACTTACAACGCAGACCTTTTGAAAATAATCAAACAAAAAGCAAAAGGTAAAAAAATAAAACTATCTACAGTCAAAGCACCCGAAGGTAAAGCCACCGACCTGATGGCAATGCTGAAAGCAAGTCTGGAAAAAGGCAAAAAGAAAGCAGGATAATTAAAAAAAATTAAAATGGCTTTAGAAGATTATAATAAAAAACGAAATTTCAAAGAAACCTCTGAGCCGGAAGGCAAAGAAAAAGCGAGTGGGAAGAAACTGAAATTTGTTATTCAAAGGCACGCTGCTTCAAGACTTCATTATGACTTTCGTCTGGAGATGGAAGGTGCTTTAAAAAGCTGGGCAATTCCAAAAGGTCCGTCATTGAATTCGTCTGACAAACGATTGGCAATGATGGTAGAAGATCATCCGTATTCTTATAGAACATTTGAAGGCTCTATTCCAAAAGGAAATTATGGAGCCGGTGAAGTGGAAATCTGGGATGAAGGAACTTATGAGCCCATCGAAAAAGTAAAGGGTAAGACTGATGATATGATTATGAGAGCGGAACTTCATAAACAATCCTTGAAATTCATTCTTCACGGTAAAAAGCTTAAGGGAGAATTTGCATTGGTTAAAATAAAAAATTCCAAAGACGAAAATGCCTGGCTGCTCATCAAACATAAAGATCAATACGCTGTTAGTGAAGATTATGATGCCGAAGAGCATACTTTGAAAACATCCAAAGTAACCGCTTATCTCGAAGAGAAAGAAGGTAAAAAAAAAATACTTCCACCGAAAGTCTGAAGCATTATAAAAACTATGCAACTGCGCTATCGGGTGAAAAAAAACTGTCAGAATTTATCAAGCCAATGCTTTGCAAAGTCTCTGATAAAGCATTCGATGACAAAGATTGGGCATTTGAGATCAAATGGGATGGTTATCGTGCCATTGCAGATCTGAGCAAAGATGAACTCCGATTATATTCCCGAAACGGTATCGATTTTTCTCAAAAATTCAAAAAAATAGCCCATTCACTTAATTTACAGGAACATCCAATGATTCTTGATGGTGAGATTGTTGCTTATGATGATAAAGGAAAACCTAATTTTCAATGGCTTCAAAAGATTGGTGATCATCCGAATCTTGCACTGACCTTTCAGGTTTTCGATCTGTTATGGCTCAATGGTCATTCGACAGAGAATTTATCTTATCTTCAAAGAAAGGAATTGTTAAAAGACGCCTTGATAGAAAATGAGATTATCAAGTACAGTGACCATATTTTAGAAAAAGGCAGAGATTTTTTTCAAGCAGCGAAAGATATGGGTTTAGAAGGAATTGTAGCTAAAAAAACAGACAGCCTGTACAAAGAAAATCTCCGTAGCTCCGAATGGCTGAAAATCAAAATCCACAAGAGTGATGAAGCGGTCATCTGTGGTTTTACAGAACCCAAAGGCTCAAGGAAAAAGTTTGGTGCATTGATTTTAGGGAAATATCTCAATGGTGAAATGGTGTTCTGCGGTCATACCGGAGGCGGTTTCAACGACAAATCACTTTCTGATATCTACGATAAAATGCAGCCTCTAATTACAAAAAATTCAGTGTTCAAAATCACACCAAAAACCAATGCCAAAGCAACTTGGATAGAACCAAAATTGGTTGCTGAAATAAAATTTACTGAACTCACAAAAGACAATATTTACAGACATCCTATTTTTTTGAGGCTTCGGGATGACATCGATTCTAATGATGTAAAATTCAATTCTGAAAATTCATCTAAAAACGAGAATATGAAAAAGGCTGAACCTAAAAAAAGAACTGGAAAAGATGATGTATTAAAGAAAATTGGAAAGCAGGAACTGAAACTGACCAATCAAAACAAAATCTACTTTCCGGAAGTCGACGTTACGAAAGGTGATGTAATTGATTTCTACCAAAGTATTTCAAAGTATATTCTGCCACATCTTAAAGACAGACCACAATCGATGAACCGCTATCCAAACGGGATTAACGGAATGAGCTTTTATCAAAAAGATGCTGCGGAAGAAACACCGGAATGGATAGAAATACAAAAGGTTTTCTCAGAAAGTAGTGATAAATATATCAATTATATTATCTGCAACGACAGGGAAACAATGGCATATTTGAATAATCTCGGTTGTATTGAGCTGAATGTCTGGACTAGCAAAATCCAGAAAGCAGACAATCCGGATTATCTTGTTCTTGATCTTGATCCGTCAGAAAAAAATTCTTTTGAGGATGTAATAGAAACAGCTCAGGCTGTGAAGGAAATTCTGGATATTTCAGGAATAGATGGTTATCCTAAAACTTCTGGCAGTTCAGGAATCCATGTTTACATTCCAATGAATGCGAAATACTCATATGATCAGGTCAAAAGTTTTGGACATTTATTGATGCAGATGGTTCAGAAAAAATTACCGGATTTAACTACTTTGGAAAGAAGCCTGCAAAAAAGAGATAAGAATAAAATTTATCTTGATTACCTTCAAAATAGGAGAGGACAGACTCTGGCGAGTGTTTACAGCCTCAGACCGAAAAATGGTGCATCGGTTTCTATGCCTTTAGAATGGAAAGAAGTTAAAAATGGACTTAAACCGACCGACTTCAATATTCATAATTCATTAGACCGTCTCAAAGAAAAGGGCGACATCTTCAAACCGATTTTAGGAAAAGGAATAGATATGCTGAAAGCTATTAAAAACCTCGAACCATAAATAAAAAAGAGCAGTTCCCAGAAGAGAGTGCTCTTTAAAAATAAAAACCTTAAAATTCAAAATTTTATAATGATACGCCTCGTTTCCAAGGAATAAACACATCCTGTTTCAGCTGGTCTGCTTTCGTAGTAGATGGCAGTACTTTGAAACCGGGAATTTATTATTACTCGGTAAAAAGTTCTTCTGAGCAGATTAGCGGGAAAGTGATAAGGAAATAATTTTTTTCATATTAAGACACAGAAAGCCGTTTTCATTTCGGTGAAGCGGCTTTTTGTTGTTTTTATACGCAATCAAAAGCAATCTAATAGCCTAATTAAAAGAATTCTGCTGCGAAAGTGCTTGTCACAGGTATTATTTATATATTTACATTCAATATTCATGAAAGGATATATGACAAAAAAAAACACAACGATATACGACATTTCCAAAAAGCTGAATGTAAGTGTAGCGACGGTTTCCAGGGCGCTTAACAACCATCCAAGAATTAGCCAGGAGACCAAAGCACTAGTAATGGCTACTGCTAAGGAAATGAACTATAAACAGAATAATCTGGCCAAGGCGCTTAAAAGTGGCGAGACAAAAACAGTTGGTGTAATTGTTCCTTATATCAATACTAATTTCTTTTCATCCGTTATCCGTGGTCTGGAAGAAGAACTTTCGCCACACGGTTACCGCGTAATTATCTGTCAGAGTCACGATGATGCTGATATAGAAAAGAAACAGCTTACGACACTTCTCCATACGCAGGTAGATTGCATTTTTATTTCGATTTCTAGGAATACTTCGGATATGGATTATGTAAAAAAGATCATTGCTACCACCAATACGCCGATCATATTCTTCGACAGGAAGAAAGATATTCCGGGAATCAGTACCATCACAATTGATGACCATAGAGGCGCTTATGTTGCAACAGAACATCTTATACAACAAGGTTATAAAAACATTTATCATTTCTCAGGAGATCAGAATCTTGAGATTTATCAAAACCGTTTGAATGGCTACATTAATGCACTGAAAGACTATAATTTACCTGTTATAAAAGAAAATATTATCAATACAGGAAGCTCCATAGATGAAGGCATCAATGCAATGAAAACTATATGGAAAAGAAAGTTAAAACCAGACGCTATTTTTTCCGCCAGTGATTTTACTGCGCTCGGCGTTTGTAAGGAAATCAAAAATCTAAAGCTGAAAATACCTCAGGACATTGGTGTTATAGGATTTAGTAACGAACCTTTTACCCAATTTATGGAACTTTCTATCAGTTCCGTAGATCAGACACCGGTGCTGATGGGGAAAATATCTGGAAACGTATTCCTGGAAAGTATAAAAGATAATTCCTCCGGAATAAGCATAGAAAAGAAGCTTGTGCTTGCACCTACACTCTACATCAGAGAATCTTCTAAAAGAAAATAACAAAAACCTCCGGATTTTCGGAGGTTTCTTTTTTAGTTTTATCAGTTTTAACTTTTAGTGGTAATTGATTTTTCCACCTACGACTTTTTTATCATTTTTAGTGGTTGGATTTCCATATACATCAATTACGCCACCGGCTCTAGTAGTAGCATCTACAGATTTTGAGGCGTAAACGGAAGCTTGTCCTCCAGCGTTCGTGGTAATACTTGTAATGGATGTTTTAAGATTTTGCCCGTCATATTTCCCACCTGTGTTTACAACTACCGATTGAGAGTCAGATTCTCCTGCGAGTTTCAGAATTCCGCCGGTATTGACTTTCCCCTCTAACACAGCAGTGTCGACATTAATATCAATCTGGGAGCCTTCATTGGAAGTCACCTCAAGCTTAGATGCATTTATTTTATCTGCAGAAGTAATCACAGCGCCCTGGCTAGCCTGAATGCTATTTATATTTTTATAATAAAGCACCACTTTTACATCGTCGCCTTGCAACAGTTGCAGTGTTTTCATCCTAACTTTTAGTTCGTTGCCTGAATTTACAAATTCTATATCATCTGATTTGGATCCAGAGATTTCTGCTTTGTAATCCGAAGAGGGGATTAGCTGAACCGGAATTTTATCAAACACTTTTAATGATGTGAATGCGGCAACGCTTTTGCTTTGAGCCAAGGAAAACTGTGAAACTAACGTCACAGCTGCGGCCAATATTATATTTTTCATATTTTCAAATTTACGTCTCATCATCAAATTTAAAACCAAGTGAATGTTATTGATTTGTTAAAATTTAAATTTAAAATGTAATATAATTTATTACAATTAAAAATAGTAGTACATTTGCACTAATGAACAACACAAGATTTGCAACAGCAATACATATTATGACGCTTTTGGCAAAAGAACCATCGGAATGGCTTACTTCTGAGTGGATTGCTGGAAGCATCAACGTGAATCCTGTTATTGTGCGCAAAGAGCTTATTAATCTAAAAAAAATGGGACTCGTAGAAAGCAGGCAGGGAAAAGAAGGCGGGGTTAGAATTTCCAGAAAACCGGAACAGATTGCTATATCGGATATTTATAATTCGGTAAAAAATTCAGAGGTTCTGGGGAAGAAAAATCAGTTTCCAAATCCGGTTTGCAATGTGGGAAAAGCTATCAATAATAATCTTGAAGTATTATTCAATGAAACAAATGATCTAGTCAATGATTTTCTGAGAAATAAGCGATTGTCAGATTTTGTCAATCAATTCGAATAAAATTTTTTAAAGTAAAATGTAACAAAATATATTACAATTAATATTAATTTAAAATAGAATAAAATGAAAAAAGTATCAGTAATCGGAGCGACAGGCTTCGTTGGAAAACAAGTGGTAAAGGAATTGTCCAACAGAGGTTATGCTGTGATAGCCATTGCAAGAGACACAACTAAAGTAGAGCAGACTACGAATGTGACTACAGTAAGCGGCGATGTGAATAATGTGGAAGAATTATCAAAAATTCTCGAAGGTAGTACCGCTGTAATTAATACTTTTAATCCAGGCTGGACCAATCCGAATCTGTATGACGACTTTCTGAATGGTTCCAAAAATATTGAAAAAGCTGTTGAAAAATCCGGTGTCAAAAGGCTGATTACAGTGGGCGGTGCGGGAAGTTTATTTATCGGAGATCAGCAACTGGTAGATGGTCCGGATTTTCCTGCGGATATTAAACCTGGCGCTTTGGCAGCAAGAGATTATCTGAATGAGATCAAAAAAAATGATAATCTGGATTGGACATTTTTTTCGCCTGCAATCGAGATGCATCCTGGAACCGCAGGTGTGAGAAAGGGAAGTTACAGAACCGCGCTGGACAATCCTGTTTTTGATGAAAACGGAAGAAGTGTCCTTTCCGTAGAAGATGTGGCTGTAGCTTTGGTAGATGAACTGGAGCAAAATAATTTTGTAAAGAAAAGATTTACAGCAGCTTACTAATTTCTATATTTTTAAGTTTGTTACCTTTCAAAACCGGGGATTTTTCTGATCTAAAGTTTTGAAAGGTTTTTTTGTGTATTCCCAAACTGTTTCAGTTTTATTTGAGCGGTTCGTCGGGTTTTTATATATTTATCAGCGAACAATCTGAACGGTTTAAAACTGAATTTATGATCGATAAAAGAGTCAAAAATGCTGAAGAGGCAGTAAAAGATATAGAAAACGGAATGACGATAATGCTTGGCGGATTCGGGCTTTGTGGGATTCCTGAGAATTGTATTGCGGAATTGGTAAAGAAAAATGTCAATAATCTGACTTGTATTTCGAATAATGCCGGTGTTGATGATTTCGGTTTGGGATTATTATTACAAAAAAAACAAATCAAGAAAATGGTTTCTTCCTATGTTGGAGAAAACGCAGAATTCGAACGTCAGATGTTATCCGGAGAATTGGAAGTGGAATTGACGCCTCAAGGAACTTTAGCTGAAAAATGTAGAGCAGCACAAGCAGGAATTCCTGCATTTTATACGCCGGCAGGATTTGGAACTGAGGTTGCGGAAGGTAAAGAAGTTAAAGATTTCAACGGAAAACCTCACATATTAGAACACGCTTACAACGCTGAATTCTCAATCGTAAAAGCTTGGAAAGGCGACTACGCTGGAAATTTGATTTTCAAAGGTTCGGCTCGTAATTTCAATTTTCCAATGGCAGGCGCAGGAAAAATTACTATTGCAGAAGTAGAAGAATTGGTAGAACCTGGACAACTAGACCCGAACGAAATCCACATTCCCGGAATTATGGTTCAAAGGATTTTCCAAGGTGAGAATTATGAGAAAAGGATTGAGCAGAGGACTGTTAGGAAGAAAGCTTAAAAATAAAAACCGTTTCATTTTTAAATGAGACGGTTTTCTATTTATCGTTGTAATGACCTAAAGATTGGATGAGCGTTACAGAAACTTCTTCTTTGAAAATTTCATAAACAAAGCGGTCTTTTTTATTGAGTTCTCTGCTCCAAACTTCTCCATCGTAATATTTGAGCTGTTCTGGTGAGCCTGCTCCGGTTCTTGGATGTTTTTCCAATTCTATGAGAAAAGTTTGCACTTTTTCCATATCCAATTTTCTACCCGATTTTTTGATGGCTTTCAAATCCTTCAAAGCTCGTTTTGAAAGTTGAACTATATACTTTCCCATATTTTTTTTGGGTCAATGGTCAATAGTTTGCCTTCTTTTTTTTCCGTTCGAGCTTCGTTAATTTTATCTTCGAGTTCAGAGTTTGTGGTTTCGTTTTCGTTTTTTTCGTATCTGAACTTGATTTTCATTTCCTCCAGCAATAATTTGAGCAACTGCAATTGCTTTTCATTTTTAGGTGTAATCAAAATGTTGTCCATAATCCAATTTTTAACAAAGTTATAAATTTTTGAAATCTTTGAATTTAAAATTACAAAATAATTGCAAGATTTAGACGATGATACAAACGAAATCCATATTCCCGGAATTATGGTTCAAAGGATTTTCCAAGGTGAGAATTATGAGGAAGAAAAATTTAAAATGAATCCTCGATAT
>NZ_RJTU01000064.1 GCF_003730015.1 Epilithonimonas hominis | reverse complement strand
TTATCCCGAACTCAGGTTAAATTAAGTTTCTTATCAAAAGAAATCTTTAAACTGTTTTTATTAGTTCCCAAAGTCTTGTCAACCGTTTTCGCATAAAGTTTGTCCTCTCTTTCGATATAAACAACCAAAATAACGGGCAATACATGCTTATTCCAATAGTCGATATCATTTTTTTGAGCTACAAATTTAAAAGAATCATCATTTTCATCAACGATGTAACTACCTCCCTTTACAGTTGATTTTAATTGAATTTTTAGAATCTGACCTGTTGCCTCAATCTTATTATCTTCATTAACCGATGTAAGTTCAACTTCACCATCAATTCCGAAATCATTTTTAGATTCCTCTCTAAAAATTAAATACGGAGAATGATTTACGCAAAAGGATGAGAACTTAACTACACCTTTTTCTCCCGTGATATGCTGTGAACTTACAATTTTTGCCATTAATAATGTTTACTGCTAAATTACTGATTTTTTTATGATAATTTTTCAGTAGTTATTGCTTATGTACTTTATCCGCCATCCGTAATTCAACAACCCAACACCCTTTATCTTCAAAAATTTGGACTAACTTTTAATCTAGGTGAAAGAAAATTATGATTTTCTATTTTTTAGAACTAATAAATGATTAAAATAAAAGTCCTCCTGCTCAATCTAAATACAACCAACCTGCGCATTTCAAATACAACCTCTTGCTCAAAATAGATACAACCACCCTGCTCAATTCAGATACAACCCCTTGCTCAATTTAGATACAACCACCTGCTCAATCCAAGTACAACCACCCTGCTCAATTCAGATACAACCCCTGCTCAAAATAGATACAACCTCGAAATCGCATTCCTTTTTCAGACCATGCTCAAAATAAATACAACCCCTGCTCAATTCAGATACAACCTACTTGCTCAATTCAGATACAACCTACTTGCTCAATTCAGGTACAACCCACCTGCTCAATTCAGGTACAACCCACCTGCTCAATTTAGATACAACCATCTCTTTTAACTAATTGAAATTCATTATTTTAAAAACTCCATTAATTATACAAACCTCTACAATTTTGAAAACGATTTTTCTAATCAAAACTCAAACTTCAATTTTTCTTCTGCAACCGTCAATCTTTAAACATTCGAAAAACCGCCTGCTTAAAGCCTTTTTCACCGCTTGATGTAAACATTCATTGCTATCGATGTGAAGTTGCAAGATGTGTCTTTGTACGCACAATTTTTCAAATTGGCTTCCAAAGACCCTCTTGCCTTTCCTGTCGGAAAGGGTAAAAAAATTCGGGACTCATTTTTTCTTTTTTCTGAACCCCGATTTTAGATTTTTTTTTCAACAATTTTTTTTAAAAATCATCGAAATATTTTCAGGAAAGAAAATTCAAAAATTCATTTCCAACTGAATCTTTTCATTCATATTTTGTTTGCCATTCACTACACAATCCGTAGCAAATCGCGAACGAAATATTTTACTTTCAAAAATCGTGAATTGATATTCTCAAATCAATTAATTCCAAACTTATAATCGTTTTATCAATCCAAAATTTCAAAAAATTCCACCACAGTCCATTCTATTTGTTAAAATTTAGAAAAACGTGTGTTTATGTATCACAGGTTATGTTTATAGTCTTCCGAAACTGAAACATAGCGATAAAACTGTCCGCACAGTGCAACTTTGTCCTCGAAGAATAGAGAAATATTTTGCAGGCAGAAATGAAAACAAGCACCAAAAATGTCAGACTTTTTATACGCCTCCAAAAAGAAAAAAAAGAGGCTTGGAAGAAATTGTGTGACACAAGAAACATCAGCCTCACCAATTTCATTATCGATTCCGTGGAGCAGAAAATGCAATCGGACGAGAGAAGAAAAGTATTGGCGTTCATTGAAAAGCAGGATAACCTATTTGCGAAAATCGAGAACAACATCAATCAGGTGGCGAGAATTGCTAACTCCCAAAAGTTCATCAGCAAAACCGAACTGAATTCGTTCAACCAAAAATTGGAAAAGATTGCCGAACTGAAGAATCAGCAAAACCAAATCTTCCTCAAGATTTATGAAATAATGTCGGATGCTAGTTAAGATTTTGGGTTCGGCAGGCGATGATTTTCACGGCGTAAGATACAACGAGAAAAAGATTGATTCAGGAAAAGGAGAACTGATGCTGATGAAGAACTTTCCATCATTCATCAACGTAGAAAGCAGTTCCGAAGTGGTCAGAAACTATCTGCGGTCGATTTCCAAAAGTGACCGAGTGAAAAAACCACAGTTTCACGCCGTGATTTCGTCAAGATTTCAGGAGCAAACGAAAGAGCAACTCACCGAAACAGCCGAGAAATTTATGGACGAAATGGGATATGGAAAACAGCCGTTTCTTGTGATTTTCCACAACGATACCGAGAACAACCATATCCACATCGTTTCCACGAGAGTTGATAAAAAATCGGGCAGGAAAATCAACGATTCCTATGAGAAACTGAAGGCACAAAAAGCGTTGGCAAAAGTTCAGGAGCAGATTTTCGGAATCAGCCAAGAATCAACCTTAAAAAAACTCTTTTCTTACCGATTCGCTTCCATCAATCAATTGGTAACACTTCTGAACCGTAATCGATTTCGGGTAGCGACGAACAAGGCAAATGAAAACTCAATCGACCTCCTAAAAAATGGAGTGATTCAGCAAACGCTCGACATCGGAAAAATTTCATTTCAAGATTCAGATGATTTAAGCCGGAAGAAGCAGATTAAAGCCACCATTTCCAAATACAGGGAAATATGCTCCCCTAAAGTATTCAGGGTGGAAGACAACAGAAAGTTTGATGGATTGTTTGAAAAGCAATCGAGTTCCACACCAAAAATTGAGTTTGAAAGCGAACTTCAGAAAAAGATGCGCGATGTGTTTGGAATTGACATCATCTTACACCACAAAGATTTTAAGAAACCTTTCGGTTGCACCGTCATCGACCATAAAACGGGAAGCGTCTTCAAAGGAAGTGAGATTTTCAAAATGAACGAGATGTTTGAATTTACCGAAAACACCATCAGCAAAAGGATGTTTGAACGCTTGAAAGATTTCAACATTCGGGACGAAAGGGAAAAAGAAGTCTTGATTAAATCTCTCAACAACGATTCAGTAAAGGACTTTATGGTTTTCGAGAACAAGTTTAGAAAGACCAAGGAAATTTATCAGTCCATCAGAAAGGAGGTTTTGGAATACCTGAAAAATGGACAAAACGACCAAATCTCCATAGTGAAGAACGATAAGGGCGATTTTTATGCAGTACACCACCGATACCACCATATTCAGGACTTGAAGTCTTTGGTGGGGGAAAAAATCATCGAGCAAATATTTTATCCTGACCAAAATCTTCAGGAATCAAAGGGAACGATTCAGAAACAGGAAAGTAACCTTTCAAAACTGATTGACGAACTCCTGAAATCTTCCTACACCGCAAAAGACCCTGCCGAAGACGCTCTGAAAAAGAAAAGAAAAAAGAGAAAATAATGATTATCACATTTGCCACACAGAAAGGCGGTGCCGGAAAAACCACGCTTGCCATCGCCTTTGCCAATTATCTCGCCTTACAGAAAAAGGAAATCCACGTTTTCGATTTCGATTTTCAGAAATCTTTCTACAACAAGTGGATGGAGGATGAAGATTTGAATCTCCCTAAACTTTACGAGGTTCAGATTTCGGAGGACAATCAGGCTCCCTTCTCCGATTTTGAAACGCTGATGAAGATGAAGTCCGACGACGCGGTCTATCTTTTCGACCTTGCCGGAACACTCGATATGAAGTACACCGACATCCTTCAATACAGCGACTTTATCATCATTCCTTTTGAATATTCCGACATCTCCACCAAATCGACTTTGGTCTTCATCAACTTTTTGGGGCTTTTGGAAAGTGAAGCCGGAAAGATTTTCATCCGTTCACGCTTCGAGAAAAATTTTGAGTATCCAAACAAGCCGATGATGGACGAAGAAATTTCAAGGTTCGGAAAACTGATTAGCCAACCTGTCCTCAAACGGAACATTCTTCAAAAAATCAACACGCGCTCGCTGAAAGGTCACCAAAGACGTGCCCTGAAAGATGTTTTCTCGGAAGTGGTGGAACACATCGAAAAGGCTTCCAAAGAGAAATAACCTTCAAGAAAATCAATCTTCAACACCTAAAAACCTCTATCCATTATGGGAAAATTTACAATGATTATTTTGGGAATCTATATTCTCTACTATGCAGGAAACATAGTCTATGACTTGTTTCTAAAGAAAACCAACACCTTAAAAACCGACGACACCGAAGTCTTCTCGATTGGCGATTTTGCAGAACGCGACCAACCGGACATCATCCAAGTCGGCATCGAGGATGCTGAACCGTTAAATGTTCCAAATTCCTTTTCTCCATCAGATTACGCTTTGGAAGACGAACCACAATCTGTTTCCGAAATTGAAACAGAACCCGACATCGAAACTCTTCGCAGAAAATTCGAGCAGGAAGAATTTTTTGGACAATTGGACGAGGCATTGAAAAGCCTTTCAAAAATAACGAAACCCGTTCCCAAACCCAAAGAAGTCCAAAAGGATTTTTTAAGCAGACAGGAAGACAAGTTCAGGCAGATGCTCAACCTTGCCGAAACCAACGTACAGATGGTCAATGTTAACGGAATCAAATCCTACAAGTCTGTACTCCCCTCTTTCAAATAACACAAACCCTAATTTTTTAACCCTTACGAATTATGAATTCAAAAATGAACAAAAGAAAATTGTTTGGAAAAATGCTGACCGCAGGACTACTGTTTTTGGCGGTTGCACCACTACTCGCACAAGCCGGAGGAGCAGGCGCACTTGCCGGAGCGAACACCTCTATCCGTTCCTATTGGGAACCCATCAAACTGATTATTCAGGCGATTGGTGCCGTAGTCGGACTTATTGGCGGTGTCAGAATCTACAACAAGTGGACGAATGGCGACCAAGATATCAACAAGGAGATTGTTGGTTGGGCGGGAGCCTGTCTTTTCTTGGTGATTGTTCCACAGTTCGTTGGCGCTTTCTTCGGAATGTAATGGGCTTTTTTCTTTACAAGGGGCTTAAAAAACCCCTTGTCTTTTTCGGACTGAAGGACAAGTATATCTACTATGCGATGGGAACGTCAGTCGGTGGACTTTTTAGCGCTGCCATCTTCTCCTCACTGATTGGGATTTTCGGAACCGTGTTGGGATTTATCCTCGCCGGAAGCGGAATATATATGATTTACAAAATTCAGGACAGAAAAGGACTCTACAACAAGACCAAGAATCACGAGCAAATCCACATTTTCCCAAAACGCTTCAACCTAAATGAGCAAAACAATGAAAAAGAAAAAAATTGAAATGGACATCCCGTTCATCGGCTATGACCACGGTAGCAAACACGATTGGAATTTTGACGTGATGGTCGGAAAGTTCGGAAATCCCGTTATCGGAATCAGAATTAAAAATATGGTAGAGCAATATTCCGCCGACCCCGACCTTTACCTGCAATACCACACGCTTTTGAACCAAATCGTGGCGACTTTGGGAGAGGGACACCTACTCCAAAAACTCGACATCTTTTCCAAAAGACAGTATGCGGCGGAACCGTCCAATCAGTTCCTGCAGCAAAAATATTCCGAACATTTCGAGGGAAGAGTTTATAAAAGTATTGAAACAGTTTTACTCTTTACCGACATTATCGAGCAAAAGAAAAAGAAGACTTCATATTCATTCTCGGAAAAAAACTACAAGGACTTGCGCGACCGCTGTCAGAAAATTTTTATGCTTCTTTCCCAATACCACTGCGAACCGAAGTTTTTGAGGGAGAAAGATTTTGAATATTACGTCGGCGGAAGCCTTTCGATGAATTTTGTGCAGAATCCGGTCTTCGACAATATCTATTCCAACAACGAGTTTCTGCGCATCGGAAAACAGTTCGTGAAAACCATTTCCTACGTGGATGTGGAACGCATCGAACTTCCCTCCGAGATTGAACCCTACTCGCTTTTGGGCGGAAACAACGCCTCTTCCGATACGGCGGTGGATAATTTTTCATTCATCAACGAATTGGAAGACTACAACACGATCATCTACAACCAAATTATCTCGATTCCCATCCAAACCCAACGGCAGCGGGATTTGGAAAAGAAGAAGAAAAAGCACGAAGGCGTCGCCAACAGCGCACCGTCGAATGCGATTGTCGCCGCCGAAATCGACGAACTTTTGCACAATGTGACGGTTGATGGTCAACTGATTGTGGACGCGCATTTCTCCATCGTCTATTCCGCCGATTCGCTCGACAGGATGGAGGAAACACAGTCGCTGATTGAGAGCAAACTTTTTACCAAGGGCATCAACATTTCCAAGAACGCCTTCAACCAATTGGAACTCTTCCGATGTTGCCTTCCCGGAAATGCGGTCGAACTGAAAGACTACGATTTATTTACCACGACGAGCGAGGCTGCGTTATGTTTTTTTTTTAAAGAAAGTTACCCCGTGAGCGAAGATTCCAATTTTTACCTGCGATTTACCGACAGACAGGGCGTTCCGCTTCGTGTGGATCCCGCCGATTTGCCGATGAAGAGCGGAAGAATCAACAACCGTAACAAGTTTGTTTTGGGACCTTCGGGAAGCGGGAAATCTTTCCTGATGAACAATATCGTGGAGCAATATCTTACCTACAATTACGACGTGATTATTGTGGACACGGGAGATTCCTATTCCGGAACGTGCAGTTACAAAGGTGGAAGATACATTGAGTACACCGAGGAAAAACCCATCACGATGAATCCTTTCCTGATGAACAAGGATGAATTCAATATCGAGAAAATCGAGTTTTTGACCAACCTTATCTTTTTGATTTGGCAGGGAACGGACGGCACGATGAGCAATACCCAAAAATCCATCTTGGATAATGTGCTGATGTCTTACTACCACCAATATTTTAATGCGGGAACGAATTGGTTTGAACACAAGGATTCCGACGAACTGATGCTCTACCTCAAAAAATACAATATCGACGAAGCGGACATCGAGTCAGAGTTTGAAAAGGATTTTCAGGATACCAAAACGTTCTACGACTTGTTGGGACTTCCGTTTGATGCCTCGACCAAGGAAATCAAGGAAACGGGGAGAAAACTCATCCGCTATTATCATCCTGATTCCAACATCGGAAATCCCGATTACGACAGCGAGATGTTCTACCGTGTCTTTGAGGCATATGAAACCTTGACCGACGAGGAAAAAAGAAAAATCTATAACGAGTCGCAGTTGATTCTGACCAAAACGAGAGATCTTGTAAAGCGTCCCGAATCCTCACAGGAATGGAACGACGCCTACCGAAAGACGCTCATCAAAAAAATTGTCGGTATTGAGGAAAAACTCGCCGTGCAGGAACTTTCCTTTAATGGGTTTTATGAATACTGCGAGAAATTTCTTCCTGTCTTTTTGAACAATAAAAAGTACAAGATTGGTGAAAGGGAATTTAACCTGCGAACTTTCCTGTTCGTCCTAAAGGATTTCTACAAAGGCGGAAGATACGAAACAACGCTAAACGAAAGTGCCGACAATACTCTATTTAACGAACCTTTCATCGTGTTTGAAATCGACAATGTAAAAGACAACCCGAAACTCTTCCCCATCGTGACGCTCATCATTATGGACACCTTTATTCAGAAAATGAGGTTGCGAAAAGACCGAAGAAAGGCTCTGATTATAGAAGAGGCTTGGAAAGCAATAGCCTCAAAACTAATGGGAGGTTACATTCTTTATTTGTATAAAACTGTTAGAAAGTTTTGGGGTGAAGCTATTGTGGTGACGCAGGAATTGGACGACATCATTGGAAACGCCGTAGTAAAGGATTCCATCATTAACAATTCAGACACCTTTATATTGTTAGATCAAACCAAATTCAAAGACAATTTTGATCGAATCGCATCACTTCTCTCGCTGAATAAGGTGGAACAGAACAAAATTTTTACCATCAACAACCTGAACAACAAGTTTGGAAGAAGCCGATTCAAGGAGTTTTATCTAAAGCGGGGTTCAAAAGGCGAAGTCTACGGAAATGAGGTTTCCCTTGAACAATATCTCACCTACACTACCGAAAAACCCGAAAAGTCTGCCATAGAATATTACGCCAAGGAAAGCGAAAGTTACGACGACGCGCTCAAAAAGTTTGTGGAAGATGTGAAGGCTTTCAACAACGATTTGGGAACTATGGTTTCCCTCGTGAATCTCTACAAAAAACCTTTGGACAAAAAGGCAACTTCTTTTTACCATAAAATAAAATCACAATTCAAAGATCAGAATGTATTAAAAAAAATCACTGAAATGATGGAGGATTCCGAACTGACTTTTGAAGAATTAATTCAACAAAACGATTTGCATTATGAAAAAGTTTAAGATTTTGACCACCCTATTTGGAATCGGATTCCTTTCCGCCCAAAATACCTACATCGACCCGACCACAACGGCGGCGATGATTCTTTACTCCGAAAATTTAAAATCGGAACAGGAGAAAACCATCGAACAGCAGAACAAACTGCAACAGGCTCAAACTTGGGTCGGTGCGCAAATGGCGGTAGCCAACGATATTCAGAACAAGATTCTGAAGGGGCTTCGTGAAGTTTCGGGTACGCTTCAAAACGGTATTCAGGTAAAGGAAATCTATTCCGATTTACAGGATTGCGCCACCTATTCCTCGCAGATTTCAACTTTGGTGAGCGATGCTCCTGAATACGCCATTTTCGGCGTAAAAGCCACCAAAGAAACCTATGAGAGCGTCCTTGCAATGAGTACCGATGTTTCCGAACTGCTTAAATCGGGGGAACTCAATCTTGCCACTGCAGGAGACCGTTACCGACTTTTATTCAGTATTTCTGAAAAGGTAAAAACACTAAAGATTTGGCTCTTGACCATTATGATGAACATCGAACGCGCCAAACGCCTAGGCTTTTTAAAAGCCATTAATCCTTTTCAGGGCTACATCAATACCGACAAGACCATCGTGGAAAACATTATGACTAAATATAAACACAATTTCTGATGAAAGCCAAATTCTATCTTTCGGCGGTGCTGATTGCGGCACATTCTCTTCTGACTTCGAGCAGTGGCGGTTCCACGCCGTCGTGGCAGCAGGAAAATGTCTCCTTTCCGATGATGAATTTGGAAATCCGCCACACGATGGAGGAAAACGGTCGGCAAAAGGAGATGAAGAACAAGCAGGCGCTGAACCTCGCCACCGAAAACCAAAACAAGAAGCAGTGGACTAAACTTCGAGAAACTACCGTGAAGATTCAGGACCGGCTCCGTTTTGTGGATTTTGCGATGCAGTCCATTCCCACGGGTTATGCCATCACGCAGGAAGCTGCTAGAATCCGCAACAACGAACTCTTGATTATCGAGGAACTGCAAACCGCTCCTTATGCACTCATCGTGGCGTTGCCTGGACAGATTCAGTTTGCGGACGACCTGCAGATGGTGGTAAGGCTTTTGGCGGGCATCGTGGTTTCCTACGGCGCCATCAACCAAATGGAGAAAGCAGAACGGAAAGTTTTGTTGGATTACGCCCTTGAGGAAGTGAAACGGCTTGAAAGCGAATCCTACTACACTCTTTACCTGATTCGGGAACTGCGAAGAAAAATCGAATCCAAGAAGGCTTTGTTGGAATATTACGTCAACCGCGACCGACAGGTGGTTCAGAGCATTATTAACGGAATAAATACTTTTTAATAAATGAAAAAGATTCTTTTGACCGCATTGTTTTTTTTGGGTTTTTGTCTGTTTCAGTCGCAAGACACAAGCTTCATCGTGATCAACGACAAATTGTTGGCACAACTTACCAAAAATCAAGGAGTCCGTTTGGCGAGCAATCAGGCTTATCTCGATTCCTATGAAAAGCAGAGAAAACTCTACGAGCAGGCGAACCAAAAAATGATTCAGGTGGTCGCCATACACGAGTTTATCTACGACAAACTTTCCAACATCAATTCCGCCATCAGAAACGGGAAACAGCTCGTGTATTTCTATAAATATTTGGGCGACATCCTTACCCATTCGCAGGAAATGATGCAGCTCAGCGCACAAAATCCCGAATACGCCATCCTGCTGACCAAATACTACAACCAAATTATTCAGGAATCCGTCCTGCTGAAACAGGAAATGGTGTCTGACATTATGAACGAGAACAAGGATTTCCTGATGAACGCTTACGACCGCGACCTGCTTATCGAGAAAATGTTGGCGCGCGCAAGAGCCATTGACGGTTGGATTTTATACATCAACATCATCCTGAAGACCGCCAAAAACAGACCTTACCTCTATCAGATTCCCGTTCTGCAAGATTATATCAATCTCGACAGGATTTTGGTTCAGGACATCCTCATCAAATACAGAAACCTTTTTTAATGAATCATTATGAATACTAAAACAAACTTCGCCTTTTTCATTGCCTTTATTCCGCTGATTTTCTCTGAAAACCTGCAGGCACAATTTACCGTCAAACGACTGAACGACCCTTCCATCGTCGCACAACAGAAAAGGATGGTTTTCGAGGGATGGGGCGATTGGAGACCCTACCCCAAATATTTACTCGGGATTCAGACCAATCTCGCCTACGCCACGGTTTGGGGAATGTGGGCACCGTCTAGAAACCGAGACTATAAGGATGGTCCCGATATCCGACCGCTTAAGCCGACAGGATTGGAAACTCAACGATTCGGAGAAGTCGAAATGCAAAGAAAGGAGACAGAACGAATCAAGATGGAAACCGACACCATCCACAAAAGAAGCGTACAAGATTTTGCGCATTGGACATCCGCTACAGTTAGCGCAGACCCGCTTTGGTTACTCTACTACAACCGGATGCTGAAACCACTACGAGAATTTCCCGAAAACCCCCAAAATTATTTGGAATGGGGATTTCAAAAACCCGAAGTCTATCAGACTTTGCTTTCTACGGGTGGAATTAGTCTCCTGAAAGAAAAATTGGATTTGCTTAAAGACAAGTACAATATCTCAAGAACGGTGGATATGCCGAGAGGAAAACGCTTCCTTATGTACCACGAAACTTTGATCGGATGGCGAAAATTTTCGTCCGAAATCCGAAGCCACGACCTAAAAGGCGGACTGTATATGGATTATCACAAGATCCTTCAGGACATAAAAAATACCACCAACCTGTTCGGAACCAAAAATTTCAAGACCGACAAGGAAATCGCACAGGAAGTGATGAACCACTACAAACACCAATTTTAATATGAATAATAAAACAAAATGACTACTTGATATTA
>NZ_RJTU01000017.1 GCF_003730015.1 Epilithonimonas hominis | reverse complement strand
AATAATATACATTTTACCGAAATAAAAAATCCGCCTCAAATTTTGTTGTGAGACGGATTCATTGTTATATCGCTATCAAGAAACAAATTTATTTATTCTGTCCCGGCGCAAATGGTCTGGCTCATTTAGTTCCGTAAATCTTTTTCGCTTGTCCTGGAGGGACTGATTTTCCACTTACCGTTCTAGCACCTGTTGTAGTTCTTATTTCACAAGATATGATACTAAGAGAGAAAACAACAAGTGAAAGATAAATTTTAAATGATTTCATAACTATTTTTTGTACAGAATCACAAATCTGATACCAATCACATTTCTTTCTTCAAAAACTTCGCTGTCAAACTTTTTTTGGATTTAATTACTTCTTCTGGTGTTCCTTCTGCAATGATTTGTCCGCCGTGTTTTCCACCTTCTGGACCAACATCAATAATATGGTCAGCAAGTTTTATAACGTCCATATTATGTTCGATGATGATGAAAGAGTTTCCTAATTCTACCAATTGTTCAATCGCTTCCATCAGGATTTTTACATCTTCAAAATGAAGTCCCGTTGTTGGCTCATCCAAGATATAAAGTGTATTTCCGGTTTGTTTTTTGGAAAGTTCGGTTGCCAGTTTTACACGTTGCGCTTCTCCTCCACTCAATGTTGTGGATTGCTGTCCAATCGTGATATAACCCAAACCAACATCTTTCAAAGTCTTTACTTTATTAAAGATTTTCGGAATTGGTTGGAAGAATTCTACCGCTTCATTAATCGTCATATCCAAAACATCAGAAATCGATTTTCCTTTGTAACGTACTTCCAGAGTTTCGCGGTTGAAACGTTTTCCGTGGCAGGTTTCACAATGAACATAAACATCCGGAAGGAAATTCATTTCAATTACTTTCAAACCGCCACCCTGACAAGTTTCGCATCTTCCGCCTTTCACATTAAAAGAAAAACGTCCGGCTTTGTAACCACGGATTTTACTTTCTGGCAATTCAGCAAAAAGATTTCTGATATCGGTGAACATTCCCGTGTAAGTTGCGGGATTGGAACGTGGCGTTCTTCCGATTGGACTTTGGTCAACATCTACAATTTTGTCGATATTATCAATGCCTTCGATACTTTTATATGGCAAAGGTTCTTGGATTGCTCTGTAAAAATGACGATTCAGAATCGGGTACAAAGTTCCGTTAATCAAAGATGATTTTCCACTTCCCGAAATTCCTGAAACAACTACCAATTTTCCAAGCGGAATCTCAAGCGTTACATTTTTCAAATTATTTCCGGTTGCACCTTTCAGAACAATTGATTTTCCGTTTCCTTTTCTACGTTCAGCAGGAATTTCGATTTTACGTTTTCCTGTGATATAATCGGCTGTGATTGTATTGGCTTTGGTAATGTCTTTCGGATTTCCTTGCCAAAGAATTTCTCCACCGAACTTCCCTGCTTTTGGACCAATATCCAAAACGTGGTCGGCTTCCATAATCATATCTTTGTCGTGCTCCACAACTAAAACCGAGTTTCCAATATCACGAAGATGTTTTAACGAGTTAATTAATCTTTCGTTGTCACGCTGATGAAGACCGATCGAAGGTTCGTCCAAAATGTAAAGTACATTTACCAATTGAGAACCTATTTGAGTTGCCAAACGAATACGCTGAGATTCTCCTCCAGAAAGCGTTCTTGAGCTTCTACTTAAACTCAAATAATCCAAACCAACATCCAAAAGGAACTGTAATCTGGTTTCGATTTCTTTGAGAATTTCGTGAGCAATCAATTTATTTTTATCACTGAATTTATCCTTAACATCTGCCAACCAATCTTTAAAATCCAATAAAGACAAAGCATTAACTTCCGCAATATTTTTGCCATCAATTTTGAAACTCAAACTTTCCTGACGAAGACGCGCGCCTTTACAAGTTGGGCAAGTCTCTTCCGTTGTGAAATTTCGTTCCACTAAAACTGCATCGTAATTTTCTCTTTCTTCAACAATCTCTTCAAGGATTTTCACTAAACCTTCGAAATTGATTTTAATTTTTTTAGAGATTCCGGCGTGTTTCAGTTCTTTGGTCACATCACTGCTGTAGCCATAGTAAATATATTCCAAAGCTTCCTTCGGAATATCTTTAAACGGCGTTGCAAGCCCAAGATCAAAAATTTCTAAAATTAATTTGATTTGAGACAGAATCCATTTGTTGGATTTGAGTTGCTCCAGTGGCAACAATGCGCCTTGGTTGATTGATAATTTATCATTGTCTACGAAATAATCTGTATTGACTTTTTTAATCGTTCCAAGACCTTTGCAAGTCTCGCAATGACCTTTCGGAGAGTTGAAAGAAAAAGTGTTCGGTTCTGGTAAAGCCAAAGAATCCCCTGTTGAATCGTCCATCAAATTCTTACTGAAAAAGTGAACTTCATCTTGTCCCATTTCTTGAATCGCAATGATTCCTTCTCCCATTTCCAAAGCCGTTTTAAGCGATTTTGGCATTCTGGCTTCGGAAGCATTTTCTCCGATAATCCAACGGTCAATCACCACTTCGATATCGTGAGTTTTGTATCTGTCAAGTTTTAAATCGTATTCAATATCTTGTAAAACACCATCAATTCTCGCTTGTGAATAACCTTTTTTGGAAAGATGAATGAACAATTCGTGGTAATGTCCTTTTCTGGAACGCACAACTGGAGCCATCAAATAGACTTTTTTCCCTTTGAAGTTTTCTTTGATGGTTTCCAAAATCTGGTCTTCCGTATAACTTACCAATCTTTTTCCAGAACTCATAGAATAAGCATCCGAAACTCTGGCGAACAGAAGTCTCAGAAAATCATATAGTTCTGTAATTGTGCCCACGGTTGAACGTGGATTCTTATTCGTGGTTTTCTGCTCAATAGCGATTACTGGCGACAGACCTTCAATTTTATCAACATCCGGACGTTCCAATCCACCCAAAAACTGTCTTGCGTAAGCCGAAAAAGTTTCGATGTAACGGCGTTGTCCTTCAGCAAAAATCGTGTCGAAAGCCAAAGAGGATTTTCCGCTTCCGGAAAGTCCTGTAATAACAACCAATTCGTTTCTTGGGATTTTTACAGATATATTCTTGAGATTGTGTTCTCTAGCACCGTAAACTTCGATAAAATCCTGATTATCTTTCATTAAATTATTCTCATTCTGGGAAAACGCAAAAATACGGAAATTAATCGACGATTACGCTTTAGCCGAACTTAAGTTTAATAATATTTAACACTGTTTTTTAGGGAATAAAACTTAAGCTAGAACTATCTTTGCAACTTGAAAGAATTAAAAAATGAAACGTATTTTATTAAAATTTGCATTTGCAGCTTGTATTTTGTCATCACTTTACTCTTTTGCTTGGGGATTGACGGGACACAGGATTGTAGCCGAAATCGCGCAACATCATTTGAGTTCCAAAGCTCAGCGAAATATCAAAAAATTGTTCGGTGAGCAGAAAATGGCTTACTACGCCAACTGGTCAGATTTCATCAAATCTGACACAACGGGAGTTTGGAAAGAAACCTCGTCTTGGCATTATGTAAATATCAATCCACAAAAGAATTTTGAGCAATTTAAAGATTCTTTATCTATACAGAAATCTCCGAATCTTTATACTCAAATCAAAAGTTTGTCGGAAAAAATCAAGGATAAAAATGTTTCTCCAAAAGACAAAAAAGAGGCTCTGATGTTCCTGATTCACTTGGTCGGCGACCTGCATCAGCCTTTGCACGTTGGTAGAGCTGCGGATTTGGGTGGAAACAAAATCAATGTGACTTACTTTGGACAAAATACCAATTTGCATTCGCTTTGGGATTCTAAATTGGTGGATGACCAAAAATATACTTATACAGAATTTGCGAATCTTTTAGACGTAAAATCAAAAGATGAAGTGAAGCAAATCCAAAGCGGAACTTTGGAAGAATGGTTGTTTGATAGTCATAAAATCGCTAATTCAATCTATTATCAGACGCCGAAAGATTCAAAATTGAGTTATGCTTACAATTACCGTTTTGAATCGACACTTGAAAGACAGTTGCTTTACGGTGGATTGCGTCTGGCAAAAGTTCTGAATGATATTTTCGGATAAAAGTCAGAAATATAATTTTGAAAACTTAAATTCTCTAAATTTTTGCTCTGTAACATTTGCTCAACCAGTACGAAAATATTTAACAAGTCCAATTTCCAAAGGTTATTGGACTTTTTTTTTTGATTGTTTCTAGACTTTTCGATAAAATATTAATCGAGTTTTTTGATCATCCAAAGATTACAACCAGAATGTCCGGAATCTCCCAAAGCCTTTTCTAGATACTGAAATCCCTGTTTTTCATAAATGGAAACAGCCTTGCTAAACTCAGGCAAACTCTCCAGATAAACTTGGTTATACCCTATTTCTTTAGCTTTCTCAAGACATTTTTCCATTAATAATTTTCCGATTCCTTTTCCTCTGGCTTCTCTTGTAAGATAGAATTTCACCAGTTCTACTGTTTTTTCCGGAAGGTTTTCTGTAGGAAAAATCCCGCAACAACCTAATATAAAACCATTTTCTTCCGCCACATACAAGGCAGAATTTTCAACTTGGAACAATGAAAATAAATCATCTGTAGTGGAATCTGTGTAAACTGTTCCACAAGTATTCTCCACATCAAAATCGTGAAAACTGGATCGGATAATTTTGGCAAGAACCGCGTTATCTTCCTTTTTATTTTTCCTTATAGTTACTGACATTTTTTACTTTTTTAAATAAGCCAAGGATATTTGTGGAAGATTCCATCAAATAACATTGCCAAAATCCCAAAGAAAATCCATAATCTGAGGAGATTCAGAGATTTAAATTTATCGTTTTTTTGATTTCGAAATAACATAAAAATGGTTCCGATAATGACTAATGTCGTTATTAAAAAATACCACGCCATTATATTTTTGAAGCCGATTCCTATACTTAGAATTACAGAAATTACTAACGTAATTATCAGAAGAACTAAAAGGATTGACCTTGTATTCTGGAATCCGATTCGGTTCGCTAGTGTATTGTAACCAAACATTTTATCAGCATTTTTTGTCAATGTATCTTTTGTAACATCGATAATGAACAACATCAGAAAAAGGAAAATTGCCAAGAATAAAATCTTGAGCGAAAATGTCTGGTAATAAATCAACATTCCGAAGAACGGATAGAGAGTTAATGATACAAAAGTAAAATTGTTAAGAACAATTATTTTGCTGAGTTTATGACTGTAAAACCACATCAAAAACTGATAAATCAAGAAGAAAATAAAAACCCTGTGTGAGACGAAAATTGCCAATCCAAGTGAGAATAAATTCAGAATGACGTAAGCGGTGAGGAAATATTTTTCTTTTAAGAAATTTTGCAATCTTGAGCGGAAAGGCTGTGTCAACTGGTCTTTTTCCTTATCATAAAACCGGTTGATAATCCCACCTGCTAAGATGCTGAGAACGGAACAGATGATAATCGAATGAACTTTGTAATCGAAGACAAAATTTCTGAAACTTTCTTCTCTATTGAACAGGAAAAAAGTGGAAACATACAATGCAAAAAGAAGCAGAACCGCCACAAAAAAATGTGCGCCCAAAAGAAAACCCATCAACTGAGAAATACGGTAAAGAGCATTTCGTGAAGTCGGTCTTACTTCGTCGTTCATTTTTTTCTTATTATAAAAAACCTTTCAAAGATAGACGATGAAAGGCTTATATTACTTTTAATATTAATTTTAAAATTTGTAAATCACTTCCTTATGGAAACCTTCCAGCATCTTTTCTGCTTTTGCATAATCTTTTGCAAAACCAAGGATGTAACCTCCACCTCCGCTTCCGCAAAGTTTAAGGTAATAAGCGTTTGAATCCAGACCTTTTTTCCAAACATTGAAGAGATTTTCTGGAATCATCGGGCGGAAATGTTCGTAAGCCCAAACCGATAATTTTTTCAGATTACGAAAAAAAGGATTCATATCTTTTTTCAGAAAAGCATCAATACAAGCATTGTTATAACGGATGAACTCCTCTTTCAAAGTTTTGCGGAAACCTTCGTTCTTCAATTTTTCAAAGAAAATTTGAATCATTGGTCCAGTTTCGCCAGTCATTCCTGAATCAATCAAGAAAATAGCACCTTTGCCCAATTCTTCTTTGGGGATAGAAACTTTGTCCACACTTTCTTTGCTTTCTATCAGAATTGGAAGATTCATAAAACAAATCAATGGGTCGATTCCGGAGCTTTTTCCGTGAAAATAACTTTCCAACTGACCAAAAATAACTTTCAGGTCTTTTAGTTCGTCTTTGGAAATCGTTTCAGGGTTTCTTTTGATAAGCGAATATTTTTCGAAAATTGCAGCTACCAAAGCGCCAGAACTTCCGACACCGTAACCTTGCGGAATATTAGAATCGAAGAATAAACCTTTTGCAATATCATTTTTAAAAGATTTAACATCTAAATTATACTCTGCAGGCAATTCTAAATCTGAAAGATAGTTGGAATACTTTTTCAAAGATTGGTTTGATTTTTTTTCAAAATCGTTATCCAAGTCTGAGAATTTCAATGTTCCTTTATAAAAACTGTAAGGCAAAGTAAGACCTTGAGAATCCTCAATAATACCGTACTCGCCGAACAAAAGAATTTTTGCGTAAAATAAAGGGTTGTTCATATCGTGTTTTGATATTGCAAATTTACAAAATATTTTGTGTGAAAACTTAACAATTATTGCGCCTAAATTTTATGAATTAAATATTAATTAAACTTAATTAATTGGATTTTGTTTTGACAAACCGCACAAATATCAATCCAAGTGCAAAGAAAACAGTCATTGACAAAGCCGCATAACGCATATTATTATAATGCTCTATCAATGTGGCGAAGATGAAAGTTCCCAAAATAATCGCTAATTTTTCCAACACGTCATAGAAACTGAAATAAGTCGTATTATCCATAGAATCGTTCGGAAGCAATTTGGAATATGTAGATCTCGACATTGCCTGTAAACCACCCATTACCAAACCGATAACACCTGCAATTCCGTAGAACTGATATTCTACATTTGGATTTTCTTTGTTGAGATAATAAGCCGCAAGACAAGCTCCAATCCACATGATAACAGTAATACTAATTACATTCGTGTTTCCAATTTTCTTGGATAACCAAGAGAAAAATATTGCACCAATAATGGCTTCAATCTGAATTAACAACAATGTCATTATCAGTTTGTCCTGAGCCATATTGATTTCACTTTTTCCAAATAAAGTCGCCATCAGGAAAATCGTCTGCATCCCAACACTGTAAAAGAAAAAGCTGGTGAGGAAATGCTTCAGATTTCTATCTCCAAAAAGATGATTTCCAACTTTGAATAATTCTCTAAAACTTTGTTTTACAATGTCAATATAAAAACTGATGTTATCTCTTAAAACCTCGAAAAAACCGCCTTGTTCCGCGTGACTTTTGAAGATATTTTTATAATTAAGCAAAACCAAATCTTTAGGCAATTGATCTTTTACCTGACCAAATTGTGGCAAATGTTTGAAGGTATATTGTGAAAACCCAAACCACCAAGCGCCTGTCAACAAGAAACTAACCCTTGTATAAATCGCAGCCTGTTTTGGTGTTTCTGCACAAACTTGAATCAATACCAGACAAATCACGACCAAAATCACAGAACCAATGTAGCCGTAAACATACCCTTTTGCAGAAAGCGAATCCTGTTTATCTCGCGTTGCAATATCCGGTAGAAACGAATTATAAAAAACCAAACTTCCCCAGAAACCAACACTGGCTGTCACACTAAATAGTAAACCTAACCAAACCGTTCCCATACCAGTAAACATCGCTAGTCCCATACAGGAAGTTGCTCCCAGATAACAGAAAAACTGTAGGAATGATTTTTTATTTCCAATGGTATCTGCCAAAGAAGACAAAATGGGCGACAATAAAACTACAATTACAAATGAAAGCGTCAAGGAATAGCCATAAACCGCATCTGGCTGATATTCTTTCCCGAAAATTTTGATCAAATTTCTCACAGGAACTTTTATCCATTGTCCCGTTTCTTTCACATACTCATCTTTTTCATAAGCTGTAGTAAGAATGGAGTAATAAATAGGGAAAATCGTGGAAGTAATTACCAGTGAATAAACCGAATTGGCCCAGTCGTAGAAAGCCCAGGCACGCATTATTTTCGGGTTATTCTTTATTGAGTTTTTGGGAATTGTTTTTTCTATTTCTGACATTGGAAATATATTATTTAGACAAAAATAAAAAAACCATCAAGAAGTTGATTAAAAAATCAATCATTCTTAATGGTTTATTATTATTAAAGTAAAATCTTACTGTAGATTCTCTATCACAATTGCAGTTGCACCACCGCCACCATTACAAATGGCAGCTGCACCATATTTTCCGTTATTCTGTTTTAGAACATTAACTAACGTCACAATAATTCTGGAACCAGAACTTCCCAGTGGATGACCAAGAGATACTGCGCCACCATTCACATTAACTTTAGCATCATCTAAACCAAGGATTTTGTTATTTGCTAAACCTACAACAGAAAAAGCTTCGTTGAACTCGAAGAAATCAATATCATCTTTGGTTAAGTTTGCTTTTTTAAGAGCAATTGGTAAAGCTTTGGAAGGCGCCGTTGTGAATCTTTCCGGCTCAACCGCTGCATCAGCATAAGAAATGATTTTTGCTAATGGCTTCAAACCTAACTCTTCTATTTTTTCTTTTGACATTAGAATCAATGCCGAAGCACCGTCATTTAATGTTGAAGCATTGGCTGCAGTTACAGTTCCATTTTCTTTTTGGAAAACTGTTGGTAAAGCTGGAATTTTATCGAATTTAACCGCTTTATATTCTTCATCTTCTGAGAAAACAATTGGTTCTCCTTTTCTTTGAGGAATACTTACAGGAACAACCTCATCCGCGAATTTTCCTGCTTCCCAAGCTGCAGCAGACCTTTTGTAAGACTGGATAGCGAAAGCGTCCTGCTCTTCTCTTGTAATTTTATATTCTGACGCGCACATTTCTGCACAAACACCCATATGAACTTTGTTGTAAACATCTGTCAAACCGTCTTTCAAAAGTCCATCCTGCATTTTGATATCGCCTAATTTCACACCATTTCTTCCATCAAGATAATGAGGAACACTTGACATATTTTCCATTCCTCCGGCAACGATAACATCTACATCTCCAGCTTTAATCGCCTGAGCTGCCATTGTAACCGCTTTCATACCGGAAGCACAAACTTTATTGATAGTTGTAGATGGTGTATGATTGGATAAACCCGCACCCAAAGCAACTTGTCTTGCCGGAGCCTGACCTTCGCCAGCCTGCAAAACATTTCCCATATAAATCTCCTGAACCAAAGCCGGGTCAAGATTAATTTTGTCTAAAGCTCCTTTTACCGCAGCAGTTCCCAATTGTGTTGCAGGAACGCCCGACAGACTTCCCATAAAACTTCCCATTGGCGTTCTGACCGCTGATACAATGAATACTTCTTTCATAATATTTTTAATTTTTTATTGTTTTGATATTTTTTCTTGATGCTATTAAAATTAAGGCTACTCCTAAAAATTCGATGAACCATCCCCAAGATAATTTGACAATTCCAGCAAATGTCGATTGCCAGGATTTGAATGGTAAAAAGCTGAAATAATCCAAAGATTTTAACTTAATAGCAACAATTGTGAAAACAAAAAGCAATATCATTAAAAATGCCATTATTCTCACGAATTTACTTTTGTCAATTAGAATGAAAATCAGCGTCAATAAAGAAAATCCCCAAACCGCCATCGCAAGTGTATTATCTACTTTCCAATAATTCCAGTTTCCAACGATTGGAATATGAACCAAAGGCAAAAAACTGCCTGCCACAACCAAAAACAAACCGATTAACTGTAAATTTTTCATTCTTAAATCCTGTTTGGCAATGTAAATAAAAATTCCTGACATGCAAAAATGAATTAAGAAGATTTTCAAACACCACTTTGTCATTCTATAGGAATCTCATCAATTTAGATTCTACTGAATGACAAATATTCTGAATATCTACTTCAAAAAAAGCATACTTAGTAAAAAGTATGCTTTAATAAGAAAATAGTGTATAAGAATGTTCTATGAAAATTTATAGTTTTAAAAATCAATATTGGCAATTTCGATTCCGATTTGGACTCCGTTTTTGTTTGGCAGATTAGCTTTGTTATTGAAAATTGGAGTAAAATCTTTTTTGATAAATAAATTAACGCCACCATAACCCAGGCTGAATTTTCCTCCAAATAAGAAAGCATTCACGCCGTCATCCAACGTGTAATCGTATTTTTTGAAATTATCATTTTCGTTATGATATTTCACTTTCACAATGCTTCTCGTATTGATTCCTGCGTAAGCTCCAACTCCAATTTTCCACATTTTTTTTCTCACATCCAGATATTGTTTACCATCATACTCGGTATATTTTGGATTAAGATAAAGCTGGAATTCAATTGGTAAAGTCAAATAAACATTTCTCAATTTGGAACGTTTCAGTCTGCCTTCAGCAAAATCTTCAAGAAATAATTGCGAATTTTCCTGAACAAAAACTTGTGGACGTTTTGGCATATAAGTATCTGTTCTGTAAGCCAGACCGTATCGCAAAATCCACGGACTTGTGAAGCTTCCTAACTGTTTGTCTTTTCTGAACTGAACTTCAACGCTGTGCGAGTTCCCGATTCTCATCTCAGAATCATTCTCGAAAGGATTAAAACTGCCTTTATCCTTGGTCAAATTGGCGAAAGCATAACCCACACTTAAAGAACTCTGATTGATATATTCCTTTGGAGATTGGTCTTTCTTTTTGATTGAAACCGACAATCCATTTCCACCCAAAGACACTTCTGTTTGTGAAGCGGTTTTTCCGTTGAAAGGTTTGTCATAAATGGATTCTTTTACAGTTTCCTTGGTAATTTCGTCCAAATGATTCCTTTCGTTTTCAATTTTATCATTGATAATTGTTTCATATTTTTTGGAAACAGATTCTTTCTGAGCAATTTGTTCCTCTTTTGTGATTCTTCCGGATGCAAAAGCTTCATCGATTTTATCGATTTCGAATTTCATATTTGCTTTTTCAGTCGAAACAATGTCATTCACTTTCTCGGTATAAGATTTCATCTGATTATCAAGCGTGATTTGGGCTGTAGCAAAGCTGGAAAGCATTGCCAAAAGTAGAATTTTGAATTTCATAATAGTTTATTTATTGATTTTTAAAGGAATTATGTTATCGTGTAAAACGATTTCATAATTGTTTATTTAGTTGTTATAGAATCTTTTTCGTAGAGTGTGATTCCGAAGAGTTTAATACGTTTTGGATTGGGAAAATCAGAATCATTTTTTGGTTTTATTATATTGATTCCCATTGCAGATTTTGGGGTTTCTGTTTTAGCTTTATCGATTTCTACTCCGAAAAGTAAGTCCGACGAAGACACGTATTTCACTTTTTCTCTTGGTTTTTGAATATCAGTTTGAGCCAATTGTTCTTCCGGTTTAGAAACAATCTGAGGTTCTTCTCTTTTTATAATGTTTTCTTTTTGAGGAATTTGATTTGAAATTGATTGTTCTTTATTAACTGATTGATTCTCACTAATATTCTCAAAAGCTAATTTTTGATCCTCAGTTTCAGAATTCTTAATCGGAATCGATTTTTGAATTTCACCTGTATTTTCAGAATGCTGACGTACACTTGAAATTTGATTTTCAATTTGAGGAAATTTAAATTCTGAGCTTTCCTTAACTTTATTTTCGATTTCAGTCATCCAAGAAATCGCACCGAAATTCACAATTAGAATAATCACAGCCACAAATCTCCACCAAACCATTTTAGGCTTCTTCTCTTTCGCAGGAACTTGGTCTAGTTTTTCTTCCAATCTGTCCCAAAGACCGTCGGAAGCTTTCATTTCCTTTTGTTCGTATTTAGATTTCAGATTCTGCATTTTGTTGAATGTTTTGTTGCCCGTTAAAATAATCTTGTAACCATTTTTTTGCTTTGCTCAATTGACTTTTGCTTGTTCCTTCAGATATATTAAGGATATCTGCAATTTCCTGATGTTTCTTTTCTTCAAAAACCGAAAGATTAAAAACCAGTTTGTAACCAATTGGCATTTCTTTGAAAATCACTTCCAAATCTATATCCTGAGAAAACTCGGAAATATCTTCCGTCTGTTCTGTAATCGCATCTGTAAATTCCGTCTCTGCATACAGAATATGCTTGTTTTTACGAATAAAATTAATCGAATCATTTACAACAATTTTCCTCAACCAAAAAGGAAATGATTCATAATTTTTACAATCTTCAATCTTCGTAAAGGCTTTTTAGAAAGCATTCATCAAAACATCTTCCGCATCATCCCGATTATTAATGTAAGAATTGGCGACCGACAACATTTTCCCGGAAAACATCTCGAACAAACTCTTCTGAGCCAGCCGGTCATTTTTCTTTGCTTTGGAAAAGATATGTTGTAAATCTTGTTTCATTTTCTCTTTCTGACTATAAGACGACAATTCTTGAAAATGGTTGTCCGAAAATTTTAAATTAATTCAATTTAAAATTTAAAATACTGAAAATCAATAATAAAAATTTAATTAATTTTTATTTTATCAAAGGAAAGTTTGGAAAAAATTAAACAACTTAAGAAAATAGGAATGTATAATCTTATCTCGTACAATGCGCCTGTATAGAAACACATAAAAATATATGGCAATGAGAAAAGATGAAAAATTAAAATATTTTTTGTGGTTTGTTTATTATTGGAAACCAACAAACTAAATATAAAAAATACAATCCAGAACAGAATTCCAAATCGACTTCTGGTTTCACGAATATTTCCCAAGAAAAAATTTTCATTTCTGACATCGAAACTATCTGCAACAAACCTTACAAGAATGTAAGTCGCCAAGAAACTTATTGTTAAATATCCAATTGGGATAAGACTTTCTTTTTTCAAACCAAATAATTGATATAAAATGACGGCTGCAAAAGACAATGACAAAGCAGAAGATTCTCTGTTAAGCGTGGAAATAACCAAAATAATAATCAATAAAAGCAACAGAATATTTTTTTTATTTTCCAAATATTTCAGAAATACTAAGACGAAAGCAAACAAAAAGAAATAACTGCTACAATCATAAGGAACCAAAACAAATTGCGAAATCCCAATAGACAATGTAGAAATTGTAATGATAAATATTTTCTCCGATTGATTGGCAAGAAAATATTTGGTTTCAGTTATTAATAAAAGAATAATATTCGATAATATTAAAAAAAATGTATTGAGAAAAGCATAGGCAAAAAACATATTTGGTTGTGCATTTTTATCCCAAAAATCCATTTTCAATTTGATTCTAAATGGAAGGCTTTCTAAGAAATCATAAATGTATATCAAAAGATAAGTACTCAACCAACGGTATTGATAAACACCACTTTCATATTGCTCTTTAAAAGAATCTATATCGAACAAAGGAGCTGAATAAACATTTCCAAAAGCAAAATAAATAAAGATATTGACAATGATTGCAAATAAGCTTACAAATATGAGTTTAAAGAATAGATTAGCTTTCAAAGATTCCATAGTTTTTCAAATAATCCGTAAATATCGTGAATTTTGAAATTCCAAAAATTTGTAAGTGATATAAAAGGAACTCAATAAGTTTAAAAATCGTAAATTTGCTATCCGAAAATCAAAGAAAACGTGGTAAACACAGACCAAATAAAAGATATACAATCCAGAATAGAAGACCTTCACAAGTTTCTTGGAATCGAGAAAAAGAAAATTGAGATTGCAAATGATGACGAGAAAACTGCCGCTCCGGAATTCTGGGAAAAACCAAAAGAAGCCGAAGTTTTTCTAAAACAGCTTCGTTCCAAAAAAAAATGGGTGGAAAGCTATGAGGAAATCAAAACGCAATTCGAGGATTTGCAGGTTTTGATAGAATTTGCCAAAGAAGACCCTGATTCCGAAAAAGAACTGGACGAAACTTTCCCTCAATTGGTTGAAAAAATCGAAAATCTGGAATTCAAAAATATGTTGTCTAATGAAGGCGATGAATTGTCTGCTGTTCTCCAAATCACAGCTGGTGCCGGCGGAACAGAATCCTGCGATTGGGCAAGTATGCTGATGCGTATGTACACAATGTGGGCCGATAAACAAGGCTACAAAATCCGTGAACTGAACTTCCAAGAAGGCGATGTTGCGGGCGTAAAGACGGTAACCTTAGAAATCGAAGGGGAATTTGCTTTTGGTTATCTAAAAGGTGAAAATGGCGTTCACAGATTGGTAAGAATTTCGCCTTTTGACAGTAATGCAAAACGTCATACGAGTTTCGTTTCCGTTTATGTTTATCCTTTGGTAGATGACACGATTGAAATCAATATTAATCCTGCTGATATCAGTTTTGAAACGATGCGTTCTTCCGGAGCTGGTGGGCAAAACGTGAATAAGGTGGAAACTGCGGTTCGTCTTCGTCACGCGCCGACAGGAATTATCATTGAAAACTCAGAATCTCGTTCTCAGCTTCAGAATAAAGAAAAAGCAATGCAACTCCTGAAATCCCGACTTTATGAAATTGAGCTTGAGGAACGAATGAAAGCCAGAAACGAAATTGAAGCCGGAAAAATGAAAATCGAATGGGGTTCTCAAATCCGAAATTATGTGATGCATCCTTATAAATTGGTTAAAGATGTGCGTTCCGGATACGAAACTTCTGATGTAGATGGTGTGATGAACGGTAACCTAACCCCTTTTCTAAAAGCCTACTTGATGAATGAAGGGCAAGGTTCTGCAGATGAGATGGATGATTTGTAGAAAAGCTCAAACAAATTTGAATTTTTATTTTTAAATTTGATAAAAGATTTACAATGGACACGGATTTACAAATACAGAATAAAAAATTAGAGTTAATTCAATGGTTATCAACGATTGAAGATTTAAATTTTCTGGAAAAAATTTCTGAGTTCATTTCTCGTGAAAACAAAAAAGACTGGGCAGATCAAATTTCGGATGCTGAAAGACAATCTATTGAAAAAGGAATCAAGCAAGCAGACGCGGGAAAGCTAAATCCACATTCTAAAGCGAGAGAAATTTATGGAAAAAGGATTTGAAATTCTTTGGACTGATTTTGCTTTGGAATAACTTTGGATTAGTTTCAAAA
>NZ_RJTU01000005.1 GCF_003730015.1 Epilithonimonas hominis | reverse complement strand
CATAATATCAAGTAGTCATTAATGTATTTATATCCTTACTGTATTTCAAATTTGTAATAGATGTCTCCTCTTTTATTTTAAAATAAGTATTTGCACTAGTTTCATCTTCATACCAATTAACAGAACCATGAATTTTATACAGATATACAAGATTTTCAATTGGTTCATATTTTTCAATACTGGTATCCATCCTTTTTGAATATGTGTAATTGAAAAAAGCTGGATTAAAAAACCTGCTTATACCACCATTAAATCCATTAATATAAGAAATATTAAGGTTGTCTAAAGCAAATTCATTAAACAAATCGTTATTTATTGTAAATATGGAAATACGGGATAAATCTTTATTTCGATGTGCAACTTTTAAATAAAAATTTTTGTAAAGTTGCAATGCATCTTCATATTTAGAGTCATTTATATTGATATTAATTTTTGTAAAAATAACTTCTTCAATAATTGAAATTAATTCTTCACAAATTTTAAATTCTTTAACTTTAGTAGCGTCACATGTTAAATAATGTCTTGAGGAATAAAGAATACCCAATAATTCTTCTAAGTTTTCAGGTTGTTGCAACTTAATTGCATCATAAAAATCCTGCCTGTCTTTTGACAAAGTTTTTATTTTTACCTCAACAGCCTTGAACATATCCTTCATCGTAGGAATTGCACCCGCACTTGTTCCAGATCCAAACAAGAAACAAATGTTTTTCATATCGAATAATTCAGAAATTTTTTCCGAAATCATTACTAAAGCTTGCTTCTCATCTGAAATATCGGTCAACAAATTTTTATTGCCTTGAAAAAAATTAATATTATGTTTACTCGCCATATTGAAAATATTAAAAACTTTGTAAAACAATGTATTTTACTAAAATACAAGAATGATAATTTATTTAATTTACAAATATACAACTGAAGTCTATTTTCAACTAACAGCAATATATACCAAATATCATTTTAATAGATAATCAACAACCTACTAATGTGCAAATCAAATAATTCCAAGTTGCTTTGCCACATCCTTGCGATATTTATCAAATGGTTTCTGCTTGTTCTCAAAAAGATCAGAACCAAAAATATCTTTTTTTATTTCAGCTACATCTCTATTTAAAAGCTTCGATAGTTCGTCAAGATGGCTTTCAGAGTAGATATCTCTCTTTTTAATAAGTCCAAGAGATTCATTTTTATGAAAACTAAATCTACCTTGCAGATTTAAAATTGTAGTGAAATCGGAAGGTTGCTCAATTTTAATTGTATATTGATTTATTGAATTAATGCCAAAATAATTACTTATTGGATCTTTGTAATAAATCTTAAAATTAATTGGATGTATAAATTTTGTGGATGTTGGTGAAAGTAATTCGACTTCATTCAAATCTCCCAACATCTTTTGTTTCTTAAGTTTTGAGTTACATGAATAACATGTAGGTACTAAATTATAGAGGCAGAGTGCAAAATAAGGATAAGCGCTTTGGGGTAAAACATGATCAATTGTAAAATTATTTTTCCAATTTTTAACGACTTCCCATTTAATAGAATTATCTGTGTTTTTGCAACTATTTAAGGCATTAAATAATAAACTGTCAGTGATGAGAGTACTTTTTAAAGTCATTTCATCAGAGACTTTTCCTGCGCAAAGTTTCACTATTTTTTTTGCATTTGGTTTGGTAATGCCAGTCAACTTCATCAAATCTTCAATATTGCCGGTATTTATTAAATCATAGAAATCAAAATAATCATTAGAGAACGGTATATAGGCATTTACAAAATCAATCTCGCAATAATAGCAAGTCCGGATATTGAATAATGATGTATATTTCATGAAGAATTTCGAGATTCCCTTTTGAAGACAATTTTGATAATCAAACCATTTTACTAAATCACTTTTAGAATAAATTTCTCCTGCTAATTCAAAATTTTCCTTTGACGCATCAGGCTTTATGCGGTTAGCTAAAGCAATAATTTCATCAAAAGGAAGAACCAAAAATTCTTCTAGTTTTAAACCTGGCTTTAATTTGTCTAAAAATAGATTGATATGCGGAAGAACATTTGAACAACATTTTGTCAGTTCATTTTGATAATCCCTTTCAAAGTTTGAATTACCTTCATTCCTATATTGAATTCTCCCCATTTTCTTTCATTTTTTTTAATTGCTCCTGCAATTTTTCTATTTCTTTCTCTGTTTCCTCAATTGATTTTTCTCTCCACAATATTCTGTCAAGTTGACTTAAATGATTCTTAAGAACAGTTCTAATATAGTCTTCACCAATAAGGTTAATTAGTTTGACAAAACTTTTTCTTTTATGAAAATACTCCGCCTTATATTTTTCTATAAGTTTAAGATCTCTTTCTATTTCTTTAGAAGTTTTTTCATAATACTTTAAAAAAGATTCTATTTTTCCTCTTGAAAACGCCCCTTTTGTGTCGGACAAAAAGAATCCATTATTCAATATTTCGTGAATATTTTCTGCAAAAGTATTGTCAGATTTATATTCAATAGGTTTTGATACGCCTTCCTTTGATTCTAAAAATAAAATATTTTGCTTAGGTATATCCGATAAAATAAACGGAGAATGAGTAATAATCAGAAAGTTCAATCCTTCTATTGAGTCAAGTTTTACATTTTGTAAGATATCTAATAGCCTTTCAATAAATTTACGTTGAAACTCCGGATGGAAATACAATTCTATTTCGTCTAATATCACATTTACATTTCTATACTTTATTAACTCAACCTGAGTTCGGGATAAGA
>NZ_RJTU01000032.1 GCF_003730015.1 Epilithonimonas hominis | reverse complement strand
CGATCAAACCTATGCAAAAGTTCCGCAAATCCCGGAACTTTGCGCTTTGCCTGATTGATGAGTTTGTTTTCTCTAAGCTCTTCTAAACTCTTTTTTTTGTTGCCATTTTGCTGATTTTTAATTAGTTTTACAAAGTAACTAAATATGGCGCTGAGAAAGCTACCGAAGGTTTAGTTCAACACGGTATTGGCAAAAACGGGCTTGAATTTTTCCTTTGAGAATTTGGTTTTAATATCCGCAAAAATGCTTTTCATATTTCAATTTTTAGTAATTTAGAAATTTGAAAAAGCATTTTGCTCCAGGCGGTTTTCCTTTCCACTTTTGGTTTGCAGTAGCCCGTTCTTCGCAAATACTTTTTCGTTATGTGCAAGCATACCAAAAAATAACGCTAAAACTAAATCTATGACAAAAACCTTCAAAATAATTTTTCTTTCAATCATTATAGGTTTTACACTTCAAACCAGAGCCCAGAATGTCTTTTCTTCGGATGTCGATAATTTTTGGAAAGCGTATGATAAGATTACAAAAACAAAAGATTCAATTTTACAAAAAAAACTACTTGAAGATTTATATTTCTCAAAAGGAACAGAAGGTTTAAAAGCAATTAGAAAAGCCAGAAATTATACAAGCCAGGATTATATCAATGCGATTAATAATTATCCAAAGTTTTGGAATTCTGTTAGAAAAAATACACTAAAATCAAAAAGATATCAAAGAGATTTGAATTTAGGAATTGAAAAACTTCGTAAAATATATCCTGAATTAAAACCAGCAAAAATCTATTTTACCATTGGTGCTTTACGAACAAATGGTACTTATTCCGACAACCTTGTTTTAATTGGAAGTGAAATTGCTATGACTGATAAAAAAACAATTACGGACGAATTTCCTGAAAGTATTAGAAATGCCAGACGCAAATTTTTCGATAGCGAACCGATAAAAGATTTAGTGTTATTGAATATTCACGAATATGTTCACACACAACAAAAACCTTTTGTAGACAATATACTTTCGTATGTAATTACGGAAGGTGTTGCAGAATTTATTTCTACCAAAGCAATGAATCTTCCTTCCGCATCACCAGCAATTAATTATGGAAAAACCATTTCAGATAAAGTTAGAAGGAAATTTGAAGAAGAAATGTTCAATATGAATAATCTGTATAAATGGTTATGGGGAGATTCTCCAAATGATTTTGGCGTAAGAGATTTAGGTTATTATATTGGTTACCAAATGTGCGAAAATTTCTATAATCAGGCTGAAGATAAAAACGAAGCAATAAAGAAGATGATAGAATTGGATTATGCAAATGAAGATGAAGTAGAAGACTTTGTGAAAAAATCAAACTTTTTTTCTAAATCACTTGACGATTTGTATAATGATTATGAAAACAAAAGACCAACTGTAATCGGAATTAAGCAGTTCAAAAATAAAAGTAATAATGTTGACCCCAAAATAAACGAAATAACAGTTGAATTTTCTGAACCATTAAATGGCTATAATACAGGAATTGATTTCGGAGATTTAGGACAAAATGCTTTTCCAAAAAATGATGTAAAAAAACGATATTGGTCAAAAGATAAAAAGTTTTGGACAATTTCTGTAACTTTAGAACCGAAGAAAAATTATCAACTATTAATTACCAATAATTTCAGAACTGATAAAAATATTCCACTAAAACAATATTTAATCGAATTTGAAACTAGAGAATAAATATGCCTGCCGATAATAACCAGAGTTTCGTTGGGCTCGAAGAGCCAACAATGAAACTCCTGTTGAACCCTTCGGCTAGCTCAGGGCAGGCTCGCTTTGGGAGCTTTTTCAACACTATGGGTTTATCGTAAAGTTTTTTGAGAATATTTCAAGAGAACAGGACGTTCTCTTTTTTTTTGTTGCCATTTTACTGATTTATAATTAGTTTTACAAAGTAACTAAATATAGCGCTGAGAAAGCTACCGAAGGTTTAGTTCAACATTGTATTGGCAAAATGCGGGGAGAGTAACAAGTTGAACTACTTTACTTTTTTATCCGCAAACACTTTTTTATTTTACAAAAAAGTGTAATTTAGTAAAAGAAAAAAGTGTTTGCTGCTTTCGGTTTTTGTAGAATTTTTAGGCTTCAAAAGTCCCGCACTTCGCCAATACTTTTTCCGTTAGCTGCAATAATATCTCGACGATGCGTTTAAATTCACTTTTAGTAATAATTACACTTTCAACCTTTGCAAAAGCACAAGAAATTAAAAGCTATAATGGAAAAATTTCGATAGATTCTCTCAAAATTTTAAACGCAGATTTCAAAATTCATTATTCAAATTCCAATGAAAGTGAATTCTATTTTAATTTGAATAAAAACGCGAAAATTGAAAAAATTGAAATCAACAAAAAATCAATAACCTACAAAACAGAAAATGACACTGATTTTATGCCTGATTTCAAGAAAATTATTATCAAAAACAATTTTCCAAAAAACTTCAATTTAGAAATTAAATATTCCTATCCACTCAACAAAATTGAACATCCAACATTTATTTATAATCCAAATTGGATTGAATTAAGTCTTTATACCGGTTGGTTTCCATTAAATTTTAATGACAAAAATTATTCTTATAAGCTTGATTTTGAAACGCCTGAAAATTACGAAATCATAAGTTCTGGAAATATTTCAAAAAGTAAAAACAAAACAATAATTCTTAATAACGAAAATTATAAAGATATTCCTGTTATTCTTTCAAATAAATTTCAAATTTTCAGTGCTAAAAATGAAAGCATAAAATTTTATGGAACTGAACTTTCAAAAGAACAAATAAAAGATATTCAAAATACTTCTGACAATATATATAATTTCTATGAAAAAAATTTTGGAAAAAGCGATTCTAAAAATCTCATTGTTGCAATAAATCCTTTTGCACATCCAATGTCTTATGCAAGAAAAGGATTCATCTCATTATCGCTAAAAAATGGATTTTCAAATAGCGACAAAAAAACGCTTGCACACGAAATTGGACATCTTTGGTGGAAAAATGCTTCTTTCGGAACTTATGAAGAATGGCTAAATGAATCTTTTGCGGAATTTTCCGCATTAAAATGGATGCAACAAAAATTGTCACCAACAGAATTTGATGAATTTTTGAGAAAATATGAAACAGCTTATCAAAAACCAATCAAAATTTCACAAATCAATCCAAATGATGATAGTTGGTATTCTATCGTTTATTTCAAATGTCCATATATTTTATATAAACTTGAAAGAAAAATAGGAAACGAGAAAATGATTCAATTCCTGAAAACCACTTATGAAAGTAGAATTTCAAATACTAAAGATTTATTAAAAACTCTACGAATCTATACCGATGAAAATACTGTAAATGAGTTTAAAAGTGAAATTTTCTAATATATTACTGCAGCTAATAACCAGAGTTTCGTTGGGCTCGAAGAGCCAACAATGAAACTCCTGTTGAACCCTTCGGCTAGCTCAGAGCAGGCTCGCTTTGGGAGCTTTTTCAACACTATGGGTTTATCGTAAAGTTTTTAGGAGATATTTCAAGAGAACAGGACGTTCTCTTTTTTTTAGGCATTCGTTTTTGGCGAACTTTGTCGGTTTTATCGTGTTTTCCTTCACGTTGGGGCATAATTTCCCTTACCCAAAAATCTATTTTTTAGGCGTTGGCTGGCTTTGGCTCATCTCCAAAAACCATTGCGGCGGACCTCGAAGATCGAACGTGGCAATCGTTACCAAATTTCCAACTTTACAACAACTACATTTCGGCTGAAAAACTTTTGGCGGAAGCTTTTCTTTAGGCTGGATGCCTAATTTTTGTTGTAGATTTTTAAGCTTGATACGCTTCCAGGTGCTGCTCAAAAAACCATAATGACGGATTTTTACAAATCTTTTCGGTAAAATATGCATCGCAAATCTTCGGATAAACTCCTCGTGGCTCAAAACCATCTGCTTTTTGATACCTTTTTGGCGGTAATCTTTGTAAGAAAAAGTGACCGTTTTCGCGTCAATTTTCCTGATTCTCTGGTTGCTGATGGCGATTTTATGCGTGTATCTACCCAAATATTCTACCACAGATTTTGGGCTTCCAAAAGGCTTTTTAGCATAAACTACCCAAGGTTTTTCCCACAGACTTTGCCTTAATTTTTCGTAATTCCCAGCCTCATTTTCAGTAAATTTTTCTCGTTGATTTTCATTCAATTTTAATGATAATTGATGCTTCAGTTTCTCACAAAATTTAGCCCTGAAAACTTTGCTCAAAGCCTTTACCGGAAAGAGAAATTTCCCATCTGAACGGAGATTTTTCCAAGTTCCGCTTTCATCCACACCACGCCCGGAACAATGCAGTGCAAATGCGGATGAAGGCTCAGATTCTGTCCCCAAGTGTGCAAAACAGCAATCATTCCCATTTGGAGATTTTTGTTTTTGCCAAACGTTTGAAGCGTTTCCCAAGCCGATTCAAATAAAATATCATACAACATCTTGGGCTCGTGAAGTTCGGTTTTGTTCAATACATCC
>NZ_RJTU01000069.1 GCF_003730015.1 Epilithonimonas hominis | reverse complement strand
ATGTTGCTGATTTTTAATTAGTTTTACAAAGTAACTAAATATAGCGCTGAGAAAGCTACCGAAGGTTTAGTTCAACATTGTCTCCCTGTCACGCTCACTCTTACAAACTATAATTCCATTATCATCACGCTTTGGTTTAAAGGCTTTTGTCCCGTCCTTTAGGTTAGTTCTGCTTGTTCTTTTTTTATCCCATTCAACCGTATAAACAATTCTATTGAGATACTCCCTAGAACGTTGCGGTTTATTTTTTCCAGCAATAAATACAGGATAACTCTCCAAATAGACATACCATTCATTTCTATCCTCAGCTTTACGCAATCTAACTGTAACTTGAGTTTTTGAAAGTTGTTTCATAAGCTTAATCTATAGTACCATTATATAATTTGTCAATCTCGCTTTTTGGAGCATAAACATAATTACCAATTTGACGGGTGGGAATTGAGTACTTTCTGATATGCTTGTATACACTCGTATCGTGTAACTGAAATTTTTTGGAAATCTCACCAATAGTATAGCAATTCTCTTCAGAAAGATCATACAAGTTAGGATTAGAATTTTTCTTTTCAATCTTTTCTTTAGATGCCGGAGGAAACATTTCTTGCAAAACTTCACGATTTACTTTTATTAAACGAGTTCCTTCATTAATAGAAGGTATTACATTTTGTTTGATAAGTCTATAAAGTGTTCTTTTTGCAATGTCAAAGAGTAAAACAGCTTCAGGGACTGTCAAGAGAATTTTATCTAAAGGAATCTGATCAATCAGTTCTTGTCTTTTTAATTCTAATTTTTCTTGACGCTTTCTTTTCTGGTAAGCATTTTTTATACACTGCTCACGACAATAAAATGAAGTTACTGTCTTAGGTATAAATTCCTGCGAACAATGCAGACATTCTCTTTTAATCCTTTTAATCATACATATAGAAAAACTAAAGGTAAGAAAAAAAATCTTAAGTGCCACATCTTCTCTGCTTAAGTGCCGGTACAAATATGGTACAAATGTGTAATAAAAAACACTTAAAAAAGCACAAAATCAAAAATCTTTGAAAAAACAAAAATCCCCACAAACATACGCCTGTGGGGATTTTCTATATTTTGTTAATTAATATTAATCAATAACTACTTGACTTCTTCGAAGTCTGCATCCTGCACATCTTCTGCACCTCCTGCATTCTGTGCTCCTGCATCTGCACCTTGAGCACCTTGTCCTGCTGCATACATTTCTTCTGAAGCTGCCATCCAAGCTGCGTCTAGAGCTTCTGTTTTAGCTTTTACATCGTCTGCATTTTTAGCTTCGAAAGCGGTTTTCAATTCTGAGTGAGCTGTTTCGATTGCTGCTTTTTTGTCTACAGATAGTTTATCACCGAATTCTTTCAATTGCTTTTCAGTCTGGAAGATTAATCCGTCTGCTTTGTTGAAGATTTCAACTTCTTCTTTTTTCTTAGCATCGGCAGAAGCATTTTCCTGAGCTTCTTTCTTCATTCTTTCAATTTCTTCGTTAGAAAGACCTGAAGACGCCTGAATTTTAATAGACTGTTCTTTACCAGTTCCTTTATCTTTAGCAGAAACACTTAAGATACCGTTGGCATCAATATCGAATGTTACTTCGATTTGAGGAACTCCTCTTGGCGCTGGTGGAATATCTGTTAAATCAAATCTACCAATCTCTTTGTTATCGTTGAACATTGGTCTTTCTCCCTGTCCTACTCTGATGCTTACAGCCGGTTGGTTGTCAGAAGCTGTAGAGAATACTTCAGATTTTTTAGTAGGAATAGTCGTGTTCGCTTCAATTAATTTGGTAAAAACAGAACCCATTGTTTCGATCCCTAAAGAAAGTGGTGTGACGTCTAATAAAAGAACATCTTTTACATCACCTGTTAACACACCTCCCTGAATCGCTGCACCAATAGCTACAACCTCATCTGGGTTAACTCCTTTAGATGGTTTTTTACCGAAGAATTTCTCAACTTCCTCTTGGATAATTGGGATTCTTGTAGAACCACCTACCAGGATTACTTCGTCGATATCTGAAGTAGATAAACCTGCATCTTTCAATGCTTTAGCAACCGGCTCCATAGATCTTCTTACCAAATCCGCAGATAACTGCTCGAATTTAGCTTTAGTTAAAGTCTTTACTAAGTGCTTAGGACCTGTAGCAGTCGCTGTGATATAAGGAAGGTTGATTTCTGTTTGCGTAGTTGCAGAAAGTTCAATTTTTGCTTTTTCAGCCGCTTCTTTCAAACGCTGAAGCGCGATTGGATCCGCTTTCAAATCTACGCCTTCTTCATTTTTAAATTCGTCAACCAACCAGTTGATAATGACATCGTCAAAATCGTCACCTCCTAAATGTGTGTCACCATTTGTAGACAAAACTTCGAAAACACCGTCACCCAAATCAAGGATTGAGATGTCAAAAGTTCCACCACCTAAATCGTACACCGCGATTTTTTGGTCTTTATGTCCTTTATCCAAACCATAAGCCAATGCTGCAGCTGTTGGTTCGTTGATAATTCTTTCTACTTTAAGACCAGCGATTTCACCAGCTTCTTTAGTAGCTTGTCTTTGACTGTCGTTGAAGTAAGCTGGAACTGTAATTACCGCTCTTGTTACTTCCTGACCAAGATAATCTTCTGCCGTTTTTTTCATTTTCTGAAGAATCATTGCAGAAATTTCTTGCGGCGTGTATTCTCTGTCGTCAATTTTTACTTTTACCGTATCGTTCGGTCCGGAAACTACTTTGTAGGCTACTCTTCCGATTTCAGAAGCATCGTCTTTAAAGTGCGTTCCAATAAATCTTTTGATAGAATATACCGTATTATGAGGATTGGTTACTGCCTGTCTTTTTGCAGGATCTCCTACCAATCTTTCTCCGTCTTTCGTGAATGCCACAACAGATGGCGTTGTTCTTTTACCTTCCGCGTTAGGGATAACAACAGGATCCTTACCTTCCATTACTGCAACGCAAGAGTTGGTTGTTCCTAAGTCGATTCCAATTATTTTACTCATTTTATATGTTATTTTTTTGTTATTATTAATTATTTACACTCTGCAATTCTCAACATTTATACCACGGCATAAAAAGTGACAAATTGTCATTAAAAAAAACTCCATACAAGACTGAATTAACTAAGTCAAATTTTAGTTGGTTTATTGTTTGATAAATTTCATTGACTTGATGAAGTTACCATTATCATAAGTTCTCACATAATAAGTTCCAACAGGAAGGCTTTTCACATCAATTTTGTCCGTTTCATTTTTGATGTTAGCCCTTTTCACCAATCTTCCATCATTACCAAAAATCTCCACTTCATTGATTTTCACCAAAGGCGAAGCGATTGAAATATAATTAACAGCAGGATTTGGGAAAAGACTGATTGAGTTAGCTTTTTCTACGTCATCAACAGCTAAAAAAGAACAAGCATTAGAATTCAATAGACTTGCTCTTGGGCCAGCCATAGTATTTTGTGTAATGGTTTTCTGATTATTTGTGAACATTGCCATCTTGTTATCATTCACATAATCCATATAGTTCATAAACATAGAACCACTAGCAGTGGTTGTACAAGCATACAGATTGGTAGGAAAAGTTGGTGCACCATAATAAGGCACTTTCGTAGCAGGCGTATCTGCGCAACCATCATCTCCTAACGAAGTTCCACAAGAATCTTCTTCATCGCCCCAAATGTGATTTAGTCCAAAATAATGTCCAATTTCGTGCGTTGCAGTTCTTCCTTTATTATACGGAGAAACTACAGTTCCTGTAGTCCCAAAATATTTATAGCCGATAGCAAGTCCATCATCTGTACCGCCTGCATTATCGGGAAGGTATGCCCATCCTAGATAGCCTGCACTAATATTACCAACCCAGATATTAAGGTATTTTGTTGTATCCCACGATGGTAATCCCGAAGATTTGTAGTAATTATCATCAAAATTAAACCCTGATGCCACAGATTTACGTTCAATACCTGTAGTAGCTGAGCCATCTGGCTTTTTTGTAGCTAAGCAAAATGCCAATTCCATATCCGCTGCGACACCTTGAAAGACTGTTGGAACAGCGGTACTGAAGTCTGCATTCAGTTTTCGAAAGTCATCATTTAATACCTTCATTTGAGAAGCAATCTGAGCATCAGAAATATTCATTGTTGTATTAGAATACAGTACGTGAACTACAACGGGGATTGTAATAACTCCTGCTTTTCTGTTGACTTGAGATTTATTATTAACTAAGAAACCTTTTAAAGCAGTTCTGTTTGCAGCGGCTTCTGGATTAGCGACGAAAAATTCAGCCATTTTTTTATCTGTTCCGCAGGTTCTTTGTCCGTAAGCGTTCAAATTAAGAACAATTACTAATGTTAATAGAATTTTCTTCATATTTTTAAATTTTCAATAAAAGGGAAGCAAATGTATCAATTTTTTAAAAATAAGAGTCCGAATTTATTGAAAATTTAAAATAAATTTATTAAAGGAAATATAGTAAAGTCTTTGCACTGTATTTAAAATTTAATTGACATTCTCGAAACATTAATAATCCCATTAAGATTGTAGTTTTCGAACCCAAATTAATACAATGAATTTTAGTAATTTTGAGATAATCAAAAACCCTATAATGCCACAAGAATTTAATCCGCGCGATGTCACTTGGCTAGCTTTTAACGCCAGAGTTTTACAGGAAGCGATGGACAAAAGTGTTCCGATACATCTCAGAATTCGTTTTTTAGGAATTTTCTCCAATAATTTGGATGAGTTTTTCCGTGTAAGAGTTGCAGGATTGAAACGCGCAATGGACTTTAAACAAAAGCTTGTTGCCGAATCTTTCTACGATGCGCCTTCCAAAATTCTTCAGAAAATCAACAAATTGGTTATTCATCAACAAGAAGATTTTGACAAAACTTGGAAGGATGTTCAGCGCGAAATGGCAAAGGAAAAAGTTTTCATCAAAGACCATAATCATTTGACAGCTGAACAAAAAGAATTTGTTGTCAAATATTTTGATGAAGAAGTGGAGTCAAACGTCATCCCTATTTTGCTTCATGACAACAAACCAATGCCTTATCTTCGGGAAAAAAGTCTCTTCATTGGTGTAACGATGCGAAGAAAAAAATGGCAATACGAAAGTCAATATGCTTTTATCGAAGTTCCGGTGACTGCTAATGGAAGATTTGTTTTGTTACCAACGGAAGATAAAGAACAAAAGGATGTGATGCTTTTGGAAGATGTCATTATTTATAATCTTCCGTATATTTTCTCCTATTTTGGTTATGATGATTTTACAGCGCATTGTTTTAAAGTGACAAAAGATGCAGAATTTGACCTCGATAATGACATCAAAACACCCTTAGCAGATAAAATCGAAAAAGGAATTAAAAACCGACGAAAAGGGAAACCTACACGTTTTGTCTTCGATAAAGAGATTGATAAAGCCCTACTGGAATTCCTCATCAAGAAATTAAATTTAACAAAAAAGGATAGTATTATTCCTGGACAAAAGATTCATAACTTCAGACATTTTATGGATTTTCCTGATGTTTTTAAAGCTTATCAAAAACCTGTTGAAAGAACATCCTTCATCCACCCAGAATTTGCCAAGAAACAAAGAGTAACAGATGTCATCATCAAGAAAGATGTTTTACTGACTTTTCCTTACCATTCTTACGATTCTGTTATCGACTTATTGAGAGAATCTGCAATGGATCCAGATGTGAAATCAATCCAAATCACAGCGTACAGATTGGCATCGAGTTCCAAAATTGCGAATGCTTTGATTAATGCCGTTCGAAATGGTAAAGAAGTGACCGTAATGCTGGAGCTGAGAGCAAGATTTGATGAAGAAAATAACCTGCAATGGAAGGAAAGATTGGAAGTGGAAGGTGTAAAAGTACTTCTCGGGATTCCGAATAAAAAAGTACACGCCAAACTATGCGTAATTAAGAAGAGAGTCAATAACAGAACAATTCAGTATGGTTTTGTAAGTACAGGAAACTTTAATGAAAAAACTGCCAAAATATATGGAGACCATTTGTTAATGACATCCAACAGAGCAATAATGGCAGACATTAATAAAGTATTCAATGTTCTAAATAAACCAAAAGTTGACCCGATAACGATTCTGAAAACCTGTAAAAGTCTGATGGTTTGTCCTCAGTTTATGCGGGAAAGAATCATTGCTCATATTGACAAAGAAATCGAAGAAGCCAAAGCTGGAAGAAAAGCTGAAATGATTATTAAAGTCAATTCTTTAAGTGATAAGACATTAATTCTAAAACTTTACGAAGCAGCCAATGCAGGTGTTGACACGAAAATGATTGTAAGAGGAATCTATTGTGCTGTGAATCAAAAAAGTTTCAAGAAGAAAATCCACGCTATCAGTATCGTTGACGAATATCTGGAACACGCAAGAGTTATGTATTTCTATAACAAAGGTGCAGAGAATATGTACATTTCTTCTGCCGATTGGATGACCAGAAATTTGGATTACAGAATAGAAGCTGCGACACCAATCCTGCAGAAAAACCTTAAAAAAGAACTGAAAGAACTGCTGGAAATCCAGTTGCAGGACAATGTAAAAGCCCGGATCTTGGATAAGAATATGCGGAATGAATATGTAGAATCTGACAAAAACAAGAAAATACGCTCCCAAATAGAAATCTATAATTATTTAAAAAATCAGAAGTATTAGGAATTTACTTTAAATTTTGTTTCCCCTAACCCTAAAGGGAGCAAAATTTATTTTACTTTTATCCTTTAATTCGTCTCAAGAAAAATGATAATTGCCGCTATAGACATAGGCAGTAATGCCGCCAGACTGCTCATCAATGAAGTAAAACCATCCAAAGGGAAAGCCGAATTTACCAAGCTAAATCTCCTGAGAATTCCTCTGAGACTGGGCATGGATGTATTCAGCAAAGGCGAAATAGGAGAAGAACGGAAACAAATGGTCATCAGTACTATGAAAATCTTCAGTCAGTTGATGGCGATGTACAAAGTAGAACATTATCGTGCTTGCGCAACAAGTGCCATGCGTGATGCGAAAAACGGACAAGAAATCATCGAGATTGTAAAAAAGGAAGCTGATATTAATATAGAAATTATTTCAGGAGACGAAGAAGCTACTTTGATTTATGAAAACCACGTCGCAGAAGGACTTGACAAAAATTTTGCTTATTTGTACATAGACGTAGGCGGCGGATCTACGGAACTCACTTTTTATGAGAATAATAAAATGAAATATGAACATTCTTTCAACATCGGAACCATAAGATTACTGAATGGATTGGTTTCTCAATCTGCCTGGGATGAGATGAAAGAGGAAATCAAAGATAAAATCAAAAGTAAAAAACCTGTCGTAGCAATAGGTTCAGGTGGCAACATCAACAAAATATTTTCTCTGAGCAAAACTAAAGACGGCAAACCAATGAGCGTTTCCGTCATCAAAAAATACCTGAAAGAGATGCAAAATCTGTCTGTAGAAGAAAGAATGCACCTTTACCAGTTCCGGGAAGACCGCGCCGATGTAATCGTACCCGCTTTACAAATTTTCAATAATGTTATGACGTGGGCAGAAATCAAAAATATTTATGTTCCAAAGATTTCCGTTGCAGATGGATTGATAAAAAGCATTTATTACAGCCTCAAAAAAAAGAAAAGCTTAATGTCTTAAATCTTATTTGGGCAATCCCCTCGCCAAAGCTTGAGCAGCCGCTCGGGTCGGGCTATTCGCTATTGCAGATTCCAGAAACCAATCCATCAACAACTATCAAAGTTACCCTACATCAATGTCAGCCAAAATCCTAAAGTGTAAATTTGTACTATAAAAATGAGACTATTATGGAATTAGGAATAGGGATGTTCGGAGATGTTTCTCTAGACACCAAAACCGGAAAATATAGAGATGCAAGCGTAAAACTTAACGAAATCCTTGAGCAGGTAAAACTGATGGACCAAGTTGGTCTGGATGTTTTCGCAATGGGAGAACATCACCGTGCAGATTATGCCGTTTCGTCTCCCGAGATTCTTTTGGCTGCTGCAGCAAGTATTACCAATAATATCAAATTAGCAAGTGGTGTAACTGTTCTAAGTTCATCTGAACCTGTGAAAGTTTATGAAGATTTCGCGATGATTGATTTGATTTCAAAAGGTCGTGCGGAGATCTTTGTCGGAAGAGGAAGCTTCATCGAATCTTTTCCTTTGTACGGTTATGATTTGTCAGACTACAATCAACTTTTTGAAGAAAAATTAGACTTATTACTGAAAATCAATAACGAAGAAAATGTAAGCTGGAGCGGAATCTTAAGAAGACCGATGGAAAACCAAACAGTTTATCCAAGAGCTTTTAACAATGGCGTATTACCAATTTGGATTGCTGTTGGTGGAACTCCGGAATCTGTTTTGAGAGCTGCTAAATTAGGTTTGCCATTAATTGTCGCCATCATCGGTGGAATGCCGAGACAATTCAAAAACCTCATCGATTTTTACAAACAAGAATATCTGAGAGCCGGACACGACGAAAGCAAAATGCAGATTGCCATCCATTCCCATACTTTTGTGAGTGATGACCAGAATGTGATTGACCAATATTTTTTCAATTACAAATCTCAGATGGATAGAATTGGCAGAACCCGTGGCTGGGCGCCGTACACCAAAGAGCAATACGAAGGCGGAAGAAGCAAAGACGGTGCATTGTTTATTGGAACAGCAAATGAAGTTGCAGACAAAATCAATGAGATGAAAGAGCTATTTGGCTTGACAAGATTCATTGGGCATATGGATGTGGGCGATCCGGCTCACGATGTAATGATGAAATCAATCCAACTATTCGGTGACAAAATTGCGCCGCAAGTAAAATAAAAACAAGCCTCCTGAAAGTGATTTTCAGGAGGTTTTTTATTGATTTTAAAGTAAAAAAATGCCTTCTCGACAGTGCGATTTCAAAGGCTTTTATCTCAAGTCTTCGAAAAAGCTTTTGCATTAAAAAACATTCATACGAAAACTAATTCTCACTATTTCAAATCATATTGCTTTCCTTCATAAACAAAAGCTTCCGAATCTACAGGAATATAATTGATTTTAAAATCCTTGATTCGTCTTGAAGTCAGATATGGATTAATGACAAAGTCTGAAATTTTGTCTTCATTTTTATTTTCTTTCATCCAAAAAACAACTTGATCTTTATCTTTTATACTAATGATTTTCTCTTTATTAAAACCGTGAACAAGCATTTCTGTTCTATTATACTGATAAATATTAAATGAAATTCTGACAACAAAAAATATCAGAAGACAAAATCCAAACTTCAGCAGATTCTTCGGATTGAAAAAGTCTTTGATTAAGAATTTCAAGAAATAAATAACCAAAAGTAGAATACTTAATTCAAAAATATTGAGTGAAATATTTCTCGTCATCAACGATTCGAGGCTAGAAAACCAATGAATCAATTTCAAAATATACTCAACAAAAACATCAAAAGCTTTGTAAATAACTGGAATATTACTGAATCCAAAAGCAATTAAAATCACAATCAGCAAAGAAGAAACAATGATCACTTCAGACAACGGAATAATCAAAAGATTGGCAATGATTGAAACAAAAGAAAACTGATGAAAATAATAAATTGCTAAAGGCAAAGTCGCAATCTGCGCTGCAAAAGTCATTGCAGAGATTTCATAAAAGACCTTTTCAGCTTTGAACCTTGGCTTCCTAAACAGATTTTTAATTGGATTCGTCAACCACCAAATTCCCAAAACCGCAACATAACTCAACTGAAACCCAACATCAAACAATTGATTTGAATCGAAAATCAAAAGAATAAAAGCCGATAACGCCAAAGAATGCAACAAATCTGATTTCCGCTGCAACAAAACCATCAAATAATAACACGTAATCATCAGGCAGCTTCGCATCACAGAGCTTCCATAATCTATAAAAATGGCGAATGTCCAAATCAAAAGAATACTTAGAACAATTGAAACTTTTCTGAATTTCACTGGAAGAATTTGATTAAAAATCAACAATGTTATCCAGAAAATAATAACCATATGCGAACCAGAAATTGCTAAAAGATGCACCAAGCCGGTTTGATTAAAATCTTTAACTGTTTCAGCATCCATCTCGGTTCTATCGGCGAGAATAATTCCTTTTAGAAATTCCTGAATCCTCGGAGACAAAGAAGAATGATTGATTTGATTAAGAATATCCAGGCGCTTTTGCTTGATTTTATCTTCAAAAAGAATTGAATTCTTCTCGGTTTTTAAAATATCATTCGGAAGATAAGCTTGAAAATAAACTCGTTGTCTTGCCAGATATTTTTTGTAATCAAACTGAAAATCATTTTTGGTTTCTTCAGGCTGATGAATATAAACTTCTGCCTTGTAATAATGCATAAAATCTAAAGCCTCTACATCTTTTGGAATGCTGATAACAGTTTTGAAAGGAAAATTTTCTTTTTGTTTTAAATCAGAAACCTCAAGAATTTCGACGTAATATTTCCTGTTCTTCTCATTAGAATTGAGTTTTTTATTAAGCTGAAAAACAATGGTTTCCTTTTCTTTTAAAATTGGAAGTTTAGGTTGTTGAGAATTCTGAAAATGGACAAAGATTCCAATCGAGAAAAAGAAAAATCCTAAAAGATAATATTTGATTTTTTGAAAAAAAACAGATTTTATAAAGATTGAAATTAATGAAACCCCAGAAAAAATTAAAATCAGGCAAACAAACAACCTGTCCAAAACCAGAAATTCCTGAAGAAGAATTCCCGCTATAAAAGAAAGAAGTAAAATGAGTAGAGGTTGTTTATTCATCTGCGCTTTGGGTGTTTTCTGGCTAGAATTCTAAACAACATTACACTTCATAAAACAAAACCAGATTGAATTGTAAAATACTGAGAATAAAGTTAATAAATAATTTTTAACTGGTATTATTTTTTCAGAATATCATCAATAATTTTTAAATGATGATTGGTATGAAGTTCTAAAAACCTGAGCGTTGTTTTTTTATCAAAATCGCCTAAAAAAGGATGTGTAATAAAGGATTTCGAAGGCAGATTTTTCACACCTTCTAATCTTTCTTTGGCAAGATTCAAAAGTTTTTCAACACTTTCTTTTGTAGGAATTTCTGGCGGGAAAAATTGTTTTGGCGCCTGAATTTTCCCTCTCGGAATGAGTCCAAAATTAAGAAAAACAAATTTTTTGAAGCTGAATTTCGGTTTGTAATCTTCCGGATTGGTCATCGTTAAACCTTTCAGACTGCTATTGATAATCAAAAGCGAATGTTCCAGATGCCAACCAACAGAAGCTTTGGAAACTTGTGAATTCTCTGTATCAATTTCTGGCAAAAGAGATTCTATTTTTTGAAGCTGATTTTTTATTTCCATGATTTTAGATTTACAATCAATTCTGCGGCATTTTGGCTGGCGCCGCTTCCACCGAGTTTGGTTCTTAGAATTTCGTAATTGTTTAAAACCTCGTCTCTTTTTTTGGTGTTGAGAATTTTGTTAAGTTCAATAGCGAGATTTTTAGTATTCAAATCGTTTTGGATCAATTCCGTAACAACTTCTTTGTCCATAATCAAGTTGACAAGCGAAATATATTTGATATTCTTGACCACCCTTTTCCCGATTTCATAAGAAATTCTGCTAGATTTATAGCAAACCACTTCCGGAATATTAAGCAAAGCTGTTTCTAAAGTTGCCGTTCCCGAAGTTACCAAAGCAGCTTTGGAACATCGCAGCAAATCATAAGTTCTGTTGGAAACGAAATGCACATCGTCATCCACAAACTGCTCATAAAAATCTTTATCCAAACTTGGAGCGCCGGCAATTACAAATTGATAATCGGGAAAATCATTTCTCACGGAGAGCATTGTTTCCAACATTTTAGAAACTTCCTGTTTTCTGGAACCCGGCAACAATGCAATAATTTCTTTATCGTTAAGCTGATTTTCCTTTTTGAATCCTTGAATATCAATTGGTGGTAAACCTTCAATGGCGTCAAGAAGTGGATGTCCGACAAAATGCGCTTCAACCAGATGTTTCTTATAAAAATCTTTCTCGAAAGGAAGAATCACGAGCATCTCATCAACGTATTTTTTGATGGTTTCGACACGACCTTCTTTCCAAGCCCAAAGCTGAGGTGAAATATAATAAACGACTTTAATTCCCAATTCTTTCGCAAACTTCGCAATCCTAAGATTAAATCCCGGATAATCAACCAAAATCAAAACATCAGGTTTGTTTTCTAAGATGTCTTTTTTACAAAATTTGATATTACCCAGAATGGTTTTCAGATTCTGAACCACTTCTAAAAATCCCATAAAAGCCAAATCACGGTAATGTTTGACGAGAGTTCCTCCTTGTTTCTGCATCAAGTCGCCACCCCAAAAACGAAAATCTGCGTTTTGGTCTTTTTGTTTGATGGCTTTCATTAAGTTGGAAGCGTGCAAATCGCCGGAAGCTTCGCCAGCTATGATGTAATATTTCAATCGATTAATTATTTAAGTTTCAAAATTTCGGGATTTCGTCTACCATCCCAGATTCTCGAAATCAAAACTTCTTGTTCAAAAATTTCATAGACAATCAAATATTTTTCTATGACAAGAACCCTGACATTCTCTAAATTGGTTGTATGTCCATTGTATGGAAAATCCTTCAGAGCTTCGGTTTTTCTTCTAAATAATTGATTCAGTCTTTTACTATATTCTTTAGATTTATTTTTTTTGTTCCAATACTGAAAGATTTCTTTTCTATCTTGTTGAGCCTCGAATTGCCAATTTAGTTTTCTTCTTCTAGCCATTTTTCAATGTCCTTATTCGCTTCCTCTTCTGTTAAAAAATTTCCTTTCAGATATTCTGCTTTTGCTTCTTTTATTTGAATAATTTGTTTATCAGATAAAATAAAAACTTCTTCATCCAAAAGCTTCTCGATTTTTTCCAAAGTAGCTTCATCAGAAAAATCGATTCTTTCTTTCAAGATTTTTTTGCGTTCAAGTGTAGTCATCATTTTTAAAATTTAAAAATTTTTAAACTAAATTTGTTTATTCAAAATTAATGAAAAATGTCTGAAGATTTCGAAATTATAAATAAAGTTGCAAACAGCGGATTGGTGAATTTTGATATTTCTGACCTAGTTCCGAAAGGGAAACGTTTGGGAATTGACATCAAAGATTTTCTGTGGGAAAGAATGATTCTCAAGGAAAAAGATTTCCGTGAGAAAATCAAAAACATTGACGAGGAAATCTATAAAGATGCTTATGTTTATATCTATTGTTCTGAAGATGTGATCATTCCGCTTTGGGCTTATTTTCTGATTACTTCTAAAATCACGGATGCTGCGAAGAAAATCGTTTTTGGAAACCGTGAAGATCTGGAAGTTTTGCTGATGCATAATGCGATCCAAACTTATGATTTTTCCGACCTGAGAGACAAACGTGTACTGGTTAAAGGCTGCAGTGACGAGTTTATCCCTAATAATGCTTATGTGGAATTGGTGGAACAACTAAAACCGCTTGTAAAGTCACTGATGTTTGGGGAAGCGTGTAGCAATGTTCCGATTTTTAAAAAATAATTTTTTTTTAAAAACTACATAAATCTTTTATATATTTGAACTATCACAATATAAAATATAAATTATGAGTCTATTAGACCTTATCACGGGAAGCACTGGTAATCAAGTTGCTGAACAAGTTGAAAACAAATTTGGAATCAGCAAAAATCAAATCATCGCTTTATTAGTTGTGGCTGCGCCTTTGGTCATCAGTTACTTGAAAAAGAAATCAGAAAACACAGAAGAAGCAGACAAACTGAATGCAACGCTCGACAAACATCACGACGGAAGCATCCTGAACAACCCCGCTCAAGCTCTTGACAGAGAACAAGAAGGAAACTCAATCCTTGACCATATTTTTGGAGGAAACAAAGCGAATGTAGAAAATCAATTATCTGCAAACACAGGGATTTCTATGGACAAAATCGGACCGGTTTTGGCGACTTTGGCGCCTGTTATTATGGGTTATATCGGTCAGCAAAAGCAGGCTAGTAATGTAACTTCTGGCGGTGGACTTGGAGATTTGTTAGGTGGAATACTTGGCGGTTCTGCACAGGAAGCTCAAGCTTCCAACAATCCTTTGAGTGATATTTTAGGAAGCGTTCTTGGTGGCGCTCAGCAGTCTTCCGGCGGAGGTTTGGGTGATATCTTGGGAAGTGTTCTTGGCGGTGGAAACCAGCAACAACAATCTCAACAAGGTGGACTTGGAGGATTACTGGGAAGCATTTTTGGAAAATAAATTCTTTTAAAAATATAAAAGCCGTCTCATTTTTAACGAGACGGCTTTTTTTATTCTTCAGCAGATTTTTTCGCTTTTTCAGCTTTTGGTTTCGCTGGTTTTGGCTTTGGTTCTGCTTTCGCTTTTACAGCTTTTTCTACAACTAGTACAGATTTAGAAGCTTTTCTCGGTCTTGTTTTGCCGTAGCTTCCACGTACTCTTTTTCCTCTGGTAGATTTTTGATCACCTTTTCCCATAATAATTAAGTATTTGATTGTTACGAATTTATGAATTAAATTTTAATTAGCCAATATTTTGGGCGTATCCCTCTCCAAAGCTTAGCCCACAGCTCGGGTCGGGCTATCCGTTACTATCTTTTTTCCCATCCGCTAATTCCATCCGCCAAAAAAGGATATCCACTACTATCCCTTACGCGCTGCGCCAAGATTCAACTTTTGACATCAAAAAACCTTTCATCATCAATCAAAATTATTTCTCACAAAACCCTATCTTTGCACTCGGAAATTAGCCTACTAAAAGTCTAATATCTAAAGTCTAACATCTAACATCTTAAAAAAAATGTTCCGTACACACACAAACGGCGAACTGACGCTGGCAAATCTGAATGAAAAAGTAACACTTTCCGGTTGGGTACAAACCATCCGTGACAAAGGTTTTATGATTTGGGTCGATTTGCGAGATCGTTACGGAATTACACAATTGGTTTTAGACGAAGAAAGAAGTTCAAAAGAATTATTGGAATCAGCTAAGAAATTAGGTCGTGAATTTGTGATTCAGGTTGAAGGAACTGTTATCGAACGTGCTTCCAAAAATCCAAAAATTCCCACTGGCGATATCGAAATTTTAGTTTCTGATCTAAAAATATTAAATGCTTCAGAACTTCCTCCTTTCACTATCGAAGACGAAACCGACGGTGGTGAAGAATTGAGAATGAAATACAGATATCTGGACATCAGAAGAAATCCTGTAAAAGACAAACTGATTTTCCGTCACAAAATGGCGCAGAAAGTGAGAAATTATCTTTCTGACAATGGATTCATCGAAGTTGAAACGCCAGTTTTGATTAAGTCGACTCCGGAAGGTGCGAGAGATTTCGTCGTTCCAAGTAGAATGAATCCCGGACAGTTTTATGCGCTTCCTCAATCACCACAAACTTTCAAACAATTGTTGATGGTTGGCGGAATGGACCGATATTTTCAAATTGTGAAATGTTTCCGTGACGAGGATTTGCGTGCCGACAGACAGCCGGAATTCACCCAAATCGATTGCGAAATGGCTTTTGTAGAACAGGAAGACATTATGAATGTTTTCGAAGGAATGACCAAAACCTTGTTGAAAGATATTACGGGACAAGATTTCCAAGACTTTCCAAGAATGACTTTCGCCGATGCGATGCAGAAATATGGAAACGACAAACCGGACATCCGTTTCGGAATGGAATTCGTGGAACTGAATGATTTAGTAAAAGGAAAAGATTTTAAAATATTTGATGAGTCGGAATTAGTTGTCGGAATTAATGTTGAAGGTTGTGCTGAATATACACGTAAGCAGATTGACGAATTAATAGAATGGGTCAAGAGACCCCAAATCGGTGCTACCGGAATGGTTTGGATTAAATTCCAGAACGATGGTATTGTAACTTCATCCGTTAACAAATTCTATTCTGAAGAAGATTTAAAGAAAATCGCTGAGAAATTCGGAGCTAAAGCTGGAGATTTGATGTTCTTAATGAGTGGAAATGCTGATAAAGTTAGAACTCAACTTTCAGCTTTGAGAATGGAATTAGGAAACCGTCTTGGTTTAAGGAAAGGAAATGAGTTTGCTCCACTTTGGGTTGTAGATTTCCCATTATTAGAATTTGATGAAGAATCTGGAAGATACCACGCAATGCACCACCCGTTCACTTCTCCGAAAACCGAAGATTTCCATCTATTGGAAACTGACCCAGGAAAAGCAAGAGCCAACGCTTACGATTTAGTTCTTAACGGAAATGAAATTGGTGGTGGTTCTATTAGAATTTTTGATAAAGATTTGCAGTCCAAAATGTTTGACTTGTTAGGATTCTCAAAAGAAGAAGCAGAAGCGCAGTTTGGATTCCTGATGAATGCTTTCAAATATGGCGCACCTCCGCATGGCGGATTGGCTTTCGGATTCGATAGACTGGTTGCAATCTTGGACGGAAACGAAGTGATTAGAGATTACATCGCATTCCCGAAAAATAATTCTGGACGGGATGTAATGATTGATGCACCGGCTTCGATTGCCGATGAGCAATTAGATGAATTAGAATTGAGATTGAATTTGAAAGCATAAATTAGAAGCGGAGATTTTTTTCTCGCTTTATATAATAAGTTCTTTTATAGAATTACAATAAGCAAATGACAGTTTAATCTCTTTTCTCTACATTTGTAAATTAGACAAAATCTACACATATCTAAATGGAAAAACAATATTATAACGAAGAAGAAATTAAAATTCATGTTATATTACCTTGGCTTCAGAAACTTGGTTACAAGATGGATTGTATAGAATTTGAGAAAACAATCAAAATAAATGAAGGTAGAAAAACAAAATCTATTTTTGCTGATATTGTTATTTATTCAAATAGTAAATTAGAAACTCCGTTAATTGTTATAGATGTAAAAGGTCCAAATGAAATCTTATCTAAAAGTGGCAGAGATCAGGTAATATCGTATGCAAGATTATTACCTAAAATTGCGCCAATAGCAGTCTTATCAAATGGAAAAGATTTTCATGTTTTCCAAACTTTAGACAAAACAAGATTAAAAGATTTACCCAAAAAAAATGAATTATTAAACGACTTTGTAAGTACTGTTCTCAGTAAAAATATTCAAGATGCATTAAGAGAAGAAGCCACTAAAGAACTTTTTACCATTGAAGATGTTGATGTTTTTAAAGATTTACTTAAAAAATGCCATAACATAATAAGAAACAATGAAGGTTATGATGCAATTCAAGCTTTTGATGAAATGTCTAAGGTATTATTTGCAAAAATGTATGAAGAACAGTTTAACAAAGGTAGTAATAGATTCACAACAGATATTTTTGATAAAACTCTAGCTGATTTAAGGGTAAATATTGTTCAGCAACAATTTCAAGAAATATTAAAAACTAAGGGTTTTAAAGAACTATTCCCTCCTGAAACCAAAATTGATCTTAAAGACAGAACCATTAGAGAACTGGTAAGATTCTTTGAAAAGTTTGATTTAACTCTTACTAATTTTGATGTAAAAGGTGAAGCGTTTGAATATTTTCTGGGTGATACGTTTACTGGAGGTTTAGGAGAATATTTCACACCGCGAAATGTTGTTGAGTTTGTTGTCGAATGTTTCTCTCCTAAAATTGGGGATAAAATTATAGATCCTTTTTGCGGAACTGGTGGTTTTCTGATATATGCATTTGAAATTGTTTCAGAAAAAATTAGATTAAATGAATTTTCAGATGATGAAAAAGTTAGGTGGAAAAAAGTTTTATCTGACGAGTCTTTATTTGGAACTGATTGGAAATATAGAACAGCACAAGCTTGCAAAATGAATATGATAGTTCATGGAGATGGAAATACAGGGGTTTTGCAAGCTGATGGATTCAAAGATGTAGAAGGCATTATTGAAGAAGAAAAATTCAACATCTGCTTTACAAATCCTCCTTTTGGAGCTAAAGAAACAGATGAAAAAACACTAAATCTGTTCGAATTAGGAGCAGGGAGAAAGAGTCAGGCAAGAGAAATTTTAGCAATTGAAAGATGTTTAAAACTTGTAAAAAAAGGAAAAGGATTATTAGCAATTATTTTACCCGATGGTATATTAAATGGTGATAGAAATTCTTATGTTAGAGAATTTATTCATAGAGAAGCTACAATACTTGGTGTTGTTGGCTTGAATAAGGAAACTTTTGAAGGTTATAATGCTGCAGTTAAAACTTCCATATTGTTTTTAAGAAGAAAAGACGAAATTGACGAATCGGTATCCAAAAATGTTTTTATGGCAGTATGTAAGAATACTGGATATTCAAGTAAAGGTGATCAAATATCAGGAAATCAATTACCAGATATCCTTTTTGATTTTAAAAATTATCTAAAATCTGGAAGATTTGAAAACATTCATAAATATAGTAAAATAGTAGACTTAAAAACATCTAGCGAGAGAATTGATGCTGAAAGGTATATTGATTATATGGAGCTACCCATCATTGAAAACGTTGAGGAAATCAAACGTGACAGTGAGTATAATTTCAATGACATAATTAAAATTAGTAATGATATAATCTCCGATATTTCGAACGATTCTTATTTAAAGAGTTTTAATACTAAAGATTTTAAATTCTACAAATTTCATGAATTGTTTTCACCAATAACTGACGATAAGATTTTAGAAAAAAATGTAGAATACATACAATTAGGCTTACATGGAAAAGGGAGGGGTTTATTCAAAAGAGAAACCAACAAAGGTGAAGAAATTGGAGCAAACAAATTGAATTTTCCAAAGAAAGATTGGTTAGTGTTTAGTAGATTATTTGCTAAAAATGGTTCATTTGCAATTGTGTACGAAGAATTTGAAGGAGGCACCTTATCTAATGAGTTTCCAACTTTCACATTATACAATGAAATTTATAAAAAGGCATCTCTCTTAGAGTATATAATTTTTTATTTAACTTCTCCTCAGGCAATAAATTATGTTATTAGACTAACAACAGGTTCCACCAAAGAAAGCAGAGGAAGATTCAAAGAAAACCAATTGATGGATTTTATTATTCCAATTCCAAAAAATGAGAAGTTATTTCATGAAATATGTGAGCCTATACTTAATAGACGACAATATATTAGAAACATAAACAAAGTTGTTGATTCATTAGATAATATTTCAACTTATTTGCAATTAAATCTTCCAAATATTATTGAGGATTAAGTTTTGAAACATTTCATCCCGATTGACAAAAGGTTTTATTTTCCGAAAAATTAGAAAAAGCAAACGAAATTTTAGGGAAAGCAAAATTGCCAAAAGTAACGCATTAAAAAATTGAACATTTCACAGTAAACCTCATAGTTTTCAAAAATTATGAGGTTTTTAAATTTTAAAACTTAATAATTTCATTAATTTTACTCAAACACAAAATTTTAACTGATGAACTCTCCTCTCCAAATCTTACAACAATATTTCGGCTACGACAGTTTTCGCCTCGAACAAGCCAATGCGATTGAAAATGTAATCGCTAAAAAAGACACCTTTGTTTTGATGCCAACTGGAGGTGGAAAATCGCTTTGCTATCAGGTTCCAACATTGGTTTTGGAAGGAACAGCCATTGTCATTTCTCCATTGATTGCTTTGATGAAAGACCAAGTTGATGCTTTGCGTGTCAACGGAATTTCTGCTTCGTACATCAATTCTTCGATGTCTAGTTTTGAACAAAATGAAACTTTAAGTCAATTAAAAAAAGCAGAACTCAAACTTTTATATGTTGCGCCGGAAAAACTAAGTGCCGATAATGGTTCATTTTTGAAATTCCTTAATGATATTAATATTTCTCTTTTTGCTGTAGATGAAGCGCATTGTGTTTCGCATTGGGGGCACGACTTCCGTCCGGATTATTTGTTTTTGAACAGTTTAAAAAGTCAATTTCCCAATGTCCCTATTATTGCTTTGACGGCAAGTGCAGACGAAATCACGAGGAAAGATACTATCAAACAATTGAATCTTCAAAATCCGCTGGTTTTGATTTCTTCGTTCGACAGAGCGAATATCAAATATTTTGTTCAGCCGAAAAAATCTGTCCTTCAGAATATAATTCAATACATTAATGAACATCCCGATGATTCTGGAATTATCTACTGTTTATCGAGAAAAGGAACGGAAGAAATGGCGAATAATTTGAAAGAAAATGGTATCAATTCCGCCTATTATCACGCCGGACTTTCTTCTATGGAAAGAGCAAAAGTTCAGGACGATTTCATTAAAGATAAAATAAGAGTAATGGTTGCTACGATCGCTTTTGGAATGGGAATCGACAAGAGTAATGTCCGTTTTGTGATGCACGCAGATTTACCAAAAAATATCGAAAGTTATTACCAGGAAACAGGAAGAGCCGGAAGAGATGGTTTGCCAAGTGAAGCGATTTTATTTTATTCGAATGCAGATGTGATAAAGTTGAAGAGATTTGCTTTGATAGAAGGCAATGAAGAACAATCTGACCTTATGCTGAAAAAATTGCAACAGATGACCGATTTTGCAGAGATGCAAAAATGCAGAAGGCAATATCTGATGGAATATTTTGGCGAAAAGCACGATGGCGATTGCAATTCCTGCGATTATTGTCTTAGTAATTTCGAAACTTGGGATGCCACTTTGGATTCTCAAAAATTACTGAGCGCAGTTTTCCGGCTGAAAGAACGGTATGGAAAAAATTTAATTATCGATTTTCTACGAGGTTCAAAAAGTGTGAAAATCACGGATGATATGCGAAGTTTGCCAACCTACGGAATTGGAATCAACAATGATAAAAATTATTGGCAAAACTTGATAAAGCAATTAATCATCAATGATTATTTAGCGGAATCAAAAGACGAGTTTCCTGTTTTAAAATTGACCGAAGAAAGTAAACTTATTTTATTTAAAAACAAAAAAGTAGAACTTCAAAAGGTAAAAGAATTGGCAAAAGCCGTCACAGTCAATGAAATAGAAACCCAATATCCAGAAACTGAACTGAGTCATAATTCAGAATTATTTGATAAACTTAGAAATATAAGACGGGAACAAGCCGAAAAGGAAAATGTGCCACCTTACGTTATTTTTTCTGATGCAACCTTAATGGAACTCGCCACTTATCTTCCTCAAACAAAAGAAGAACTGAATGAAATAAGTGGTTTTGGAACTTTTAAAATTGAAAAATATGGAGAACTATTTCTTTCGGTGATTGTCGAATTTTGTGAACAGAATAATTTGAGCAGTTTAATATTTAATAAAAAACCGAAGACAAAACGAGAGCCAAAAACAGTCAATAAAAGTCCATCAGGAACATTTACCACAAGCTATCAAATGTTTAAAGCTGGCAATAGCATCGAGGAAATTGCCAATATTAGAAATCTGGCGATTAATACCATCCAAAATCATTTAGTCAATTTTGTTACTGTTGGAACAATTAAACCCAGCGAATTGATGGATACAAATAAAATCGAACCGATTATAGAAGTTGCAAAAAGTCAATCCATCATATCTTTGAAAGCCATAAAGGAAGAATTGGGAGAAGATTATTCTTATTTTGAAATTCATATTGCCATTGCTTATTACAAGTCTCAATATTAAACAAGACATATCTTTAATATCGGATAAAATAATTTATAAATTAATCCGATATTAAAAAATTAATTGTAAATTCGTGGGATGAAATGGCAAGAATATCCTTATTACTTTGAAGGGCTCGAAAAACAACTTGAAAGAATTTTGCAGAAAAAAGCAGAATTAGATAAGTTGCGCCCCATTCCAACGTACGCTTTAAAAAGTATCAAAGAAAGTATGACTATCGAATGGACCTACAATTCTAACAGTATTGAGGGTAATACTTTGACTTTGCAGGAAACCAAAATGGTGATCGAAGAAGGCTTTACCATCAAAGGAAAATCTTTGCGGGAGCATTTTGAAGCTGTTAACCATCAGGAAGCCATTGAGTTTATTGAAAGCTTAGTATCGGATAGCTATATTTTGAACGAAAAAGATATTTTGAATGTTCATAATTTGGTTTTAAATAAAATTGAAAAAGATTTTGCAGGAAGATTCAGAACATCGGGTGTGAGAATTTCTGGAGCCAATTTTGTTCCGCCAAATGCGCTGAAAATAGATGATTACATAACAGAATTAATTGAGTGGGTAAATAGTTCCAACGAAAATTTTCTAATAAAATCGGCTATTTTTCATCATCGTTTTGTCTGGATACATCCGTTTTTTGATGGCAATGGAAGAACTGTGCGATTGTTATTTAATTTATTATTAATGAAAGAAGGTTTTCCGCCTGCCATTATTCTGAAAAACGATAGAAAAAAATATTATGATGCTCTGAACTCTGCCAATAACGGAGATTATTCTAAGTTGCTTTTGCTCATTTTACAAGCTTCAGAAAGGAGTTTGGACATCTATCTAAGTTCGCTAAATAATACTTATGATAACTACCGCCCGATTTCTGATATTGTAGAAGAAGAAAAATTACCTTATGGACAAGAATATGTAAGTTTACTTGCGAGAAAAGGAAAAATTGACGCTTTCAAAGAAGGTAGAAATTGGCTGACGACGAAAGAAGCTGTTTTGGATTATATCGAAAATCGAGAAAGAAAACGAATTTTAAAATAGAAGCAGAAATTTATTTTTCTGCTTTTTTATGGCAACTTAGCCACCAAAAATTCTGGTGATAATTTCAGAGTCCAATAGATGATTTTCCATTTCCAGTTAGGAACAATCTCGAATGATTTTCCCGCATTGATGATAAATTTAGCAACATAATCCGGCTCCATAATCAGATTTTTATTGAGGTCTAATCCGGCGTTGATTTTGGTATTAATGTAGCCAATCACTAGAACATTTACTATGATTTTTCTTGAGGCTAATTCTTGTCTAAGCCCGGCCAAATATTGTGTAAAAGCAGATTTTGTACTTCCATAAACAAAATTACTTTTCCGACCGCGAACGCCTGAAAGCGATGACAAACCAATAATTCTTTTTAAATTTTTATTGGATTGGTCTGTCACAATAATATTAAGAATAGAAACGGCTCCGATGTAATTGGTTTTCATCATTTCAAAAGTTCCTTCGAAGTTTCGTAATGCTTCTTGATTTTCAACCAAAAATCCTGCAGAGTAAACTACAATATTCGGTTTTACAGGCAATTCATCATAGAAATATTGATGAGAAGAAAAGTCTGTGGCATCGAAATATTTAATCTCAAATTTAGATTGATTAAGATGATTTTCATCAATAAAATCCTGCAAAGATTTTAGATTTCGGGAAGCGAGAATCACGAAATAGCCTTTACCAATGTAAAGTATGATGGCTCGTTTCGCAACATCCGAATTAGCGCCGAGAATTAGAACAGTTTTATGAGTATTCATTTCGTAAAAATAGATATTAGAAGTCAGATTTTAGATATTAGACATTTTAAAATCCGTAAATTTGTTGTTATTAAGAAATGATTCTCTTTAGAAAAAAACTTTCTTCTAAAGTCTAACATCTCATTTCTAACATCTATCTTCTATTATGTATAATGTTTTAGGAAACTTTTTAACGCTTTCTTCCTTTGGCGAAAGTCACGGAGAAGCTTATGGCGGAATTATCACCAATTTTCCGGCTGGTCTGGAAATCGATTTAGATAAAGTTCAACTCGAGCTTGACCGTAGAAAACCGGGACAATCGGCAATCGTTACTCAACGAAAAGAAAGTGATACTGTTCGATTTTTATCCGGAATCTTTGATGGAAAATCGACAGGAACTCCAATAGGCTTTATTGTAGAAAATGAAAACCAGCGTTCCAAAGATTACGACCATATTGCGCAAGCTTATCGTCCAAGTCACGCAGATTATACTTACGACCAAAAATTCGGAATTCGAGATTATCGCGGTGGCGGAAAATCATCTGCTCGTGAAACTCTGAATTGGGTTGTTGCAGGAGCTTTAGCAAAACAATTTCTTCCTGAGATTGAAATCAATGCTTATGTTTCTTCTGTTGGAGAGATTTTCTGTGAGAAACCTTATCAAGATTTGGATTTTTCTAAAACCGAAAGCAATATCGTTCGTTGTCCGGATGAGGAAACGGCCGAAAAAATGATTGAAAGAATCAAGGAAATCAAAAAAGAAGGCAACACCATTGGTGGAACCGTAACTTGTGTTATCAAAAATGTTCCGACTGGATTAGGCGAACCAATTTTCAATAAACTGCACGCAGAACTAGGAAAAGCAATGCTGAATATCAATGCCTGCAAAGGTTTTGAATATGGAAGTGGTTTCTGTGGCGCAAAGATGACAGGAAAGGAACACAACGACCTTTTCAATCAAGATGGGACAACAAAAACCAATCTTTCTGGCGGAATCCAAGGTGGAATCTCCAACGGAATGGATATCTATTTCCGAGTAGCTTTCAAACCTGTTGCGACTATTCTTCGTCCGCAGGAAAGCATCAATAAAGATGGCGAAACTGTTACTGTTGAAGGTAAAGGACGACACGACCCATGCGTGGTTCCAAGAGCGGTTCCTATCGTGGAAAGTTTGGCCGCATTTGTGTTGGCAGATATGTATTTAATCAATAAAACCAGAAAAATATAATATCAAATGAGCGAACTTGATGTTTATGATGATTTTCAGCATTATAAATATTACAATGGAGAATCGGAAAATCCTTTTTGTGGTAAAGATGAAAATCCACTCAATTTTTTGAATCCTAAAGCATTATTTTGGCATTATGAAAAACATTATTACTTCAGCCAAGATTCTCAGCATCAGGATTTAAAAAGCTTTATCAAACATTTGATCGATAACAAACTAAGCGAATATCATAGGAACACAGATGAATTGCAGGAAATGTACTACAATAATTCAATAAAATAAAATAAAGAATGGACATCAAACAATATTGGGACAACGCTGTTTCTTACACAGAATATCTTCGTGATGCCGGAGAAAGATTAGGAAATCCAAAAGATACACAAGAAGCTGATTATGCAGAATATTACCGACTGGGAATCCAAAGAATGAACAGAATCTGGGAAAAATATCTTCCAAATTCTGAACAGGTTGAAACTTTGGCTAAGAAAAAATTCAATGGGAAAATATTGATTATTTCCGAACCTTGGTGTGGCGACGCCAGTCAAGTAATTCCAGTGGTTGTTAAATTTTTTGAACAATTCGAAGTTAAAATTTCTTATCGTGACCAAGAACCAAGCTTGATTGACAGTTATTTAACTAATGGTGGAAAATCTATTCCGATTGTTATTTTCTTGGATGAGGATTTTAATGAAATTGCGCATTGGGGACCAAGACCAAAACACGGAACCGAACTTCTTAATAAACATAAAGCCAATCCTGAAGAATTTCCTAAAGAAAAATTTTATGTAGAATTGCAGACTTATTATGCTAAAAACAGAGGTTTTGATACGATTGAGGAGCTTTTGGAATTACTTTAAATTTGATTGTGATGAATTTTCTAAAAAAGAATATAATCTATATTATTCTGATTGTTGTTTTGTCCGCTTTTGCTTTGATAAAACCACTACGTGATTTTGTATCGGAACAGATTTCGATGAGCCCTACAGTGGCGAAAATCAATAATGAAACGATGCTTCCTGATGATGTTCTGAACATCGATTTGAAAGGAATCAACACGAGCAGTACAAACCTAAAAAACCTACGTGGAAAAGTTCTTTTCCTTAATTTTTGGGGAACTTGGTGTCCGCCTTGCAGAACGGAATGGCCGACGATTGAGAAACTGTATCAATTGAAAAAAGATAAATTGGAATTTGCCTTGATTGCAATGCAGGATCAGGAAGAAGATGTGAAAAAATTTCTCAAAGAAAATAATTACGCAGCACCAGTTTATATTGCAGAAAGTCCGCTGGATCCGAAAATTTTACCTTCCGTTTTTCCTACAACTTATCTTATCGGGAAAGATGGAAGAATCCTTAAAAAAGAAGATAGTTCTATGGATTGGAGCAAGGATTCAGTTTTAGAATTTATTGATCAAGTTACGAAATAATGATTTGCTAATTTGATAAATCGTTGATTTGATAATAAAACAATCGCCCGCAATCTTAGATTTCGGGCGATTTATATTTAGAATAATTGTTGAAATTATTTCTTCTTCTCTACTCCAAAAGTTTCAGGGAATCTTGCAATTGTGAAGTCTCTGGAAATAGCCGCTTTTTCGAATTTTAGTTTTCCGCTAAGCGTTTCTAAAACCACTCCATCTTCATTGATAGAAAATATAGTTCCGTGCATTCCAGAAGTTGTAACCACTTTTGCACCTGGTTTCAAAGCTTCTTGGAAAGTTTTCTCTTGCTTTTGTTTTTTCATTTGTGGACGAATCATCAGAAAATAAAATCCAACGAACATCAATCCAATCATCAATAACGTTGGCGTCATCGACTGTGCTGGAGCTGCTTGTAAAAATACTGTCAACATAATCTTATGGTAAAATGTTAGCTGAGAATGTTAATCTTACTGGTGCTTTTTCTACGTTCACAAAAACATCAGCTGCTTTGTTAACTGCTCCATCGAAATTTGTAGAATCGAAATGCAAAGTGATTTTTCCTTTTTTACTTGGCAAGATTGGCTCTTTTGTATAATCCGGAACTGTACATCCGCAACCTGGCTTCACATTAGAGATAATCAAAGGATTAGTTCCAGTATTAGTCACTTCGTAGATGTGCTCTACTTTTTCGCCTTTTTTGATGTTACCAAAATTATGTTCAGTTTCGCTGAATGCTACGGTTGTTAGTGGTTTGCTTTTAGCTTCTGCCAGCATTTCTGTATCCGCAGGGTTTTCTTGCTGAGACAGAGCGTCCACAACAGTTTCTGCCTGAGCGGAATCAAGATTTTTAGCTTCTGAAGTTTCTTCCTTCTTGTTACAAGAAAAAGCAACTGTACAAAGTACTGCAACAGCTAGTAATTTAATTGATTTCATATGTCTATATTACTTTTAGTATTAAACTCGGTCTAGATCTTTGGTGTATTTATCAAGAATACCGTTGATAAAGATATGGGATTTTTCGGTTCCGTAAACCTTAGAGACATCAATATATTCATTGATAATGATTCTGGATGCTGTAAGCGGGAAACTGTCCAGTTCCGTAATAGCTGCTACAAGAATGATTCTGTCCATAAGGGAGATTCTTTCAAGGTCCCAATTTAGTAATTTGGATTCCAGCTTTTTTTCGGTATCTTCCCAGTTGTTAAGGGAGTTGCTAAGTAGTTTTCTTGCAAAATCTTCGTCTTCGTCATCTTTAAGCATTTTGATAAGCGTGTGAGATGGTTCTGATTCTTTCATAAAACCAATGGTTTTCTGAATCATCGAATTTGCAATGTGGAAATCATCTGCCCAAGACATTTCTTTTTCCTCAAAACGATCGTGCAGATCGGTATTTTCTGCTACGTATCTTAAGAAAAGTTTTCCGAGAAACTTCTGGTCGTCCTCGAAGGAAATTTCTTCATCAGTCATATAATCTTGATATCGTTTTCCTGCTTTGATTCTCTGGAATGTTTTAACAAGCAATTCATCATTAGGATCCCAGTTCAGTTCTTTATGTTTTTCCGAGAAACTTCTTCTTTCTTCATTATCTTCTAGCTGAATCAGGATTTGGTTTCTAACGAATTTCTGATTGGGATTTTCGTTTTCAGCAGTTTTGATGAACTTGTTTTTCCCAATCTCTATCTGGTCTTCTGCAATACGCTTTAGTCCAACAAGAAAGTTGAGCTCATAGATGTAGAGATGATAAATTTTATTGATTTCTGAGAACATATTCTTCTGCAGAACATCAAATTTTATTGGATTTTGATAATAAGAATAGAGTGTTTCTACAACTTTTTCGCGGATTTGTCTTCTTCCCAGCATTTTCAAAGAGCTTTTTTGTGGCTGCAAAGATAGGGAAAAATGTCACAAAGTCATAGATAATAGGATTGAATTTGAATACGAATCAGTTGCAGCCCGAGCTGAGTGGAGCTCATCCAAAAAAAAGCTGGGAAAAGGGAGGTCACTGAAAAACCCT
>NZ_RJTU01000006.1 GCF_003730015.1 Epilithonimonas hominis | reverse complement strand
TTTATAATGCACTACGGGTTAATCTGTATCTTTTTTAATATATCTGTGGGCTTCGTCTAACACTAAATGAATTGGATTTTTTTTTCGTTGCTCACCTGTTAATCTTTTTCTGTGATCAAAAACAATTCTACATAAAACACTGGACGTAAGTTCAAGAATATCTCTTGAAAGCTCACTTGAATCAATTACTATAAGTTGTTTTTTATCTTCTGAATCTATAAACAATACTTTTTTTAGATAATCACTTTCATCAGAATATTTATTTTCAACTTTCATAAAATTACACTCTGAATTATCTAAAAAATAATCTAGACGAGACATCATGGTTGAAGTATTATCATAAATCTTATAATTTCCCTTTGCATTTTCTTCTAGCAAAACAATTTCGCATGCAATTTTTAGAAATTTATAATCGTAATAATTTCCATGTTTTAGTTTTGTTGCTTCAACTTCTACCGCAGTATCAAAACTAATTTTATCTTTTAAGGTTTCAATTGCAATCTTCAGATTATTATTTTGAACACCGTAAGAAAGCGTACACTTTTCAAGAACAAACGAAATATCAGATAATAGTTCATTTACACTTTCATTTTTTTTAAAACTAGTTTTTATTATAGATTGAATTTTTCTAATTGCACTTGCCGCGGAGGTTACATTTGCAGTATCACTATCTACCCTGCTAAAAATGAAATCTAGAATGTTTACGAGTTTATATCGTAAATAATTAATATATGTTTCTTGCATTACCGAATCATCAGTGTCTATCTTGTAAAATCTATAACATTCTTGAAGGACCCTATCCCAAAAAGGCTTTTGAGTTTTATCAGAAGCCATTAGAAATGCAGACCATTCATCTAAGTTCATTAAATAATAAGGTAACTCAAATTTCTGGTGCTCTTTTGAAATTTGCGGTTTGTAAAAATGAGTTGAAATATCATTTGAAACACCTTTATTAAAAGCATTTTTATATTCACCGTTTACATCTAAAAGAATCACTTTGATACCTGCACCAATGTTATTCTTCTTTCTTAATAGTTCTTGCAATATATGTGAAATTGTGTTTGATTTACCGCTTCCACTATTTCCTAAAATAGCAGTATGAATACCGAACAATTTATTAATATTTATATCCACATGATAATTGATAAAATTTTTACTAATTCCAATATCAAAATAACTATGAATCTTTGAATCTGATGATACAATTTCTTTATCTGTGAAAATTGTTCTCATATTTTCTTCTGTTACAATCTGTACATCTGAATAAATTGAAGGGAAAATACCTACACCCATTGAAAATGAGTTATTTTTGAAAAGTGTGCCAATTGGTTTTATTATCAACTCTCTAGAACTATCCAAATTAAACTCACTGAATGGTTTAGAATCATTACTACTATCAAGAACAGAAATAACCTCACAAACAATAGAATCCCCCAAAGAATTATTAACTTTTAGATAACTTCCAATATTGCCAAAATAATAAACTTTTCCAGAAATATTTACAGTTGATATTTTTGTATTATGAAATAACTTTACTCTAAATTTATCATATTCAACAGATACAATTTTACCTATTCTCATTCAATTATTTTTTTAATTGTTTAATAAATTCATTCAACATGATGTTTTCATCTTTGAACATATCTATATCAGGCATCAGATTTTTAACTATATAATTAAAATAATGAATATTATTTCCAGATGTATCCTTTCCATAAATCTTAAATATTCTATTATCATTAATTTTTGCAACACTACTGTCTGTAACACTATTAATAATTACTAAATTAATTGTAGTATTTGTTGCTAAAGCTTGGTAAATAATATTATTAACATGTTCATCACTGAAACTATAACCAATAACAAAAATTACAGTGTGTGGTTCTAATAATTTTTTTTGAAATTCTCTAAACATCTCTGTATATGGACTCCCCAGACTTTTATTCTGCTTGGTCGGCGTAGGATATATTAATGTATAATGAATCCTCGATATATTACCTAAATTTTGTAACTTAGTATCAAATAGTTATCATGAACCTACTCAATTTCGTAGAGCAATATCCTGATGAGGCAAGTTGCAAATCAAAATGGAAAGAATTTCGGGACAAGCAAGGCGTAGAATGTCCCAAATGC
>NZ_RJTU01000057.1 GCF_003730015.1 Epilithonimonas hominis | reverse complement strand
AACGAAAACTTAGCTATTATATGCTGATGGAATTCGTAAACTACGCCAAAAAGAATATGATAATGTCGACTTGTATAGTGATAGCGATGCTATTAAGGCCGAATTGCAAGAAAAACAAAAACAAAAATTTATAGATTACTGTAATAGGTTGCTAAAGAAAAGACACGGCTCAAATAATAGTTCTGATTCAATTAGAACTAACTGGAGGTGTTTAATTGAATTTATTATAGAGTTTTCCGGAGATGATTTAAGATTTTCAAAAATTGATTTGAGTTTTGCTGATGATTTTAAGCTTTATCTTTTATCGGCGCCCTATCGCGGAAAAAAGAAAGGAATTCTTTCAAATAATAGTGCTGCAACGTACTTTTCTATTTTTAAGGCAATAGTTTCCCAAGCTTTTATTGATGGTTATTTTATAATTGACTTATCAGCAAAGATTAAAGGTATTGGAGAGCAAGAATCTTTCCGTGAACATCTCTCTTTGGAGGAACTTAATCTTTTAGTAAATACTCCTTGTGAAAATGATGAATTGAAAAGAGCATCTTTATTTTCTGCACTGACAGGGTTAAGACATTGTGATATTAAAAGGCTTAAGTGGAAAGAAATTGATGTTCAGTCAAATAGAATCAAAATTCAATTTAGACAAAAGAAAACAAAAGGAGTCGAGTATACACCGATTTCTGAACAAGCAATTCATTTATGCGGAACTCCGAGACTTCCCGAACAGCTAGTATTTGAAAATTTACAAGATAGCTCTTGGATTTCGAGACCTCTCGAAAAATGGGTCAAATCAGCTGGAATAACAAAGCATATAACTTTTCATTGCTTCAGACATACTTTTGCAACATTGCAGCTTTCTTTAGGAACAGACATTTATACAGTTAGTAAAATGCTTGGACACAGTAAAGTTACAACAACTCAAGTTTATGCTAAAGTAGTTGATGAACTGAAAAATAGAGCAGCTGGAGCTATTAAGCTGGATGAAAATATTTTAGAAGAAAACCAAGAAATTATACAAGCAAACTAATAAATATGAAAGTCAAAAATTTTGAATTAATATGTATGTATTTACCCATTATAGTGGTATGTATCCTTTTAGGAACTCAAGTCAGAACATATTTTATCGATAAAGGGTCCGATGAATTTACGGCAAATATCTTTTTTATAGTCGTGATTTTCGTAGGTGTTGTTATTTATTCAGGTCTAACATTGTTTTTGCATACTATCTATGAAATTATAAGCAGAATTATTACTAAAAGAAAAAATCTAGTTTTGGTTAATGAATTCTTTTCTGGACCTGTTACTATTGCTGATATTAAAGAAGATTTAAAATTTAAAGAAGTTGTAAAGTTCGATAATAAGCTTGAGATTGCATTAAGATATACAAAGGAGCAATTTGCGCTATACACATCTGTTAATGATTTAGAAAACCTATGCAGCTACATTACAAAGTATGCTAAGAAAGAAAAAATAGAAAATTTTAGCCCTGTAAGGGTTCACAAATTATCTAATATGGATTTGTATCATTTTGGCTGGAACATTTGGAAGCACTTTGATAGGCGAAATCAATATGAAGTAGCATTGTTTTTAAAAGAAGTTTTTCAACATTCACTAAAAGATGTTGAAACGGACTCAATTAAAAGTCATTTAAAAGATGATGATGAAAAAGGTATCATTAAAATAAAAAGAGATTTAAAATTTTAGTATAATAAATATCTTAACTCCTTGCATAGTCGTAGCGATTATTGAGCATTTACTAATATTTCTGAAGCTATCCATTTACGAACTTAAATGTCGGGAATATTTCAAAAAATTATAATACATTATTAATAGTTAAATTTTTTTAGAAGAAATTTTATCATAAATAGATTTTACATAAAATGAAGAATGTAGAGAATATTCCTTTTTTACTGCAACAAATTGAAGGTAAATTAAATTCGCTATCTATAGAACAGGATAAATTAGATAATCCTCTTTTTGATATAGAAGTGACCAAAAACGAAATCTTACGGATCGAAAGTGAAATTGACCCGATAAAGAAAGAACTTATATCTTATACTGATATTCAGAGGCAGAAAGAATTAATGAGGATTCGTCTAACAGAGTATATGGATGTACGCGGCAAAAATCACGATCTCCCTTTTTCAAAAAGTCAGGGGCGTATTGGAGAATTAAATTTTTATCTAAAGCCCCTTGTTGATATCAGAAGTATTTTGAACAACGATTTGACAACTGGTATCAGCGTTAATTTAGCCCTGACAAAAGATCCATCTGATGCAGTCTTTGATGCAGAATCATTTAGAGAAACTCTTTTTCAGCAAAGACATAGTATTATCCAAGCAAACAATATCTTTCAACTCTTTGAAGTGTGCAGAAATTTCCTTGAAAAGATAAAGATAAATTATAAGTAATTTTTTTATTGGATAATGTCTTCATTGTAATGGATTCGCCACTTCGGATTGTACTGAGGTGAAGTTAACTGATAGTCTAAGTAAAAATCATAATCACTATTCATTGCCAGAAATTTACTGTAAAACTCTTCTTTATAACCTGCATTATCCAAGTAGAATCCAATAGCTTGGTGATAAGGATATACAAATGATAATTTTTTATAATGATGATGTAATTTATCTGCGTCAATTAATTGCTTTACCATAGCAAATGCATTAAGGATATTTTTTGTTCCACCGGAATATAGTGGTCTTACAGTACAGTCTATAAGTGTCTTTTCAAGATTTGAAACTTTTACTCCATTAATGAAGGTTTCCATTGTAGTACTGCTTTGATTTTTAAGAAAGTAAAATGTTTTGTCTCTGAATTGCTTTATATTTTTTGTGACTCTCTGAGGTTTACTAAAAGCTAAATCTATATTTCCTTGAGTTAAGGTGTTTTTAGGACTGGAAATGCTATCGATCTCTTCTGATAAATAGATGGCGTTGTTTTCAATAGTACTTATTTGATGCATTATTAGTGCTGAATGGTGGCTAAAGTGTGTATATTTGTTATACGCATAAACCAAGTCAACAACTTCAGGATTGGAGTCATTGAAAATATATAAATCTTGTTCTAAGGTGTAATGTTTTTGAAGTATGTATTCGCTAATTTCTTTACTTAATTTTTTGAATTTGCGAAAACTCGAAATTTCCTGTACCAAATAATCAAATTCCTTTTTATTTAAAGCCTTTCTGTGAGGACTACCAGCAATATAAGCATCAACAATCTTTTCAAAATTCATTAGTACGTAGTATTATTTACTTATGTATACATAAGAAATAATACAAAGTTAGTCTTTTTTATTTGAAAAGTCAAATGGAGGAGATTTTTATTTAAAATGTCCGTTATTTCATACAAAATGTGTAATTTTGTATGAAATAACGGACATTATGAAAAAGAAACAAATAATTTTACCCAAGTATTTGGCTCTGCTGGAACAAATGGGAGAGAATATTAAACTTGCTCGAAAAAGAAGAAAATTAACTACAGAGCAGGTTTCAGAGAGAGCCGGAATTGTACGTTCAACACTACATCTTATTGAAAAAGGTGATCCAAGTGTGGCAATGGGATCATATTTTAATGTTTTGAGAGTATTGGGTCTTAGCGATGATATTTTAAAGCTTGGATCTGATGATGAATTTGGAAGAAAATTGCAAGATTTAGAATTACTGAAATAATATAATTAAATGAAATCTACTAAAGTTGACATATTTGTATATGCAGATTGGATTGACCTTCAAGGTCCTCATTTAATGGGGATTTTGTCAGCTCATCAGGGTAAAGGAAAAAAGTCCTTTAGTTTTGAATATGATAAAGAGTGGATTAAAAGTGCGGGTCAAAATTTAATAGATCCTGATCTTCAGTTGTTTGGAGGTCCACAATATCCAACCAATAAAGAAAATTTTGGTGTTTTTATGGATAGTATGCCTGATACTTGGGGAAGAACACTAATGAAAAGAAAATCTATTCAGGTAGCCAAAGAAACTGGAGAGAAAGAAAAGAAACTTTATGATCTGGATTATTTATTAGGAGTGTATGACCAAACAAGGATGGGTGCTCTGCGATTTAAGACTTCAATAGATGGAAATTTTTTAGATGATGATGAGAATAACCCTACACCACCCTGGTCATCATTAAGAGAGTTGGAGGCAGCCGTGAAAAGTTTTGAAAATGAAGATGAGCCTAAAATGAAAAGGTTATTAGCACTGCTTGTAGTTCCAGGATCTTCATTAGGGGGTGCAAGACCGAAAGCTAATGTTATGGATCAGGAAAAAAATTTATGGATTGCTAAATTTCCTTCAAAAAATGATACAATTGATAAGGCAGCGTGGGAATATCTGGCATACCGATTAGCTACTGATGCCGGAATTAATATGTCAGAAACAAAGATTCAAAAATTAAGTAACAGCTATCATACATTTTTCACCAAAAGATTTGATAGAACAAACTCCGGAAGAATTCATTTTTCGTCAGCTATGACTATGACAGGAAACAATGAAGAAAAATTAAGAGATTCAACTGCAAGTTACCTTGATATCGTTGATTTTATTACGAACTACGGTATTGATGTTAACAATAATTTGAAGGAATTATGGAGAAGAATCGTGTTTAGTATTTGTATATCAAACACAGATGATCACCTTAGAAATCACGGATTTATTTTAACCCCAAAAGGATGGATACTTTCACCAGCCTATGACATTAATCCGTCTGTGGATAAAGAAGGACTTGCTCTAAATATTGATACAGATAATAATGCTTTGGATCTTGAACTTGCTAAGGAAGTGGGCGCTCAATTTAGACTGAACGAAAATGAAATGGATGAAATCATTGAAAAAGTCATTTCGGTTGTAAGAGGATGGGAAAGTATTGCTAGCGAGATTGGAATACCCAGATCTGAACAAGAGCGTATGAGATCTGCATTTTTACCATTTGAAAATTAATCTTTTAAAATAATCTTAGTAAATAAATTTTAATTGATTAATACGTTTAGAATGAGCTATAAAAATTAAGTTTCAACAGTAGGTAAAAACTTATTGCTTAATATCGATTACAAAAACACAGTGTTTTAAGTGTTTTCGTCGTGTTTTTCAAACACAGCGAAAACACTTTTTTCATTTGCACCATAATAATTAAAATCAAGTATTATGGATTTGCAAAATATTTCATTTGAAAATTTACCACAAGCAGTCGCCTTCTTAATTCGTGAACTTGCTGAGATAAAGCATCTGGTATCAAAAGAAGATGTTGTTATACCTCTCAAAAAAATTCCAATCGGAATAGATGAAGTAGCATCCTTAATCGGTAAAGCGAAACCAACCATTTACACTCTTGTTAGAGAAAGAAAAATCCCATGCTACAAAAACGGTAAGAAACTATATTTTTTTGAAGAAGAAATACTGAACTGGATTTCTAAAGGCAAGAAAAAGACCTTGCAGGAAATTACCGAGGAATGTGAAGCGGATTTTAAGAAAAATCGCAGAAGACAACATAACTAATAAAAATGCGATCGATGTCTAACGAAATTAATAAACTAAAGCAAAAGCTTATTTGGCAAATGACCGGGGAGGAATTAGTAAGTTTATTTAAATATGAAAATATTTATATAACAAATCGTACAAAGAGATCCTTGCAGCAAAATAAAATAATTGATGAAAAGTATGTGTATGGTCTTAAAGGTATAGCCAAGTTATTTAATTGCAGTATTTCATCTGCTATGAGATTAAAAAAGAGCGGTAAAATTAAAGATGCGATCACTCAGGAGGGGCGAAAAATTGTCCTGGACGTTGAGAGAGCTTTAGTTCTAATTAACAATGAATATGAACTAATAAACTGCAATAAAGAAAAAGATGATGTCGTTACAAGATAGCAGTCAGAAAATCATTCGCAAGGATATATAATTTTGTTTTGAAAAAAATGAAAATTAGTTTACTGAAAAATTGAGTTAAAATTAAATTATGGTGGCAATATTATTTAAATGTACATATCTAATTTTATCTAAAAGCATCAGTTTTTTTCTATAATTATAAATGACTTAGATGTATTGTAGGTATTTTATTTTTTTGATTCGGCATAATCAAATGTATAATTTCCTTAAAATTTTAGGATAAAATATTTTTTTGGTAATTATATTTTATACATTTGCATTATGAAATTTGTAAGACTACTTTTCATCATCTATTTTGTGGCGTTATCCATAATGCCATGTCTAGATAGTGCAAATGCTCAGTCTTTTAAGCAAGATTTCAATTATTCTTTAAGTTCAAAGACACAAGAAGATTCACATTCGAAGGCAGATTCTTGTTCTCCATTTTGTTCTTGCAACTGTTGCAGAACCACGGTGGCATTTTATAAAATCGAACCAATTCTAGTTTTTTCAAGAATCGCTACTGCGTTTTTTTCTAAGAAAATCCATTTTCAGAAAAACGACTTCGCTTATTTGGTGTACGACCAAATCTGGCAACCGCCTAAAATATAATTTTTATTGATATGATGGAAGGATTCCCTTTCATCTAAATTGTCTTGGAAACTTTGCAATATCATTGCACTGTAATCCTATTCATCTTTGCATCATCTTTTAAATTCAGTTTTATACTGATTTTAACTTTGGGCAATCCAATAAAAATTAAATTCAATGTTAGATAAAATCATAAGATTTAGTATCAAGAACAAGATTGTCATTGGTATCATGACCTTGTTATTGATTATTTGGGGAGTTTGGAGCGCAACCAAACTGCCAATTGATGCTACACCGGATATTACCAATAATCAGGTGCAGATCATCACAGTATGTCCCACACTTGCTGGACAGGAAGTAGAACAACTTGTTACCTTCCCAATTGAACAAAGTATCGCAAATGTACCAGATATTGAGGAAACTAGGAGTATTTCTAGATTCGGTCTATCAGTGATTACAGTTGTTTTTAAAGAAGAGGTAGATATTTATTTTGCTCGCCAACTGGTTACTGAAAAATTAAAACAAGCAGAAGAAGAAATTCCCCAAGGTGTTGGAACTCCTGAACTTGCCCCTGTTAGTACTGGACTTGGAGAAGTTTATCAATATATCCTGCATCCCAAAAAAGGCAGTGAGAAAAAGTATGATGCTAAAGAACTGCGAACAATGCAGGACTGGATTGTGCGAAGACAGCTTAATGGAACACCTGGAGTTGCAGAGATCAACAGTTTTGGCGGTCAGTTAAAACAATACGAGGTCGCTGTAAATCCAGACAGATTAAGAGCGATGGGCGTAAGTATATCTGATATTTTTACCGCTCTCGAAAAAAATAATCAGAATACAGGAGGTGCTTATATTGATAAAAAGCCAAATGCATATTTTATCCGTGGAATCGGTTTGGTAACATCTTTAGAAGACGCAGGGAACATTGTAGTTAAAAATAATACGGGCAGTGTTCCAATCTTCATAAAAGATGTTGCTGAAGTGCGTCTGGGAAGTGCTGTGAGATATGGTGCAATGACTTTTAATGGTCAGGTCGATGCTGTGGGAGGTGTTGTTATGATGCTAAAGGGAGCCAACAGTAATGAAGTGGTGAACAGAATTAAAGAAAAGATACCAGTTATACAAAAATCTCTTCCTGCAGACGTTGTAATTGAACCTTATTTAGATAGAACCGACCTGGTTGGAAGAGCAATCGACACAGTAGAAAAAAACCTAATTGAAGGTGCACTCATTGTCATCTTCGTACTTGTTATCTTCTTGGGTAATTTAAGAGCAGGTTTAATTGTAGCATCAGCTATTCCATTATCATTACTGTTTGCATTAGGAATGATGAATGTGTTTGGTGTGAGTGCTAACCTGATGAGTTTAGGAGCGATTGATTTCGGGCTTATTGTTGATGGGGCAGTTATTATTGTGGAAGCTACCTTACATCATTTAGGCTTGAATAAATCAAAAAAAATGCTTACCCAAGCAGAAATGGATGAAGAAGTTTTTCTTTCTGCATCCAAAATCAGAAGTAGTGCAGCATTTGGAGAAATCATTATTCTAATTGTATACATTCCGATTTTAACATTGGTGGGAGTAGAAGGTAAAATGTTTACGCCTATGGCTAAAACTGTGGGATTTGCTATTTTGGGCGCTCTGATTTTATCATTGACTTATATTCCGATGATGAGTGCTTTATTCTTATCAAAAAAGATGAGCCACAAAGAAAATTTCTCTGATAAAATGATGAACAGAATTCAGAAAGTTTATCAGCCTTTATTGGAAAAAGCATTAAAAATAAAATATTGGCTGGTTGGAGGAACCGTAGCTCTCTTTGCTGTAGCAATATTTGTTTTTGGGAGAATGGGTGGTGAATTTATACCTCAGTTGCAGGAAGGCGATTTTGCATTCCACTGTATCCTTCCACAAGGAAGTTCCTTAAATCAAAGTATTGAAACTTCAATGCAGGCTTCAAGAATTATAAAACAGTTTGATGAGGTAAAAATGGTTGTTGGTAAAACTGGCGCTGCTGAAGTACCTACCGACCCAATGCCACCGGAAGCTACTGATATGATGGTTATCTTGAAACCTCAGAAAGAATGGAAAACAAAGAAAACGTATGACGAACTCGCTGATGAAATCTCAGAGAAATTAGAAGTGATTCCTGGAGTTTTCTTTGAAAAGAACCAACCTATCCAAATGCGTTTCAATGAGTTAATGACAGGTATTAGACAAGATGTTGCAGTTAAAATTTTTGGTGAAAACTTAGATTCTCTGGCAATTTATGCTGATAAGACTGCTAAGGTAATACAGTCTGTTAAAGGTTCTACATCTCCCCAAATTGAGCGTGTAAGCGGACTCCCTCAGATTAACGTAGAGTATGACAGAACCAGAATGGCCAATTACGGATTAAACATTGAAGACGTTAATAATGCAGTAAGTACAGCTTTTGCAGGTAAATCAGCAGGTCAGGTTTTTGAAAATGAAAGGAGGTTCGATCTGGTTGTAAGATTAGACAGTTTACACAGAACAAGTATTGACGATGTTAGTAATCTAATGATTTCTACTGCCTCTGGAACGCAAATTCCACTCGCCCAGGTTGCTAATATTAGTTACAAATTAGGGCCTGCCCAAATCAGCCGCGAAGCGGGAAAAAGAAGGATTGTAATAGGTTTCAATGTGAAAGACCGTGATGTTGAAAGTGTAGTTAAGGACATACAATCAAAGCTCGATAAAGAAGTAAAACTTCCTGCAGGATATTATTTTACCTATGGAGGTCAATTTGAGAATCTTCAGGCAGCAAGTAAGAGATTAATGATTGCAGTTCCAGTATCGCTATTCTTAATCTTTATGCTGCTTTATTTTACATTTAATTCATTTAAGCAAGCCACTTTAATTTTTACGGCTATTCCTATGAGTGCGATTGGTGGTGTATTCGCATTATTATTGAGAGATATGCCATTCAGTATCAGTGCCGGAATTGGCTTTATTGCTTTATTTGGTGTTGCCGTTTTGAATGGAATTGTATTGATTGGAACATTTAATCAATTGGAAAAGGAAGGCGAGACCAATATTCTGAAAAGAGTAATGGAAGGTACAAAAACAAGATTAAGACCTGTTTTAATGACTGCAACAGTAGCTTCATTAGGATTTTTACCGATGGCTATTTCTACAGGTGCAGGAGCTGAAGTGCAAAAACCTTTGGCGACAGTTGTTATCGGAGGTTTGGTTACGGCGACTTTCTTAACATTATTTGTCTTACCAATGTTGTATATTATTTTTAATACCAAGATTAATTTAAAAAAGATCAATAACAAATCGGTAACCGCCATTGTGGTTTTAGGATTTTTATTTTTAGGACAGACTTTTAGTGCACAACAGGGAAGAACCATAACAGTCGAAGAAGCTACACGTACTGCTATTGAGAATAATCAATCAATCCGATCGAGAGATCTGGATATTAAAGCTACACAGGCATTGATTCCAACGTCCAAAGAACTCCCGAAAATGAATGTGGATGCTCAATTGGGGCAGTATAACTCTAAGAAATTTGACCAATCATTTTCGATCTCCCAAACGATTCCATTTCCAACTTTGTTCAAAGCAAGAAAAGAGTTGATTGCGGAACAGATTAAAGGAAAGCAAATCAACAGGGAAGTTTCTATGAATGAATTAGCGAAACAGGTTCGAACGTATTATTATCAAATTGAGTATTTACAATTTAATAAATCCAAGCTTAGCAATCTGGATAGTTTATACAATGACTTTATCAGAGTTGCAACGGTTAGGTTTAAAGCCGGAGATATTAAAAAAATTGAAATCAATACAGCTGAAACACAGAGAGGGGAAATCAACTTATTGCTTAAACAGAATGAGGTTTATCTTACCAATGCCTATAAAAATTTAAAAACATTGCTAAATATTGAAGAGGATATTTCAGTTCCATTTGATCAGAACTATCATCCGCTACAAGCACAATATGTTTTAGACAGCAGTGCCATTGCACAGCATCCTACCGTAAAAGCTTTTTATCAGGAAATGCAGATTGCGGAAAAAAATAAGAAAGTTGAAAAATCTTTGGGACTTCCTGACTTTACCATCGGATATACTAATCAGTCATTGATAGGATTTCAAACCATCAACGGGATGGATCAGTATTTCAATGGAGGAAACAGGTTTCATTCGGCAACAATTGGTGTTTCTATTCCTTTGACATTTGGAGCTACGAAAGCAAGAATCCAGTCTTATGAATATCAGAGACAAATGGCAGAATCAAATGCAAAATTCCAGCAAAAGCAGCTTGAAGCGCAATTGCAAAATGCATTTAATCAATATCAGCAAAATGTTAATCAGTATGACTACTACGTTAATCAAGCGATTCCAAATGCTGAGAAAATTGCCAAAGCAGGACAATTAGGTTATAAAACAGGAGAAATTTCTTATGTAGAATATCTTTTTGCACTGCAGACTTCCACCAATATTCAGCTTAAATACCTGGAATCTATTCAACAGGTCAACGAATCTGTAGTTATCATTAATTCAATCATCAATAAATAGACAAATGAAAATCAAATATAGCATTGTATCTCTAGCCTTAATTTCTATTCTAGCGGTCAGCTGTGGAAAAAAAGATGCTCCGGCAGAAGGAGAAGAGAAACCAAAAACAGAACAGGCAGAAGAAAGTCACGAAGAAGCTCCGCAAACTATTGCGGAACTGACTGAAGAACAGATGAAATCTGTAGGAATCAGTCTTGGAACTTTAGAAATGAAAGATTTAGCCTCAACTATTAAGGCAAATGGTGTTCTTCGTGTACCCAATAACAGAAAGGCAACGGTCACTTCACTGTATGGAGGTGTCATTAAGACATTAACCGTTCAGATAGGAGATTATGTAAGACAGGGACAGGTTATTGCTACAATCAGTAACCCTGATTACATTCAGTTACAGGAACAATATCTGACTATTAACAGCAGAATAACTTATGCAGAGCAGGAATTCAGAAGGCAAAAGGAGCTTTTTGACAATGATGCCGGAGCAAAAAAGAATCTGCAAAGTTCTGATGCGGAGCTAAAAAGTTTAAGAACCCAGAGATCATCGTTACAAAGACAATTACAGCTAATGGGAATCAGTCCTGGGAAAGTAAGCAATGGAAACCTAAGATCAGGCTTGGTCATTACATCGCCAATCAGCGGAACAGTTAGTACGATTAATGCACAGATAGGAAGTTATGTTGATGTATCGTCACCGGTTTTGGAGATCATCGATAACAGCTCAATTCATTTGGATTTACAAGTCTTTGAAAGAGATCTTCCCAAAATGAAAGTTGGTCAGATTGTGCAGTTTAAGCTCACCAACAATCCGGAAGAAACCTTTAATGCAAAAGTGTACAGCATCGGATCATCTTTTGAAAATGAAAGTAAAACGATTTCAGTTCATGCAATGGTTACCGGGAACAAAGCTGGCTTGATTGACGGAATGAATATTACAGGAAATGTAAGCCTTGGAAATTCACAAACTCCCGCCGTTCCAAATGAAGCTATTGTAGAAGCCGATGGTAAATTCTATGTATTTGTACAAACTTCTAAAAAAGTGGAAGAGCACGCTGAAGAAAAAGGAGATGACGATCATGGTCACGGGCATGATGAAGGAGAGGCGGAACACGGTCACAAAAATGAAACCGAAGCAGGAAACCATGCAAAGGAGCAGGCTAAGAAAATGAATTTTGAAAAAATTGAAGTGGTAAAAGGGACTTCAGATATGGGTTACACAGCGATTACGCCTGTGAGTGCAATTGCACCTGATGCAAAAATTGTGGTAAAAGGCGCATTCTTCGTGAATGCTAAGCTTTCTAATGCAGGAGACCACGGACATTAATTAATCAATAATCAAGTGAAATCCTATCTTGATTTCACTTGATTTTAAAAATATTAGTTATGCCTTTAAAACAAGAATTAGAAACCCAGGGAAATTGGCTGTTCAGATACAGAAGTTTTTTGCCGATTATCGTTCTGGCGCTTGGCTTAGGAGTTTTTATCCAAAATGTTTTGCTGAAAAACGATAATGATTGTTCACTTTTCTTTGAGATGCTTTGTTTAGCTGTAAGCATTTTAGGTTTGATTATAAGAGTGTATACTGTTGGTTTTACTCCGCATAATACTTCAGGAAGAAATACAAAAGCAGGGCAGGTTGCAGATGAATTAAACACTACAGGTATTTACAGTACAACCAGAAATCCATTGTACTTAGGTAATTTTTTTATGTGGCTTGGGCTTGCGATGTTTACTGAAAATCTGTGGTTTGTAATTTCATTTGTGTTTTTTTATTGGGTCTATTATGAAAGGATTGTTTTTGCTGAAGAGCAATTTTTAGAAAGAAAATTTGGAGAGCAATATACTAAGTGGGCTGATAAAGTACCGGTTTTTATACCGAATTTATACCTTTTCAGAAATACTCATCTTAGCTTCAGTTTAAAAAAAGTTCTATTAAAAGAAAAAAACGGACTTTTTGCCATGTTTCTGATTTTTACTGTTTTTGAAATTACCGGAGAAATTATCCTAAGACATACGCATTATAATATGATTTTTATTGTAGGCTGTATTCTTACTATGATTCTATACATTATTTTAAAAGTAATAAAAAAACGTAAAACAATGTTGCAAAATAAATTTAGTCAATAATTAAAAAATCCTCAATTATGCTTTTAAACAAAAGAATTTCGGTTTGGTATTTTGTTAAACAGATTAAATTTCAGATCGTTTTGATTGTCAGCTTTGCTTTTCTAATAGGCTTTTTAGACGACATTGATTTTTTGAAAAAAATTACCATACCATTGAGTATTCCTGCACTTTTAGGAACTGCTGTCTCTTTACTTTTAGCATTCAGGACTGCACAATCTTATGAAAGATGGTGGGAAGCAAGAACCGTTTGGGGCGCTATTGTGAATGATTCAAGATCATTTATGAGATTAATAAAACAATTTTTCCCTAACTCAGAAAACGATACATCTGAGTTTGCAGAACGACATATCATCTGGCTGAATGCTTTAGGAGAAAGTTTAAGAAAAGTACCTTTTTCAATAAGAGTAAGAGAATACTTAGAATCGCAAAACATCAATGCTTTAAATATTCCCAATGCCCTTTTAGATAAACATTCTGATCACCTTAGGAAATTGGCAGAACAGGAGAATTTATCTGAATACAAATTGGTACAGATGAACGATATGGTCATCAGGTTTTGTGACAGTATGGGAAAATGTGAGCGTTTAAAAAATACTGTTTTCCCTCGTGCCTACAGCATTTTGCTGCATACATTGATTTACGTTTTTGCATTTCTTCTGCCATTTGGACTGGAAGACTCACAACTTGGTGTTGAGATTGCCACGACAATTATTGTACCTGTGATTTTTATAGCTATTGAGAAAACAGCAATCATAATGCAGGACCCCTTTGAAAATACACCGGTAGATACTCCAATGACATCATTAGCAAAAACAATTGAAATCAATCTTTTGCAAATAATCGGAGAGAAGAATGTACCAGTTAAAGAAGTGAGTACAAGCTATTATGAAATGTAGGCTTAATCTAATACAAATCTTAGTGTTATGAACGATCAGAATAAAAATATTTCGGCTTCTGCAAAACATAAAAGAAATCTTTTAATTGTCTTATGTTTAAGTGGCACTTATATGATTGCCGAAGTTATTGGCGGTTTAGCTACTAAAAGTCTTGCGCTACTTGCCGATGCAGCTCATATGCTTACTGATGTGGTCGGATTATTCCTTGCTTTTATAGCAATCAAAATTGGTGAAAGAAAAGCCGATGCACAGAAAACATTCGGCTATTACCGAACAGAAATTCTGGCGGCAGTAATCAATGCGGTAGTTCTGTTGGGAATTTCTGTATATGTATTGTTTGAAGCATGGCAAAGGTTCAAAAATCCCCCTGAAGTACAGAGCACAGCTATGATGATCGTTGCCGGAATAGGCTTGCTGGTGAATATTATCGGAATCATGATTATTAGAAAAGATTCAGGTGAAAGCCTAAATATGAAGGGTGCCTACTTTGAGGTTCTTTCTGACGCGCTTACCTCAGTAGGAGTAATGATTGCCGGAGTTATTATGTTGACGACAGGATGGTATTATGCTGATCCCCTTATTTCCGCTGTGATAGGGTTATTAATATTTCCGAGAACCTGGAAGCTCTTGAAAGAAGCTGTGAATGTTTTATTAGAAGGAACTCCAAAAGATGTCAATATAGAAGAGCTTAGAAATTCTTTGGAATCTGTAAAAGGAGTTATTAAACTTCATGATCTCCACGTTTGGTCATTGACTTCCGGCGTTAATGCGATGAGTTCCCACGTAGTAGCCGACCATCAGGAAGATCTCAATAAACTTTTGAAAAATTTGTCAGATAAAGCCACCTCTGAATTTAAAATTAGCCATACTACATTCCAAATTGAAACTGAAGGGCACCAAGAGGGGGAGGTTCATCTATAATAGCAGTTGTGCCATCTTGCATTAATAGATGAAATAAGTAAATGGGAAAATTTCTAAAACATCAAATAGACTATGAATTATAAAAATCTGGGTCTATTCAAGATGAATTACATACTTACGTATTTTTTTACGCAATTAATCATTTCAAATATTTAGATATATGAAATTAAAACAAAACTATTGGGGCAATTACACATTACTGGTTTATTCTTTTTTATTTTATCTGGTATCGTCTTTACTTCTCCGATTTGGATTTTTAGCAGTCAGTTTTCAAAAGGCTGATTTATCTCTGTTACCTATAATGAAAATTTTTCTTCTGGGATTTTTGTTTGACTTTGGAGTTGGATTATTCTTTCTGCTACCATACAGTTTTTATCTATTGATTTTTCCTCAGAAATACATAAGGTCTTTATTCAATAAAATTATTACCTACAGCACTTTTATTATTTTTCTTCTTATACATTTATTTTCATTTTTTGCCGAGGTTACATTTTGGCAGGAGTTTGAGAGCCGATTTAATTTTATTGCTGTAGATTATTTGGTATATACTTTCGAAGTTATTAATAACATAAATGAGTCTTACCCTTTACCCGTTTTGATATCATCGATACTTCTGCTTATGACCTTAATATTTATTTTGTTTTACAAAAGCAAAATATTCTTTTTTTCATTTAACGGACAACATAAATTTTCGGTTAGACTAATTGTTTTTTTAGGATTTTTCTGCCTTACCATAATATACTCTTTGTTTATCAGTAATAGTTTAGCAGATAAAAGTGTCAATCGTTATCAAAATGAAATTTCTAAGGCAGGAATTTATTCGTTTTTCTCCGCCTATAAAAACAATGAAATCAATTACGATCATTTTTACAAACTAATTGATAACGAAAGCGCTTTTAAAATAGTTAGAACTGATTTGAACGATAATCAAAGATTTTTCTCAAATAACCTTTCTATAGAACGAAAAATATCCAGCAAACAAAATCTTATAAAGCCAAATGTTATAATGATAACAATGGAAAGTTTCAGCGCGGACTTTATGGGTACTTTCGGGAATAAACAAGGGCTTACTCCAAATTTAGATTCTTTAGCCGGCGGTGGCATTTTATTCTCACAAATGTATGCTACAGGAACCAGAACAGTGCGTGGAATGGAGGCTTTGTCGTTAGCTGTCCCACCAACGCCAGGCAACAGTATTGTCAGAAGAGAAGATAATGATCATCTTACAACTATAGGCTCAATTTTTAGTGCACAAGGTTACGATAACACATTTATTTATGGAGGAGATGGATATTTTGATAATATGAATAAATATTTTGGAAATAACGGATATGATATTATAGATAAGAAGAGAAATCCTTTGGCAAAAGAAAACTATCAGGCATTGAGGACGCCGATCAACCAGAAAGAAATTACGTTTGAAAATGCATGGGGGATTTGTGACGAAGATTTATACAATCAAGTGATTAAACAGGCAGACCAGAAATATAAACAAGGAAAATCTTTTTATGATTTTGTGATGACCACTTCCAATCACCGTCCGTTTACATATCCTGATGGCAAAATTGATATACCATCCGGTTCGGGTAGGGAAGGTGCAATAAAATATACAGATTATGCTATCGGACAATTCTTTAAAAAAGCTAGAAGTAAGCCGTGGTTTAAAAATACAGTATTTGTGATTGTAGCTGATCACTGCGCAAGTAGCGCAGGTAAAAATGAAATTGATATTTCCAAATATCATATCCCAGCAATGATTATAAATCTTCCGAACCAAAACTCTTTAAAAATTGAAAAAATGTGTTCACAAATTGATCTTTATCCAACTTTATTTGATTTAATGGGATGGAACTACAGAAGTAACCTTTATGGTAAGAATGTTTTGAGCGACAATTATATTCCTAGAATTTTTGTAAGTACCTATCAAAAGTTGGGATATATGGAAAACGATAAACTTGTGATATTGAGCCCTCAGCAGAAAGTGGAAGCTTATTTATATAATAAAACGCAAAATCAACAGATACCAAAGATTTTTTCTGATCAGTATATTAACAAGGCTGTCGCAAATTATCAAACTGCATATTATCTCTATAAAAATCAAGGTTTGAAACAAAAATAATCAAGTAATGTTAGATACAACATGGATATAAAATTTGAACTTATTCTTTCAGGCAAATTGCTGCTATCTATATTATTCGGCAGCATTATAGGTTATGAAAGAGAAGCAGCTCATAAAGATGCCGGTATACGAACGTTTGCTATTCTTTGCTTGGCATCTTGTCTTTTTGTTGCGGTTGCCTCTCATCTTACAGATGATAAATCAGCGATAGCCAGAATGCTTGCAGCAATTCCGGCAGGACTTGGATTTATAAGTGCTGGATTAGCATTAAAAGATAAATCAAGCAATATGCAGGGATTAACAACATCTACAGCACTATGGGCAGCGTCAGCTATTGGAGCGGCTCTTGCCTTAAATATGTTTTTATTGTCATTTTTAGCAACTGTTCTCACCCTTTTTGTATTAAGCCTGAATAAATTCAAATGGTATAAAAACTGGATTGCAAAGAAGGAGCAAAGTAAAAATTTAAAATAAAAAATTAAAAATCACTTAAAATATACTTCTATGAAACATCAACACACTTACGATGAGCAAGGTAACCAGCTTTGCTGTACGCCTCAGGAAGGCAAGATTTATAAGGATGCAGGAGCCAAAAAACTCATTGTTGAGGATAATGGCTGTTGTTCAACAAATGTAAAGAAAGAAGTACAGCATCATTCCGATGACGATGGACATAACCACGATCATGACAATAGTGATAAGAGTACTTTTCAGATGTTCCTTCCCGCAATAGTTTCATTGTTATTGCTTCTGTTGGGAATTGCGTTAGATAATTATTTTAAACCAGACTGGTTTAAAGATTGGATTCGTATTGTTTGGTATGCAGCAGCTTATGCCCCTGTCGGGCTTCCTGTTTTAAAAGAAGCTTTTGAAAGCATTAAGGATGGTGATGTTTTCTCTGAATTCTTTTTGATGAGTATCGCAACTATAGGAGCTTTTATAATTGGTGAATATCCTGAAGGTGTAGCTGTTATGTTATTTTATGCTGTAGGGGAAGTTTTTCAAACACTAGCAGTAACAAGAGCAAAAAGTAATATTAAAGCTCTTCTTGATCAAAGACCGGATGAGGTGACAATTATTGAAAATAACGAAACAAAAACCATTAAAGCTTCCAATGCAGAGATAGGGCAAACCATACAGTTAAAACCTGGAGAAAAACTTGCTTTGGATGGAGAGCTTATTTCAGATTCAGCATCTTTTAATACGGCAGCACTAACCGGCGAAAGTAAACCTGATACAAAAAATAAAGGAGAGACTGTTCTTGCAGGGATGATTAATATGAATAGTGTTGCTTTGGTAAAAATCAATACAGCTTATGAGGACAGTAAACTCAGTAAGATTTTAGAATTGGTTCAAAATGCGACTGCGCAGAAGGCACCTACGGAGCTGTTTATAAGAAGATTTGCAAGAGTTTATACTCCGATTGTTGTTGTGTTAGCAGTACTGATATGTCTTATTCCATATTTTTTTGTCGATAATTATATTTTTAGAGATTGGTTATACAGAGCTTTGATCTTTCTGGTAATTTCTTGTCCTTGTGCTTTAGTCATTTCAATTCCTTTAGGGTATTTTGGAGGTATTGGTGCAGCAAGTCGAAACGGAATTTTATTTAAAGGCAGTAATTTTCTAGATAAGATTGCCGAAATAAAAAATGTTGTGATGGATAAAACCGGTACTATGACGGAAGGAGTATTTAAAGTTCAGGAAGTCGATATTAAATCAGAATTTGATAAAAATGAAATCCTTAAGATGGTTAATGTTGTAGAGAGCAAGAGTACCCATCCTGTGGCAACTGCTATCCACGAATATGTTGGCGATTTGGATACATCAATTAATGTTGAGAATTCTGAGGAAATTGCAGGTCATGGTCTTAAAGCTGTAATCAACGGTAAGGATATACTCGTAGGGAATTTCAAGCTTATGGATAAGTTCAATATTCAATATGATGTTGATCCTTCAAAAATTGTTTACACCGTTATTGCAATTGCTTATGATAAAAAATTTGCAGGCTACATAACTATCGCTGATAGTATTAAAGACGATGCTAAAAAAACTTTAGAACTGTTACATAATTTAAATGTAAAGGCAACAATGCTTAGTGGTGACAAAACAAGCGTTGTAAAATATGTCGCAGAACAAATAGGAATTGACAACGCTTTCGGTGACCTTCTTCCTGAGGATAAAGTGAACAAGGTGAAAGAAATAAAATCCAAAAATGAGAGCGTTGCATTTGTTGGTGACGGTGTTAATGATGCCCCAGTGGTTGCTTTAAGTGATGTCGGTATTGCCATGGGCGGCTTAGGGAGTGATGCGACCATTGAGACTGCTGATGTCGTGATTCAAGATGATAAACCTTCAAAAATACCAATGGCTATTAACATTGGCAAAAAAACTAAAAGAATTGTCTGGCAGAACATCATTTTAGCATTTGTGGTCAAAGCAATTGTTTTAATTCTTGGAGCCGGAGGATTGGCAACAATGTGGGAAGCTGTTTTTGCAGATGTAGGTGTTGCATTGATTGCAATTCTAAATGCTGTACGCATCCAACGAATGAATTTCAAATAAAAATAACATAGCATTCTAATTTCACTAATCACTTAAGAAAAGTTCCAACAAATATCAATTAAAATAAAGTTCTCAAACCGAGAACAGGTTGTTTATTGAAAATATTCAACAAAACTATTTACTCTAATTTTTCAATTAATGCAATGATAATCAATATTATAAATAAGATTCCAGTTCTTTTTTTTATGCTAGTATGCAATTTGGCTTTAGCACAGGATAGCTTAACAGTAAGTGAAAAAATTGGGGATACGATTGCTGTCCAAAAACCTGAAAATAATTTTAGTTATAAGAGACTTATAGCCCCTACAAGTTTAATATCCATAGGAGCGATGAGTTTCGCTATTCCTAAAATGAAAGAATTTGATGCAGGAGTACGAAAAGAAGTAAAAGACCATAATCTTCATAATTCTACATTGGATAATTATACCCAATTCATACCTGCCGTGATGGTTTATGGATTTAATATTTCAGGTTTGAAAGGCAAGCATAATTTAAGAGAAAGAACAATTATTCTTGCAACATCGCAGCTAATATCGACAGCAATCGTAATACCTTCAAAAAATTTAATTGGAGAAGAACGCCCAGATAAATCCAACAATATGTCTTTTCCGTCTGGGCATGCAGCAATTGCTTTTTCAACAGCGCAGTTTATGTATAGAGAATATAGAGACAGTAATTATTGGCTCAGTTTATCAGGATATCCATTTGCAATATTCACAAGTGTTTACAGAGTTATTAATAACAAACACTGGGTAACAGATGTAGTAGCGGGCGCTGGGGTAGGAATACTTTCAACCGAATTAGCTTATTGGCTATTTCCGAAAATCAATATGTTTTTATCAGCTAATAAAAACAAAAAATCTGTCTCTATGCTTGCCCCTCTTTATCAAAAGAATGGTCATAGCAATACTTTTGGGATTAATTATCAGATAACCTTCTAATTTAGAACATGGGATTTAAACGACGTTTTAGAAGAAAAATTATTCGAAGAGGTAAGCACAGGCTTACTTCTCAAGATCTTTTTTTTATTGTTGGCTGGCTTCTTTTTATGCTCCTTTTGGTAATTCATCAGGTATACAATTTTAATATCAAATATGTTAAGATTCATTCGCATCCTTCGGAAAAAACACACACTCATAATGACGGAAAATGACAAATTATCAACAAATTTTTTAAACCATAATATTAACCCTTTATTTAACCCAAATTCCGCAA
>NZ_RJTU01000034.1 GCF_003730015.1 Epilithonimonas hominis | reverse complement strand
GTGGTTTAAGGAGAGACTAATTACTTTTACATAAGAAGGCTCAACCAATTTGGCTGAGCCCTTATTTTAAAGCTAAATTTCTTTATTAACAGCAGGTTTTGAAACTGAAGCTGTTTCTTGTTTTGAAGAGTTATAATTAATGTCCTAATTCTAATTGATTTTTAACAAGATTATAATAGTCTGCTCTGCTTTTTGTTAATTGTATATGATTTCCTTGTTCTGCAATTTTTCCGTTTTTAAGAACTACAATATTATCTGCATTCTTTACCGTGGAAAGGCGATGTGCTACAATTACAACAGTTTTTCCTCTGAAAAATTCTTGTAAATTATTATGTACAATCTTTTCATTTTCCGCATCCAATGCAGAGGTGGCTTCATCAAAGAAAATAAACTCCGGATTTTTATATACTGCTCTAGCAATTAGGATTCTTTGTTTTTGTCCTCCAGAGATCCCATGGCCATCATTCCCTATTAAAGTATTTAATTGTAATGGTAAATCCAATATAAAATTCTCCAAGTTGGCTGTTTTGACTGCATAATCTAACCTTTCTTTGTCTATTTTATCATAACCGATTGTAATATTTTTGGCGATGGTATCATTAAAAATGAAACCATCTTGCATTACAACTCCTATGCTCTTTCGCCAATCTTTTGAAACTATGCTTTTTAAATCAGTATTTTTCCACCAAATAATGCCTGACGTAGGATTATAAAACTTAAGTAATAACTTTATCAATGTGGTCTTGCCACTTCCGCTAGTCCCCACTATTGCTGTTATTTTGTTTTTAGGAATGTGAAGACTTAGGTTTTCAAAAAGAGCTTTTTCTGTTCCGAAATAGCTAAAAGAAATGTTTTCACAATGTATGCTGTTGCTTTCTATTTTAAGAGTACCAGGTTGAACATTTTCATCTTCATTATTTTTTGAGTGTATTTCATTTAAACGTTCTATGCTTATTTTAGTGTCCTGAAAAGATCTCACAAAATATATTAATTGTGATAAGGGTACATTTAATTGTCCTATAATATATTGGATAGAAATCATTTCTCCTATAGTTAGCTTATTTTGAATAACTAGGGTGGCGGAGAAAAAGGTTATAAAAATATCTTTTAATTGCCCAATAAGTGTTGATCCCACACTTTGCCATTGCTCTGTTTTTAAGACTTCGATTTGAGTTTTATAAAGATTTTCTTGTATTTTTTCCCATTCTTTTGTTTTTTGATTTTCTGCACTGTTAATTTTTATTTCCTGCATTCCTGAAACAATTTCTAAAGTTTTGGAACGCTCTTGTGATTGCTGGGCAAAGCGTTTATAATCCAATATTTTTCTTTTCTGAGCAAAAAAAATCAGCCAAAATATATAGAGTAAGCTTCCTAAGAAAAAGGCAATAAATATGGTAAAATTGTAATAAAATAAAATACTCCCAAAAACAATAAAGTGCAATATAGAAAATAAGGTATCTAACGAATTCCCTGTAAGAAACTGTTGTATTCTATAATTATCGTTCATTCTTTGAAGAAGATCTCCTGTAAGCCTGGTATCAAAAAAAGAAATGGGAAGCTTCATCATTTTTTTTAAGAAATCAGAAATTAATTTAATATTAATTTTTGTGCTTAAATGTAAAAGGATGTGAGACCTAATAACACCTATGGTTATCTGTCCTAAAAAAATTGATAATTGGGCAATAAGGATGAGATAGATATAGTTAATATCTTTTGGCTTTATACCTTTATCTACAATATTTTTGGTGAAAAAAGGGAAAAAAAATGCTAAAATATTTTCTGCTATTAAAGCAAAAATGAGGTAAGTTACGAGCTTCTTATTTGCTTTAAAGTGTTTATTAATATAATTAAAAGTGTTTGTTTGACCTTTCTTACTAGTATATTTATTTTGTTCAAAAACTTGGGTAGGTTCAAAAAAAAGTGCAATGCCTTTTTTTTCTCCGCTGTCTGATTCTTCGTATGCCCAATATTTATAAAAATCTTCGTGATTATACTTTATTTTACCTATTGCAGGATCAGCAATAAATATTTTTTTATTGCTGATTTTATAAACCACCACATAATGTTGCTTATTCCAATGAACAATGCAAGGAAGCGGAGCATCATCCTTTAAGGTAGTAAAATCTACTTCTGAACCTAATGTCTTAAACCCTAAACTTTCAGCAGCTTCGAGCAAGCCTGATAAGCTTGCTCCTTCCCGTGTTGTTTTTGACAAAACACGTAGATCTTCTAAGGGAATATTTTTACCATAGAATTTACTAATAATTCTTAAACAAGTTGCTCCACAATCTTTGGATTCTGGCTGATTGTAATAAGGAAAAAAAAGCACGTTTAAGGATATTTTATTTTGTCTGCAAATTCAATAGGGTTATTGAATTTTTTTATTTGTTGTTGTTTCTGTTTGGTAAGCTCATTATAATTCACACTGACTTCTTTTCCTGACTGATCCACTGTTTTCATTTTTGTATATCCAGCTTTCATTTCTTTATAGGGATCATTGTAATAGTCAATAAAAACTTTTTTTAACTGAGTATAATTAACTGGAATCGTTACAATATTATAATTTTCTGTATATACTTCTTCAAAGTCCTTTTTTAATCCTATCATTGTGAAATCATAATTTTTTTGAGTATCATAAATAGAAACAATTAGCCCTGGCAAACCATTAAAAATGTATGGACCTTCGCTGAAAGGTATATCCGGAGAAAACCAAGCTTCCCAGTTTCTTCCTTTATAACTGACTGTAGCCTTTTGGCATTTTAAGTTATCAATTAATTTTGTTTCGGTAGTAATTTTCCAATTCAGTTTAGGTAGTTTTTCTTTTATTTCATAAGCGTCCATCCATATCCTGTAAAATTTCTGAACGTCTCCGGTAGAATAATTTTTAATAACACTAAAGTCATAATCCATAGATTTTGTCATCGTCTCTCTCCCCACTTTTTTATCTGCAATCAAAGTAGAATCGCTTCTATAGAGCTTATAGGAATAAAATCTCGCAATTTTATCCTTAACATCTAAAATCATTTTTTTACTATCCATTTCTTCATCTGTAGAATCTGCTTTATACTTCAAATCATAATATACTCTGAATTTTTGAGCACTATAAGTAGTGATACAAAACATCATTATTAAAAAGCTAAATAGTTTCTTCAAGTCCATAATATTTTATTGTTTTTTGTTTTAGGGGATTTTTAGTCCAGTCATCCCATTCTCCTTTATATGGGTCATATCCACATTTTAGGGGTTTTGAGAAGCTATCATTGGGATTTTCTTTGTAAGCTCTGCAATCGTTGCAAAAATATCTGTATTCGCAATCTTTGCAGATATTTATTTGGTCTTTAGTAATGTTTCTTATTTCGTCGTTATTTATATCAGTTATAAGATGATCGAATGAGAAATCATTAATATTTGTGATTACTCTTTGTAATGACGGACAGTTTTTTAGGTCGCCTTTATAGGATATAAATAATTTATCTTTTAAACAGCTATTAAATTTATGTGCTTTTGAGAAATTCTTTATATCATTTGTGAAATAATCTTCATTTATAATTCCACAAAATTTTTCATTGGTGAGATTTTTTTTGTAATAAACAATATTAAATAGTTCAACAGTTTCTTGTTCACTCTTATTGAAAGGTGCGTTGTAAAAATAGATTATTTGTACACGTTTATTTTTTCTTAAGAAATTTATTATTTTAGAGTTTTCATCTTCATTAACGTAAGGCAAAATAATTTCTATCGTCCTGATGCAAGAATTTTTAAGAAGCTTAGAAATTACTTGTAATTTGGAAAGACTAAACTCTAAAAATCGTATTTGGAGAAAACTTACAGATAGTGTTTCGATAAGACTGTATGCTTTGTTTATATCAAATTCATCTTTTTTCTTATGTTCAATTATTACCTCATTAACTGGAGAAGGGCTAAACCATTCTATTTTTTTTCCATCGATATTAGTTGGTAGTTTATCAATGATATATCCTAGTTCTTGGGAAATTAAGTAATTTATTAATTCTAAATTTTCAGGACTTTCTATTAAAAACCGTAGGTTTTTAAATTGATTATAAATTGATGTTATATCAATAATATTTTGTCGGTAAATATCACACAATAAAGTATTTTTCGCTCCTGTAATAATATAGCAATCCTGATATAAAACAAAGTACTTACTGCTCATTTTCAAATAATGTTGTGTCAATAAAAGGTGTACTTACCTTATCATAAACTTTAACTTTAAAAGAGTTTGTATTATATTTTTTTGAGGAAATAAATCCTGTGTTAATATTTATCTGCTGATTAACTTTTTTTATTTCTTCTGTAAGTAATGGGTCTAAGGTAAAATAAATTAAATTGAATCTGTTTTTAGGCTGTTTCATATAGTTGTTTTAATGCTAATGCAACTTCTTTTTCAAGATAAGTATTGTTATAATAAGAATGATAAGTAAATTGCCCTGTAGGATTTATTTCCAAAAAGAAATATTCATCATTTGAATCAATTATCATATCGATTGAGGCGCAATTTAAACCGATTTCTTGCAAGACTTTACAAAGTTTGTATTCTATTTCAGTAGGAAGATTAAAATTTTCAAATCTGCCTTTTAAGTAAATCATATTAATTCTATGATCTACTTCACTCAAATCTTCATCACAAATTTTAGCGGTAAAGAACTTTCCCATTAAAAAGAAAATTCTTAATTCATATTTTTTATCTATTCGTTTTTGTATCAGTGAGGGTGGGAACTCATTTGGAATATCTTTAATATATGAATTTATTACTGTCGTTTTCATACCGATAGATTTACCTCTAAACATTAGATGCATACAGTTTTCAAAAGGCTTTGTTATATACTCTTGTTTATTTTTAAGCAAATTTATAATTTCCTTTTTGGATGTTAATATGTAAGTTTCCGGGATGTTCAAACCATTTCTCTGAGCTGCTTTCATTTGCAATAGCTTATTTTCATTTGCAAAAAAAGGATTAGTAAGCCATTTAACATTGTTATCATCCAGGTTTTGGAATAAATATTCTCTAAAAGATATTCCTTCTCTAATCCTAAAATTAATTACAGATTTATATATTTGTTTCTGAATGACGTCTCTTTCTTCATCCATCAAAATATTAGGGAACTTTCTAAACCAAACAACCTTTATATCTTTAGTATCGACATCTTTAATTCTCACGATATTTTGAATATAATCTACAAATACATCTTCGTATAAATCTTCATTTAGCCTTAAAAATGGTAACCCCCAATGAGATAACCATTCCATTACCAAATCTGTAGTTGTATCAGAATCGCGAGATATAATTAAAATCATTTAATGCATTTAAAATTGTCTAATAAAAATTTAATATCACTTTTAGGAGCTTTTTTTGAAACAGCAAGCCTGCTTTTCAGCCCATTTACACAAGATAAATCTTTAATAGTATCTAGTTTAGATGCTTTTCCATTTTTTACTAATGAGATATTAAAATAATAAGCTGGATCTGTTGTTAGCCCATAGATAATTCTTTTTCGGCTTGGATATTTGTCCTTTAACGATAACGTATTATATTCTTCCTGATTATTTGCAAACTTAAAATCACCATATAATAACATATCTATTCCTAAGGTATCATTCTGATATTTTACAAAACCATCCTCATTTGAAAAAGTATTATACTGTGATGCTTTGTCATAAGCGCTACAGGAATAAATAAAAAAAGAAATCATAAAACAAATAGTAAGCTTATGCTTACTATTTGTCATTTTTGATTTTAGATTAACAAGGTCCATTTCCGTCAGAGCCATCGTTTGTTAAATCTGGATCTGCAAGCTTTTTATGTACTGTAATTACTACTTCTTTGATAGTCCAAGTAGTACAACCTCCATAGATTTTGGATCCGAACGCTTTCTTAAAACCTCCAAGATTTTTTGACTGAAGGTTTTCAATTGATTTGTTTGTTTTCATAATATACATTTTTGATTATGTATTTCAAAAGTATGCTTATTAAAAATTAAAAATTGCGACACATGTCGCAATTTTTAATTTTCATCAAACTTTTTTTAATCTTTCTACAGTTTTCCTTGAAATATTGAGAAAACTTGATAATAATGTATCAGTAAGTCTATTTTGTAGAAAATAAAAATGATTATTAAAATAGTCATACTTTTCTAAAGAATTTCCTATATTTAGATGTTCAAAACGTTTTAAATTAAAGGCATTGTATTCTTCAAGAATCTCAATATAAATGCTTTTGAAATTCTGCGAAGTGCGTAGTAATTCATCAAAACCATTTCTACTGATATATAACAGTTCAGAATTTTCTACGCTCTCTATAGTTTCGTTATTTTGATTAAAATTTTTGAAACTAATAATATTAGTGATAAATCTATTTTCCCAAGCAAATGCTCTAGTAATATCTTTCCCCATATTATTAATAAAATATGCTCGTAATAGTCCTTTGTTGATAAAAAAAAGCTTATTGCAAGGCGAATTTTTTTCAACTAATACTTCTTTTTTACCTACTTCCTTTATAATGAACTTTTCTCTTATTTTAATTTCTTCTAACTCTGATATTCTGCCATAACTTTTTAAGACATCTATAAGTTGTTTGTGTTTCATATAATTTTCGTTTTGATGGTTATTTTTTTTACAATGCAAAATTTATTTTACTATTAACTTTATAAATTTTAATTTCTATCGAAGCACAATATCAAAATATCTGGTCGTAAATCATATATTTTAATTATTCAAATAATCGTGCTTCTACAAAAAAGAAAAAATACAGCAATAGTTGTTTTGCTAAACTTAAAAGTATAAAATATATCATACAATTTTGAAAAAATTAACAATAAATTTATCCTACTATAATAAATCCATTACAAGCTAAATTATAAAGCATTTAAAAAGTATTTTATATAATTGTTTATAAACGAAAAGTATTAAATTATTGAAAACAAATTTATATCATAAAGATGGTATTTTTATCAAAATTTTTATTCGATAAAGGACAAATACAGGAGAATTACCTTGCCTCATACCCATCCTTGAATCTCAGGAATTTCTCTGCATCTTTCGGGTTTTTCTCAATCCATTTTCGCAGGAGTTTCGTATTATTTTCTAATTGTTGAACGTCATTTTTCGGATAAAGCTGTTTTCCGTCTTTCTCAAACTCGGAAAGAATTTCCTGCCTAAGCTCGCTTTTGGAACGAATACTCTCGGCATACCATTTAAGTGCAAGATTGCCACTTAGAAGAATCGTCAATAAGGACAATAGAACCACTCCAAAAACTATCCAGACAAAATTTGATTTTCGATTGAATGAATTGATAATTTTCAGACTATCCTTTGATAGCTCTGCTGTTATCATTTGTGGAATCTGACTTATGGTTTCTTTCAATATTTTTTTTTGAACTCCGAATATTTCCTCATTCAAAGCAAACCCACTTCTAAGTGAGTGTTCGCATTCAAGCAAGAGGGCTGTGAAATCCTCAAGTGATTCTTGGGTCTTTATAGTAGATTCAGTATTTGTTTTGCAGGATTCTACTATTCTTTGCAAAAGCTCCTCTCCGTTTTGTTCAGTGTTGTCCATATTTTTAGCGTTTAAATTTGTTATTGTTATCTATTCCAATTCCATTATTCCTCAAATCCTCCTTCGGTTTATTTTGTTTAAAAAATTCAGAATCATTTGAGATTATCAGCTGTTCCGAAGGTTTTGTTTTCTCTTCAAAGATTTGCTTAAACTCCGATATTTTCAGCTTGTTCGTAATTTCTGAAAGCTTATATCCTGCCTTGTACTGCAGTGACGTTTCTTCATTAATATCCGTTTTCAGGGCGATTCTCATTCCCGAAATCCCAACTTTGACATTGCTCGACAACGAAACCAGATAGCCCCGATTTGACATTTCCGAAACCAGCTCGTCAAAATTCTTGGAATTTGTGATACTGGAAACAAGATTCTCATACATCTCATTTCTTTTTTCAATGCCTGTTTCGATATCGGTCTTTATCCCCAAATCCTTGCAGATTTCTCGGACAGCTTTTCCAAAATTCTCCCCGATGTTGTGGGATTTTACCGTACACTTTCCAAAAGTATCAATCCTGTTTACCACAAAATGGATGTGTTTCTGTTTCGTGGAATTGTGTACGTCCAAACGGTATTGGTTGTTTTCCGAAACTCCAACCTTTGCGAGAGCCAGTATTGTGATTTTCGCCAATTCCGCATCGGAAAGCCTGTCGCCCGTTTCTTTTGGTGGGGAGACATAACCTGTCAAAGCCCACTTTTTAACATTGGAATTTCTCTTCGCAACCGCTTTCATTTCCAAAAAGTGTTCTTCGGGACTTCTTCCGAGAAGATTGTTTGTATTAAGCATCTTTGCAGTTCCCTTGTCGTTTCCGTTGTATTCTAAAGCGATTTTGGAAATCCGTCTTGTTGTTGCTGAATTATTCATAACTCTTCATTTTGAAGATTCTCCAGTTCCTGTATCTTTTGATAGAGGTATTGTTTTATCAGTCCCAAAACGGTTTCGATTTCCAGCAGGATATTTTTTTTATTTTCAAAAACAGACCATTCGGAATTTCTCAAAAGGTTGGCGATTCGTATAAAATTATTGCCATATTCCAGAAGGATTTTATCTGTTTCAAATTCCTTGACTTTCAATTCCTCTTTTGTTGCTACCATTCGTAAAAAGGTCGAAATTTTCAAGCTATATTTTTGAGCTTCGTCTTCCAGAAATTTGAACTCCTTTTCGGTAAAACGAACGGAAACAACTCGTAAAAGATGGTTCGCACTTTTCTTTTTCAGCCCTCCTTTTTTTCCGATTTCACGGAAGTACTGTTTTCTGTTTTCCGTCTCTTTTTTTTGTTCCTGCTCACGGGAGACTTTCAGTACAAAACTTTTCAAAAAATCATTCTCCATATTTGTGTGTATTTATTATTTAATCAACATTCAGTTTGTTTTTAAAAAGGTTTTTCAAGATGTTTTTGACGATAGGAAAAAACCAAAAAATTCCAATGTTTACAATTAGCGTCCACGCTTTTTGTAAACATTGGGTACTTTTTGCACTAACTATCTGCCGAATTTTGATAAATCGTTTTTAATATCCATCAGATGCTCGTTCAAGTCCTTATGATTCTCGTAGATTTCAGAATAATCTTTGGCGTTGGGGAATGATTGCAAAATCTCATTTTTGCATTTCAATCCTGCTGGGTCGTTATCCAGAAACAAATTGATTTCCGAATAATTTTTCAAGTGTTCTTTGGTTTTATTCAGTAAGGCGATTGAATTCATTACGAGTAAATCTCCGGTGAAATTTTTGCGCATTTCTATAAACGATAAAGCATCAATGAAGCCCTCGAAAACGGCAACATTCTTTCCATTTTGATTATCGGTTTTTTGTTCCAAATTGATAATCGAAATATCTTTTTTCAAGATTGCTCCTTTGTAAAATGAATTTCTCAGTTCCCATCCTCCGGATTGATTTTGAAAACCGACAGCGTATAGATTTTTATCTCCTGTTTTGAAATGTACCTCTTTTAAAAAAGGATAAATAGTGCGAGAGAGTCCTCTGTGCTCAAGATATTTTTTTAGATGTTCATTTTGAAGTTCTTTGATTGCAGTGATTTGATAATTCGGTTGTAAACTCTTTTGTGTTTGAATTATGTTTTGCTGATGACATTTTAAATATTATTTTCCATCAAGGGATGAGGTGTCTATTAAGATATCCGCTTAAACGATATTAATAAGATTTTGGCGAGCAAAAGCCTAAAGATGTTCGAAGAAATCCCTGCTGAAAATTCTGACTTTATAAAACTTCATAAATCTTAATAATGAATTTTAAAAATTTTGTTTCTATTAATAAATCAAATCATGGCACAACTGTAGTGAGTGACAATATCGAAATTCCTTATAATACAGAGAGTTATGATTTATTTTTAGAGAAGATAAATTTGATTATAAAATAAAGTATTACTCCACAACTCTATAAGTTAATAAACAATTAAAGATAATTATTATCAAGGCTTTGAATATTTCAGCCTGGTAATTAATTGTGTGCTATGATAACCATCTAAAGATGAGCCAGTAACAGACCCCGCCTTTTCAATATCAAGAACGCCACTATCTTCCCAAATGTCATTTGGAAAAAACAAATGTTTTATTTCGCCAACAACGAGAAGTGTATTATTAGTTTTCACAGAGATAATTTCTTGTAGCTCCAAACCAATCTGAATATTAGATTCCGATACAAATGGTACAGGAAAATTATTCTTGTATTCCGGTGTTAAACCTGTGACTACAAATTCAGATTCATCTCTTTTATATCTTGCAGACGTCTGATGCGCTTGTTCAAAAATATTTATATTGACATGATTGATTGTATAATAAAACGTTTGTCTGATATTTTCAATAGTATGTTTTTCAACAGAATCCGGACGAGAGATAAATCCCATCAAAGGAGGGTTCGCTCCGATATGCACAACGGAATTAAAGATAGCCAAATTGGTTTGACCTTGATTATTTATCGTTCCAATCAGATTTAGACTTTTAAACCCGCTTAATGAATTGATGAGCGCTATTCTTTTTCTATCTTCCAAATTTCCAATCTGGTAATTATCTAAGTGTAGTAACATTAAGTTTAAAATTAAAAGCTATTTTATTATTATTTCATTTCTGAAAACTATTTTTTTTCAATAAAGTAACAAAAAAACTCTGAAAAAATTCAGAGTTTTAAAGTTATTAGCGACCCGATGCCTGCATTGGATTGACTTTACCATTTGATGCGCCTCTAGCTGCTTCTTTTTGTTTCTGTTTGAAAACCTGAAACTTACTCGCTGCAGGATCTGTAGGAGATGCTGCCCACCAGTTATTAGACGTATCGATATCCGCCGTTTCCCTCATTGGATCTAGCTGTACAGATTTTAATTTCTTTTCGAAATAATAGGTTTTGGAAACTTTCTGCTCATTCATTCTCCAAATCTGAACGCCAACTTTGTCTTTCAGCTTTGTTCCGTCTTCGAAGGTAAACTCTAGAATAATTGGCATTACCAATCCGCCTTTATTAGAAAAATCGATTTGATAAGCTGTTACATTATTTTCTTTGCGGATATCTTTTTTCTCAACTTTATCAAAATTTTCATTAATTGTTGTATAAGTTTTAGAGACGTCCACCTTTTCCTGACCACGGTCATATCTGTAATAGAAATCCTGAACATCTTTATCGGAATCAACGTAGAATTTGATGTTTTTGTCTTCTCTGTTTCTGACTTTGGAAATATCATCAAAATCATTCAAAACTGGTTTATCAACATTATATTTTACAGTTTCGGACTTTGGAATCGCATCAAAATCCGGTGTTGCAACCGTTACTTTATCTATAGCGATATCGACAGGATCTGTTCCATAAAACCAACCTCTCCAGAACCAGTCTAGATCTTCGCCACTGGCATCTTCCATTGTTCTGAAAAAATCTGCCGGCTCAGGATGGCGGAAAGCCCATCTCTTTGCATAAGTTTTGAATGCTTTATCAAACAGTTCTCTTCCCATAATGGTTTCGCGGAGTATGTTAAGTCCGGTTGCCGGCTTAGAATAGGCATTAGGTCCGAATCTTGCAATGTTTTCAGAATTGGACATTATAGGTTCCAACTCATCTTTTGGAAGTTTCATGTAATCGACAATTGTCCAAGCGGGTCCTCTTTTTGAAGGAAATTTATTGTCCCATTTTTCTTCGGTAAGATATTCTACAAACGTGTTCAGCCCCTCATCCATCCAGCTCCATTGCCTCTCATCAGAATTGATAATCATTGGGAAGAAATTGTGTCCTACTTCGTGAATAATCACACCGAGCATTCCGTTTTTAATTGCTTCAGAATATGTTCCGTCTTTCTCCGTTCTACCGTAGTTAAAACAGATCATCGGATACTCCATTCCATTCGCAGCTTCTACAGATTGAGCTACCGGATACGGATAAGGAATTGTAAATTCTGAGTAAGTTTTGATGGTATGCGCCACGGCTTTTGTAGAAAATTTTCTGTAAAGTCCGTAAGCTTCTTTTCCATAGAAACTCATTGCCATTACCTTATTGTTATTTTCTGGAATAGTAACCCGCATTCCGTCCCACACGAATTTTCTGGAAGATGTCCAGGCAAAATCCCTAACATCGTTTGCCTCGAAAATCCAGGTTTTTCTTTCCTTCGATTTCTTTTTTTCTGCTTTTTTAGCTTCGTCTAGAGTAACAATTTCTACGGGCTCATTAGAAGATTCTGCTTTTCTATATCTCGAAAGCTGATCCGATGTAAGGACCTGACTGTAGTTTTTACACTCACCTGTACCGCCAACTATGTGATCCGCCGGAACATTGATCTTGACTTTGTAATTTCCGAAGACCAAAGCAAACTCGCCTCTTCCTGTAAACTGATGATTTTGCCAGCCGTGGAAATCACTGTACACACACATCCTTGGAAACCACTGTGTTATAGTGTATAGATCATTACCATCTTCCGGAAAATTCTCATAACCGCCTCTTCCTCCTTTTTCTAAACGATTTGGGATATTATAATTCCAATTAATCTTAAATACGAACTTATCTCCTTTTTTTAAAGCTTTAGGAAGATCGATGCGCATCATCGTTTTATTTACCACATAACTCAAAGCATTGCCCGCTGCATCAGTAACTTTTTCCAGATTTACGCCATATCCGTTGTCCTTCTCAGGCACTTCAGACGGTCTCAGCTTTTCAACAACAGAAAATTTCCCTAGTGTGGACGAAAAAGGATAATCTGCATTTTTAACAGAAGATTGCTGGTTTTCATCCAGCTGCAGCCAGATGTAGTCTAAATCATCCGGAGAATTATTGTAGTACGTGATAGTTTCAGAACCTCTCAGATTTCTTTTATCTTCATCCAGATAAGCTTCTATCTCATAATCTGCGCGCTGCTGCCAGTAAGATTGTCCTGGTGATCCGGAAGCAGTTCTGTAAACATTGGGAGTAGGAAGTATGGTTCCAAGTTGTTCAAATTTATTTCCGTGGTTACTTCCCGGATTATTCTGGATGTTCTGTGCAGAAAGCATTGCCGAGCAGAATAAAAATCCAAAAACCTTTGTGTTCATTCTATCAGAAAATTTATTATTGTTTATTTACTAGTAACCAAATGTAAGAAATTGTTACGAAAAATTAGGCGAAATACGCATCAGAATGGCCATCTTTCTAAAGTCATCTTGATAGAAAGTGCAAAAACAGCCGAAGAAATGAAAAGAATCCAATCCTTTCTATTTACTTTAAACAGTTTCAGCAAAAAGAAAAGAATAACCAAAATCACAATAACCAGAACAATCTGACCGAGTTCCAAACCAATGTTAAACCCAAGCAGAGGAACAAACAGGCTTTGCTCTTTTGCAATCATCATTCTGGCAGTATTGGCAAAACCCATTCCGTGTATGAGACCAAAAATCAGTGCCAAGTAATAATTTACCTTCATCAGATTGTTCTGTTTGCCTTTCATCAGTATATTATCCAAAGCAGTAATGACGATTGTAAGCGGAATCAGAAACTCGACCCACTTGCTGGGAACTCTAAGAATATCGAGCGAACTAAGTGCCAATGTGATAGAATGGCCTATTGTGAACGCTGTTACCAGAATCAGGATTTTTTTGAAATCGTTGTAAGCATAAACAGCAATCAGCGCCAAAATAAACAACTGATGATCTAGGGCATCCAATGAAATAATATGTTCCCAGCCCACTTTTAGATAAAAAATAAAATCCTGCATTTTGTTATTATTTAAAAAAGGTTTACGAAAATAATGATTAATTTCGAGTTCAAAATATTTTTAGATGAAGAGATTTGCGCCGGTCTTAGTTCTTTTTTCGTTGATTTTATCCTTACTGTCTTTCAAATTTCATCCGTATCACGTTGGATCTATGGAATTTAATTATAACAAGAAATCTTCAACTTTCGAGATCACAGGCAGATTTTTTATGGATGATTTAGAAAATGCTGTCAATAAAAAATATGGAAAAAATCTGCACTTTATGGACAAGAAGTCCGAAAAAGAAATGCAGCAGATTCTTAAAAATTATGCTTCAGAATATCTTAAACTGAAAGTCAATAATCAATTAACAAACGTAAATTTTATTGGTTTTGAGGAAGATAAAGAAAGTGTCGAGATTTTTCTAGAGTCCGAACCAGTCGCTAATCCAAAGAAAATAGAAACAGCAGTAAGCTTTCTTTACAATATTTTTGATGACCAGATGAACATCATCCATATCACTATAAATGGTAACAGGAAAAGTGAAAAGCTCACTTTTCCGGATCGTTACCTCTATCAGCAGTTTTAAAATCTAATTTAATACTTTTGTAAGGATTAGTTATGAAAAAAATTATTCTAATAGAAGACGAATCCAGCGTTGTTTCCTTTATCAAAAAAGGATTACAAGAATTGGGTTATGAGATCACCGTAGCTTTGGACGGCGCCACAGGCATTAAATTGGTCTATGACAATGATTTCGATATAATTATTCTCGATATAATGTTGCCGGACATCAATGGTCTAGAAGTTTGTAAAGAAATCAGGAAGCAAAATAAAACTGTACCTATTCTATTTTTAACCGCTTTAGATTCTTCCGAGAATATAGTCCTAGGTCTAGAAAGTGGTGGCGACGATTATCTTGTGAAGCCTTTCAAATTCATAGAACTGGTGGCGCGAATCAAATCTCTTCTCAGAAGAAGTGGACACAGCAACGGAAACGAATCCAACGAAATTGATGATGAAAATACTTATCAATTCTCTGATTTAACAGTTAATGATTATACCAAAAAAGTAACCCGCTCGGGAGCAGAAATTTCGCTTACCTCAACAGAATACAAGCTTCTACTCTATTTTCTGAATAATCCTGAAAAAGTGATTTCCAGAGCCGAAATATTGGAAGCAGTTTGGGCGTGAACTACGAATTAGGAACCAATGTTGTGGACGTTTACGTTAATTATCTAAGAAAAAAACTAGACACTCAGGATGATGATAAACTGATTCACACTGTAATAGGAATGGGTTACGTTCTAAAAAAAACATAAACAGTGCTGAAAGGAAATCCTACCAATCAAACAAAAACAATGCTTCTTTTGATGCTGGTTTTTACAGTTGTCATTCTACTGTTCAGTGGATTGGTATATTTTTCTATTGTTAATTTTTCACATCAGCGTTTTTACGAATTACTGAAAATCCGAGCAACAACAATTGTCCAAATCGAGAAAAGCAAAGAACATCTTGATATTCCAGAAAATCATATTCTGAATAGCTTGAATGACGAAGAACTTCCGATGGAAAAAGATTATGTTTTCGAAGTTCCGAAGGATTCTAATTACAGTCACATTTCTAAACAAATTCATATTCCAGATAGTTTTTTCAAAAGCATTGTAAAAAAAGGAGAATCCAATTATAATGACAAAGAATTCTATTATATAGGAAAATCTTTTACTTCAAATAATAAAACTTACATTGCAATAGCTTCGGCACAAAATCATTATGTAGTTCATTATTTGGGCTATCTGAAGAGAACTTTGATGACTTGTATGATCTTGGCTTTGTTCTTTTCTATGATTTTTTCTTTTTATTTATCTAAGACGCTATTCCGCCCAATTCTTAAAATCACAGGAAAAGTAAAAGAAATCAGTTCAGAGAATCTGCATCTTAGATTGGAATCTCAGCCAGGAAATAAAGAATTGAATGAACTAGTCGATACTTTCAACGATATGTTGAACAGGATTGAAACCTCTTTTGAAACCCAAAATCACTTGATTGGAAATGTTTCGCACGAACTCAGAACACCTCTCACTTCAATTATGGGGGAAGCTGATGTGGCGTTATCTATCCCAAGATCAAATGAACATTACCAGGAAACGCTTCAGATAATTCTGAATGAAGCTGAAAAACTGGATAAAAAAATCAAGGCTTTGCTAATGATTGCCCAAACTGGATTTGATGGGAAAATTCAGAAAATGGATAAAGTGAGAATGGATCAGTTGCTTTGGGATGTTATTGAAACTGCTACAAGAATCAATGCTAAGAATAATGTTTTTATGGATATCAGTATGTTACCGGACAATCCTAAAAAACTGAAAGTTCAAGGTAACGAACAGCTCCTGCATCTCGCCATGGCAAACATCATCAACAATGGTTGCAAATATTCTAACTTCCAACAGGTTAAAGTTTCTCTTGGTGCGACCGATGATCACGTTTATATTATTATTAAAGACAGTGGAATCGGGATTCCTGATTCTGAAATGGATAAAATCTACGATCCGTTTTTCCGGGCTTCTAATACGAAAAACTATGAAGGTTATGGAATTGGTTTACCTTTGGCAAGAAACATTATCAGAATCCATAATGGCGAATTGATCGTGAATTCTAAAGAAAATGTTGGAACAACGGTCCAGATTCGTTTTCCTATTTATGTTCCGACGGAATAAAAACGTTGAATCTCTCGCAGCCCGACCTGAGTGGAGCTCATTTTTTAGCTTGGATTTAGCTTGGGGAAAAATAGCGGGAACGGAGGGCGGAAAAGCTGCCCAAAATATTTTCATCTACACATTTGAACTTAGATTTCGTTCTAAAATTAATTTCTTAATTGAAATTCTAATCTCATTTTAATCTCTTTAATTACATTTTAATTTCGTTCCAAAAGCATTCTAATTTGGTCATAATAGTTTTGTATCATCAAAAAGTAACAAAACCAATTAAATCAAAATATTATGATCAAAACCATTTTAATTGCTACAGATTTTTCTTTAGAATCTCTGGATATTCTAAAAAAAGTTTTAAAAAACAAAAATGATCAAAATGATGAAAATCAATACAACATCCTTTTCGTAGCTGGTTACGATATGGGAGATTCTATCAGAGATCTTTTGTTCACTTCTAAGAGTACCATCTTCAGAAAAATAAGACCGCAGGAGTTTTGCGATGCCTACAGCATTATCAATAACAAGTATCCGAATCTGATCAACAAAATCACTTGTGACATTTTCACTGGAAGCTTCCAAAGAACTTTCAACAATTATGTGGAAGCTACGGAAATCCATGAAGCTTATTATTCCTCTTCAAAAAGTAATAATCTAAGCAAAGGTCAGTTTGATATTACGCCGTATGTCAAAAAATGTAAGCATTTGGAAGCTGTGGAAATTATGACCCAAGCTCCGGAATTTGTTCATGAAAAAGGCAGACTTGCCGAAGTTTTCTCTTAGAATCTGATTCTCGGGAAATTTTATTATTCAATCATTAAATTAAATCACAATGTTAAGAAATTATAGTAACAGCAGAACGTTGGGAGACAACATTAGACTGGGGATGCTGACTGCATTCACTGCAGGGACTATAAACATAGCATCTCTATTGATATTCTTGTCTTTTACATCCAACGTAACAGGACATTATGCGATTTTCGCAGCAGAAATAAGTCAAGGAAACTGGGCACAGGTTGCTGTGGTTGCAGGATGGATTTTCTTATTCTTCTTCGGAGGATTTGTAGCGAATCTAAGTGTCATCAACTTCAACAAAAAAAGTAAATATTTTGCCCACGCTTTTCCAATTATATTAGAAATACTCTGTCTTTTGACAGTGGGAATCTATGGACAATTTTACTACAAAAAAACATTAGGAGAAACCGAAGCTTTGGTAGCCTTGATGTTATTCGCAACTGGTTTACAAAATGGTTTAACGGCGAGTATCTCAAACTTCTCTGTAAAAACAACGCACCTTACGGGAACCACTACAGATTTGGGAATATTGGCATCGATGTTTACTCAGAAAAAATTCAGAAAAAACCCCGAATTAATTGCCAGAGCAAAACTATTGACAAGTATTATGGCCGCTTACGTTTTAGGAGCAATCTTCTCTGGATTAACCTATTACAGTTTGGAATTCCGTGTGTTTTATGTCATCAGCGTGTGTCTTTTGGTTGTTATTGGATATGACTTTTATAAAATTAATATCAGACATTTCCAGACAGAATATCGATATTATAAAATCTATCACAAACCAACCTTCATCGCATTTTTGTACTACAAAATCCATAATAAAGACGAGAAAAGGACTGTAAGTAGACCTAATACTAATGCAAAATTGGCCTTTAGCGACAAGTAATTATTCCTCTAAAAACACTTCACCATAAATCAATTTTTTGTAATAGTTCTTTATTAAAAAACCGCCGGAGAAATTCTCCGGCGGTTTTGATTTATGATATTAATAATCTATCAATTATTGTTCAACCCAAGTATGGTTTTCTCCGGCTAATTCACCAAGATATTTTTCTGCATCCATTGCTGCCATACAACCACTTCCTGCAGCTGTAATAGCTTGTCTGTAATGGTGGTCCTGAACATCGCCTGCTGCGAAAACTCCAGGAAGATTGGTTCTTGCTGATTTACCTTCCGTGATGATATATTCGTTTTCGTCTAGGTCGATTTGTCCTTTGAAGATTTCCGTGTTTGGTTTGTGACCAATTGCAATAAAAATCCCGTGAACATCTATTGTAGAAACCTCGTCTGTCAAATTATTAACCACTTTAGCTCTTTCTACCAAAGCGTTTTCACCTTCGATTCCTATTAACTCGTGATTGTATTTCACTTCGATATTTGGTGTACTCAAAACTCTGTCAACCATTACTTTTGAAGCACGGAAGTGGTCTTTTCTTACCAACAATGTCACTTTATTACAAATCTTAGAAAGATAAGTTGCTTCTTCTGCCGCTGTATCTCCTGCTCCAACTACAATTACATCTTTTCCTCTGTAGAAAAATCCGTCACAAGTTGCACACGCAGAAACTCCTCCGCCAGCGTATTTTTTTTCATCAGCTAAGCCCAGATATTTTGCAGTCGCACCTGTAGAGATAATCACACTTTTTGCCAAAATCTCGCGAGAACCAGTACTCAGTTTATGAATTCCGCCTCTTTCTTTGGAAAACTCAACTTTAGAAATCATTTCGTAATGAACTTTAGTCTCGAAACGTTCCGCCTGCTTTTGGAGCTGAAGCATCATTTCTGGTCCGGTAATTCCATCCGGATATCCTGGGAAATTTTCTACTTCCGTTGTTGTTGTTAATTGTCCTCCAGGTTCCAATCCTGTGAAAAGTTCAGGTTTAAGACTTGCTCTTGCTGCGTAAATTGCCGCTGTAAAACCAGCTGGTCCAGAACCTACAATCACACAGTCTAAGATATTATTTTCCATTTTTAATATTGAATTATTTTTAATTTCGAGTGAATGATTCTCCCGTGCAGTGAGAATTTTCAAATATAAATCTTTGTCCGAAAAAATCGGATACAAATGTCGGGAATTAATTATTCAAAACCTATCTAAACTGTCAATGCTATTCATTAGACTATTGAATAATCGATCTAGACAGAAACTTTCAGTTCATCAATTTTTATGATTTTATAAACCATTTCTTTATAGATTTCCTCATCTTCCATTTGTCTTACGCCGAGACCTTTGGACTTCAAATCCATTTCACGAAGAATAGAAATTACTCTTGTTGCGTGTTTTAACGGATAAAATCTTGCAGCTTCCGAATAATCTTTAATCGCATAAGGATTTACGCCCATTGTCGTAGCAATTGTTTGAGGCGATTGTCCGTTCAAAGTATGATAAATAATGATGTTGGAAAAGAAATTATAAAGCGCACCAAAAGCCATTTGAATGGGATTCGATTTTTTATTTTTTCCCATATAATAAGCAATACTAAAAGCCTTTGCTTGGTCTTTCGTTGCCAAAGCTTTCTGAAGCTCGAAGATATTGAAATCTTTACTGATTCCTACGTGTTCCTCGATGATTTTTCCGTCCAGAACTGCGCCGTCTTTTAGAACGATTTTCAGCTTGTTCAGTTCGTTGGCTATTCTGGAAAGGTCATTCCCAAGATATTCTGCCAAAAGATGGCTGATGTTGGGCGCAGATTTGATTCCCATTACAGACATTTCCCCTTGAATCCAAGTCGGAAGCTGATAATCTTTCATCTTCTCGCTCGTAAAAAGCATTCCGGATTTGGCTAAAGTTTTCGCTACTTTCTTTCTAGCGTCCAACTTTTTATGTTTATGCGCAAAAACCAAAATGGTAGAAGGAACGGGATTCTCAAGATAAGTTTCCAAAGCTTTAGATTCCTCATCATTCAGTTTCATATCCTGCGCTTCTTTAACAATGATAAGCTGTTTGTCACCCATCATCGGATATTGCCTCGCTAAAGAAAGTACCTCCAGATAATTAGTATCTCGACCATATACAACGGTTTGGTTGAAGGCTTTCTCATCTTCTTCCAAAACATCTTGCTCAAAATGCTTGACAGCCAAATCGATATAAAAAACCTCGTCGCCTTGAAAAAAATAAACCGGTAAGAGTTCTTTATTTTTAATATTTTTGAGGATAATATCTATTTCTTTCATCTTAAAATATGCAAGTTCCGAAGCTAAATTTTGATCACACGTTCGATTTTCAAATCAAACAAGACAAAGATACATTTTTTATCTATGATTTGGTTCGGAAAAGCTGGCTTGTACTCACACCAGAAGAATGGGTGAGACAACATTGGCTGCATTATTTTCGGTTTGTGAAAAAGAAAAATTTATCCTCATTAATCCTAGAACAAAAACTGGAACTAAACGGAACAACGAAACGAATAGACCTTCTAGTTACAGAAAAAACGAAACCAAAAATCCTCATCGAATGTAAAGCTCCGAATGTTCCTTTGAAGCCAATTCACTTTGAGCAAATTGCGCGCTACAACAGTTTGCTTGGAGCAGAACAAATCATCATCAGCAATGGTTTGCATCATATTTTTGCTGATTATAAGGATGGGAGATATCAGTTTTTGAATGCTAAGGTTTGAGTAATATCTCTCGCTGATTTTGGAAATTAAAACACTTCGACTCCGCTCAGTGTAACAAATTTATTATCACAACGTCAGTCTGAGCGGAGTCGAAGACTTTTGTACAGGTATGCTCCAGTATATCTATCAAATATTGAATTACTCGCAGCCCGACTTGAGCGGAAATCCTTTTTACGCAACGAAGTGGAGTGAAAAGATTGGGAGCGGAAGGCGGATTAAGCTGCCCTAATTATTCTACAAATTAAAATCCCTCTTCGGATTGAAAAGATAAATCAAAAAGAAAAACAAAACGGAAACCGCCAAAAAGTATTGGTAATAATGAACTGCAGATTGTGAACTTATCGTAGTTTTGGTGGAACTTGAGGACTTATGAAGTTCGGTGATAAGATTATTAATGGCGTTATCAAGATTGTTCCCGTCGAGATAATTACCTCCGGTTGAATTAGCTATATTTTTAAGTGCTTTCGTTTGTAACTTTGAAACAACCGTTTCTCCATACATATCAGATTTGTAACCCATCAATTGTCCAAAATAATATTCAGGAATTGGCGCGCCTTCTTCCGTTCCCACACCAATCGTCGTTACTCTGATTCCTTCTTTTTTGGCAAGATTAATAGCTTCATCCTCGTGACCTTCGTTATCCTCCCCATCACTTATTAAGACAATATTTCGAGAACCTTTGGTGATATTTTTAAATTTCTGAGCAGCGATTTGGATTGGTTTTAGAAAGTCGGTTCCTTGGTTTTGGATAACGCTGGTTTCGATTCCAGAAAGATAAGTCTCAGCGGCAGAATAATCACTGGACAAAGGCATTACAGAATAAGCATCGCCTGCAAAAACAATGATTCCTACTCTATCATTCGTCATCTTTTGAAGAGAATTGATGATGATATTTTTCGCTTCTTCCAATCGACTCGGTTGGATATCCTGAGCATTCATCGAGTTGGAAACATCCAGAACGAAAATTGTGCTGCTTACATTTTGTTGTACACTAATTTCTTCTTTCCCGCCCAAAAGGTCAATAATCGAAAATATCAGAAATAGAAATCCGAGTAAATATAAAACTGGAAATAGCTTTGCAAAGCCAGATGTTTTCTCGAACAACACATCTTGGAATCTATTTTCTGCGAAAAGGTTTCTTTTGCGGTTTTTCCAACGAATATAATGAATGATGAAGTAACCAATGACAGGCAACAACAGAAGCAACAACAGATACCAGTAATTTCCTAAATACCAATTCATCAGTTTAATTCAAAATTTTAAAAATTACCCATCTCAACAACGCATCCAACAATAGAATTCCTAAAGCTATCCAAAGAAAAATTCTGAAATATTCTTCATAATTATACAATTTCGAAGTTTTCACTTCTGACTTTTCCAATTGATTAATCTCATCATAAACATTCTGAAGACTACTGTTGGAAGTCGCACGAAAATATTTTCCACCAGTCAACTGCGCAATATCCATCAATGTATTTTCATCAATCTGAGTTTTGGTTTCCGTGAAGACCAATTCACCGAAAATATTGGTCGCTGTGGGCATTGCTGCATATCCATTGCTCCCAATTCCAACCGTATAAACTTTGATACTGTTATTTTTTGCCAGTTCTGCAGCGATTTGTGGTGGCATCGCATTCAAAACAGTATTCACACCATCGGTCATCAAAATGATGATTTTACTTTTGGCTTTACTTTTTTTCAAATGATTGACAGCAACAGAAAGTCCTTCTCCAATTGCTGTTCCTGGTTGTAATTCGAGAGGATTAAGTTGATTTAATTCATCAATAACCACTTGGTGATCGGTTGTCAAAGGAACTTTGGTGTAAGCTTCTCCCGAATATGCGACCAAACCAATTCTGTCATTTTCTCTTTTATTAACGAAATCAATTGCGATTTTTTTCAACGCTGTTAATCTGTCTGGGTCAAGGTCTTTCGCCAACATACTGAGTGAAACGTCCACTGAAAGCATAATATCAATTCCCTTGGACTCGTCTCTATCCTGAGAAATTGTATAAGTTCTCGGTCTTGTCAAAGCAATAATCAAAGCGGTAAGAATGAAATATTTCGAAATCTTCAGAAAAGTCATTACCAGCGAAATGTTTCCGCTCGGCTGCATATTCTTCACCGAAGGCACAACAATTCCTCTACTCTTTTTCTTGCCCGAATCCAATATCAATAATGGAATGAACAAAATAAAAAGCAGTAAAAACCACGGACTGTAAAACTCGAAATTCACGGATTAATTATAAATGATTAATGATGATTGATAAATGATTTTATTAAACTTTTCTTATTTTAGTTTTCGTATTTTCAATTGGTCTTTATCCGTAAGCTCCGCCTGAGAGGCATTACGAAGATTTTCTGCTTCTATATCTTTTGTAGATCGTTTTACAAAATCCCGGATTGCCGTAAAATCTTTTGACATCAGTTCCTTTGTGGGAATTGTTTTTGCAAATTTCACCAAGTCTGCACGTAAAAATATGTCTTCTACCACCTTTTCATTCTGCTGAGAGATTGCATTGTTATTTTTCATATACTCTATCAGATCATCCGTAAGCAAGACATCGGCAGGAATCTGGTATTGTTTTACGATGAAAGTTCTCATAATATCAATCAACTCAATATAGAAAGAGCGGAAATTTTCGTTTTCGATATAATTTTTCTTTCTCAGCCTTTCCAGATCTTTCAATGTTTGATTGGTGGTAACAATGGGAGTGGATTTTCGTTTTCTGCCATACTTTATAATCCCAATTATCAGAACAATAATCGCAATAATAATCAAAGCTAAAAGAACATAAAATTTGTAAAGATCCCAGTAATCCTGGACATTCAGTTCCACTTCTTTGTTCTTCATAATATCATTGATCTGATCACCTTTTTTTGCGGTATTGATGACCTCAACTTCGTACGGAATCGTCTTCATTATTTTTCCTCCTACCTTCACTTCCAATTCCGGAATTGTAAATTTTCCTTCTTCAAAAACAGCGAACTTTACCGAGCGTAGATAGATATCTTTTTCCTTGGCAATACTGTCATTAACCATTTCGAAGTGAAAAGGCAATAATTCATTTCTTGGCGCAATCTGCACATCCTTACCATCCAAATCCAAAATCTGAATTTTGAAAACCGCCACTTCTCCCAATGCCAGAGTCGTTTTGTCTAAATTAGAAGACAAGGTTTGTGAAAATCCTAATGAAAAAAAGAATATAAAAAACGAAAAAAATATTTTGAAAAATCTGTTAGACATTTATATAATTGACAGTGTTGGTTTATAGTAAAATCACTTTTTACTTCTTACTTTCTAAAATATTGATAAAGCAACTTGCTGTAATCTTCAGAGGTATTAATATCTAAAAAATGGGCCGAAGAACTTTCAAATTCTTCTTTAATCTGACGCATTTTTTGTTTTTGTTGTTCTGCAAAATCATAACGCCATCTTGCGCTGGAAGTATTGGCCCAGATCTGTTTACCTGTTTCTGCATCACGGAAAAGCGCATAACCAATGTCCGGAATTTCCATATCCTTATCATCAAAAACACGAAGGCCGAGCAACTGGTGCTTTCTTGCAGTTACATTCAAAATTTTCTGGTCAAAGTCATCCTCAAAATCAGAAAAAACAAAAACGAAAGATTTCCTTTTGAAAACGCTCATCATATAATTAAATGCCGCATTAAGATCCGATTTTGCTGGAACATAATCCGCAGTCAGAATATTGCTGATAATCGACAGAACGTGTTTTCTGCCTTTTTGTGGCGGAACAACTTTCAGAACTTTGTCTGCGTACAAAATTAATCCGACTTTATCATTATTTCCTGACGCCGAAAAACCGAGAGAAGCACAAATTTCTGCAACATATTCTCTTTTCAATTGGTTTTTGGTTCCATAATCCATGGATGCGGAAACATCAACAACCAAAATCATTGTCAGCTCTCGTTCCTCCTCCATTACTTTTACGAATGGTTCTCGGAAACGTGCCGTCTTGTTCCAGTCGATTCGACGTGTATCGTCTCCGAATTGATATTGGCGGACTTCTGAAAACGTCATTCCCTGACCTTTGAAAGCGCTGTGATATTGTCCCATTAGCGATGCTTCCGTTTTCTTTCGAGTCCGGATTTCTATTTGCTTTACTTTTTTGACAATGTCTTTTATCTGCATAAATCAATTGATAATTGTCGGTTGTGTGTTGATAGTTTTCAGACATCGAAGTTTTCCGACAACTGACAACCATCAACTAACAACCAGTTTAGGGCGCTTGTATTTTCCCTAAAATTTTATTGACGATATCATCCTGAGAAACTTCCTCCGCTTCAGCTTCGAAGCTCAATCCGATTCTGTGTCTCAAAACATCTTTTGCAATTTCTTTCACATCTTCCGGAATCACAAATGCTCTTCCTTTGATGAACGCATAAGCTCTGGACGCAATTGCCAAGTTGATACTTGCTCTAGGCGAGGCTCCAAAACTGATGTAATTTTTTATATCAGACAATCCATACTTTTCAGGGTAACGGGTTGCGAAAACCATATCCAGAATATATTTTTCGATTTTCTCATCCAGGTAAATCTGGTTGATGATTTTCTTTGCTTCCACAATCTGATCTAAACTAATAACCTGGCGGATTTGCGGAATATCTTGCGTAGAAATCATCCGCATCACTTTTCTCTCATCTTCAAATTCCGGATAATCGATTTTACACTTAAGCATAAAACGATCCGTTTGCGCTTCCGGTAGAAGATAAGTTCCTTCTTGGTCGATTGGGTTTTGTGTAGCTAAAACTAAGAAAGGTTTTGGCAAAGGCATTGTCTCGTCTCCTATTGTCACTTGCTTTTCTTGCATCACTTCCAGCAAAGCCGACTGAACTTTAGCAGGAGCTCTGTTAATCTCATCAGCTAAAACAAAATTAGCGAAAACGGGACCTTTCTTGATGGAAAAATCGTTGTCTTTGACATTATAAATCATCGTTCCCACAAGATCCGCAGGCAACAGATCCGGCGTAAACTGGATTCTTGAAAACTGTCCGTGAACCGCTTCTGCCAAGGTTTTTATTGCAAGTGTCTTTGCTAAACCAGGTACGCCTTCTAGGAGAACATGTCCATTTCCCAAAAGTCCTATCAATAGACGGTCTATCATATATTCCTGACCGATAATAGCGCGGTTTATTTCTTGTTTTAGAATATTAAAAAAGTAATTCTGTTCTTTTACTTTCTCTGTAAGCTGTCTGATATCTTCTGCTTGATTCAATTCTGACATAGTTAATCTTAATAATTGGTAAATTTCTTATAAAAACCTGCAATGGCAAACACAACAACTGCTAATCTTGCGTTAAATATTTGTTAAAAGAAAAAGCTAATTGTTACAATGTTTTAGTGAAACCGGATTATTTGCCGTTTATTAATAATTAATCTAACTTTGATATAAATAATACATACTAAAAAATGAATTATCATTTTGCCAATCACAGACAAATCAGAAAAAATCTGCTGCACATTTTACAAAATACATCAGAAAAAGATCTCCTCACCATCCCGGATGGCTACAACAATAATATCTACTGGAATATTGCCCATTGCGTGGCAACACAGCAATTATTGTGTTATTATCTTAGTGGAAATCAGTTCCGCATTGATAAATATTGGATTGAGACCTACAAAAAAGGAACTTTTGCCAATGTAGATGTGAAATCTTCCGAAATGGAGGATCTGGCTTTTCTACTAATAGAAACATCCAAAATTCTGATGAAGGATTTTGATAATGATTTTTTTCCGGATTATACACCCTACTCCACTAGTTTTGGGATTGATCTGAAAAATATTCAGGATGCGATTATTTTCAATAATATGCACGAAAGCCTGCATTACGGCTATATTCTTTCTCAGAAAAGAGCTTTGATCGGGGAAGGATTGAGCAGTTTATAAATGATGAATTTTATAAGTGATAAATGATTTCTTTTAATCTTCGATTTCTTTTTCCGATTGTAATTTTAGGATTGTTATCATTTTCAAAATCAGAGAATGAACGATTCAAGTATTATAAGCCAATCGGCAAACCTCAAGAAATTGAAGTATTTTATCTGACTTGGGAAGACTCCAATTTGCCCAATTTCATCAAAACATCAGACTACAAAAAATTCGTGGACAAAGCGGAATTGATAAATTACTGTTTCTACCTAGATTCCAAAGATCCTGAAAAAAGGAAATTCAAAATCCCTCTTAATACAGATAAACTTATCAAAAAAATTCCCTTGAAACTGAAAGGTAAACTATTTAAAACCAATCAGTTTGACAGCACCTTCCCAACTCCACTTTTTGAAGACCTCCGAAAAACCGGCGATTTAAAATTCAAAACGGAGAATGATGAATTTTTGGTTTTTGTTTTGGATTAAGAACTAAACCACATAGTCACATAGATTTTATAAAATTGATTATGATATAATATAATTTCTATTTTGACTTTAAGAAAATCTTATTTTTCCTAGATGACTATGTGGTTTCCATAATTTCATTGTCATAATAAGTTCAAACTAGAACTTTACAATTTTCTTAAGATAAAACTAAAATCAAAAACCTTACTTTTGCAAAACAAAATCTCATTAATGAATCAAGAGAAAAAAGACGATTTTATTTTCGGGTTAAGGCCTGTATTGGAAGCTATTGAAGCAGGAAAAACTATTGACAAAATATTTGTCCAGAATGCCTTACAAGGCGAAATTTATATCGAGCTGAAACAGCTTCTGGCAAAACATAATATCCGTCCCAATTATGTTCCTGTAGAGAAACTGAACCGTTTTACTAGGAAAAATCACCAAGGTGTGGTTGCCTTTATTTCAGATGTTCCTTTTCATAAAATCGAAGATGTTTTGCCGCAACTTTTCGAGGAAGGAAAAACGCCTTTTATCCTGGTTCTTGACCGTCTGACCGATGTGAGAAACTTCGGTGCAATCTGCAGAACTGCCGAATGTGTGGGCGTTCACGCTGTTGTAATTCCGGAAAAAGGAGCTGCACCGATTAATTCTGATGCTATTAAAACGTCGGCAGGAGCAATTTATAACATCAAAATCTGCAAAGAAAAAAATCTGGCTCACACGGTAGATTTCCTTCAGCAAAGTGGCGTATCCGTTTTTGCAGCAACAGAAAAGGCGCAGAAATTGATTTATGACGTCGATTTTAAAGAACCTTGTGCCGTTGTAATGGGAAATGAAGAAACCGGAATTTCTAAAGAAGTACTTCATCACGCAGATGAAAAAATAAAACTTCCTATAGAAGGTAAAACACAGTCTCTGAACGTCTCTGTAGCGTGTGGTGCTATTCTTTATGAAGCTGTGAGACAAAAAACAGTTGTTGGTTGATAGTTTTTAGTTTATAGAAATTAGCTTATCAATTATCATTCATCAAACATCATTAATTATTAAATATCGATTATGAAAAAATTAACAGCGCTTGCGCTTATCGCAATAACACTAACTGCCTGTAAAAAGGAAACGAAAACCATAACAAGAGTAGATCCTAAAACAGGAAAAACTGAAACGGTGACAGTAGAAGTTTCGCCAGAAGAAGCTGCAAAACCAAAGGCTATTACAGACAGCAGCGGCATTTATAAACAAAAATTTATCCTGGAAAAAGGCACAACTTATCCATTGGTTTCTTACCAAAGAGAAATCCAGTCTTTTACATCACCGGACGGAAAAACGATGAACGGAACCAATGAAACGACAGATGAAATGTCTGTAACCGTGAATGACTTTAAGGATAATCTATACGACCTAACCCTTAACCTGATCGGGAAAAGAATGTCCAGTTCGGCTAACGGGAAAACAGTGGTGATCGATACGAAACAAGCTGCTCCAAAAGAAGAAGGTCTTAAAATGAATTATCTGGTGAGCAAAGGTCTGGCAGGAAATAAGCTGAACGTAAAAATGGATGCTTACGGAAACATTAAATCTGTGACAGGATTTGAGTCCGTTCACAATAATCTGAGAAAAGCAGTTGCGGGAACAATCAAAGATAAAAAGCAGCAGGACGCACTGATTGAAAACTTCAAAGCTGGTTTTAATGAGGCGATGATGAAAGAACAACTGACTAAAAACCTAAAGCTTTTTCCTGCAAAAGGGGCAAAAATCGGAGAAAAATGGACCACTTCTGAGGATATTGACCCGAGCGGAAAATTGAAACAAACTTTGACTTTCAAGTTGGTAAAAGTTGAAGACGGAAAAGCAGAAATCGATGTAAAAGGTACAATTCCGTCAAAATCTGACAAGCAATCCAAAGACGGAATGACACATACAATGAGTATGGGCGGTTCTGAAAGCGGAAAAATCATCATCGATGAAAATACAGGTTGGCTTCTGAACCAAAATCTTTCTGTTAAAACCAATCAGAAAGAAAGTCTATCCGACGGTAAGCAAACCCAAAGTATGACCAAAAACTCTACAACTTCTATAATAATTAATCCGTCTTATAAATAAAATCAGGAAATGAAATACATTTTCGAATTCATATTAGCAACCATCATCATATTCTTCGTTTGGAATATTTTGAAACGATTGTTTTTCAATTCGTTTTATAAAAATTTTCCAAATTTCAAACCGGGAAATCATCAAAGTCAGAATCCTAAAACAGATTCTAAAAAAATGCCGAATCAGAAAATAAAATGGGATGCGGAAACGGTGGATTATGAAGAAGTGAAGGAAGAGAAAAAATCCTAGTTAAAATCTTAATTAAAATAAACGTAAAACCTTTCAGATTATGAAGTCTGAAAGGTTTTTTTATTATTAAATTTGGAAATTAAAATTTACAACCAATTTACAATTGTTTTTATTAGAAAGCATTGATTTTTGAATTCAATAAAAAAGTTTAATATATAACATCTGAATATGTTCAAAAATAAGAAGAATCTAATTTTTATCTTGGCGAGTTTCGTCATTTTTATTTTGTTGGCAGTTGTTTACGCAAACCCTGTCATATCAGGAAAACGCCTGATGCAACACGACATTGTGTTCTACAAAGGCGGTGCGGAAGAACTCTTGCAATACCGCGCCAATAACGACAAAGAAACTTACTGGAGCGATGCGATGTTTGGCGGAATGCCAACTTACCAAACCGGAGCACAATTCCGTGGCGACGTCATCAAGAAAATCGATGATTTGTTCTTGTTTCTTCCAAAACCAGCGAATTATTTATTCTTATTATTTGCAGGATTTTTCTTTTTGGGATTAGTCGCTGTCAAAAACTGGAAATACGCTTTGCTAGGCGCAACTTTTTTCGGATTATCGACTTATTTTTACATTATTATTGCCGCTGGACACAATGGAAAAGTACATACGATTGCTTACTTTGCACCACTTTTAGCGGGGATTATCCTGGTATATTTCAGGAAAAAATATATTCTCGGATTTATTGTTACCGCGCTTTTCGCAGGTTTACAGATTTGCGCGAATCACCCTCAGATGACTTATTATCTGTTCCTGGGATTAGGATTCTTATTCCTGTCAGAACTCATCAGAGCCATCAAAGGAAAAATCGAATGGAAACATTTTCTGATTTCTACTGGAATTGTTGGCTTCGCAGTCATAATCGGTGTTGGAATGAATTCCCAGAGAATTATGGCCAATGCCGAATATGTGAAAGAAACCGTACGTGGAAAACAAATCCTGAATACAGGTTCCCACACCGCGGGAAAATCAGGAATGGACAAAGAAAGCATCACGATGTGGAGCTACGGAAAATTGGAAACGCTTAACTTGTTCATTCCGCGATTGATGGGTGGTGGAAGTCAGGAAGAAGGTTCTGACAAAATAATGGCACACATCCAAGAACTGGCTCAGGAAAATATCAAATCCCAGCAAGAATATGATATGATGGTGAAAGGTTTCGGTAGTCCGACTTATTGGGGCGACCAGCCAAGCACGTCGGGGCCGGCTTATCAGGGAGCTGTGGTGTGTTTTCTCGCCATTCTTGGATTTTTCTTTGCCAGAAAAAAATATAGATACTGGATTCTGGCTGCATCAATTCTGACCATTTTCTTAGCCTGGGGAAGTAATTTTGCGCTACTGACAGATTTCTTTATCGATTATGTCCCGATGTACAATAAGTTCCGTGCGCCATCTTCGATTTTGGTAGTCGTGGAATTTCTATTCCCTTTGATTGCAATTCTTGGACTTTATCAATTTTTTACCAGTGAAAAACTGACTGAAGAACACAAGAAAAAAACATTGTTATATGTTTCCGGAACAGTCTTAGGAATCACACTTATCCTGACACTTTTCGGAAAAGGTATTTTAGGCTTTTACACCGCTAATGAAAAGACATATCTTCCGCCATATATTCTGGATTATCTGGTAGATGAGCGTTACAAAATGTTTCAGAGCGATGCTATTAAAGCATTCTTCTATGTTCTGATTACGGCAGCAGCTTTATTCTTCGCACTAAAGAAAAAAATCAATATCAATATCGCTTTATTAATTATTGGTTTTGTGAGTTTATTTGATCTTTGGACGGTTAACAGAAGATATCTGAACGATGATAATTTTGTAGATAAAACCTTCGCAGACAATCCTTTCCAGACAGAAAATTCGGAATATCTAATGAGCAAAGCTGGAAATGACGCCTTCGTCCAAAGTCTTTTACAACAGACCGAAGTGAATAAAGCGTTACAAACCATTGCTGAAAAAGACAGAGACCATTATAGGATTTTTAACAACGTATTATCGACGTTTAGCGAAACCAACACTTCTTTTTTCAAATCATCAATCGGTGGTTATCACGCGGTGAAACTGAGAAGATATGATGACCTTATCAACAAATATTTCTCTACAACCGACCAAGTAAAAACCGTCAGAATCCTGAATATGCTGAACACCAAATATTTCATTGTCGGTGACCAGCAAAAACCACAAATCACGCCAAATCCAGAAGCGAATGGCAATGCTTGGTTTGTTTCTGATATCAAATTCGTGAATAATCCTAACGAGGAATTGAACGAAACTGGAAATGTTGACACCAAAAATATTGCTGTGATTTCAAAAGATGATAAAGCTTATTTTAACGGAAAAAATCTGGTAAAAGATTCAACTGCTTATTTGGATTTGAAAACTTATCAACCCAACGAATTATCTTTTGAATCGGCTTCTAAAACACCTCAACTGGCTGTGTTTTCAGAGATTTATTATCCTCACGGTTGGAATGTTTATTTGGATGGAAACAAAGTGGATTATATCAAAGCTAACTATTTATTGAGAGCACTTTATGTTCCAGCCGGAAAACATAAAATTGAAATGAAATTTGAGCCAGCTGTTATTGAAAAAGGGAAACTATTCTCAATGATAAGTTTTGGATTATTTATTTTATTAAGTTTGATTGGAGGTTATTTTCTGTTTAAGAATTCTAGAAAGTCTGAAATTGCAAAGTCATAATTTAGAAAAAAAATAAAAAAAAAGCAACTCAATTTCGAGTTGCTTTTTGCTTTTTATAGTTAGCCAATTCTTTTATTCACAAAAATCTGGTAAGCCAGGTAAATGAGCGGCAAAGACATAATTCCCAGATAAGGTGCATTTTGTATGGCAAACTCCGGGTAAATGGCAACAGCATAAACCAACCCGAAAAAAGCACCACCAAGATGCGCTGCGTGACCAATATTATCATTCATCCTCGGATTCAGCATCATATAAACAGAATAGCCAAAATATAAAGCTCCGAAAAGATAACCAGGCAGAAAATTGACTTCAATTTCTTTTGGAGCCAATGCTACTGCTGCGAACAAAACACCGGAAACACCGCCACTTGCTCCAATTGCAGAATAGAACGGAACATTTTTATAGACATACAGACAGAATAAATTCCCTAAAACAATAGATGCCAGATAAATGATGAGAAAACCGCTGACACCAAAACCCACGATCGCAATGGGTGCAAAGAAATAAAGCGTAAGCATATTGAAAAACAAGTGCATAAAGTCTGCGTGCAGAAAACCTGCAGAAATAAGCCTGATGTACTCCTTTCTTCTTTGGATAGCTCCGACTTCGAATTTATATTTCTGAAACAACTCGGGTTTCTGAAAACCAATGTAACTCGTGATACAGGTAATCGCTATAACGATGATTAATATCGTATTCATTTTATTATTGTGTGCTAATTAAGTTTTAATTTAGTTGACCTCTTCATCAAAAAGACTGCCAATGGTTCCGCCTTCCTCATCCACCTCATCTTCACTTTTTTCCTCATGTTCAGGTTCTTCTTCCATCATTTCCGGTGGTTCCGGAATGGTGATATTGATAGTTTTTACTTTATCTTTTGTGAGCTGATTTCCTATCGCTTTGATACCTTTTACCGCAATGAATTCGTCCAAATCAACCGTTTCTGGATCTTTTTGCTTGTCTTTGATCTTTGGAAATACAATTTCAGCAATAGCGCCTGAATGGGTTGTTACAAACTCTAAGAAGGACTTGGGATGGTCATTCGTAAAAAACGACTGTACGTTGGAAGTAGCTTCCAGCAGAAACCTTTTAACGAAATACTTATCTTTTTCACCATCAAAATAAATGCAGGTAATTGGCTGTTCCGGATTCCATTTTTCCAGAATCAGATAATCATCATCGAAACGGTTCATCAAATCGAACGAAACCAGTTTAGCTTCACCTTGGGAATTGATGGTGAGAATTTTATCATCGCCTTTGAAATTTCCGAGCAAGCTTCCCCTTCCGTCGGCATTCAGCCGCCTTACCGAATCATCGAACCAGATTTTCCGCGGTGCAAGTGTAGATACGCCTTCTTCCTTCAGATCTACCTTTTTCACAGCATATTTTGTCACCAAATTCCCTTTGGAATCCCTTCCTTTTATGGCAAGATCGGAAAAATCAATATCTATTTTATTTTTTCTCACTCTTGCATTAGGCTTTAGCAAAACGGAAACAATTTCCGCTTCACCGTTAGGATTGGCTGTAAAATACAGCATTTCTGATCCTTTCTTATCGGAAGCCAGCTTATAATCTGTGTTTCTTGTAACGCCGGTTACGGAAAAGCGCTTCATATAATAAGGACCTTCTCTTCCTTCCCGGTAGATCATATTGTAAACCGTACGTTTGTCATTCTTTTTCCAGACTGCAACGTGTACAATATTTTTGCCAATAAATGTCTTGGGCTCCACTTTCACCACTTTCATTGTTCCGTCTTTCTGGAAGGTGATGATATCATCAATATCCGAACAGTCGAACAGATATTCGTCTTTTTTGAGTGAAGTTCCTATGAAGCCTTCTTCCCTATTGACATAGAATTTTTCATTTGCAACGGCAACTTTGGTAGCATCGATTGTATCAAAAATTCTGATTTCAGTTTTACGTTCTTTTCCTTTACCATATTTTTTCTGAATATTGGTATAATAATCTATGGCATATGTAATCAAATTAGCAAGATGATGCTTCACCTGCTCGATCTTGCCTTCCAAAGCCAGAATATTCTCCTTAAACTTATCCAGATCGAATCTCGAAATTCTTTTAATTCTTATTTCTGTAAGCCTAACTATATCTTCTTCTGTAACAGATCTCAACAGATGTTTCGTGTGTGGTTTCAAACCTTCGTCGATGGTCCTGATGACCTCATCCCAGGATTTGACTTCCTCGATATCGTGATAAATACGGTTTTCTATAAAAATCCTTTCCAGTGAAGAAAAATGCCAGCTTTCCTGCAGTTCGTGCAACTCTATTTCCAACTCTTTCTTTAGTAAAGAAACCGTGTGATCCGTATTGTGTTTCAAAATATCAGAAACTGAAAGAAACATTGGCTTATCGCCGACGATTACACAAGCGTTGGGTGAAATCGGGACTTCACAATCTGTAAATGCATACAACGCATCTATGGTTTTGTCTGGAGAAACATCGGGATGGAGATGAATATTAATTTCTACAACATCAGAAGTATTATCCTCGATTTTTTTAATCTTGATTTTCCCTCTTTCATTGGCTTTCAGAATACTGTCTATCAGATCACTTGTATTCTTGGAAAAAGGTAGTTCGGTAATGGTTAATGTATGTTTGTCTTTCTGCGAAATCCTTGCTCTTGCTCGGATTTTACCTCCTCTTTTCCCGTCATTATAAGCAGAAACATCCAGCATTCCCGCAGTTAAAAAATCCGGAAAGAGTTCAAACGTTTTCCCTTTCAAATAAAGAATGGATGCAGTAATAAGCTCATTAAAGTTATGAGGCATTATTTTGGTAGACAGACCGACACCAATTCCTTCTACACCCTGTGCGAGCAACAGCGGAAACTTAACCGGAAGATCAATGGGTTCATTGTTTCTGCCGTCATAGGATTTTGTCCAATGCGTAGTTTTCGGGTTGAAAACTACTTCTAAAGCAAAAGGTGTGAGCCTTGCCTCAATATATCTTGCAGCCGCTGCAGAATCTCCTGTATATATATTTCCCCAGTTTCCCTGCGTGTCTATAAGAAGTTCCTTTTGTCCAATCTGAACCATTGCATCTGTGATGGAAGCATCCCCGTGAGGGTGATATTTCATTGTATTCCCTACAATATTTGCAACTTTATTATAACGCCCGTCTTCCAACTCCCGCATAGAATGCATGATTCTTCTCTGAACCGGCTTGAAGCCGTCATAAATGGATGGAATTGCCCTGTCTAGAATGACATAAGATGCATAATCCAGAAACCAGTCTTTATATAAACCGGAAACTTTTTTGAGGCTTTCTTCGTGATGCGTACTTTCTTCCATTAATCTTTATTATCTTCTTGATAAATTTTCTTTATTGCTTCTAACAACTTTATTTAGTGAGGATATCAAATCTTTCAGTTCATTTTTACGCAGATAAGTGACATCATATTTCAACACAATCACCTTGTTTTTTTTACTTGAGACATAGATATATAATCTTTTAAAAATATAAAAATTGATTACATTATATTTTAACAATTTGTATTTAGGAAATTCATCCTTCTTGTTTTCCTTAAAAAATATATAACGAATGTGATTATTTCTAAAATTGAGCGTTTCGCCATCACTATCGTACTCAAAAATAGGTTTTCCAAACATATAAAGAAGCAGATAAAGCAACAGCGGAATAACCACTAGAATCCAAGCTTTTTTTCCTAAAACATCAAACTTATTGATTTCTAGAACAAACCCAATCAAACCTAGTATAAAAATAATCCCAACTAAGGAATAGATAAAACTATATAAAGGTTTTCTACTTCTGTTACTTAATCTCATCCTTTTGGCGTCTCTGTGTTTCTGTGTTTCTGTGTTTTTGTGTTGTGTTTATTTTATTTGAACTAATTATCTAGCTCCCTAATTATTTCTTTTCTGTCTATGTCAGTTTCTTCCACCACCAGATTATCAAGGATAAACAATTGACGGTCTGGTGTATTTTTTCCCATGTAGAACTCTAGTATCTGATCTATTGTAAGATCTTTTCCTACAACCACAGGTTCCAATCTGATATCTTTTCCTATAAAATTCTTAAATTCATCCGGAGAGATCTCTCCTAATCCTTTGAACCTTGTGATTTCCGGATTTTTCCCCAAGTCATTCAGCGCTTTCAGTCTTTCCTGATCTGAATAACAATACCTAGTTTCCTTTTTATTTCTTACACGGAAAAGCGGCGTCTGCAAAATATACAAATGGCCGTTCTTGATAAGATCTGGGAAAAATTGCAAAAAGAAGGTAATCATAAGCAATCGGATGTGCATCCCGTCCACATCTGCATCTGTAGCTATAATAACGTGATTATATCTTAAATCCTCAAGACTTTCTTCGATATTGAGCGCAGCCTGAAGAAGATTAAATTCTTCATTTTCGTAAACCACTTTTTTTGTCAGTCCGTAGCAGTTCAGTGGTTTTCCCTTCAGAGAAAAAACAGCCTGAGTTTCCACATCCCTGGATTTAGTTATGGATCCTGATGCCGAATCTCCTTCGGTAATAAAAATCATCGTTTCCGATTTTCTAGCCGCTTTTTGATCATTGTAATGCTGTCTGCAATCTCTCAGCTTTTTGTTATGAAGTGATACTTTCTTTGCTCTTTCCCTAGCCAGTTTCTGGATGCCGGACAGTTCTTTTCTTTCTCTTTCGGAAATGATAATTTTTTTAAGAATCGCTTCTGCAGTTTCTGGGTTTTTATGAAGAAAATTATCCAGCTTATTTTTCAGAAAATCTATGATAAATGTTCTTACAGTAATGCCTCCTGGTTCAATCTCATTGGATCCGAGCTTTGTTTTGGTCTGAGATTCGAAAACAGGTTCTATAACCTTGATGGAAACTGCTGCAATGATTGATTTCCGGATGTCTGCTGCCTCAAAATTCTTATTATAAAATTCCCTGATTGTTTTTACGAATGCTTCCCGAAAAGCATTAAGATGTGTTCCGCCCTGTGTAGTATTTTGTCCGTTTACAAATGAAAAGTAGGTTTCTGTCTGTGACTTGTCCGAGTGTGTGATAGCAACTTCAATGTCTTCCTCTTTTAGATGTACGATGGGATAAAGAATATCACTTTCCAATTCTTCTTCCAAAAGATCTTTCAGTCCGTTTTCCGAAAAAAACTTTTCTCCATTGAAAACAATCGTTAATCCAGGATTGAGATAAGCATAGTTGCGGAGCATGCGTTCCACATATTCTTTTCTGAATTTGAAGTTGAGAAAAATCTCGCTATCAGGAATAAAACTGATTTCGGTTCCGTTTCTGTCGGAAGAATCTGTCTCTGGATAATTTTCTTTGATGACACCTCTGGAAAATTCGGCCATTTTCATACGACCGTCTCTTACAGATTTTACTCTGAAAAAATCGGACAGTGCATTCACCGCTTTAGTACCGACTCCGTTAAGACCTACCGATTTTTTAAACGCTTTACTGTCATACTTCCCGCCGGTATTCATTTTGGAAACCGCATCTACAACTTTCCCCAAAGGAATCCCTCGCCCGAAATCACGGATGGAAACTTTCCCGTCATCCATTTTGATTTCAATCCGTTTTCCGGCCTTCATCACAAACTCATCAATAGAGTTGTCTATAATTTCTTTGAGAAGAATATAAATCCCATCATCTGCAGAAGAACCGTCTCCCAATTTTCCGATATACATACCGGGACGCAAGCGTATATGTTCTTGCCAGTCAAGCGTTCGGATATTGTCTTCGGAATAATTTACAGGATTGATTTCACTCATAATTGCTGAATTTCTATAACGTCTAAGCCTTTAAAAATCGGTAACTCACAAATTTAGCGAAATGAAATTTAATCTGAAAATTTTGATAATATTTTTTAGTTGTTATTTACTTAAAAACAAAAAAGCCAGAACGATGTCTGACTTTAAAAATTTATTATTAATTGGAATCAATTACCGTCAATGAGATCTCCCAGTTTCCCCAAAATACTTCCTTCTTCTCTTCTTGTGCCGCTGCCATACTGAAGAATTTTTCCGGCAAGACGGCTGATTGGCAGAGTTTGTACCCAAACCTTGCCAGGTCCTCTTAGCTCTGCAAAAAATAGACCCTCACCTCCGAACAGCGTATTTTTAATACCTCCTACAAACTGGATATCATAAGAAACTGACTGCGTAAACGCAACAATGCAACCAGTATCAATCTTAAGAATTTCTCCCGGCATCAGCTCTTTTTCCATCACATAACCGCCGCTGTGCACAAAACACATTCCGTCTCCTTCCAGCTTTTGCATAATGAAACCTTCCCCTCCGAAAAGTCCGGTTCCCAATTTTCTCTGAAACTCGATTCCGATAGAAACACCTTTTGCAGCACAAAGGAAACTATCTTTCTGACAAATGATTTTTTCTCCAAATTCGGACAGGTTGAGAGGAATAATTTTCCCCGTGTAAGGTGCAGCAAAAGAAACCTGTCTTTTCTGAGAAGAAGTATTGGTAAATACCGTCATAAAAAGACTTTATCCTGTAAGCATTCTTTTTCCGGCTGTGAAAAGTTTATTCATAAACCCGGAATTACTTCCATCTCCGAAAAGTGTTTCCATTTGGATTCCCTCATTCATCATCATAAAACTGCCCGGTTCTGCAATGACTGCTTCCTGTGGATCCAGTTCAATCTCTACACACTGAAGTTCTTCTCCGTAGATTTTATAATCTATTTCGTGATTTCTCATTTATTTTATTTTTAAGAATTAGTTTTCCTAAAGCTTAAAACGTTACAAAAAAAGCTTCCTGTTTCGGAAGCTTAGTTTTATTTTTTGATGAGTTTTTTGGAGATTACATTTTTGTCCGAATAAACATTAATGATATACTCGCCGTTAGGAAGATCTTTGATGTTGATTTCCTGAGATTTTACTTCTTTCACAATTTTTCCGGTCATATCAAAAACTCTTACATTGTCTATATTTTTGATTCCTGAAATCTTAACGAATTCAGTTGCAGGATTCGGGAAAACCCTGAGCGACAAAGCAGGAGATTCTGAGATTGCCATACCTGAGTTATCTTTTATTTCAATATCATCAATTCCCATATAGAAAATATCCTCGCAATCATAATGTCTGAAGACTAGCTTAACATTTTGTCCTGCATAAGATGAAATATCAATGTTGATAACTTTAGCTACATCAACATATCCTGCATCAAAGGTTTCTTCGAAAACAGGTGTTTCCGATCCGGTGAAAACAGAATTTGCAGGAATTACATAAACCGCATAATGTTCCTCAAACAAATCCGCATCGCCCGCTGCCGCTTTGAAAGACAAATTAAGAGAATTAGAATTCGGAAGTGTAATGGAAGGGCTTTCCAAAAGGTTATCCGGAGTAAAAGCCGCAAGATACCAGGAAAATGAAACAGCAAGATTACCCGTGAAATTTGGGAGCTCATTCAGCTCGGCATTCAGGATTTCCCAAGATTCACCATCACCGTCTTTATCGTAAACTTTCCAAAGCGCAACGGATGCATCATTCTCAAAATCTTCTTTAAAAACACTTGTCTGAGCATTACTAAATATAGCCGTTCCTAAAACAGAAGCAAAAAGTAATTTTTTAATCATAATCCTTTATTTTTTAATCTTCGCTAAAATACAAATAAAAAACTCCCGACAAATCGGGAGCTGTAACTATATTATATCATCTATGAATTATACATTGAATCTGAAGTGCATCACATCACCATCTTTTACGATATATTCTTTTCCTTCCACTCTCATTTTTCCAGCTTCTTTCACTTTAGATTCTGAACCATAGTTCACAAAATCCTCATAACCAATAACTTCCGCACGGATAAATCCTTTTTCGAAATCCGTATGGATTACACCAGCCGCTTGTGGCGCAGTCCAGCCCTGCCCAATAGTCCAGGCTCTTACTTCCTTTACGCCAGCGGTAAAATAAGTTTGCAGCTTTAGAAGATCGTAAGCTTTTCTGATCAATCGGTTTACACCCGGCTCTTCCAGACCAAGCTCATCCAGAAACATCTCTCTTTCTTCGAAGGTTTCCAGCTCGTTGATATCTGCTTCTATCTGAGCTGCCAGAACTACAACTTCCGCTCCTTCATTTTTTGCCATTTCCTCGATTTTCGCGATCCAGTCGTTTCCGTTTTTAATAGAGTTTTCATCTACATTACAAACGTAAAGAACAGGTTTATTTGTGAGCAATTGGACTTCTCCAATAATTGATTTTGTGAAATCGTCCATAGGAAATTCTCTAGCGTTTTTTCCATCTTCTACAAATTTCTGAAGATTCTGAAGTGTTTCGTAAGTCAGGATATCTTCTTTTTTTCCAGATTTGATAAACTTTTTCGCTTTTTCTACAGCTTTGCCAATAGTTTCAAGATCTTTAAGCTGAAGTTCTATATCAATGATTTCTTTGTCCCTCATTGGATCTACAGAACCTTCTACGTGTACGATATTTCCGTTATCAAAACATCTCAAAACGTGAATAATCGCCTCACACTCGCGGATATTCGCCAGAAACTGATTTCCTAGACCTTCTCCTTTACTGGCACCTTTTACCAAACCGGCAATATCCACAATTTCTACCACTGCTGGCAATACTCTTTCCGGATTTACAAGTTTTTCTAACTCGAACAATCTTTTGTCCGGAACGGAAACTGTTCCCAAGTTAGGTTCAATAGTACAAAACGGATAGTTTGCAGACTGTGCCTTGGCGTTGCTAAGACAGTTAAAAAGAGTTGATTTTCCTACATTTGGAAGACCTACGATTCCACATTTCATAACGAAATTTTTATTTTATTTATTAATGTTATGCAAGCTTTTCGGCTCGACCATCTAAAAAGCAATATTTAATTTTTTTTAATGCTAAAATTTCAAATCATTAACACTGATTTTCAGAGTGCGCAAAGATACTGATTTTGTTTTGGAAATTTTGTTTTTTGTTTCTATTGGATGTAAGACAAGTTTTATATTTTTGCGTAAGCTTCCAACGTTGCGAAGCTGTGTGAGGGCGAAGGCAATTGTCGGAGCTCTTTTTATAAAAACTTCGGAAGTTTTTATTAAAAAGCGACTTGCCAAAGACCGACCCGAAGTTTGCGAAATGATGGCGCGAGCGAAGCGAGCGCCAGAGATGAGCAACTGAGGGACACACCCCAATAATAACGATCCAATGAGCAGAAAAAAACGTGAATTCCAGTCTTCTGAACTTCTTAGTTCTTTTGCAAAAATATACGGTTTCGAAGATAAATTAAAAGCTTTCGAAATCAAAGATTTTTTGGAAAATTACCTTTCTGAGGATCTTTTTTCCGAGATAGAAACGGTGAATCTGAAAGAAAAAGTTTTGGTTTTGCGCATAAAATCGCCACTGCTGAAAAATGATTTCAGAATGAGAAAATCCTTTTTCCTGAAGAAGTTCCGAGAAGTTTTAAAAGACGAATCGCTGATTAATGATTTGCTGATTTTGTAGCAATTTCTTCAATCATTTTTTTACTTTTTTCATCCAGCCTGGATCTGAGAGGAAAGAAAAAACGGAATGGGTTTCTGATAAAGTATCTGAAAATCTCTCTGAAAATTTCTTTAGCCTCATTAATCTCTACTTTTCTTGACCTGAAAGCCAACAGCATAGATAATCCGAAACTGACTGCAAAGTTGAAAAATCCGATAACAAAAACGGTCACAAACGATATCCAAAATGTATATGAGCTCACTACAAAATCTTTTCCGTAAAGTCCCAAAGCAAAGTTACCGGCTGCAAAGGTTATATGGCGTATATCCAGATCAAGCCCCAGAAAAAGACCGATTGGAGCAGTTGCTCCGAGAAAAACACCAAACCAGAAATTGGAAATGATACCTGCCCAGTTTTTGGAATAATAAATAGACAATTGCTTGGCAAATCGTGGTCCAAAAAAATAATTAATCGATGGGTTTTTAGCAATTCTTTTAGGAATCTGATAAAAAACCGAATTATTACTTATATTACCAGAAATAACGCCAGAAATAAAGAGAAAAACACCAGCTATACAGGCATGCAAAATAGCTTTTGACTGAAAGGGATCTAAATCATGTAACAATTTTGTTGACTTTTCGAAGGCAAAATTCTGTTTAAAAAGTATTTCGAGTCCATATATCATTGCTAATGCGACAGGGAAAGACATCAACACATTTCCAATAAACGCAATAAACTGCGATCTGAAAAGCTGCGAAACAACATGCGCAAATTCTGTATAAGTATTTGTGCTATCACCTTCCGAGAGCACCTTCGCCATTGTGGCTGCGGTCATAGCAGGTTGTTTGGTTGCTAGGGTAAAATGCATCAAATAGATCATCACAAATCCCATCGCATAATTCATGGAAAACAAAAATGCGTGGGCAAAATCACTGGTTGGGATATAGCTGTAAAGCATTTTCAAAATACATAAAGCTCCGACAATAACGCCACCCCCAGAAGCTTTCCAGAACATCTTCATATAAGCTTTGAAAGTAGAAGTGATGTAATGCGTACCGGTTTCCGCCGTATGATTGGTTATGAGATGCGACATCAGACGGGTGCTGTCCGAAACCAAATCCCGAAGATTGTTCTTATGAGATTTATATCTGAGTATATTAAAAAAAAGCTGCTTAGAATTAATCAGGTAATCTTTTTCTGTATCTACCACAAAAAGCTTAATCGTATCTGCCATTCTTTGGAGCTGTTGCCTGATTTTCAGTAATGACTGATTGGTCTTGCTGGAAATCCCATATTTTGAAGAATTTTTAAATGCAATATTTATAAATTCCAAACACTGATCTAGATAAACTTTCGTTTGTTTATACAAGATATCCGTTGAGGTCATCTGGAAATCAGGATTATCTTTAAACTCAGAATTAAGTACATCCAACTCGTTCTGAAGCGCAAGGAAGGGATTATCGAAATTGCGATATTCTGGAGCCATTTTCATCACTTCTACATCCAGAGCATTGCCTATCACACGCCAAGCAAGAATATTGACTGAGAAGAGAAGCTCTTTCTTAACTTTAGTATTTCTAATAAAATCATCGATTTTAAGCAATCTAAATAACTCATCCATTTTATCCTCCGGTGAATTCTGAAAGAAGCTCAGATCCTTTTTTGGCGTCACCAAAACGTTATCTACAAGATACCAGACCGTTTTTTCATTTTCAATGGGAGGAAGAACTTTATTAAGCAATCTTTTTTTAAACTCCGGGAAAAAAGCATTTTCAGAAAGGATATCGGCTTCTGTAAGAGAAAGATTAAATGACCTGTCTTTAAAGATATTTCTCAGGTATGTCGTCAGATTATTAGTGATGGTTTTATTATCCTTCAGATAAGCCGTAAAAACACCCAAGTCTTCTTTTTTAAGACTTGTAATAATTTCTGACAAAGGATCCAAAGACAACGTCTCATTTTCTTCTGCAAAATACTTTTTCAGAATTGTACTGAAAGTGTCTTTTTTAAATAATCTGATTCCCATATTACTTACAAAAATAATTATTTCAGAACAATATTATTCATCTGCCGCATAATCCAACTATGTTTTTTTCTAAGATAGGCACTTGGATTTTTCGGGTCATACTTTTTTGGATTGGGTAATACCGCAGCAATCCAAGCGGCCTCGCTCTTGTTTAGATCTTTTGCAGGCTTGTTGAAGTAATATTGAGAGGCTGCTTCTACTCCGAAAACACCTTGTCCCATTTCAATAGAATTGAGATACCGCTCCAAAATAACGTCTTTTCCCCATATTTTCTCTATTATGAAAGTATAAACAGCCTCCAGCCCTTTGCGAAACCAGCTTCTACCCTGCCAAAGAAATATATTCTTTGCCGTTTGTTGGGAAATGGTGCTTCCACCTCTTACCACCTTTCCTTTTTTGTCATTTTTCTTCATCGCTTTTTCAATAGCTTTATAGTCAAAACCATTGTGGATGAAAAAAGTTTGATCTTCTGAAGCAATTACAGCTTTTTTTACATTGTTGCCCATCTCATCATAGCTGATGTAGTCACGGTGTAACTTTCCATATTTTATCAGACCACCTAATTGTGTCCAAGTAATTGGGGGATTAAAAAAGATGCCGTAAATGATAAAGATAATATTAGCTATTATTAAAATAAAAAACAGTTTTTTGATCAACTTCCACATGGGTTAAAGAAATATTCAGCGAAAATAAGACAATTATTTTTTTCCTGTCTGCTGAAATTGAAAACTTGAAAGATAAATTTCTTGATTTTAGAATTTCTGAGATTACCTTGGTATGATACCAATCATTGCAGGACCTAGCGATTTTTGAAAGCAAATCGTAATCAATAGAACTAAATTAATTTTTTCAGATTGTTTGCATACAATCAAAAAAAACTCACAACCAAAATGATTGTGAGTTTAAGTGAGCGCGTCAGGATTCGAACCTGAGACCGTCTGCTTAGAAGGCAGATGCTCTATCCAGCTGAGCTACGCACCCATTTGTAATTTTGAGAAAATTACTAAAACTTGTCGGGGCGGCAGGATTCGAACCTGCGACCTCCTGGTCCCAAACCAGGCGCGATGACCGGACTACGCTACGCCCCGTAGATTTTCTTTGCGGAGGGTAAGGGATTCGAACCCTTGCGACCCTTTCGGGTCGACAGTTTAGCAAACTGCTCCATTAACCACTCTGGCAACCCTCCTTGCAATATTTTAAAGATCGTTTGTTCCTCAATTGCGAGTGCAAATATAGAACAGTTTTCGTTATCTCCCAAATTTTTTTCTTCATTTTTTTTCATATTTTTGAAACAAAATAATCTGTAAACACCCACCACTATGCGTAATTCATTATATCTCACAGCCTTAGGAATCGTTATGATATCTTGTGGAACACAACAAAAAACTGCAAAAAATAAAAACATCGCTATTCCAAATGCACCAAAACCTATTTTAACAGATAAAAAACCACAAATAAAAGAGGACGAAGGAGAATATTACAAAGTAAACATTGCAGACATCAGCAAGAATGATAACACAATTAGTTTCGGTTCTATTGTAAGTGCTAATCCTGCTGGCTACAAAATATCAAAAAGCTATTTTCCTGCGATAGGACAAAATTTTCGTCAGCGATACGTGATTTTACACTACACAGTTCTCAATGATGAGAAATCCATCACAACATTAACACAGCAATCTGTTAGTGCGCATTATCTTGTAAGCACGCTTCCTGATAAAGAAATCTATCAAATTGTGGACGAAAATAAAAGAGCGTACCACGCAGGAATCAGCAATTGGAGAAAAGACCAGAACCTGAACGACACTTCAATTGGAATTGAAATTGTAAATCTTGGCTACACAATGGATTCTTTGAACAACCGTGTTTTTTATCCTTATCCGGAAGAACAATTCAGGAAAGTGGCAGCTTTGGTAAAAGATATTGTGACGCGATATAATATCCCGCCAACTAATATTCTCGCGCATTCTGATATTGCGCCAACCAGAAAACAAGATCCAGGTCCGCTTTTTCCTTGGAAGAGATTGTACGATGAATATCAAGTCGGGATGTGGTATGATGAAACAGCAAAACAAACTTTCCTCAATCAAATCTTAACAACCAACGCTATTGCTTTACAATACAACAATCCGGAATTTGTTTCTAAAATCCAGCAACAATTGGTTCAGTTTGGATATGCATTGTCCGTAAATGGTGTTTGGGATAAAACGACGAAACAAACGATTGAGGCTTTCCAATTCCACTTTAGACCATCTAATTACAATGGAATTTTAGATGCGGAAACCTGGGCAATTTTGCAGGCTTTGATTCAGAAATATCCGCAAAAATGATAGGAAACAAAAACCCTCGAAAAGTAAATTCAGAGGGTTTTTTTAGGATTAATTTTGGTTTTGTGTGGCAATCGCAGCCCGACTTGAGCGGAGCTCTTTTTCCGAAAAGCAGTGTAGGAAAAAAGCGGGAGCGGAAGGCGGATAAGCTGCCCAAAAAATTTTATTTACTTAACAAAAGAGAAACCCATTCTTCTCTCTGGATTTTCCTTTCAAGCTTTAGATTTTGTTCTGTGCAAACTTCCAAAATATCATCCACATCGAAGAAACAAAGTCCAGACAACAGCAATTTTCCGCCATCTTCCAAAACGGAAACATACGTCGGAATGTCGGAAATCAAGATATTTCGGTTGATGTTAGCTAAGATAATTTCGAATTTTTCTTTTCCAAGATTATCTGCAGTTCCTAGTTCAATATCTAATTCTACATTGTTTCTTTCTGCATTTTCTTTGGAGTTTTCTACAGACCATTCGTCAATATCGATAGCCACAGTTCTACCCGCTCCTTTTTGTTTTGCAAAAATCGCTAAAACCGAAGTTCCGCAACCCATATCCAGCACTTTTTTGTTCTCCAAATCCATATCCAGCATCTGCTGAATCATCAAGTGCGTGGTCGGATGATGTCCTGTCCCGAAAGACATTTTTGGCTGAATCACAATCTCGTGCATTTGAGGATTCGGTTCGTGGAATTCTGCTCGGATAAGGACTTTATCTTCAACATTGATTGGTGAAAAATTCTTTTCCCATTCCTCGTTCCAGTTGATATTCGGCATTTCTTCGTACGAATATTGGATTTTCACATTGTCATTTTGAAAAAGCGGAATATTCTTTAATTCATTTTCATTGAAAATATCTTTCTGAATGTAGCCCAAAACACCGTCATATTCTTCGGTAAAGCTGTCAAAACCGATTTCTATCAGTTCTGCCATCAATATATCGTTCCAGGGTTGTAAAGGATTTATTTTAAAATTGAATTCTAAGTAAGCTGCCATTGTATAATTTTTTGCAAATTTAATTGATTTAGAATCTATTTATACTTATTTTGAGAAATTAACCACATAGGTACATAGTTTATCTAAAAATAAACAGACCAAATAGTTTTTCTATATGCCTATGTGATTGAAATTTTAATTCATTTTAATCTGATAAGTAAATCCTAGATGAAACCATCTTCCCGGCATCGGAACCAGATTAGATTCTGTGTATTTGGTATTTGTAAGGTTATTGATTAAGACATAAAAATTAAGGTCTTTGATTCGGAAATTAAGTTGTTCATCCAAAACATTATAACTGCCAAGATTCACACGTTCAGAGTATTTATAAATCAACTGATTGCTGAAAAATTTTAGGAATCTCAAATCCAATTGAGCAACAAATTGGTGTTTCAGATTCTGCAAAGAGAAACGGGAATATTTCATTTCATCTCTGTATTTATTATCCAGATAGGTATAAGCCAAACGGTAGTTCAGGAACGCAAATGGCTTATGTCTGAACTCAGTTTCAAAACCTTTCAGATCTATTTTTGCAATATTTACAGCTTTCCAAGGATCCGATGAAATTTCTTTTTGCCAGTCTATTCCATTGGTTGTGTTTCTCATAAACCCACTGATTTTCGCCAATATATTTTGATTCTGAAAACGATAGCCCAGCTCGGAAGAAACTGCATTTTCCGGAACCAGACCAGGATTTCCTTTTTCTGCTGGACTGTTGTAATACAGATCTGTAAACGTCGGGATTCTGAAACCTTTTGATATCGCACCGAAAATCTTGTGATTTTGATTAAAAATATAGCCCAAATCTACACCTGGATAGAAAAAATTACCACCCAAATAATTAGCCCAGCTTGCCCCTGGATTAACTTCCAGCTTCTGATCGAAAAATTTGACTTGATGCTCAAAAAACACCTGTGTCACATCTCTTTTTCTCTCACCAAGATTACTGCTGGTCAAAAATTCTTTTCTGTAATCTATTCCTACACTTGTGATTCCTATAGGTGATTCGTAGGAAGCATTTACAGTTCCTCCTACATTGTTCCCGATGTGCATATTTCTGTAGAATGAGGGATTCTCACGCTTAAGAAGATACATATCCTGACCTCTTCTCCAATAAACACTAGAATTAACCGAAAGATTACTGAATTTCTGCTCATATTGCAAACTTACAACGGAAGACTGCATTTCCTCATATTGATTGGTGTATGCTGGTGACGCGTAGAAACCGTTTGCTCCAAATTTCTTCTCAGAAAAACCTGCTTGCAAACCGATACTTCCGTTGCTAATCTTTAGTTTGTTCTGATAAAAATAATTCTGTATTTTATAATCTGTATTATATCTGTAACCGTCTGAAGCGCCACTGCTTACCTGGAAAAGATTCGTAAATTTTTCTGTCCCAAATGTCCCAGATGCCGACAAATCATAGGTTTTGAAATCACCGCCTTGCGCTTTCACCGTTACCTGTTCTTGTGAAGATGTTTTGGTAATGATATTAATAACACCCGCAAAAACATTTTGCCCATATAACTTTGCAGATGAACCTTTGATAATCTCTATGCGTTCCACTGCCGAAATATCAAACGGAATATTAAATGTATTATGTCCCGTTTGTGAATCATTCATTCGCACGCCATTTATCAAAACCAAAACCTGCTCAAAAGAACTTCCTCTGATCCCGATATCACTCTGCACACCATTGGAACCGCGTCTCCTGATATCCAAACCAGAATAAAACTGGAGTAATTCATCAATACTTGTTGCCGGACTTTTCTCGATTTGCTTTTTGGTGATAACGGTAACATTTTCATTCACATCATTATGCGAAACCGACAAAAAACGACCTTGGAGATCTACTCTTTCTATATTATTTTCCTGATTCTGCGCCATTGCATTAATTGACAAAACGCAAATTGACAAAGCTGTAATAGTTCTTTTCATATATAATTTTTATTATTTTGAAAGGTCAAAATTACTCAACCCTTTCAGATAATCGGGCGCAAATATAGAGATTAGCCAGATTCTCCATCTATAATTCTAATAAAAATTGAGTAGTAACAAGCCTCAACTACCTCTGAAGTACCTGTAACAGGTTATTTTGAGGTTAAACAAGTGCCTCCGACTCGTTGCTTAAGTGTCTAAGGATACTTGATGAAGTGGTCTCCGTTACTTGCATCAATACCTAAGACAAGTTCTGAACCACCCCTTTCAAGAATATAAACAATACAATATCAAACAATTAAAACCAACAAATCCCTAGGGATAACCTGTTAATAGAAACCGAAAATACCAAAGACAAAGCTCCGTAGGAGCGACCTGTCATTCACATAACATCAGTTCGCTCCTACGGAGCTCTATTCTAATCGACATCAACCTCTATTAACATTATGTTCCTACGGAACTAATTGAAAATGTCAACAAACATTTCACATTATCATCACCACTTTTGCGACTTAGAACCATCTCAAAAATCAATTCGTTTTAGTGCCTTTGCGATTAAAAACCGCTCCTTCATTTAATCCAAAATCTTATCGTGATTCGGTTTTATTTTCCTTAATTTTGTTGGTCTTATTTTTTACAATGGCTACAACTACTGAAATCGATATCAAAAAATATATTTTCGTTAAAAACGCACATCTTAACAACCTGAAACACATAGACGTTCTGATTCCAAAGAACAAACTGATTGTGATTACGGGTGTCTCTGGAAGTGGTAAATCGTCACTCGCTTTTGATACGATTTATGCCGAAGGACAAAGAAGATATGTGGAAAGTTTGAGTTCCTACGCGCGTCAGTTTTTGGGTAAATTAGAAAAACCGAAAATCGATGATATCAAAGGTCTAGCACCTTCTATTGCGATTCAGCAGAAAGTGATCTCGTCCAACCCAAGATCTACGGTAGGCACATCAACAGAAATCTACGATTACCTGAAACTTTTTTTCGCCAGAGTCGGAAGGACCTATTCGCCTGTTTCGGGTGAAGAAGTCAAAAAAGACAGCGTAACCGATGTGATTAACTTCATCCGGGATTCTAAAAAAGATTCTACGTTTTTATTGTTAACGCCTTTAACATTCGAAGTTAAAACTTTTGCTGAATTACTGAAAACCCTTAAGGTTTCAGGATTCACAAGGTTGGAAGTTAACGGAAATTTGGCGGGAATCGAGGATTTGGAAAGCTTCGGATTCACGCCGGAAAAAGATATGACAATCAATCTCGGGATTGACAGATTCAGTTATGAGGAAGATGAGAATTTCTTACAACGTTTAGCGGATTCTATCCAAATGGCTTTCTACGAAGGTCACGGCTATTGTTCACTTAAAAATACAGATACGGGGAAAATCCGTGAATTCTCCAATAAATTTGAATTAGACGGAATCGTTTTCAATGAACCAAATGTCCATTATTTCAGTTTCAACAATCCTTATGGCGCTTGTCCGACTTGCGAAGGTTACGGAAAAGTGATTGGAATTGATGAAGATTTGGTAATCCCAAACAAAAATCTGTCGCTTCACGAGGATGCAGTCGCTTCCTGGAAAGGCGAAAGTATGAGCGAATGGAAAAAGGATTTCATCAAAAAAGCCAAAGACTTCCCTATTCATAAACCTTATCACCAGTTAACCAAAGAGCAGAAGCAATACCTGTGGAGAGGTGACAAAACAAGAAATTTTCCAAGCATTGATAATTTCTTTAAAATGCTGGAAGAAAATCTTTATAAAATCCAGTATCGTGTGATGCTTTCACGTTATCGCGGCAAGACTATTTGCCCAACCTGTGAAGGTCTCAGATTACGAGAAGAAACCAGCTGGGTAAAAATTGACGGACACAATATTCAATCATTCATAGAATTACCTTTGGACGAATTGCTTCCACTAATCAAATCTTTAAAACTCAACGACCACGACAGAGAAATCGCCAAACGACTGACTTACGAAATCGAAACGAGATTAGAATTCCTGACGAAAGTTGGTCTCGGATATTTGACTTTGAACCGAACTTCGAACACGCTTTCCGGTGGAGAAAGTCAGAGAATCAATCTGGCAACAAGTTTAGGAAGTTCACTGGTTGGTTCTATATATATTTTGGATGAGCCAAGTATTGGTCTGCATTCCCGAGATACAGAAAATCTGATTGGTGTTTTAAAACAACTCCGAGACCTTGGAAATACCGTGATTGTTGTAGAGCACGATGAAGATGTGATGCGAGAAGCAGATTATGTCATCGATATTGGTCCGGAAGCGGGTTATCTTGGCGGAGATTTGGTTTTCAGTGGCGATTATAAAGAGATGCTGAAAGCAGATACTTTGACTGCAAAATATCTGAATGGCGATTTGAAAATCGAAGTTCCTACAAAACGAAGAAAAACAAAAGAATTTATTGAGATAAAAGGCGCTCGTCAAAATAACTTGAAGAATGTTGATGTCAATGTTCCTTTGGAATGTCTGACGGTGATTACAGGTGTTTCCGGAAGTGGAAAATCGACTTTGATGAAAGAAGTGATGACAAATGCAATTCAGATTCAGCTCGGAATGGGTGGAAAGAAAGCGGATTATGATTCCGTGACTTTCCCTTCAAGATTGATTCAGAATATCGAATTGATTGACCAAAATCCTATTGGAAAATCATCCCGTTCCAATCCTGTCACATATCTGAAAGCTTATGACGACATTCGAGACCTTTTTGCCAAACAAAAATCGGCAAAAGTCCAAGGTCTGAAACCAAAACATTTTTCTTTCAATGTGGATGGTGGAAGATGTGACGAATGCAAAGGTGACGGTGTGATTACCGTTTCGATGCAGTTTATGGCAGATATTGAGCTGGAATGTGAACATTGTCACGGAACGCGTTTCAAAAAAGAAATCCTCGAAATCAAATACGACGAAAAAAACATTTCCGACATCCTTCATATGACGGTTGACGAAGCGTTGGAATTCTTCAAAGAAAATCACGAAGAAAAAATCGCGACAAAACTAAAACCTTTGCAGGATGTTGGTTTAGGTTATCTTCAGTTGGGTCAATCCTCTTCTACTCTTTCGGGTGGCGAAGCGCAGAGAGTGAAATTGGCATCTTTCCTTGTGAAAGGTGTAACTACTGAAAAAACCTTGTTTGTATTTGATGAACCTTCAACAGGTTTGCATTTCCACGATATTCAAAAATTACTGAAATCCCTTCAGGCATTGATAGAATTAGGACATTCTGTTGTGGTGATTGAACATCAGCCGGATATTATCAAATGCGCCGACCACATCATCGACGTTGGTCCAAACGCAGGAAAATACGGCGGCGAAATTGTTTTCACAGGAACACCGGAAGATTTGGTTAAAGAGAAAAAGTCTTTTACTGGGAAGTATATTAAGGAGAAGTTGAATTAAAAAAAACATAGGATAATTATAAAACCAAAGTCGAAAAGCTTTGGTTTTTTGTTTTTGTTAATCATTCTAAATGTTTAATAAATAATGTTAAGTGATTAAAATTTGTTTGGGAGGTTTCTATATTTTAGTAAAAAATTAAAACCCAATGAAACTTAAATTTATTATTCTAACAATTCTCATTATTCAATTTTCAAATGCACAAATAAAAAATTCAGGCTTTGAAAGTTCAACAAATAATATTCCTGATAATTGGACGATAAAAAAATTAGAATCATATGCTTTTAAAATCGATGAAAATCAGAAATATCAAGGAAAAAAATCTTTTCAAATAATAGGAAACTCTAATGACACTAAAACATTTCAGTCTTTTTATCAAAAAATTCCCATTGAAGAAAAAGGTGTAAGAAAAATTGAAATATTTGCCTACATAAAATCTGAAGACGTTAATGGAAAAGTTAACATTTGGGGGCAAGTTTTGGACAAAGATGGCAACAAAATCAAATCTGCAACCACTAATACTCAGCAATTCCCTGTAATTATAAATAATGATTGGATAAAATACAGATTGCAGCTCAACGTTGATGAGAACGCAAAAAGTTTAAAAATCGGAGGACTATTAGCTGGTGCTGGAACAGTTTGGTTTGATGATTTTGAAATTAGAAGCATTGATATTGCCAACAAAGAACCCTCAAAAATTGCCTCTGATTACATAGAAGATTTTAAAAATCTGATAAAAACAAAATCAATCTTCCGGGACAAAATTGATTGGAACATTGTCGATGACAACATTAAAAAATTATCCCAAGGAGCAGAAACCATTAGTGATACAAAACCAGCAATAGAGTATATGATGAACACTTTAAAAGGTTCGGGAGATATTCATTCCTTCATTGTATCAAAAAAAAGCACAGATGAGAAAAAAATAAAAAATCTTAAGGGAATAGAACCGGAATCCAAAATAATCGATGGTAAAATCGGATATATAATGATTCCTGGATTCGCCACTTCAAATACTGAAGTCGGAAACCAGTTTGCATCAAAAATCAATGAAATGATAAAAAACCTGGATTCTGAAAACAAAACCGATGGTTGGATTGTTGACCTCAGAACTAATACTGGCGGAAGTATTTATCCTATGATCCTTGGATTAGAAAGTCTCATCGGAGATGGAACGCTGGGATATTTTGTAACTAAAGAAAAAAATATTCCGTGGATATTGGAAAACGGAAAATTTGGCAAAAATGAAATAACTCAACCATATAAATTAAAAAATTCTAATTCAAAAATTGCGATTTTGGTTGGAAAAAAGACAATCAGTGCTGGTGAGGCAACTGCGATTTCTTTCATTGGAAAACAAAATGTAAAACTTATTGGACAACCAACCGGCGGTTTTACATCAGCTAACTCCACTTTTCCTTTGAGTGATGGTAGATCTCTTGCTTTAGCAACATCTTTTGAAATGGACAGAACTGGGAAAGAATATCGTGAAAAAATAAATCCAGATATTTTGGTAGAACCAAGTTCAGAGAAAGATTTAGAAATAGAAATAGCAAAGAACTGGATTTTGGAATAATTACTTTGTGATTTATCCACAAAAAAATGTGGATAACGTTAAAACTTTAACATTGAGTTTACAAATGGTATTGTTTTTCTTTCTAAATTTACAATAGAGCTTTAGGAAATGAACACAAAATTTGCTTTTGACCCAATCGGAATTACTCAAATTAAATTTGGTATAAAAATTTAAGGATAGCATCGTCGGCTGTCCTTTTTTGTTGTTGTCTAACTAAAAAAATGAGATGTTTTTATCTACTGAACCGGCTTCTAAAGAGTCGGTTCTTTTATTTCACAAAGGCTTCGACTCCGCTCAGCCTGACAGTTGGCTGATAATTCTACAAAAAAATATTTAGTATTAGAAATATCACACTGAGCGGAGTCGAAGTGTTTATAATAAAAAAGACTGTCTCTTTCGAAACAGTCTCTCTTTTCATTTTTCAGAATTTATTATTTAGCAGCATTCACATTGATACCAATTTCGATGTCTTTGCTAATCATCCATTCAGCCGGGTCAGTTTCATCAGTCCCGAATTTGATTCCCCAATCTGCTCTATTTACAGTAAATTTAGCTTCAATACTAGCTTTATCTTCAGCAACAGTTACTTTTGCAGGGAAAGAAACGTTAAGCGTTTTTCCTAGCAAAGTCAGGTTTCCGCTTACAGTTTTATTAGCACCGGCCACCGCATCTTTGGGAAGTTCACCAGCCAAATCAGCTACAGCAGTGATTTTGAAATCAGAAGTTGGCTGTTTCTCAACATTAAAAAAGTCAGCATTTTTAAGGTGCGCTTCCAAGTCAGCTGGTTTTTTATCTGCTTCAGTTACAGACGCAGGATCCACTTTCAAAGTTGTCATATCGATTACGAAATCTCCAGAAGTTACCGCATTATTTTCAACTGTAATTTCTCCAGACTTCAAGTTAAGCGTTCCCCATCTTGGCGCAAAACCTCCTTTGTGAAAAGCTTTCCAATCTACTTTTGATGTAGCCAAGTCTGCCTTGTAAACTTCACCAGTTTTTGCCGCAACTTCCTGCGCATCTTTAACTGTTTCTTTTTTGTCGTTACAAGCTGTAAACATCAAAGCAGCCCCTGCTAATGCTAATACTGTTAATTTTTTCATAGATAATATTTTAAATTAAAATTCTTTTTCTTGCAGCAAAAATAAGACCTTTAATTCTGAAGTTATATTGATGTACATCAAGAAACGTTTTTAACCACAAAGCACAAAGTTTTTCACAAGGTTCACAAGTTAAATAGTTGTGTTCTTAGTGAGCACTTTGTGTCTTTGTGGTTAAACTCTATTCAAATTCTTTGAAAACACCCAAGCCAAACAACGCAAAGTCATAAACCGCAGGGTCTACAGAATTGTATTTTCTAAGAATTGAATCCAACTCTTCAACCGCTTTCCAATCATTTTGTTTTCGTTTCAGAATTCCTAATTTGCGGGAGATATTGGCGGTATGAACATCTAAAGGAATTGATAAAAATCTTGGATCAATCTTTTCCCAAATTCCAAAATCAACGCCTTTTTTATCTTTCCGAACCATCCAACGCAGAAACATAATCAATCGTTTGGAAGCCGAATTTTTGTAAGGCGAACTCACGTGTTTCTGGCCACGATGGACTTCCGAAATAAAATGATTTCTGAAACGCTCGATAGAATGTGAGAAATTAACTTCGTTTTCGTTAATTAGAAAAGCATCTTCCAGACTATCAAACTGAGAATAAATTTGGCGAAAATTCTTGAGAAAGAAAATAAAATCTTCGTGATTGAATGTTCTGTGAATGGCTTTTTGTGGAATTCTATTTAAGTCAGAATCTGTAAAATTCATGATGAAATCGTACGGTGAATTTCCCATTAATTCCATCATTTTGTTGGCATCATTGATAATCGATTTTCGATTTCCCCAAGCGACACTTGCAGACAAAAATCCGGCAATCTCAATGTCTTGTTTCAAAGAAAAACGATGCGGAATCTGGATTGGATCATCGGTAATAAAATCTGGAGAATTATAGAGTTCTGCCTTTTCATTCAGCAAATCGAAGATGTCTTTTTCTTTCAAAATCATTGGTCAAAAATACGAATTGTTTTTATCGTCAAAGCGCAAGAATTTTAATTACAGAAAAGTAAAAAGTCGCAAAGTTCTCATTGAAAACATTTGCGACTTAAATTTTATAAACCACATAGAAACATAGTTTTTGTACGCCCAAGTTAAAATAGTTTCAATTCTATTTTAATTTAAAAACGATTAATTTCTATGTGTCTATGTGGTTAGATTACTTTATTTAAAAACTATCTCCCAATCACTTCCGTAATTGGTTTTCCGATGGCACCGCTTGGAAATTCGATATGAAGTAAAGCGGAGATTGTTGGCGCAATGTCCGTCATATAATAATCGCCGTTGCTCTCACCGTGTTTGATTCCCCAACCCATAAAAATCAACGGAATATGAGAATCGTAAGAATTCCAAACGCTGTGCGTGGTTCCTTTTTTGGCGTAACTTGGTAACATCCCGTCGTGAGAAATGATTTGAATATCCCCACTTCTCTGCCAGTTATAACCATTAATGACCCTGGATTTTATCGGTTCTGGAATCGCTGATGAACCAATCTTTTTCAAATCTACGGCGTACAAAACTCTAGGGTCTTTGTTCAGTTGATCGATGATGGTTGTTTTGATGGCTTCTTCATCCAGATTTTTTTCTTTAATCAAATTTTGATTCAGGTAGATTTGGTAATTGTCGATTCCGAGAATCAATTTGGAATTGGCATATTTTTTCTCCAATTCACCGCCGAGATTCTTCTCCATTCCTTCGTCAAAGAAACCACCTAATATTTTGTTGGCTCTCAAAAAGCCTTCTGCATTGGCGCCACCGTGATCTGCGGATAGAAAAACCAAATAATTATTCTTTCCTACTTTCTCATCCAACTTATTGAAAAATGTTGCCAGATCTCTGTCCAGTCTGATGTAAGTATCTTCCACCTCAATCGAGTTGGGTCCGTAAGAATGTCCTACATAATCTGTTGATGCCAAATTAATTGCAAGAAAATCAGTCTCAGCTCCTTTTCCTAAGGCATAATTGTCTAAAGCCGATTCAGCAAATTTCAAAGTTAATGTATTTCCGAAAGGTGTTGTTCTGATGACGCCTTTTTTTGTGGCATAATCAGACAATAGATTTTTGTAAGGAAAAACAGGTTGTTTTGCCGTTCCCACAGGATATTCCCATTCTACATTATCAGCCGTACTTTCTGTATATTGATTAATCGGCAAAACAGTTTCCCATCCGTTTGCCAATAGTTTTTCAGGATTTTTCTGCTCATTAAAGTTTTTGACCCAACCTGGCAAATCATTCATATAATATGAACTTGTGATAAAATTTCCAGTAGCATCATCAAACCAAAATGCACCAGTAGGATTATGACCTGCCGGTAGAATAGAAGCGCGGTCTTTCAAAGAAACGCCTACGACTTTTGATTTGAAATTACTTGCAATTCTCAATTGGTCTGTAACGGTTGTTGACCAAAGATTTTTTGGAGAATGACTTCCTATCTTTCTATTATCTGTACCCACCGGATTAACACTTTCGTCCGTGGTACAATAGACATTTTTTCCGGTTTCTTTGTCCGTCCAGTCATTACCGGCAATACCGTGGATAGAAGGCACCGAACCTGTATAAATGGAAGTATGACCAATCGCTGTAACGGTAGGTATGTAAGGAATATGGACATTATTGAGAGAATAACCTTCGCCCAAAAGTCTCTGAAATCCGCCTTTCCCAAATTTCTTTTCGAATCTGTAAAGATAATCCCAGCGCATCTGGTCTACAATTAATCCTACAACTAATTTTGGTCTTTCTCCTGAATTTAATTTTGTTTTCTGCGCATTTACATTTCCAAATGTAGCCACGGCTAAAACGAAAATCTGAATTTTTCTGAACATTGAATCACTTTTTATTGAGTCCAAATTTACGGCTTTCAAAAGTTTTGAGATGTGAAATTTTATTAAAGTTTGCCTGAGAATTAAAAACTAAATCATTCTAAAAAATTAAATCTAGAGATCTCAGGCACATAAGAACATAGATTCCGAAATTATGATACATTTAATAATTATGAATAGAAAAAAAACGATTTTAATATGATGTTCTGGATTTTTTTGTTAATCAAAAGGAAAAATTGCCCTTCGTAATCATAAATTAAATCTATAAGCTAATCGCTAATAGCCAATTACTTTATTAGACTTAAACTGGAAGTTTTTAAATTCCGTAAATACTACCAAAATTTTCTAGGTTGACAGAAAATAAAAAATCGTCCTGTTTTCACAAGACGATTGTTTATTTAGATCGATTTTTTCTTAAAATTTCAAATCGCCATTTACCTCACGCACCGCTTTTGCAGCTTCGGCAAATTTTGCTTTTTCTTCTTCAGTCAAAGTAATGTTAACGATTTTTTCAACACCGTTTTTACCGATGATTGCAGGAACGCCAAGACAGATATCGCTTTCGCCGTACTCACCATCTAACATTAATGAGCAAGGAATCATTTTTTTCTGGTCGCAAAGAATCGATTGAACCATTACAGAAACTGCTGCTCCTGGCGCATACCAAGCCGAAGTTCCTAATAATTTGGTCAATGTCGCTCCGCCAACTTTAGTTTCTTCTATGACATAAGCTTTTTTCTCTTCGCTCAAAAATTCTGAAACTGGTACACCATTTCTCGTAGCTTTGCTGAATAAAGGCAACATTCCTGTGTCAGAGTGCGCAGCGATAACCATTCCGTCTACATCAGAAATTGGCGCTTCCAAAGCTTCTGCTAATCTGTATTTGAATCTCGCGGAATCCAAAGCACCACCCATACCGATAATTCTTTCTTTTGGAAGACCAGAGGTTTTATGCACCAGATAAGCCATTGTATCCATCGGGTTAGATACCACAATGATGATGACATCTGGAGAATGTTTTACTAAATTTTCAGTTACTTCTTTTACAATACCAGCGTTGATGCCGATTAATTCTTCCCTCGTCATTCCTGGTTTTCTTGGAATTCCGGAAGTGATTACCGCTACTTTTGAACCAGCTGTTTTGGAATAATCCCCTGTGGTTCCGGTGATTTTCGTATCGAATCCATTGAGAGAAGCTGTCTGCATAAGATCCATTGCTTTTCCTTCTGCAAAACCCTCTTTGATATCTACCAAAACAACTTCTGAGGCGAAGTCTTTCATTGCAATGTACTCGGCGCAGCTTGCTCCCACTGCTCCAGCTCCAACTACGGTTACTTTCATAATATTAATGTATTTTTTATTAGTTTAAAATTTTATTCTGTCTTGTTCGTAAATATAATAAACTTAATTATTTTGTGAATCATCTTAAGTTTGATTTTTGTCATATTATCCTATTATTAATTCTTGAAGATATGATATATTTTATTCAACTAAGACAATAGTAGGGCTAAAATGTGATTGATATTTTGTAAATTTGCTTAGAAAAAAATTAAAAATATGTCAGAAAACAACATTAAATCTATTGCGGTTCTGACTTCTGGAGGCGATGCGCCAGGGATGAATGCCGCACTTAGAGCAGTTGTAAGAACAGCGAATCATTTTAATATAGACTGCTACGGCATCCGCGAAGGATATAATGGTCTGATTGCAGGTGATGTTACCAAAATGGGACCTCGTTCCGTAAAAAATATAATCAACCAAGGAGGAACCATTCTTAAGTCTGCCCGTTCCAAAGAGTTTATGACGTACGAAGGAAGAAAAAAAGCCTTTGAACAGTGTCAGAAATTAGGTATCGACGCATTAGTATGTATCGGTGGAGACGGAAGTTTCACTGGTGCAAAAGTATTCAATGAAGAATTCGGCATCAAGGTTATCGGTGTACCGGGAACGATTGATAATGACATCTTCGGGACAGATAACACGATTGGATACGACACAGCGCTTAACACAGCAATGGACGCGATCGACAAAATCCGTGATACTGCAACATCCCATAACAGAGTTTTCTTTGTAGAAGTAATGGGACGTGATGCAGGATTCATCGCCCTAAACAGCGGTATTGCAACCGGCGCATTGGACATTTTGATCCCTGAAAGAAAAGACAGTATGGACGATCTTTTCAGCACATTCAGAATGGCAGAAAAAGTGGGTAAATCGTCCAGCATCGTAGTGGTAGCTGAAGGTGAAGAACTGGGCAGCATCTATGATCTTGCGAAAGCAACCAAAGAAGAATTTCCAAATTATGATATCAGAGTAACCATTTTGGGTCATATCCAGAGAGGTGGCTCGCCTAGCTGTGCAGACCGAGTGCTTGCCAGCAACCTTGGATATGGAGCAGTAATAGGATTAATGGAAGGAAAAAATAAAGTAATGGTTGGTATGCAATCTAATAAAATCACATACACGCCGATAGAGGAAGCCATCAAAAAACATAACGAAATCGATAAGAACCTGCTTCAGATTGCAGAAATTCTTGCAATGTAATCCTTAAAACAAATAAAATAACAAAACCTTAATTTTTTTAATAATATGTCAACAATTAAAGTAGGAATCAACGGATTCGGGAGAATCGGACGTTTAGTTTTCAGAGCTATGGCCGAAAGAAGCAACATCGAAGTTGTAGGGATTAATGACCTTATCGATGCGGAATATATGGCTTATATGCTAAAATACGATTCGGTACACGGATCGTTTAAGGGTGAAGTGTCAGTACAAGGCAACAACCTTGTAGTTAACGGAAAAACCATCCGTGTAACAGCGGAAAAAGATCCGAATAATCTAAAATGGAACGAAATTGGTGCAGAATATATCGTAGAATCTACAGGTTTATTCCTTTCAAAAGATTCTGCTCAGGCTCACATCAACGCTGGTGCAAAGAAAGTTATCCTTTCTGCTCCATCAAAAGATGATACACCAATGTTCGTAATGGGTGTAAACCACAAAGATTTGACTGACGATATCAAAATCTTTTCCAACGCATCTTGTACAACTAACTGTCTTGCACCATTGGCAAAAGTAATCCACGATAACTTCGGTATTGCAGAAGGTCTTATGACAACTGTACACGCTACTACTGCAACTCAGAAAACCGTAGATGGTCCATCTGCAAAAGACTGGAGAGGTGGTAGATCTGCACTTAACAATATCATCCCTTCTTCTACAGGTGCTGCAAAAGCGGTAGGAAAAGTAATCCCTTCTCTTAACGGGAAACTGACAGGTATGTCTTTCAGAGTTCCAACTGCTGACGTTTCTGTAGTGGATCTTACTGTAAAATTGGACAAACCAACGTCTTACGAAGAAATTTGCGCTGCTATCAAAGCTGCATCTGAAGGCGAATTGAAAGGAATCCTTGGTTATACAGAAGACGCTGTAGTTTCTCAAGATTTCGTGAGTGATGCAAGAACTTCTATCTTCGATAAAGAAGCTGGAATTATGTTGAATCCAACTTTCGTAAAATTGGTATCTTGGTACGATAACGAGTGGGGTTATTCTAACAAATTGGCAGATATGCTTGTTCACTCTGCGTCTTTGTAAGAATTGACTTTTACTAGAACAATATAGCCTCTGATTTTCAGAGGCTTTTTTATTATCAGGAATTTTCTACAATCTCTATTTCTTCATCTGTCAAGCCATAAAGTTCATACACCATTTGGTCTATTTCTTGGTCTGTTTGATCTATTTGAGATTTTATAGATATTGCTTTTTGTTGTTCTGCTAAGAAATAATCTTCCCATTCTGCTTTTTGGGAAAGTGTAAGGTTGAGTTTTGCTTTTGCCAATTCTTTTAGGAACTCTGCAAAAGAAAGCTCATACCAATTTTGTAATTTTTTGGAAAGCGTTTCCAGAGAAAATTCTCTTTGAAGATTTCTTTGGTATTTGGCTGATAGCTCTTGCAATTCCTTATTTAAAGAAAGCATTTGGTCGGCTTTTTCGATGAAGGGTTGTTGGTTTTCTAAAGAGATTTCTTTTATTGGAAGTTGTTTTAATTGGTAACCTTTTATCTTCGGAAATAAGTCTTTATTGTCATTATACTTAGATAACCAATAGCTTTTTATCAATTGAGAGTTTAAAATTGCTAGAATATACTTTAAAGAAAATCTTGAATCCTTTAAAAATAAATTGTAAATTGTATTAGATGTCAAAATTCCTTTTTCACAGAAACCTACTTTTGGAGATTGCCCGATTTGACTTATAACAATTCTATCTTGACTGTATACATTCAAATCACCGCCACTTTTAATATTTTCAAACAAATAATTGAAATATTTGTTTGGAATTGAATATTGAAATCTAACTACGTCAGCCCCATCAATAATTGAAATATAATTTTCATTTATTTTTTTATCCGAAATTGAACTTTTTCTATCATATGCTTGTATCCCAAAATAAGTATTTCCTATTTCTTCTAATTTAACACAATCTTTAAATTCAAAGAAAAAATCATTCTTTAAATTAAAAACTTGTTCTTCAGCTTCATTCCAACTATTTTGAGATTTGTTTGTAATAAATTTTAATTCTCCTCTTTCGGAATTATAAATCTTTATATTTTCGTTTTTAATTTTGTCTTTAGTTAAAATTAATGTAGCTACATCTACTCCAGCATCTACAAAAACAATTTCATTATAATTAATAACTTTTTCAATAAAAGTATTTTTTAAAATAAAGTTTCTTAATTTTTGAATATATTTATTTGATAGATAAGTATTTGGAGTAATAAACCCAAGTTCTCCTCCATCTCTCAAAATATTAGTTCCTCTTTCAAAAAATAAATGAAATAAGTCTATTTTGTAACTTGCTACTTCAAAGGATTTATAAAAATTAAGTGTTTCCTCATTTGTATTAGATGGTTGACATAAAACATACGGCGGATTTCCAATCACCACATCAAAACCGCCTTTTGCAAAAATCTGCGGGAATTCTTTTTCCCAATTAAAGGTTTTATTTCCGGCAATTTCGGGATCGTCAATCAGAGAGTTTCCACACTTTATGTTGTTGCTCAGGTCGTTCAGTTTTCGGTTAGGTTCTGCTGTGCGAAGCCAAAGAGAAAGTTTGGCAATTTCTACAGATTCTTCGTTCAGATCTACCCCGAAAAGATTGTTCTCTAAAATACTTTCAGAATGATAAGCAAAAGCAATAGAAGAACCTGTAAGTTTGGCTTCTAACTCATCTATATATTTATGTTCATCAATCAGGAAATTCAGCGCTTCGTTCAGGAAAGCTCCACTTCCACAAGCAGGATCTATAATGGTAATCTGATGTAGCCAAGTTCTGTAATCTTCTAATTTCTGTAAAAGTGCTAACTTGGTTTTCTGTTGGCGTTTTTTATCGGTAGAATAGTCTTCTTCAGCAATTCCTAATTCTGTTTTCTTTTCTTCGCAAAGTTTGCCAACGGTATTTTCTACAATGTATTTGGTAATGTATTTTGGAGTGTAGAAAACGCCGTCTTTTTTTCTTTTGGTTTTAGTCTTGTCGATTTCCTGTCCTTCTAACTGGGCTTTTATTTCATCAATTTCATTAAGAGAATTTTCAAAAATATGCCCAAGAATATTGACATCTACTTCACTGGCAAAATCATATTCTGATAATTTCAGAGAATGCTGGTAAAGCAAATCATCATCTATGGTAATCGTATCCAAAACTTCATCGGGCTTAAACAATCCTCCGTTATAGGCGAAAACGCTAAAATCCTTCCCTTTGAAACCTGTATTGAGGTAGCCAAAATATTTTTTGAACCGGTCATAAAGCGGAACATACTCGTCTAAATCTTTCAGCTTGTTCCATTGATCCAGAATCAGTCTTATAGAATTGGGAGGAAGTAAACCTCTGTCCTCTCCAAAGAAGAGAAATAAAAGCCTATCTAATAGTTTTTGAGATTTTTTGAAAAGTTCTAACGGATCAAATTCCGGGTTTTGTTCGGACAGATTTTTAAACAACTCTCTTTTGAAAACCGAATAATCTTTGTACAGTTTTTTGGTGATTTCGTCTTCCTTACTTACCGATTCATTTTTAATTCTGGCAGGAATGTCTGCTGAAATATTTTCAAATGCCAGACATAAATATAACAATTCGAATTCGCCTTTCGTCAGTTCAAAAAGATTGAATTCCAAATGTTCAATGGCATTATCTATATAGAAACGTAGTTTTTCAAAATTAGACGTAATGACGTATTTGCAATCCGGCTGATTATTTTTATAGCCAAAAGCCTGGGTTTCAATTTTTGATAAATCCGTTGTATTGGTTCCTTTTAGTTCTATAATAGCAAGAACTTTATCACTAATAATAATGGCGCCATCTGCTTTTTTGCTGTCTTTTACATTTTTATATTCTGTAGTAAGATTGAAATTAGGCGTGGGATTTTTAGTATATCCCAAAACATCTACAAACAAGTCAATCAAAAATTCGCCCTGGTATTGTTCTTCTTTGGAATTTCTGATATTTTCCTGGATTTCAGTATTATGAAAATGCGCACAAAACAAATCCCATTTTTGGTTGAGTTGATCCTGGTTTTGTAGTTTGAGATATTTGTTGATTATTGTTTTTTGAAATAGAGACATCTTAAAATCTTATTTCGTAAAAATATGATTTTATTGCAGACAATTCAAACAATATCTAATTATAAACTGACACTCGCGTTTCATCAAAAAATAGGTTGTGGAGAAGATTTTTACCATAGATAACGAAGGAAAGGTCAGGACGTGGCTTTTCGGGATTATCACGCTGGAAGAATTTGAATTGTTCCAGGCTTATGATCTCGAAAATGCCAGAAAAAGGTGTGACGTTTCCGGAATTGATATTAGCATCATCAAAGAAGGTAATAAAATCAAATTTTCTGTTCAGGATTTCGGCAAAGGAATTTAGGAACAGTATCAGGAAAAAATTTTGATCGTTACTTTAAAATTCCCGGAAGCAACAAAGAAGTAACAGGTTTGGGATTGAGTATCACCAAACATTTCAAAGAAGCTCAGATTTATTTCCGTAAAATCAGAATTAGGCTCCGGAAGTACATTTTCTTTTGATCTTCCTAAATAATAGTTAATAAATGCTGTTCATCATCTAAAAAAAAGAGAGCGGAAAAAATAAAAAAACCACCTTTATTTCTAAAGGTGGTTTGTAGACCCACAGGGATTCGAACCCCGACAGGCGGTACCAAAAACCGAAGTGCTACCGTTACACCATGGGTCTGTCGTTTTATTGTGATGCAAATTTATAGCTTTTTTTTGAACTTGCAAACTTTTTATGAAAAAAAATGAATAATTTTATAAAATAATTTTTCACACATCTCAATGTTAATCGACCTTTCCAAAGCATCGCCAATCAACCAAACCTCATCTAACGAATTTGAAACCAAAGTTTTAGACTTCATAAAAGAATGGTTTTCGGAGTCAAAAACGGTAAAAATTCAGAGTTCTGGATCTACAGGAATTCCAAAAATTTTTGACATCGAAAAATCAAAAATGCTCAATTCTGCCCAAATGACTTGTGATTTTTTAAGACTGAAAGAAGGTGACTCTGCCCTACTCTGTCTTCCGATTGAATATATCTCGGGAAAAATGATGGTGGTAAGAAGTATTTCCAGAAAATTAAAATTAATAATAACAGAAACATCGCTCAACCCGTTGCAACATCTTGCCGAGAAAGTGGATTTTTGTGCAATGACACCTTTGCAGGTTGACAATTCTTTAGACAAAATTCATTTAATTAAAAACTTAATTATTGGTGGCGCAGCTGTATCAGAAACTTTAAAGCAAAAAATTTCTCAAACCCTCAAATTCTCAAACTCTCAAACTAAAATTTTTGAAACCTACGGAATGAGCGAGACGCTTTCCCACATCGCTTTGAAACAGGTTTTCCCAAATCAGGAAGATTGGTTTACGGTTTTTGATGGCGTCGATATTTCTTTGGATCAGAGAGCTTGTTTAAAAATATTTGCTCCAAAACTGAATGCAGAGATTTTACAGACCAATGATTTGGTTGAAATTAATGATAAAAAACAATTTAGATTTCTGGGAAGAATCGATAATGTGATTAATTCCGGCGGTGCAAAGATTTTTCCTGAAGAGTTAGAAAAGATTGTTAAGAACGAAATTCCAAATGAAGCTGTATTTCTTGGAATAGACGATGAAAAATTAGGTCAGAAATTAGTTCTCGTAATCGAAGGAGAATCTGATGAAAATCTAAAATCTAAAATTTATAATCTAAAATTCAAAAAATCATTTCATAAACCAAAAGAAATTATTTTTGTAGATCAGATTCCAAGAACGCCCAACGGAAAAGTAAACCGTATCGAATTAAAAAAAATGATCCAAACGCAATGAAAGATTTTTCCGCAGAAATAACGTACAAGACTTCCCGCTCTTCCGGAGCTGGCGGACAGAACGTGAATAAGGTAGAAACGGCGGTAACTGCGATTTGGAATGTGATGGAAAGTGCTGCTTTCAGGTTTGATGAAAAGCTCAGAATATCTGAAAAACTTAAAAACAGGATCAATTCCGAAGGACTGCTCCAGATGACCTCGTCGGAAAGCAGAACGCAGGTTCAGAATAAAAAAATCGTAACCGAAAAAATGCTGGATTTGGTAGAGAAAGCTTTGTTTGTTCCAAAAAAACGTTTGGCTACAAAACCATCGAAAGGCCAGATCCAGAAAAGGATTGACAATAAAAAGAAATTATCCGAGAAAAAAGAAAACAGAAAATTTAGATTTTAAAGTCTGACAATTTCTTTATTTCATCGTTGATTTTCGCAGTATATTCCAGTTGTTTTTCGTGGATTCTTCCGTGGCTGGTAACGTTTTCATAATCCTGCTGATAAACCTTGTAATCATCATAAATCCGGGCATAGTAATTATGCAGCATTTTAGCATCCATTGTTTTATCACTGATTAACTTCCGGAACCTTCTGGCTAATAATTCGGCTATATCAAAATGACTTTGCTCGTGCATCAGTACAAAATCCGTTTTATGATCTCTATGCGCCCAGGATTTTGAAGGCACAAAAAAGGCTTCTATTTTGACTTGTCTCGCAGTAAATTTTTTGGTTGAACTGTTTAGCAAGTAAGAGATTCCGCAAAAAGTTGTAGCCGCTGCTTTGGAAGATATCGCAATATCTTTTGACTGAAAATCGTCCCAGGCTAATTGCCTGTTTTCATTCCACGCCAATTTTTCCTGAGCAGATACCAGAGTCGCAAAACAGAAAAAAACCAACATTGAAAATAGTCGTAACATCATTGTTAGATGTTTTTTTTCGATTAATGTTAATTTATTTGCGTAAAAAATGTATTTTTACCTCCCTCATTTTAAAAAATGGAAAAAGAGATAACAATCAATTTTGAAGTAATCGCGAATTACGACCATCTTACTGATATAGAAAAAACACTTTTTGATAAAGCCAGAAACGTTCGTGCCCAGGCATACGCGCCTTATTCCAACTTCTGGGTAGGCTGTGCGGTTCTACTGGAAAACGGTGAAATCATCACAGGAAGTAATCAGGAAAATGCCGCATATCCGTCCGGATTATGTGCCGAGAGAACCACTATTTTCTGGACTTCTGCTAATTTTCCGGGTGTTAAGATCAAAAAACTGTTCGTAATTGGTGCACCAAAAGAAGCGCTCACTTCCACACCCATTCCGCCTTGCGGCTCTTGCAGACAGTCCATTTTGGAGTATGAGTCCAAGCAGAAAGAAGGCATCGAAATCTACTTTGCTTCATTAGATGGAGAAATTTACAAAACCAAATCCATTAGAGATTTGCTTCCATTTTCCTTTGACGCAAGCTATTTGTAATTTTTAGGAGCACGACGTTTGTATTTTTGACAGAAGCTTGCAGCCTGCTGTCCACTATATCTTTTTTGTCATTGCGAACGACCTGAAGCAATACATTGAATATTTCAACAATCGCAATAACAAAAAAGGATGCCGTTCCCATCAGGGCTATGTTGAGGATTGTCTTTTCTTTCGAGTTTTTTTTAAATCTCAAAAATCTTACTCTCCTCGCTGATTCTTCGGACTACGTTTTCTGTCCGCTCCTTATGCGTATCCGTTATAAAGATCTGCCCAAAACTTTCTTTATTCACCAATTCTATCAATTGGGAAACTCGGGTATCATCCAGCTTATCAAAAATATCATCCAGAAGAAGGATCGGAGATTTTCTAGTCAATTCCTTGATTCGGTTGATTTGAGCAAGCTTTAATGAAATTAGAAATGATTTCTGCTGACCCTGAGAACCTATTTTTTTGATAGAATTCCCATTCATTTCAAATAACAAATCATCTTTATGGGTTCCTTTTGAGGTGTAGGTCAAAGCTCTGTCTTTGTCAATTGAACTCGATAAAAGTTCCTTAAAAAATCTGTCAGGCTGAGCGGAGTCGAAGCCATCCAAAAGATGAGATTCATAAATAACATTCACGATTTCTTTTCCACCAGAAATGATTTCGTAGAAATGCTGAACAATTGGATTTAGTTTTTCTACAAACTCTTTTCTTTTCTCGAAAATCCTTGTTCCAAAATTTGAAATTGGATCATCATAAATCTCTAAAGAATCTTTGTCAAAATATCGATTTTTAGCAAAACTCTTCAACAAAGCATTTCTCTGCTGAACAGTTTTCTGATACTGAATCAAATCAAAAAGATAAGAGGAATCCGTTTGGGAAATCATCGCGTCCAAAAACTTTCTACGGCTTTCTCCAGAATCGGAAATCAAATTGGAATCGTAAGGCGAGATCATCACACTTGGGAGATAACCAATATGATCAGCCAATCTATCGTAGCTTTTATCATTTTTCTTAATGACTTTTTTGGATTCTTTAGGCATCAGAATCTTAATCAGATCTTCCTTTTCCTCATTCTGGATTTCGGATTCGATGACAAAGAAATCTTCATTTGATTTAATATTATTGAGGTCGGAATTTCCCAAAAAACTTTTTCCAACAGAAAGATAATGAAGTGCATCCAGAACATTGGTCTTCCCCACGCCGTTATTTCCCACAAAACAGTTGATTTGAGGAGAAAATTGGAAAGCTTTTTCCGAGTGGCTTTTGAAATTGATGAGTGAAAGTTTGTTGATAATCATTTACTTGAAATTCATTACTAATTTTAATAAGTCAGCGGGGTCTTTTCTTGTATCCCAAATAAAAAGAATTTCAACAGAATCATCTTTTATTTTATAGAGAATATAATAATCTTTAATGAGTTTTCCACGATAAACATTGCCCGAAATAGAAATACCCGAATGAGGAAAATCTGCAATTTGTTGAGCGGAATTTTCAAACAAAATATTCAGTTTTTGTGAATAGCGTTTGGATTTATTTCTGAGTATCCAATATTGCAAAATCTCTTTTCGGATTTCCCTCGCAACAGGCGACCAAATTAATCTTTTAGCCATTCTTCAAAATATGCATTTACTTCTTCATTGGTAAAAGTCTGCCCATTGTTAATTTGCTCTTCGCTAATGTTTAGAATTTCTAAAATTTCAGCAGGCAATTTTATTTCTTCTTCTTTAAAATAGGCTTCAACTTCTTCTTCAGTCATTGGTTTTTCAGATTCGTAGATAGATGGAGATTCTGCGACGATATTGGGAGATTTTGATTCAAAATTCTTGAGGAAAGCGGATAACAAATAATAATTATCGGATTCACAGATTTTCTGAATCAGTTTTATTTTAATATCATTAATGTTTTCCATCACTCAAAAATTTCAGTAAAGATAAAACTTCTTAATTACAAAATCAATTTCCGAAATTGACGAAATGAGGAACTTCTGCTGCAAAAGAATTCATTGGCATCATATTATTTCTGTAGCTGTTAAAATCAAAAGCAGAACTATTATCAAAAGGAACTTTTGGGTAGTACATTAATGAAAGTTGTATCCGATTAAACACCAGATAAGGATTATTGATTAGTACACCAATCCCAATTTTTGTGTTAACATTGGTCTTCAACAGTTTTTCTTCCGGCATTCCCAGCCATCCAAAAGCAGTTGTAATATACGGACTGAAGTGGAAGTTTTTCCAGGTTTTATTGATAAAAAACTGCAGCTGGTATCTTAAAACCAATTTCTTAGTCCCAATGTAATCATAGTTATATACAGGAAATTCATCTTGAGCAGAAAGATTAATCCGGTCTCTGTAAGAATAATTATTTCTTGGATTTCCCAACGCTAGCGTCGGTGAAAAAAATGCCGAACCTTGGCAAATTTCCAATCCATCAGATTAGTAAAGTATGTTCCGTCTACCCGAAATGCATCGCGATTAATTTTTCCCTCATTAAAAAAACGTCCAAACTGTGCTTTGATATTGAAATATCCGACGTTTGTAAAATCTCCATAAGCAGCAGAAATTCCTGCGTAGGGAACAACTTCCTTGCTTCTCGATAGTAAGCCAGCTGTCAGACTGAATGAATTCCCATACGGAATATCTTCCGGCAGATCGTACTGAAAAACCTGCTGCTGAACAGAAAATTTCCTCTGAATAAATCCTGCTGAGGCCAAAAAACTATTGTAGGAACGGAAATAATTAAACTCATTTATTCCCGGACTGTCTTTATATTGACAATTCTGGAATCTTCCTATTAAAGCGATGTTACTGGATATCCTTTCATCTGGATTTGCCGAAACAGGAATCTGATAACCGCCCCAGAGATCCTGGCTATAAACTTTGATCTGGACTGCAGGAAATGCAGAAAGGTCTTCCATTGGCAAGGCTACATTTCTCATAAAATATTCGAAGGTAAAACCGCCTGCCCACTTGGTAAGTGGCGAGAAAAAATCTCTTTTTGCACTTACATTGATTCTTTCATTTTTGAAAAAATCACGTTCGCCGAGGATCTGAGCATTGATATAACTTCCGAAAAGATTATTGGCAAGATAGCTTCCATAAAAATAATCCTGTTTTTCCTTGGAATCATTTCTGTACAGAAAATCAACTTCGTGCCCAAGTCCTAGCAGGTTTTCTTCTGTTACTCCTAATCCAATTTTACTTCCGGAATAGCTTAGTCTCGGTTTTAGACTCCAGGAATCCAAAACTTTGACTGCCACATCAACAGAATCGCTGGAGCTGTTTTCTACAGAAATATGGACTCGATTCACAAAATTCATCTGTCGAAGCAGACGTTCGGATTCGTAGAGTTTCTGTGCATTATATGCTTCTCCTTTTCTGAATAACAAGTAGTTATTAACCGTGGATATTCTGGTATTGGAATGAAGATGATTGGTAAACCAATCGTACCATTTAGATTTTTCTTTTTTTTCCTTTGTATTATATCCAAATGGGTCTATGGTTTCGATTCTCACATTTCGGATAAATTTTCCGTCATAGGATTCCTGAGACTGTTTTTCTTTTCTGGAAGATACAGAAGCTGAGTCTGCCTCACGACGAAATATGAAACGGTGCAGAAATTTTGTAAACTTACTTTTATCAGAAAATTCTTCAATTTTATAATAGATAGAATCTTTTTTCTCCTGCGCCTGAGCAACGGAAAAGAAGCTTAGGAAAACGAGAATAATAAGAATAGATTTGTTATGAAACATTCCGATATTTTAACAAAACTGCAATAACAATTTGTAAGCCAAAAAACATAATAAAGGAAATCCGCTACAGCTTTCAACCAAAAAACTAAAATAAGCTTCCCTATTATCATTTTCTGAAAAATAAATTAATAAAAATGTGATAATTGTAGTCAATAAAAAACACAGTGAAAAAATCAAATCCAGATGAGAAATACTCAACAAACCTGAAATGAAAACTAAAGCATAAGCTAAAAATTTAGTTTTTTGAATCCCAATCAGAATCGGAAAAGTCACAACATCATCACTTTTCATATCTCGAATATCAAAAGGTAAAACCAAAGCCGAAATGAATAGCCAAGAAATTAAAAAAATCGGCCAATTAAATTCAGGAAGAATCAACCAAGAATTGATTAAAGCCCAAGTCAATCCAACGTAAAATATTTTTAGTAATGGGATTTTCCTTATAAATTTCTCCAAGAAAAAGGAATTGTATAGCAAACCGATAACGACGATCACAGCCCATTTTAACAACCTGATTTCGTTATGATTTTTGAGAATGAGAATGACACTGATAATTCCGCAAATACAATTGAAAACTAGAATCTTTAAAAACTTCTTTTTGTCGTACTGATATTTGGTATAAAGATAACCGCTGAAGTAGGTGATGAAAATCAAAAGCAAAGTTGGCCAGCGGAATATGTTTTGCTCCAGCATAAGAAATGCAGCCAGAAAAGTTCCCATTAATGAAACATAAATCTGACTATCAATAATATATTTTTTTGCTAAATTTAGAAACGACATTAATTTAACAAATGTCGGAAAAAATGTTCTAAATAAATAAAATCTTCAAAATGCTAAAACCACAAAGGCACATAAAAAAAATAAATTATTAGTCTTGAAAACATAAAATAGAAATAAATGTCTAACTATTTAATCTTAAAAATTTGAAAAAACTATGTGCCTATGTGGTTATTAATTTTAATAGACTTTACATTTCAAAAAAATTAGTTCTCTTTCCAACCTTACGATAAAACAATGCATCTTTATAAAGTGATTCGGTTCACTGATTAAAAAATACAATCTACATATGAAAATCTTAAAATCCTTATTAGTATTCTTATTGATATTTGCTACTATGAATTTTTCTGCTCAAAACTATTACGACCAGCAATGGAAAAAAATCGAGGACAATTATAAAAAAGGAACTTACAAATCCAATCTTCCTATCATTCTCGAAATACAGAACCAAGCTTTGAAAGATAATAATGCGATACAAATTATCAAGTCTCTAAAGGCTGAATTCAGTATTACAAAGCAAACTTATGATGATACGAAGAATGATGAAAATTCTAAATTCTTTTCGAAACTCCAAAGCACAGAAACCAAATTAAAGGGCGATGAAAAACAACTATTTCGTCTTCTGACTTTGGAGTTTATCAAAGATTATTATCAAAATAATTCTTGGAAAATCAATCAAAAAACCAATATTGACACTTCGACTTCGCTCAGTGCAGAGCAATATTTAGAGCAAATTGAAACTTGGAGCAAGCTAGATTTCAAAAATTATTTATCTAAGAATTATTCAGAATTAGAAAAAGAAAATTCTGTTTTGAAGAAAATATCGATGCAGAAATACAAAGAAATTTTTGACGATTCTGATAATCTAGACTATTTTCCGACACTTTCCGATTGGTCCAACTATAATTATATTGAGTTCTTAAGAAATCAAAATCTTTTCACGCCAAACGAATTGAAAGTAAATTCAACCAAAATCAATAGCATTTATGATTCGGAAATTGCTTCACTTTCTGGTAATCCTCAATTGTATTTTAAACATCAAAAAATCAATTATAATTGTGAATTCAATAATTGTAAAGACAAATTCGAACAACTTGAAAAATTGGTTGAAGATGAGTCTATAAAAGGCGATTACAAAGTCTTGATTATTGATGATATGATTGAGATTCTTCAGCAAAAAGAGGATAACAAAAAAGCTTTGGTTTGGGCAAATAAAGCGCAAGAACTTTATCCAAAATCGAAATTTATCAATAATATTAAAAACAAAGAAAATCAGATTAAAAATCCTCAGCTTAATATCTTTTATGAAAATGAAACTCAAGCTAACAAACCGATTCACGTTGTTGTAGAAGGAAAAAATGTTCAGCAATTTTCTTTGAATATATATGAAGTTAAAGACGACACACAAGGTTTTCTGAATTACGTTTTTGATTCTTACAAAACTCCATTTGCGAAAGTGAAAAAATCGTTGGTAAGAAAAGACCAATTTTCTCTTCCTGAATCATTGGATTTCAAAACGCAGAAAACTTCTTTGGAATTGAAATCTCTTCCAGCAGGAATTTATTTAGCTGAATATGTTGTGGAAAATTCGGTTCAGAGAAATTTCTATTTTATCGTTTCTGATTCTAAAATTATTTATTCTAAAAAAGATGCCCTTCGACAAGCTCAGGATGACAATTCTGGTGGAAATATTCTGAAACTCGTCAACAACGAAAATGGAAAAGCTTTTACCAACGAAAACCTTGAAATTGTCGAATATGTAAGAGGAAAACAAATAGTAAAACATTCTTTGAAAACCGATGCTTCCGGAAATTTCCAAATTCCAAATTCTGATAACAAAGAATATTATAGAAATTTTCTTGTGAAAAACGGAAGCAATTATTCGATGATAAATGTTTATGGTTATGATTATGGCAATCGAAACAAATCTGAAAATCAGGAATCTGCACAAATTTTTCTTGACAGAAAAATCTACCGACCTGGGCAAATTGTTTATTTCAAAGTCATTGCAACAGGAATTAATGGTGAAACTCAGAAAGTGAAAACTCTGGAAAAAATTCCATTGAACATCATTCTGTATGATACCAATAGCGAAGAATTACAAACTTTGAAATTGACAACTAATGAATTTGGTTCTGTTAACGGAAGCTTTACACTTCCTAAAAATAAACTAAACGGTAATTTTTCTATCAGACTTGATAACATTGATGACAATTCTCATTACGATATCACTGGATATACCGATTTCCAAGTTGAGGAATACAAACGTCCGAAATTTGAAGTCACTTTTGACCCAATAAAAGACGAATACAAATACGGACAAACCATTGAACTGAAAGGAAAAGCAACAATGTTTTCCGGTGTTCCTTTGAGCAATTCTACAGTAAATTACGAAATCAAAAAACAGAATATCCGTTGGAGATATTTCTGGTGGTATCCTCGTGGGAATGATAGCGAAAATTCAATTCTTGGCGATGTAAAAACCAACGAAAAAGGAGAATTTACCATCAAAATAGAGTTGAAAAAAGACGAAACGCTGGAAGGAATTCAGATTGATAATTATGCAATTAATGCTTCTGTTACGGACATCAATGGAGAAACACAATCTGCAAACACCAACGTGAAAGTAGCTTCGGTTTCGCATTATATCACGGCAAACGACGCTTCGACTGGGCTCAGCGTGACAGATTACTTTTCGGACGAAGCTATAAAACTAAATGTTGACACCAAAAATTATAACGACCAGAATCTGCAGAAATCCTATCATCTGAAACTGGAAAAACTGGCAGAGCCAAAACAGATTTTCAGGGATAATTTTGCTTCTGCAGTTCAGGATCTGCCAAAACTTTCTAAGGAAGAATTTGTACAGAAATTCCCTCACGACAGATTTGATAAAAATGATGATGTGAAAAATTGGAAGGTGGAAAAAATTTTTCTTGATAAAGTACAAAACACTTCGACTCCGCTCAGTGTGACAAAAAATCTATCAACCGACAACCAACAACTGACAACCAACTTAGACTTGGGGAAATTGCAAGCTGGTACTTACAAACTTCAACTTTATAATATCGAAGGAAAAGACACGATAAAAACGGAGCAATTTTTCAAAGTTTGGGATAAAAAATCGTTGGGGCAAAATCAAAATCCATTCTTGGAAGTGATTAAACCAACACAAGATTTCAAGCGAGGAGAAAAAGCGAAAGTTTTTGTTTATTCTGCAATTCCTGATGCTTTGGTCAACATTTTTATTCAAAATGGAAAAGGCGAAACCGTAACTGAAACCAAATCTCTCAAAAACGGAATTCTGGAATATGAAACTATGATTCCGAAAGATGAAAGTATCTCGAGAGTGAATTTGCAATTCCAACTGGTAGCTTTTAATGATGTGAAAACGGAATCTGTTGATTTGAAAATCGCGGACAGCAAAGATGATTTGAAAATTGAAACTGTTACTTTCCGGGACAAATTACAGCCTGGACAAAAAGAAAAATGGACGATAAAAATCTCTGGCGCTGATAAAGACTCTTCGACTCCGCTCAGAGTGACAGCCGAAGTTCTGGCGAGTATGTACGACAAATCGCTGGATCAGTTTGCAGTGAATTCCTGGTACTGGAGAAATTTCTATGCTCCGTTTTATCAAAGCTCCTATGATTTGAGAAATAATCTTCAACAACAGTATTATAATAAGAGAGTTGCGTTTTTGAAAAATTATAATATTAATTCGCCTGAGTTTAATTGGTTTGATGGCGGTATTGTTTATGAATCCTTTGCAGTTGCAGCACCTGTTGCTGATAAAGCCAGTTTAGAAGAAGTAGTCGTAACTGGAATGGGAATGAAAAAAGAAAGTAGAAATCTTAGTTATGCTACTAAGACAGTTGATTCAGCTGTTGTAAAGGAACAAAATATAGAATCCAAAACTGATTTAGACAAAATCCCAGTCCGTCAAAACCTCAACGAAACCGCTTTTTTCTATCCCAATCTTCTCACCGATAAAGACGGGAATGTCTCTTTCGAGTTCACTTCTCCGGAAGCGTTGACACAATGGAAACTGATGTTTTTGGCGCATACAAAAGATGCGAGAGCTGCAGTTTTAGAAAAAACGGTGGTGACGCAGAAAGACTTTTCGATAACACCCAATTATCCAAGATTCTTACGGGAAGGTGACGAATTGAATCTTCAGACTAAAATCTCAAGCTTGGTTAATCAAAAATTAAATGGTGTTGCACAATTGCAGATTTTGGATGCTTTTACAAATGAAGATATTACTGAAAAATTTGGAATCACTCAATTGACAGCGGTTTCAGGATATAATAAAGAGCAATCTTTTTCATTGGATGCAAATGGGAATACATCCGCAACCTGGAAACTGAAAGTGCCGAATAATGTATCTTCAATTATTATTAAAATCGTTGCGAAAGCCGGTAATTTCTCTGACGGTGAGCAAAAGGCGATTGCAATTCTTCCAAACAGAATGTTGGTGACCGATGCGCTTCCGATTTTTGTAAAAGAAGGACAGACAAAAACTTTCACTTTGGAAAATCTAAAAAACTCGAATTCTAAAACTCTGACTAATGTTTCCAATACTTTGGAATTGACAACCAATCCTATTTGGGAGATTATGTTTGCATTGCCAAGTTTGAAAAATGACATCAATAATTCGGCAGATGTTGTTTTTAATAAATGGTTTGCGGATGTTTTGGCTTCGGAGATTTTCAAAGCGAATCCGAAAACGAAAACTGTTTTTGATGAATATCAATCCAAAGGTCTTTTGACTTCGAATCTTGAGAAAAATCAGGAATTGAAACAGTTATTACTGGATGAAACACCGTGGGTTTTAGAATCGAAAAACGAAACCGAACAGATGGCGAAAATTTCGCTTCTATTTAATTCCAATATGATGCGTAACTCTATCAATGATGATTGGTCAGAGTTGGTAAAACTGCAAAATCCAGATGGTGGATTCAGCTGGTATCAGGGTTATCCAAGTTCTTATTACTCTTCGCTTTATATCTTGAAAAATCTAGGAAGAATCAATGAATGGCTTAAAGGAAATGTTTCTGATTATCAAAGTTCTGAACAAAAAGAAATGGTCAAAAAACTGGTTTCTTATGTAGATAATGAAGTGAGTAAATATTATGACACTTCGACTCCGCTCAGTGTGACAAAAAAAGACAATGTTTGGAATAATTTTGTTCTCGATTATCTGGACACAAGACATTATTGGGAAAAAGAATATGCTTTGAAAGCAAAAGGTACTTCGTTGAAATCATTAATTATTTCAAAAGCAAAAACCGCAAAAATCACCGATTTTACTTTCTTTGGATTGCATCGTTCGGCTTTATTATTCAACAATTATGGATTGAATGATGTTTCTAAAAAACTGATGACTTATCTTAAAGAAACTTCGACAGAATCAGAAACTCAAGGTGTTTATTGGAAACAAAACCTGAACGACTGGGGCTGGTATTCTTCCAAAACCGTTAATCACGCAGGAGCGATTGAAGCATTCCAAAAACTGACGCCGAATGATGAAAACTTTATCGAAGAAATGAAAATCTGGCTAATTACTCAAAAAGAAGTCAATTCCTGGGGAAGTTCCAGAGGAACAGCGGAAGTTATTTTTACCATTTTGAATTCAGGGAAATCTTGGACTTCTAATGAAAGTGACAAAGCAGAAATCATTTGGGGCGGAAAACAATTGATTCCGCAAACGCAAGCGACAGGTTATGTTAAACAATCGATTAATTCTGATAACTTGGATAAAAATCTTTCAACCGTTACTATTAAAAAAGAAAGTGCAGGAATTGTTCAAGGCGGTTTGTTCTGGCAATATTATGAAGACCTTGATAAAATAAAATCTTCGGAAAGTTATATTTCGATTTCTAAAGAATTGTACAAAAAAGTGAAAACTGAAAATGGGGAACAATTAATTAAAATCAATGAAAATTCGCCTATTAAAGTTGGTGATAAAATCACTGTGAGAATGATTCTGAATACGGATAGAAATATGGAATTCATTCATCTGAAAGATATGCGAGCTGTAGGTTTTGAACCGCTGGATGTGATTTCTAGTTACCAATGGAAAAATAATTTAGGTTATTACCAATCCACAAAAGATGCTTCCACCAACTTCTACATCGAGTATATGCCGAAAGGAAAATATGTTTTCGAATACGATTATGTTGCTAATGCGAGCGGAAAATTCTCTAACGGCATTACAACACTTCAAAACTACTATGCACCACAAATGAATGCGCATACGAAGGGAACAAACGTTGTGATTTCCGATTAGAAAAAAAAAACTAACTTCTTTCCGAAGTTAGTTTTTTTATATCCAAAAATTTAATTTAAATTAAAATCCGTATTGCAACCCGACTTGGAAGCCGCTATTTCTTAGCTGTTTGTCACTATTTTTCCAACTTGTAGAACCGTTCTTTTTAATATCGGTAAAACCAATAATATATCTTGCACCAATAGCCATATTATTAAATTTGAAGCCTAATCCAATTCCTCCGCTCAGGTCCAATTGGTTGTATGCATCTTTATCTTTCTCGATTATCGTTTTATTATCACTTTGGTATTTATTTTTATTACCAATCAAAACCCCGAACTGAGGTCCACCTTCTACATAAAATTTTGGAATCAATTCAAACTGAAACATAATTGGCATTGATAAATAATTAAGATTCAGCGTGTGTGATGTATTACCATTCGTATATTTTACACCCATATTGTTGTAAATTAATTCTGGCTGAATACTAAATAAAGCATTAACCGGAGCATTCATATAAGCTCCTACATAAAAACCAATTTTGGAATTGGTATCTCCCCAAGTATTTTCTTTACTTATTGTAGAAATGTTAGCACCGCCTTTCACTCCAAATGATTGCGAATAAGCCAAAGACATGATCGTTAATCCCAACACCCCAAATAATTTCTTCATATATATAATCGTTTATCAAGAACAAAAATATAAATTTGAAATAAAAAAAGACCGAATAAATCGGTCTTTGTTGCATTAAATATTTTTAATAAAATTAGAATTTGTAAGACAATCCAACTTGGAATGTATTATTTCTGTTCTTATTGTTATCATTGTTTGTAGAAGTTGTTCCGTTAGATCCGTCATTCTTCTTGTTGATATCTGTAAATCCAGCTACATATCTAGCATTGATACCAAAATTAGGAGTGAAGTTAAAACCTAAACCAAGACCAGCTCCCATATTAAAGCTGCTATAGTTGTCTTTTATGTCCTCAGATGAATTTGTATTTTGATTAGTTGTAGAACCATTGACTACCGTCGTATTGATATCTTTCGCTTTAGCACTTACTAAGAATCCAAACTCTGGACCTGCTTCTAGATAAAATTGTGGCGTTGCTTTAAACTGAAACATAATCGGAACTGTAATATAATCCAAATTTAGTTTTGCATCTTCTCTGTAGTCGATTGTATTTCCTAAAACTGTTCCAGTATATCTCCTTGTAACCTTAGAACCTAATTGACTATATAAAACCTCAGGTTGGATACTGAATTGTTCTGATAAAGGCGCATTCATAAAAACACCACCATAGAAACCAGCTTTTGATTTTGAATCTTCATAACCATCATCAGAGATTGATGAAATGTTAACACCCGCTTTTAAACCGAACGACGGACTAGTTTGTGCAAATGCAAATGTTCCCGCTACTAAACCTAATCCTAAAAATAACTTTTTCATAATTTCAAATTTTAAATTTTAAATTTTGTTTTACGAATGGGATACTTTCAAATTCTTTGCCAAAATTTCTGAAACCAGAATCACAAACTTTCAACAAGCTGCCATTTATTAATGTAAAATATTTATTTTCAAGCAAATAAAAATAGTATTCATTGAATAACAAGATCATTAATCACCCATATTTTTATAGAATTCCAAGGCTAAAATAATCTGTTCAGCGTTCACTTTTTGGTCATATAAGCAAGATCCGACACCATTAATAAGAGAAAAATTAATATTTCCGTCTTCATTTTTTTTATCATTAAACATCAAATCCATGATTTCTGCATTTTTAAATTCAGAAATGTCAATATAAGGAAATAGTCTTTTTATCTTGCTGATGATAACAGATGAAACATCAACATCCAGCAGACCACATAAAAACGCAAGATGCGTTTCACAGATCATTCCTAGCGCTACAGCCTCTCCGTGAGGAATTAAGTTTCCTTTTTTAAGAAAAAGACTTTCTACAGCGTGACCAATCGTATGACCAAAATTGAGATTCTTCCTGATATTCTGCTCTCTAAAATCTTTTGAGACCACACCCTGCTTGATTTCCATGCTCCTTTGGATAAAAGGTTCAATAAACTGCGGTGCAATTTTTTCTACAGTGATCAAATCATTCCAATGCTTTTCATCGGCTATCAGTCCATGTTTCAGCATTTCTGCAAAGCCACTTCTCAGTTCTTCAAATTTTAAAGTGTCTAGAAATTTGGGATAAAATAAAATAGCCTCTGGCAAAGCAAATGTTCCGATAACATTTTTAAGATATTGGTGATCTATTCCTGTTTTGCCACCGATTGATGCATCGCACATTGCAAGAAGCGTGGTTGGAAGATTAATGAAGCGGATTCCTCTTTTATAAGTAGAAGCTACAAAACCGCCAAGATCGGTTACCACTCCACCGCCAAGGTTAATCAATAAAGATTTTCTGTCGGCTTCCATCTCCGAAAATATTTCCCAAAGTTGAGTCGCAGTTCCAATATTTTTATTTTCCTCGCCTGCCTCGATTTCAATCACTTCAAAAGGTGCATCGGTTTCCAGATTGGGAAGTAAAATCGGCAAACAATGATTGTGCGTATTCTCATCTACCAAAATAAAAATTTTGCTTGGATTGAGCTGACCTATATATTCATTAAGACTTGTGAAATCTTTGTCCAATTCTTTTATCATAACCAAAATTTCAACAAAAGTAAGAACAAATTAGCAATATTCGGGTCTTGTTTAATGATGAATTGTTCGCAGCCCGACTTGAACGGAAATCATTTTTACGCAGCGCTGCCTAAATAAATATTTGAATTTTGTAAAATAAAAAAGAGAAGCAAAACTGCTTCCCTTTATAAATGTATTGATGTAAAATATTACATATGAATTGTACGCTTTCCAGTTGCATCCAAAGCAGCTTCTTTTACAGCTTCTGCATAAGTAGGGTGTGCGTGTGAACTTCTTGCGATATCTTCTGCACTGGCGCGGAACTCCATTGCAATAACGCCTTCTGCAACCAAATCCGCTGCTCTTGCGCCAATCATGTGGAAACCTAGAATTTCGTCCGTTTTTTCGTCAGCAATGATTTTCACAAATCCGTCTGTGTCACCACTTGCACGGCTTCTTCCTAACGCTCTCATTGGGAAACTTCCCACTTTGTATGCCACGCCTTCTTCTTTCAGTTGCTCTTCTGTTTTACCAACTCCGGCAACTTCTGGCCAAGTATAAACTACTCCTGGAATCAAATTATAATTGATATGAGGCTTTTGTCCAGCTAAAATTTCAGCTACCAAAGTTCCTTCTTCTTCTGCTTTGTGAGCCAACATTGCACCTTTGACAACGTCACCAATAGCGTAAATGTTAGAAACATTCGTCTGCAAATGGTCGTTGGTTTTCACTCTTCCTCTTTCATCCAATTCTACACCAGCTTTTTCCAAACCAAGTCCGTCTGTGTATGGTCTTCTACCAACAGAAACCAAAACATAATCGCCTTCGAAGTGTACTTCTTCACCTTTTTTGTTTTTAGCGGTTACTTTTACAGAATCTCCGTTTCTCTCCACAGCAGAAACCGCTGTCGAAAGTTCGAATTTCATTCCTTGTTTTCTAAGAACTTTTTGTAATTCTTTGGAAAGAGCGCCGTCCATTCCTGGGATGATTTTGTCCATAAACTCCACCACAGTTACTTGAGAACCTAATCTCAAATAAACTGACCCCAACTCAAGACCAATAACACCACCACCGATAACTACCAAATGTTTTGGAATTTCTTTCAAGTTCAAAGCTTCTGTAGAAGTGATGATTCTTTCTTTATCTAATGTAATAAATGGCAAACTAGATGGCTTAGAACCAGTTGCGATAATTGTATATTTTGAATCAATGATTTCTGAAGAACCGTCGTTTTTCGTCACTTTGATTTGAGTTGCAGATTCGAAGCTTCCAACACCTTCAAAAACAGTGATTTTGTTTTTGTCCATCAGGAAGTTGATTCCTTTTGTTGTTTGCTCTACTACTCCATTTTTACGTTCAATCATTTTTGCCAAATCTACTTTCGGCTCGTTGATGATGATTCCGTAATCCGCAAACTCGTGTTTTGCTTTTTCGAAATGTTCAGAACTGTCAAGCAAAGCTTTGGAAGGGATACAACCCACGTTAAGACAAGTTCCGCCCAACGTAGGATATTTCTCAATAATTGCTGTTTTGAAACCCAATTGTGCAGCTCTGATTGCTGCTACATATCCGCCAGGACCAGAACCGATAACGGTTACATCAAATTGACTCATATCTTTGTAATTATTATTCGAATAAAAATTTCCTCAAAGTTACGAATTTTAGACCAATTCTTAAACTGATTTTATAACGTAATTAATCTCTATTTTTGCATCAGATTTTAAATTCAATTCTAATGTCAATCCAACAAAATTATCAAGCAATACTTTCTCAACTTCCAGAAAATGTAAAACTGGTAACTGTTTCCAAAACCAATCCAGCTGAAAAAATAAAAGAGGTTTATGATTTGGGACAACGTGCTTATGGAGAGAATAAAGTTCAGGAATTACTAGAAAAACAGCCTGTTCTTCCCAACGATATCGAATGGCATTTGATTGGACATCTTCAAACCAATAAAGTGAAATACATTGCAGGATTTATCTCAATGATAGAAAGCATCGACAGCGAAAAATTGTTGAAAGAAGTGGATAAAGAAGCTTTAAAAAAGAATAGGAAAATCAATGTTTTGCTTCAGGTTAAAATTGCAAAAGAAGAGACTAAATTTGGATTGACAGTTGATGAAGCCAGAGATATTTTCAACCAATATCTTGAAGGAAATTACCCAAATATCGAAATCAAAGGCTTAATGGGAATGGCGAGTTTTGTAGATGATGAGATTCAAATCCGTGAAGAATTTTCTGTTCTGAAAAATCTTTTTGATGAATTATCAGAACTGAAACCATTAGAAACTTTATCAATGGGAATGAGCGGCGATTTTCCGATTGCAATTGAATGCGGTTCCAATTCCGTGAGAGTTGGTTCGGCAATTTTTGGAGAAAGGCATTATTAGTTAATCTTTGATAGTTGACAGTTGAAAATTGTTTGTTTTTTTGTCAGGCTGAGGCTCTCGAAGTCATCATAAAATAAAATTCAATTAAACCAAACTGTTGTAAACCTTCATCATTTCATCTGCAATTGTTTCATCATTGAATTTTTGAACAAATTGCAAACCTTTTTCTGCACGGCGTTTTCGCTCAGATTCGTTATCCCAGAGGAAATTAATTTTTGCTTTGATATCATCCACATTTTCAGGATTCACATAAACAGAATCTGAACCGCCAGCTTCAGGCAAACAACTGACGTTGCTTGTAATCACAACGGTTTCTGAAAACAAAGCTTCTATCACAGGAATCCCAAAACCTTCGAAAAAACTAGGGTAAATGAAAATATCTGCCATTCTGTAAATCCCCGCAAGCTCTTCCATCGAAACATTCTCGAGAAAAGAAACTCCAATTTTATATTTCTTAATTAATTGACTAATTTTTTGAAAATATTTTTTATTCTTTTTCCCAATAACAACTAATGGAATATCGCTTCCTTCCAATGCTTTTACCACATTCAGAAGATTTTTTCTTTCTTCGATTGTTCCAACATTCAAAAGGAATCTTTCAGGAAGATTGAATTTATCTTTAACTTGATTTAAGAATTCTTCCGTTGGTTTTTCTTTGAAACTTGCGTGGCAACCCTGATAAACAACATCAATTTTATTTTCATCAACTTTAAGAAATTGGATTATATCCCGCTTGGTTTGTTCGGAAATAGCAATAATTTTATCCGCAGAATTAGCCGCTTTTCTGAACTTCCAAAAATGAATTTTTCTATCAAACCAAGTATAATATTGCGGAAACCTTTCGAAAATTAAATCGTGAATGGTAACCACTTTTTTGATTGGTTTTGAATTCCATTTTAATGGCAATTCGCCAGATAATCCGTGGAAAATATCTGCATCAAGATTCTGTGCATCTTTTCCCATTTTAAGTTGGCGTGACATTTTTCCTTTAGAAGTTTCAATAAAAGAAACGTTCGAAGCATCAAGAATTTGTTTTCCTCTTTCGGATTTGTTTTTATTGAGAAGAATATATTGATTTTCAGGATAAAATTTCGCCAAAATCCTAACCAAATCCCGAGAATAATTCCCTAAACCTGAAGCATTATGAAAAAAACGTTTGGCATCGTAAGCAATCTTCATTAATTCTTATTTTTTTTTGAGTCCAATTTTCTAAAAAATCTTTGATTGTAAAGAACTGATAATTATTTCTTTTTGCCCATTTAATAAAATCATCAAATCTATTAATCATTGCTTCATTCGTGTTTTTGAATGTAAAATTGGGCAATTTATATTTTGGATTTGAGATGTCCGTAAATTCCCAAGGATGAAAATAAATGTTTAAAAATCCTGTGGAATTAATAGATAATTTTGACAAAAATTTATAAATCCAAAGTGGAAAGTTATGAAAACTTAACCAAAATAACGGAACTCTAAAAATCGTAGAAACCGAAGCCGGAAACTGTAAAACTTTTTTTTGCCAAAATGGATTTCGACTAACTTTGAAGTTATTATATCTTCCTGGCAAATAAGTTGGATTAATGGATGAATTGTAAAAATAACCAGCATCAGAAACGGCATCTTCCGAAACCGGACTCATTCTCGGCATTCGAAGTCCAAGCACTTTAGTCTCAAATAATTTCTCTAATTCTATCCGAGATTCTAATAAATGTTTCTCATCAAAATCCGAATGAAACCAAGTGTGAGAAGCTAATTCGTGACCTTCGGAAAGTAATTGCTGAACTAAATCTTTATTATTTTCGGCAAAAACAACCGTTGAAAAAAAAGTAGCTTTTACGTCATTATCTTTCAAAATCGCGAGAATATTTTGTAATCCTTTTCTGGAAACTGCCAATTGCTCTTCCAAAGGAATTTCGCCATTATATTCCAAAGGCATATCAAATTCTTCTATATCGAAACTTAGTAAAATCATTAATTAAAAATTTTTCGACCTCACAATATACGTCGGCCTGTCTTTGATCTGTTTAAAAATTTTACCCATATATATTCCTAATATTCCCAGAATAGTGAGCTGAAGTCCTCCAAAAAAAACAACAGTCAAAATAAGTGAGGCCCAGCCAGAAATCTCAGTTTTTGTATAAAAAGAATGAAATATGTAAACTAAATATGCCAAAGGTGATAAAAACGAAAAGAAAAAACCGAGATAAGCAGCCAAATAAAGCGGCTTTACACTGAATGCTGTAATTCCTGTGAAAGCAAAACGAAGCATTTTACCAAAACTGTATTTGCTAACACCGGAAAACCTGTCTGCTGCAATAAAATCAATAGAATATTGTTTAAAACCAACCCATTTTACCAAACCTCTGAGAAAAATATCCGACTCGCCGGTTTTTCTGATAACATCTATAACAGAAGCATCTAACAGACGAAAATCTGAACTTCCCTTTTCTAACTCAACATCCGACAAATTCGATAACACGTGATAAAAAAAATCAGACGTTTTTCTTTTAAAAAAGCTGATATTTTTTGAATATTTTCTAATAGTATAAACGATATCATATCCTTCTTCCCATTTTTGAATCATTAAAGGAAGCAATTTTGGAGGATGTTGAAGATCTGCATCCATAGAAATCACAGCATTTCCATCTGCAAAATCTATTCCTGCTTTTACAGCATTCTGATGTCCGAAATTGCGAGAAAACTCTATGTATTTTACTTCCGGAAATTCCGAAGCCAATTTTTCTAGATAATTCTGCGTGTTATCTCGGCTACCATCATTCACAAAAATAATTTCAAAATTATAAGCTTTAATTGTTTCAAAGACTTTTCTGATCTCGGAATGAATAAGCGAGAGATTGCCTTCCTCATTATAAGCCGGAATTATTATGGAAATTTTTTTCATCTTTTTGCGTCTCTTAATGGAGTTTATATTCTTTCTCAAAATCCTTGGTCAGCAACTCATACATCACTCGGAACCAAACTACAATGCAAGGAATGGCTTTAGTAGAATATTTTACAAAAACCTCTTCTTTTATGGATCTCGGGAACAGATCTGAAAAGGCAAAACATGTAAAAATCATCACGAAAATTAATATCCCGATATCAACTTTTGAAATTGTCTCCTGCATCAAAAACCAGATCATAACGCCTGCAACTGCAATGATGTAGGTTGGGCTTTCCGAACCCGAACTGAACAACACTAAAAACAATAGTGTTGACGCTAAAATCATCAATTGAAAACTTAGATTTTTATATTGGCTGATTCTGAGATAAGGGGTCATAAAAATAATAAATCCAGGAATAAGGAATACAAGATTTGAAATGCTGGCATCTTGTAAAATCCTTCTTACAACACCCATCAAGGAATAATCCTGCCTGTTACCCAAAACCTGATTTGAGAGATTTTTTTCCGAAAGAGATGTGTACCAATCAAAGTAAGATTGAAGCCCAAATGTTGGACTGGAAATAAGCATTGGTAAAAGGAAAAACAAGATAGCAATGACAATTAGACTAATAATAAACCGAAGTTTATTTTTGATGAAAAAAAATGCTGAAAGCCCGACAATACCATAAACTTTAACGAAAGTTCCAATCAAAATAGCGCTGGCGGATTTTGTTTCTTTTCTTTCGTAAACATAGATTGCAGAAAGCATCAGAAGACCTGTAAGCGCAATATTGAATTGGAAATAAGTTGCAGCCGTTATAAATTCCTGAAGACAAAGCCAGGCAAAAAAAGACTTTTTTCTGTCTGAAAAAGGAAGCTTGTAAATAGCATACAGAAATACCATTGTGACTGCTACATTCCAAAGGATGCATCCCAGCCAGTCCGGCATCAGTGCAAAAGGAGCAATCAGCAAGCTAAAAAAAACGCCATAATGATTACTGTCAAAAAACAGATCGGGATATTGTAAGAATATATTTTTCTCTTGCAAAGTATTATAAAAAACACTCCTGAAGATCAAATAATTGTTATAGCCTCCAACGCCTCTTTTGTATTTGCTGAAAGCGGTAATTGCTGCAACAATGATATAAATTACAAATATGATTCTGTAATCCGAAATGAATTTGATAAACTTTTGCTTCACGATTTGGCTATTAGCATTGAAAAAACTACCTGTCCGGAGACAGGCAATTTTGTTTATATTTTTCTAAACAGCAACATTGTTTTCTCTCAAAGCGTCATTGAGAGACGTTTTCTTATCTGTAGATTCTTTTCTTTTTCCAATAATCAGGGCGCACGGAACTTGAAATTCTCCTGCAGGAAATTTTTTGGTGTAACTTCCCGGAATCACGACAGAACGTTCTGGCACATAACCTTTAGTTTCAATTGGCTCAGGTCCTGTAACATCGATAATTTTGGTGGACATTGTCAAACAAACATTCGCTCCCAGGACAGCTTCTTTACCTACACGAACACCTTCAACTACAATACAACGTGATCCTATAAAAGCATCATCTTCGATAATCACTGGCGCCGCTTGTAAAGGCTCCAAAACACCGCCGATTCCTACTCCACCACTCAAGTGAACATTTTTACCAATTTGTGCACAGCTTCCTACAGTTGCCCAAGTATCAACCATAGTTCCAGAGTCTACATAAGCACCGATGTTAACGTAAGAAGGCATCATAATCACACCACTTGCTACAAAACTTCCGTGTCTTGCAATCGCATGAGGAACAACTCTTACACCTTTTTCAGCATAATTTTTCTTCAAAGGAATTTTATCGTGGAATTCGAATGGTCCAACTTCTATGGTTTCCATTGTCTGGATTGGGAAATACATCACCACACCTTTTTTCACCCATTCATTGATCTGCCAGCCATTTTCAGTAGGCTCAGCTGTTCTCAATTCACCTGCATCCAGCTTTGCAACTACTTCTCTTACTGCGTTCTGATACTCTTCTTCTTTCAATAGTTCCCGGTTATCCCAAGCTTTTTCGATTTTTTCCTGTAAAGACATACTTTTTATAATTGATAATTGATTAATGATATTTGATTTTAGTATATAAAAAAGTCCAATAAAAAATTATTGAACCTCTCCATTTTACAATCGTAGCAAAAATAATAAATCTAAAGCACACTTCTTGCAAAAAGAAATGCTTTATTCCAATATACCTCGTTAAGTGAAGAAATAATCACGCCTTTTGTTGTGGATGAATGGATGAATGTTATTTCGCCACCATTCATAATCTCGTGAACAATTCCAACATGAGATATAGTAGAACCGCCCGCAGTTGCAAAGAACAACAGATCGCCCGGCTTCACTCTTGAAATTTCCACTGCATTACCCGCTTTTGCTTGATCCTGAGATCTTCTGGGAAGTTTCATATTATTCTCATCAAAAACCTTACATACCAAACCAGAGCAGTCAAATCCTGCTTTGGTGTTTCCTGCATATTTGTAAGGCGTTCCGAGATAATTTTCAGCGTCCGTAACTACAGCAGCCCTTTTTCCCGAAACATTTCCGGAATAAACTGAGTTCAGTTTTTTAATATTAGCAGTTTTGGAAGATACAGGCTTTTTGTAGGTATATTTTTTTGCAGAATGGGATGTTCCGCACGATAGCAGAAATATTGAAAAAATAATTACAAGTACAGCGTTTTTCATATGACATTTAAAATAGTAATTTTCTTTCAATAGCAGCTATTTTTATTTGAGTAACAAAAATAGTACAGATAACTTATTAAAACAAATACTTGAATACAATTATTGAGATTAGGCCGATTCTATCTCTCTTTCATCTTTCCGTTTTTGTACCGCTCGCTCGCAGTCTGATAATAGAAAATAGTCTGTTTCACAAGATCATTATTCTTATTTTTAATTTCAGTAAGAGCCCTGTCTGCACCGGAAACATTGAATTGCTTCACTCTTTTTCTGTCATCAATCTGAGTAAAAACATCATTTTTCAATAAGCCCAATATCCTGTAATTACCAATAAAAGCTCTTTCTTCTCCCGGCCTGGTTTTGTTAATATCTTTTCCGTAGAGACTTGTGGCATAATTCCAGTTAAGGTAACCAAAAAGCGTGGGCATTACATCTATCTGAGAAGTCAGACGATCAATCTTTTCAGCATTATTGCCAGAATTATAGATGATTGCCGGAATGTGATGCTTGGCAATATTGATTTCCCATTTGCCAGCGCTGCTCGCACAATGATCTGCTACAATCACAAAGACAGTATTGCTGAACCAAGGTTTCTTCTGCGCATCTGCAATGAATTTTCCTAAAGCGTAATCCGTATATTTTACGGCACCTTCCCTTTCGCCTTGTGGAAGATCAATCTTACCATTCGGAAAAGTATAAGGCTTATGGTTGGAAGTTGTCATCACAAACTGGAAAAATGGTTTCTTATTTTTCGAGCTTATATCTGCATATTTTATAGCCTGTCTATAAATATCCTCATCACAAATTCCCCACGCATTTTCGAAGCTCACCTCGTTATCAGAAATATTATATCGATGTGTTTTGATATCTTCTGATAGAGGATTGCCACGGTTTCTGTGTACAATGTCGAAACCCTGTCCGCCGAAAAAGTTGTTCATATTATCAAAATACCCATCGCCACCATAAATAAAATAAGGCTGATAGTTTTTCTGTCTAAGAATTGTTGCTATCGAAAACAGATTCTGATTGTCCGGCCTTCTCACGATACTGTTTCCAGGTGTTGGTGGAACTGATAATGTCAAAGCTTCCATTCCCCGGACGGTTCTGGTTCCTGTTGCGTAAAGATTGGTAAAGAAGATACTTTCGTTGGCAAGCCTGTCGTAGTTTGGCGTCAGATTGCCTTTATTTCCAAATGCCGTAAGAAAATCTGCACTGAAACTTTCTATTGCAACCAAAATAATATTTGGATTCTTGATTCCTTTTCCCTCTGTGATTCTTGTAATATCATCAAACGCAGAAGATTTATATTTTTGATTATCCTGCAAAAGATCTTTTTTGACAATAGGATAAGCTTCTTTATCTGAAAGTGTAGGATAAAAAGTCTGATAATCCAGTTCGTTGGACTGAAATGCTGATAAAAAAGAAAATGCACCATTCTTACCAATTTCATTAATGACAAGATTATTACTGAAATCGGCCAGTTTATTTTTCATTGTAACTCCTAATATTGTGGCTACAATCAAAATAGGAATGGCATAAAAAGCGCGTTTTACAAAAGATATTTGAGATGTGAACGTACTTCTGAAAGCATTCAGTTTTTTTAGTAATACAAATGTGCCAATAACTAATCCAAGTAATGTTGCTATAATCAGCGGTAAAGGATAGGATTGGTTAATGTTTTCAATAACTTCATAAGTGTAAATGAGATAATCTACCGCTATAAAATTAAATCGAACGCCGAACTCATCCCAAAAAGGATCTCAGCTAATAAGCTGAAATAGATGATTATAAAGATGATTGTAAGGTAGAAATAATTAAAAACCTTGTCAAAAACAGAACCTATCAACTTTTTAGGGAGGATCAACAAATAGATTGAATAAATTGTCAAAAATGATAAGCCGATTGTAAGATCATATAAAAATCCGGTAATAAAAGCGCGGAGAATATGCAGCAAATTAAAATCAGCGTTACTAGACGACCAGATTAGGAAAGCAATCCGTATAATGAATGATAGAAAAATATAAAGACAAAGTACTGATAAAAATACTGAAAACCTACCTGAAAAAAGATTTCTCAACTTATTATTCCAACTATTATACGACGTCATAAGGACAAAATTAATATGTGCGCAAATTACTAACTTAAATTTACAATCGTTCTTATTTATCAATAAATTATGATATAGATGTGGATGAGTTTGAGAAAATAAGGGTGCAGCCAGAACCACTTCAATGAATAATCGGATTCTATGAACCATTACAGTAATGAAGTGGGGGCAATTTTTTTTCCATAAAAGCAAAACAATCTCCTGAAATTCAGAAGATTGTTAAAGAAGTGGAGAATACGGGGATCGAACCCGTCACCTTTAGACTGCCAGTCTAACGCTCTAGCCAGATGAGCTAATTCCCCAATGATATTGCAATGATAAGGATTTTTTTATAATTCAAAAAAAAATCGGGTTCAGAAAGTATGAACCCGATTTCTGTAAAACGTAAAATTTAAAAATATGAAATCAATTTTGGTTTGATTTTAAATATTCATCGATAATTTCGAAAGCCTTTTTTTCGTCTTTCAGATCTACTTTTATAAAAGTATTGGTTGCAGTAGGTGTGGATAGAAAACTAAGATAAGAATTCTCTACATCACACTTTATTCCTGCATCTTCCAACTTGGATTTCATTAGTTGGATCTCCTGTGGGCTGCTGCTTTCGTATACAGCCACTCTTGTTGTTGTATCCATAATTTAATATTTTGATTTTTTTAAAAGCAAAGCAATTTACGAAAAAAATATCATAATCTGAAATTCCTTATATTAAATTCTCGAATATTGAATTTATTTTATCTAAAATTATTTGGATTTCTTCTTTTGTTACATTAAGATGCGGACGGAATCTAAGCGATTGGTCTCCACAGGTTAGGACGATAACTCCCTCATCATACAACGCCTTTCTCAACCAATCTCTAGATGCGCCGTCTTTCAGGTCAAATGCGCACATCAAACCTTTTCCTCTGGCAGCAGAAATATGGTCTGGATACTTTTGCGCTAATTGCTTCAAACCATTCAATAAAAATTCACCAACGACTCTAGAATTTTCAACCAGATTTTCATTTTCAATAATTTCTAAAACCAGTTGAAAACGTAGCATATCGATAAAATTACCTCCAAATGTAGAATTGATTCTAGAACTTTCTACGAAAACGTGATGCTCTACCTCATCCAACTTTTCTTTGTTAGCTAGAATTCCGCAAACCTGAGTTTTCTTACCGAAAGTAATGACATCCGGAATAATATCAAGATGTTGGAAAGCCCACATTTTTCCAGTCATTCCAATGCCTGTTTGAACTTCGTCAAGGATAAGAAGAATTTCGTTTTCGTCACAGATTTTTCTTAATTCAGTAAAGAATTCGTTTCTGAAGTGATTGTCTCCACCTTCTGCTTGGATTGGCTCAATAATTACACAAGCCACTTCATCAGGATTCGCTAAAATCGCTTCCTGAATATGCAATAAAGCCAATTGCTCGTGCTTGATTGTTTCTTCCAAATTCTCTTCAGTAATTGGGAAATTCAGTTTTGGATTAGTAATTCTTGGCCAATCGAATTTTGGAAAGTATTGATGCTTTCTAGGGTCAGATGTATTGGTTAAAGACAATGTATAACCACTTCTTCCGTGGAAAGATTGTTTGAAATGAATCACCAAACTTGCTTCTTTCTCAATATTCTTTTGCCAGTTTTTTCTGGTTTTCCAGTCAAACGCCGTTTTCAAAGCATTTTCTACCGCCAAAGCGCCACCTTCTACGAAAAAGCAATATTGTAATTCTTTCGGAATTGCCACTCTGGAAAAAACTTCCATAAAATCGGCATATTCCTGAAGATAAACATCACTGAGCGTTGGTTTGTAAATCGCCATTTTTCCCAGCCAATCGGCTTTTTCCAAAATGTAAGGATGATTATATCCAACGGAAGCCGACGCAAACATAGAGAACATATCGAGATATTCTTTGCCTGTCAAACGGTCTGCAATGTAAGAACCGTGGGACTTCTCAAAATCCATTACGAAATCGAAACCGTCAGCTAAGATGTGTTTTCCTAATGTTTCTTTAACTTTATTCTCGTGTACAAGTGTGCTCATTTTAATTATTTGGTTTTTATTTTAAACGCAAAGCCCGCAAAGATTTTTTTTTACAATTCAATGTTTTTAAGTTCGCAAAGGCGTAAAACTCAGCAAAGATTTGATCTTAAAATCATGTATAGTCTTTTCAATATTTTGTTCTAATGCTATTTTTAATGTTGAATCTGCAACCCGACTTGAGCGGAAATCCTTTTTTGCGTATACTTCAAGTTCTATTTAATATGAAATCGTCTGCAAAAAAGATTGGGGCGGAAGGCGGATAAGTTGCCATAAAAATTTTAATAATTTTAATCTAAATCGAATTTAATCCCTTGTGCTAAAGGTAAGCTTGTGGTATAATTGATGGTGTTAGTCTGTCTTCTCATATAATATTTCCAGACATCGGAACCAGATTCGCGTCCGCCTCCAGTTTCTTTTTCGCCACCAAAAGCACCTCCGATTTCAGCACCTGAAGTTCCAATATTGACGTTCGCAATTCCACAATCTGAACCTCCGTTGGAAAGGAACAATTCTGCTTCACGAAGATTTTGAGTCATAATTGCAGAGCTCAAACCTTGCGGAACATCATTCTGTAGAGCGATTGCTTCGTCCAGATTTTTATATTTAATCAAATAAAGAATTGGCGCAAAAGTCTCGTGTTGAACGATTTCGTAACTGTTTTCAACCTCAGCAATACAAGGTTTTACGTAGCAACCAGAATTGTAATTATCGCCTTCCAAAACGCCACCTTCTACGATGAATTTCCCACCTTCAGATTTACATTTTTCGATAGAATCCTGATATTGTTTCACAGCAGATTGGTCGATAAGCGGACCAACGTGATTGGTTTCATCCAGGGGATTTCCGATTTTAAGTTGTCCGTAAGCTTTTATCAGACGGTTTTTCACTTCGTCGTAAACAGATTCGTGGATAATCAATCGTCTTGTGGAAGTACATCTTTGTCCAGCCGTACCCACTGCACCGAAAACTGCGCCGATGATTGACATATTAAGATCTGCATTTTCTGTAATGATGATGGCATTATTTCCTCCCAATTCCAGAATCGATTTTCCGAAACGTTCTGCTACATTTTTCCCGACAATTCTTCCAACTCTTGTCGAACCAGTGAAAGAAACTAAAGCAATTCTTTTATCATTGACTAATTTGTCTCCAATTTCGTGATCCGCAATTACAAGACTGGAAATTCCTTCCGGCAAGCCATTTTCTCTTGCAACTTCTGCGAAAATATTTTGGCAAGCAATTGCGCAAAGCGGCGTCTTTTCAGACGGTTTCCAAATGACAACATTCCCGCAAATCCATGCTAAGGCCGCATTCCAGCTCCAGACCGCCACTGGAAAATTGAAAGCGGAAATCACACCTACAATTCCAAGTGGATGATATTGTTCGTACATCCTGTGTCCGGGTCTTTCCGAGTGCATTGTGTAACCGTAAAGCTGACGGGATAATCCGACTGCAAAATCGCAGATATCAATCATCTCCTGAACTTCGCCAAGACCTTCCTGCAAAGATTTCCCCATTTCATAAGAAACGAGTTTACCCAAATCATCCTTATATTCTCTCAATTTATTTCCGAACTGACGAACCAAATCGCCACGTTTCGGCGAAGGAACCTGTCTGAATTCTTTATAAGCTTTTTGCGCTTTGGCTACAACTTTTTCGTAATCTTTGGCATTAGAAGTTTTAACTGAGGCTATCTTTTTACCATCTACTGGCGAAATACTCTCTATTTTTTTTCCAGTAGAAAAAAATTTATTCCCTGTAGATGTTCCATTGTTTTCTGATGAAATTCCTAATTTTTTGAGATTTTTTGATATAGAAATTGTCTCTGATTTTTTTGCCATAATATTTTTATTACTCGTTTCTAAAGATAAAAATATATTTTGACCAACAAAGAAAAAAACTAACAAACGTTAGTAATTGATTAAAATCTAATGGAAAATTAAACACTAGGAAAAGATCATTAATTTATAAATGAGAAAGTTACGAATCAAGTCACTTTAACAACAGCGACTTAAAAATCTATAAATTAATGATTTTTTATAATTTTGAATCAATCTAAAATGCGAAAGTTTTCATATTTTTGAAAAAAATAAAAATGGAAGATCAAATGCAGACTACCGAAGAAAAGAAATCGCCGAAGTGGAAAAGTCTGCTGAAAAAATTTGGAATTGGCGGAATTATTTTTTTTACAGTAAAAGGCATCATCACTTCTACTCTAATCTACTTTCTTGGCAAAAATTTTTGGATAATTATCAAGGATTATGTTGCTCAATGGTTTGATTAACTAACTTTTACTACTTATTTAAAAAAAATCCTTTATAATAAAGGATTTAATTCTAACGGTAGCCAAAGTTTTTCAGATCTCTGTCATTTTTTCGCCAGTCTTTTTTGACTTTCACAAAAAGATTAAGGTGAATTTTCTTTCCAAAGAATTTTTCCAAGTCCAATCTTGCCTCTGTTCCAACTTTCTTAATAGCTTCTCCCTTGTGGCCGATGATAATTCCTTTCTGCGTATCTCTTTCTACATAGATAATAGAATCTATCACAATGGCGCCTTCTTTTTCTTTGAAAATTTCCGTCACCACTTCTACAGAATACGGAATTTCTTTTTCGTAATTAAGAAGAATTTTTTCTCTGATGGCTTCATTTACAAAGAAACGTTCTGGCTTATCTGTGTACATATCTTTGTCATAATACGCCGGATTTTCTGGTAACATTTCTTTCAATTTTGGAAGAATAACGTCCAGATTAAAATTATTGAGAGCCGAAATAGGAAGAATCTCTGCCTTTGGGATTCTCTCGTGCCATTCTGTTGCTATTTTTTCTAGATCTTCTTGGTTAGTTTGGTCAATTTTATTTAACAGTAATAAAACCGGAACAGGAATTTTATTCAGTTTATCAATTAAAAATTCGGATGGTTCTGCTTTGTCCGTCACATCTACAATGAACAAGAAAACATCTGCATCCTGTAAAGAATCCTTCACAAAATCCATCATTTTTTCCTGCAAACCATATTTTGGATCCAAAACACCTGGCGTATCAGAAAAAACTATCTGCAAATCTTCTTCATTATAAATCCCGAAAATACGGTGACGTGTAGTTTGCGCTTTTTGGGTAACAATTGCCAGCTTCTCTCCCATCAATTGGTTAAGAAGTGTTGATTTTCCGGCATTCGGTTTCCCGACGATATTTACGAATCCTGCTTTGTGCATTGATTTTAAATTAAAATGATTAAAAAATTAAAAGATTGAAAACCTTTTAATGGATTGCAAAGTTACGGAAATTTCAAGGGAAGATTTGAAATTGTTGATTAATAAAAAATCGGTTCAACTTTGAGCCTATTTTTATATTTTAAAGTTCTACCTTTGAAAATTCATATTTCAAATAATCGTTTATGTTCACAGACAAAGAAATTTCAGAAATCAATCATCTTCTCGTTCCGGAAAACAACATCGTTATCGTAACGCATCACAATCCTGACGGAGACGCTATTGGTTCTTCTCTTGGTCTTAAACATTATTTGAAAACAAAAGGAATCGACGCTATTGTAATTACGCCAAACGACTTTCCAAAATTCCTAAAATGGATGCCGGAAGCCAAGAAAATTCTGATTGCAGATTACAAAAGAAAGATGGCTGGAGAAGCGATTTATAATGCTGATGTTATTTTTTGCCTCGACTTTAATTCACCTTCAAGAATTGGGATTTTAGGCGATTGGGTAACGAAATCCAGAGCCAAAAAAGTTTTGATTGACCATCACCAGATGCCGGAACAATTCGATTATGTCTATTCTGACACGACAGTTCCTGCGACTTGCCAGATGGTTTATCATTTTATCCAAGCGAATAACGACGAAAAATTGGTCAATCTTGATATTGCACAATGTCTTTATACTGGAATAATGACCGATACGGGCGGTTTCCGATTCCGTTCTACGAGTGCAACAACTCATAGAATTGTGGCAGATTTGATTGAAAAAGGCGCTGACCCAGCCGTTATCACTTCTAATACTTGGGACACAAACACCATTTCACGTTTACATCTTCTTTCTTTAGTTCTTAGCAGAATTGAGTTGACTAAAGAAGGAAAAGTAGCTATTCTTTGGCTAAAACGTTCTGAACTGAAAGAATATGGCTTTGAAAAAGGTGACACAGAAGGTTTTGTAAATTATGGACTCAGCGTTCTTGGAACCAAAATGGCAGTTTTCTTTATGGAAGACCTTTATGAGGATTTCATCAAGATTTCTTTCCGTTCCAAAGATTCTGTAGACACCAATCAGTTTGCGAGAAAACACTTTAATGGTGGCGGACACATCAATGCTTCCGGTGGGAAATATTTCAAATCTATGGAAGATACGATTGAGGATTTTAAAGAAAAAATTGAAGCGGAGGATTTTTAATCTTCTAAATGATTGACAAAATTTGTTTTCTTGACAAAAGCCCTAGCCCCGATAGTAGCGGCATCCTTTTTTGTTATTGCGATTGCTAAAAAGTTCAACAGATTGCTTCACTTCGTTCGCAATGACAAAAAAGATATAGCGGATAGCGGGATTAGCTCCTAAAAATTTATCTTAACAAAAAGAAAATCAGCGCAATAATTGCCGGTAGAGCTTGAACAAAAAATATTCTCTTCGAAGCAGAAAGTGCGCCGTAAATCCCTGCAACAATTACGCATCCAAGAAAGAAAATCGCAACATTTTTTGACCAAACTGTCTCACAAATAAACAAACTCCAAATGAGTCCAGCTGATAAAAATCCGTTATAAAGTCCTTGATTAGCCGCCAAGCTTTTTGTGGGTTTAAAAAGCTCTGATGGAATAGTTTTGAATGTTTTTTTGCCCAATGTTTCCCAAGCAAACATCTCCATATAAAGAATGTATAGATGCTCCAGTGCGACGATGGCGATGAGAATTTTTGATATGATTTCCATTTTTAAAAAACAAGATTTTTTGGTAAATGATGCAATAATTCTGTATTGATAATCGAAGCGCAAATCTCGGGTTTTTCCCAATGTCCATTGTGTCCGCAATCCAGCACATAAGATTTGATATTGGTTCTGTCAGGAAGATTTTTGATGGTTTTTTCGGAATTGACAGCGGAGTCGTGTTTGCCCGAAAGAACCAGAATTTTACCTTCAAAGTTTTCTAAAACCGATTTTCTATCAACTCGTTCTATCATCCCTTTTTGAGATGCCAAAACACCTTCAACAGAAGAAGTGTAAGCGGTTTCTTTTGCAAGTTTGATTTTGGATTCCAAAATATCGTGTTCGTTTGGGTTGAAAAGATTGGGAACGCCTGCGTTGACAAATGCTCTGAGATTTTCTTTGATGATTCTCAGTCCTTTTCTTCGGGTTTCTTTTTTTGCTTCGTCATCAGCAAAATAGGTGGAGAAAAACAATGTAAATGATTTCAAAAGCTCAGGATATTTTTCAGCAAAAGCCAAAGAAATATAACCGCCCATCGAATGTCCCAGCAAATGGAATTCAGTTAATCCCAATTCATCCGTTACTTTTTTGACTTCATCCGCCATTATCTCAGAAGTTTGAATTTCTGCAACAACTTCTGACTTTCCAAAGCCCGGCAAATCGATTTTTATCAATCGGAATTTCTCTGACAGAAACGGAATCATATCATCCCAAATCGAGAGATTTTCCATAAATCCGTGAAGTAAAATTAAGTTTTCGGTTCCTTTTCCTTCTATTTCGTAATTGAGCATCGTTTACAATTTAATCATTATTTTGTCGGCAAATCCGGCATTATTCACGGATTCGTAAAGTTTGAAAGTTTTCCCGCCATCTTTTGTAGAGAAATTTCTTTTGCCTTTTCTCACATCCAATTTCCCGTTGTCATAATCGGAAATACTTTGGGTAATGGTTCCATCGAATTTAAGATTTTTCGGTGACGTCATTCTTGCGTTACCTTCGATTTTCACAAAATTATTTCCCGATTTATTTTCGCCGGAGATTTTGTATTCGTCTTGTCCGATTTTCGTAAAAGTGATTTTCCCTGAACCATTCACTTGGTCGTGCGTCAAAGTATGTGTTCCTGAAAAATCCTTGAAAGCTCGACTACTGAGAATACTATCGTTGATTTTAGTTCTCGCAATATTGATTGAATCGATGATTTTTGTGCTGTCAACTTTTGGAGAATTAGTTTCTTCAGATTTTTTACAGGAGAAGACGGAAAGCAAAATAACAATCGGCAAAAGATTTTTCATTGGTTTAATTTTCCTCTAAAATAAATAAAAAAAGAGCTTCTGGAAAGAAACTCTTATAATAGTTGAAAACTTTATCAAAGATTTTAACTTTGACAAAATATGTTTTAAAATCAATTGCTATTCTTAAAATAATCAATCCCACATTTTAGGAATTTTTTGAAATCTTCTATCGGCATATAGCCTGAAACTGGTGAATTAATCACTTTTTGGTCAGGCGTTACCAAAACATAATGCGGCTGAGAATTATTATTGAAATTAACTTGTTGAAATAAACTCCATTTATCACCAATCGTTTTCACTTTCTTCATTTGACCTTCTCCCATATCTATTTTGATCTGTTCATTTTCTGGCAATTCTTCCTTATCATCCACATAAACCGAAGCAATGATTAAATCATTCTGAAGAATCGGTAAAACATCATCCTGACTCCAAACAAACTCTTCCATTTTTCGGCAATTTTCACAACCGTAACCCGTGAAATCTATCAAAACCGGTTTGTTTTCTTTCTTAGCCACTTCTATCGCTTCAAAGTAATTGTGATAAGGTTTCAAACCTAGAATTCCATCTTCTTCTTTATGGAAGTAATTAACATTCAATGGAGGCAGAATCCCACTTAACATTTGTAATTTCGGTTTTTCTGAAGGAATCAATCCTTGAATTAAATATCCAATAAACACAATTCCGAAAACACCCAAAATTCTTCTCGCTAATGAAATTTTCGGTTTCTTATCATCGTGTGGAAATCTGATTTTCCCGAATAAATAAACAACTAATCCAATGGCGATAACAATCCAAAGTGCAATAAAAAGCTCTCTTTTCAGTAAGAAAGTTTTGGAAACCAAATCTGCTTTTGACAAGAATTTTAATGCTAAAGCCAACTCGATAAATCCAAGAACAACTTTCACGGTGTTCATCCAACCGCCTGATTTTGGTAAACTTTGAAGCGCTTGAGGAAACAGCGCCAACAATCCAAAAACTAATGCCCAAGCCAATCCGAAACCAGCTAAAGCAAACGTCAACAATGTTGGAACATTAGTCGCGCCTGCAACAACTCCACCTAATAAACTTCCCAAAATAGGACCTGTACACGAGAACGAAACAATGACCAAAGTCAAGGCCATAAAGAAAACCCCAATCAATCCGCCCGCTTCTTCAGCTTTGGAAGATTTGTTGGCGATCCAGCTTGGCAAAGTAATTTCGTAATACCCGAAAAAACTTAGAGCAAAGAATAAAAATATAGCGAAGAAAAATAAATTCAGCCAAATATTGGTTGAGATCTGATTGAAAATATTCCCCGAAATCCCATCAATAATATGAAACGGAATACTCAATAAAACAAAAATCAGGAGAATGAAAAATCCGTAAATAAACGCATCTCTTTTACCTTTTGCTTTGTCTTTATTGCCTTTTGTGAAGAATGAAACTGTCAACGGAATCATTGGGAAAACGCACGGTGTGAGCAATGCGATTAATCCACCTAAGAATCCTAATCCAAGAACCAACCAATTATCGTTTTGAGGCTTTTGTTGCTCGGCTCCACAATTCGTCAAAGGATTTTTGAAGTCCAGAGAATTGATTTTCAAACCGTCTTGTTTTTGATTACCAACTGAAGAAACAACTGCGATTACAGTTCGGTTTTCGGGAACAGCAACAGAATTGGAATCATTTTTCGTAGCTGTTTCAACTTCTATTTTGGTTTCAGAAACCACAGTTGCAGCCAATTCCTTTTCAAATTCCAAAGTATTCGGAGCAAGACAAACTCGATCATTACAAGTCTGATACATTATTTCAGCTGTAATTGTCGCAGGTTTGGAAGCATCTTTTGGTTTGAATTTTTGCTTAAAAACGACTTTGTTAGAATAATAAACAATCTGAGCGCCGAAAGCTTCCGAAAACTCATCGTGCTTTTTCCCTATTTCCTGAACTTTTCCAATCAGCTGGATTCCTTGTTTTGAAGTGATTTTAAATTCAGTTGGGATTCCTGAATCTGGTGGTAAATCCTGAGAATAAATGTGCCATTTATCTTCGATAGTTCCAGTTAAAACTGCTTCATATTCGTCTTTGCCAACAGGATTAATATCGAATTTGAACTTAACCGGATTTTTTATCTGCGCATTGAAAATGGTTATTATAAATAGAAAAAGTGTTGAAAACACTATTTTGAAATCTTTCATTTTATTTAGTTTTAACCACATAGGCACAATAGATTTATGTTTTAATTTTAAAAAAATAGTAACAGATGCTTTCCGCCTATGTTTCTATGTAGTTGATTTATTTAAGTTTATCGTTTTATTTTGTTTTAACCACATAGGCACAATAGATTTTCTTTTTAAAATATTATAATTAAAGGTAAAATATATACCTTGGAATACTATGTGTCTATGTGGTTCAGTTTAATTTAATTGTTCGTAATATTTATTCACAAAAGTCTGTTGTCCTTCTTTAAAAATATTGGTTACATTGAAATTTATCAAAATTCCTTTTGGAACTTTCAAAAGATTCATATAATTAAGAACCTGAGCCTTATGAATATCGTGAAATTCTTTAACTGATTTAATTTCGATAACAATTGAATCTTCAATGATAAAATCACATTGGAAACCACAATTCAAATCAATCTCCTTATATTTTACAGGAATAACAAATTCAGATTTAAAATTAATATTTTGAATCCGAAATTCTTCCTTCAACGCTTTGTGATAAACAATTTCTAACAAACCAGGACCTAAAGTTTTATGAACTTCAATACAAGCTCCTAAAATCTTATAGGTTAATTCTGTTATTTGTTTTTGCGTCATAAACTATTTAATCTTTTTTTAACCACATAGGCACATAGGAGAATACTAAGCTATGTGCCTATGTGGTTAAACTTTTAAAGTTAATTCTGCTTCTGAATTATCTGATGAAAATCTTCCGTCTTGACGAAAAGGCAGCACACCTACGATTTGTTCATCAGCATCACAAAGAAGCCAGATTTTTTGCTTGGCTAAAATAGACAATTTTTCATCCTTAAAAAACTTCGAAATTTTCTTTTTACCAATCATTCCAATAGGAAAATACAAATCGCCTTCTTGTTTCTTTCTCAATTTCAGAGGCAATTGAACTTTTTGTTTATCAATTTTCCAAAAACAATTTCCAAATTCCTGGACTTCATTTTTTAAATTTTGAGGAATAATGATTTCGTTATCAATAATTTCCAGAATTAATGAATCTTCCGACTTCTGATTTCCGACTTCAGCCTTGCAGCTAAAAATCAACTCATTTCGATTAATAATTAACTGGTATTCAGAATTAAAAAAAGAACTTCCAGTTTGAGCTGTCAGAACTTTCTGCATTTCGTTCTCATCATTAAAACTAAATCTTTTCAAAATCTCATATCGAATCAATTCAGATTCCTTTGAGAATTTTTGTTTATCGATTATGATTTGATTTTTATCAGAATTTATCTTGAGAATTTTAATTTTATCGTCAACTGATTGATTGATAAAATCCTTGGCTTGATTGATATAATGGATGCTCTTTGAAAAATTAGTCAGAAAATCAGAATTGATTTTTTGCAATTCCGGAACTATGTTGTGCCGAATTTTGTTCCTTAGATAGTCTGTTTTTTGATTGGATTGATCTTCTCGAAAATCAATTTGATTCTCTTTGGCAAAATCATAAATTTCGTCCTTGGAAAAACCAAGAAGCGGACGAAGAATTCCGTTTTCATTTTGCGGGATTCCGCTCAAACCACGGATTCCGGAAGCTTTGGAAAGATTAATGATAAAAGTTTCCAATTGGTCATTCAGATGATGTGCTGTAACTATATAATCAAGATTTTCTTTTTCCTTAATTTCTCTAAAATACCGATATCTTAATTCTCTTGCCCAATTCTGAATAGAATTTTCTGGTTGATTATCATTTTCCGAAACTTCATATAAATGGAAAGGAATTTTATGTTTTTCGCAAAAGTCAAAAACCAACTTTTGGTCTAAGTTAGAATCCTCATTACGAAGATGATAGTTAATGTGCGCAATATGAAAACTAAATCCAGAAACCTGAAATAAATCAGCTAAAACCATAGAATCCACTCCTCCACTTACAGCCAAAAGGTATGTTTTTTGTTGTGGTTGGTGGAGCATTTGCTCAAACAGGTTTTGAAATTTTAACAGACTTAACACAATTTTATAACGAAACATTAAGTTATAAGCACAAATATACAGTTATTAATTCTTACCTTTGAAACGTTTTAAAACCAATAACCACTCAATAAAAACAATAAAACAAATAAATATTTACTATGAGATTATTTAAAATTTTGACCATCACTGCCGTGGGACTTTCCTTGGCATCGTGTGTCAGCAAAAAACAATTCGACGCGCTTAATCTGAACTACAAACAATGCGTGGAAGATGCTGGCGAAAGAATGCGCCAAATCCAAGATTTGAAAGGAGAAAATTCTTCTCTAAAAGGGCAGAACGACTTGCTAGTTGGACAAAACAATGCGCTGAAATCTAGTTTGGATGCTTGTTTATCTAACGCTGGAAAAGGTTCTGCAAACATTGATAAATTAGTTGGAGAAATCAACGCTTCTAATGCTTATATCAAGCAATTGATTTCCGGAAAAAGCAAAAATGACAGTTTGAATATCGCGTTATCTAACAAATTGAAACGTTCACTTGACAACGTTGCAGACCAAGATGTAGATGTGAAAGTTCTGAAAGGTGTTGTATTGATTTCATTATCTGATAAAATGCTTTACCAAGTTGGAAAATATGACATCCAACCAGCTGCAGCAGATGTTTTAGCGAAGGTTGCAAAAGTAATCAACGATTATGACACATACAGCGTTTTGATTGAAGGTAATACAGATAACACGCCTCTGAACAGCGCCAATGCGCCGAGAGACAACTGGGATCTTTCCGCACTTAGAGCAACAGCAGTGGCGAAAGTTTTACAAAATCAGTTTGGTGTGAATCCTAACAGAATTACCGCAGGTGGTAGAGGAGAATACAATCCTAAAACAACCAACGCATCAGTTTCTGGACGTAGCGAAAATCGTAGAACGGAAATCATCATTATGCCGAAACTGGATGAGTTTATGAAGTTGATGGACATCGCTCCGGTGAAAAAATAATTTGGTCAGAAGTCTGATGTCAGAAGTCAGATGTAAACTAAATCTAAAAATAAAAACCTTGTCAGATTTTGGCAAGGTTTTTTTGTTTATTAAATTTGAACTTTAATCCTTTGAACAATGAGTTACTTCGAAGAAATGGACAAAGAAATGGATCGCTATCTGGAAGAAACAGCTTCCGAAGAACCTGCCATTCTAAAAAAATTAAGAAAAGAAACTTACCAAAAGACCACACAGCCGCATATGATTTCTGGTTATCTGCAAGGTCGTTTATTGAGTATTCTATCGCATATCGTTCAACCAAAAAATGTCCTGGAAATTGGGACTTTTACTGGTTATGCTACTTTGAGTATGGCGGAAGGATTACCTAAAGATGGAAAAATCTATACAATTGATAAGAATGAAGATTTAGCATACATTCCTCAAAAATACTTTGCGGAAAGCGATTATAAAGACCAAATCGAATTCATCATCGGAGATGCTAAAGAAGAAATCAAAAAACTGGATAAAGTCTGGGATTTGATCTTCATTGATGCTGATAAGGAAAGCTATTTGGAATATTTGAGACTCATTAAACCCAATCTGCGTTCAGGAAGCATCATTCTTATCGATAACGTTCTTTGGTACGGAAAAGTACTTGAAAACAATCCAAAAGATAAACAGACCGAGCAAATCAAATTGGTTAACAAAATCATTGCAGAAGATCCGGATTTCGAAAATCTAATCTTACCTTTGCGAGACGGATTACACTTGATTAGAAAGAAATAATTCGTATTTTTAAATTCATAATTGATTGAAATGACAAAAGGAATTTGCAATGTTTCCATCGCACCATTGAGAGCGGACAGTTCTGACAAAAGCGAAATCGTATCGCAACTTCTTTACGGAGAATCTGCGGATATTCTGGAAGTTAAAGATAATTGGACGAAGATAAAAACCCATTACGACAACTACGAAGCTTGGATGGACACAAAACAAATTTCGCCCGTTTCTGATGAATTCGTTGTATCAAGAAAAAGAAATCTTGTGAAAGAGCCTTTCCAATCTACAATGACGGAGAGTGGAAAAGTGCTATTATCAATGGGTTCCGAAGTCAATTTTGAAACAACTGCGCCCACTCGTGGACGTGACCTCAGTGAAAGCATTGTCAACTGCGCCAAAGAATTCCTAAATGTTCCTTATTTATGGGGCGGAAAAAGCTTTTTCGGAATCGATTGTAGTGGTTTCACTCAGATTATTTATAAAATTCACGGTATTAAAATTCCGAGAGACGCCTATCAGCAAGCAGAAATTGGAGATGCTTTAACTTTTATTGAAGAAGCTAAACCTGGCGACCTTGCCTTCTTTGAAAATAAAGAAGGAAGAATACATCACGTTGGGATTATCTTAGCAGACCAAAAAATCATCCACGCGCACGGAAAGGTAAGAATTGACAGTTTGGATTCCACAGGTATTTTCAACAAAGATCAGAACAGGCACACGCATATACTAAGGTTTATCAGGTCTTATTTTTAACCCATATTTTACTTCTTAATTATAAAGCAAAAGCTTCCTAAATTTGGAAGCTTTCATTTTTTATTGATGTAACTTTATTTTACAATTTGAATTCCAATTTAACATTGAAGAATCTTCCCGTCAATCTTACAGGAACTGGATAGTATAATTGAGGTGAAGAATTCACATCGCTGATCCATTGATTGGCAATCGTATTATTGATATTAAAAGCATTGAAAATCTGAACACCCAAAGTCAATTCCTTGAATTTGCCCCAGAAATTACCACTTGCTTTATTGTCTTTCTGATCGATGAAAACCTTAGTCAAACCAATATCAACACGCTTATAAGCTGGCAAAGTTTTTTGATAACGGTAAGCCGCCAAATAATCCGGCAAACCTGCAGCATCAAATAAAACTGGCGTTCCAGAAGGCAATCCGCTGGCATAAGTCAAAGTCAAATTAACTCTCATACTTGGAAACTTCGGCATATAATCTTGGTAGAACATAGAAAAACGGAAACGCTGGTCTGTAGGTCTTGGAATATAGCCCATTCCTTCAATATTTTCATAAACTCTGGCATAACTTGCAGAAATCCAAGAATCTACTCCGGGAACAAATTGACCGAATAATCTAGCATCCAAACCATAAGCATAACCTTCCGCATTATTTTTACCAGCATATCTTACTCTTACATTATCCAAATAATATGGAATCAAATTCTCCATTTTCTTGTAGTAAGCTTCCGTAGTCAATTTGAAAGGCTTTCTGTTATCGTTATTTCCAATCTTGAATTCGTAGTCGTTGGCAATGATAATTTGATAAGATTTTTGAGCTCTGATGTCTGAGTTGAAAGCGCCTGTCAAATCCTTAATCTCTTTATAGAAAGGCGCCTGATAGTAAACACCTCCAGAAACTCGGAACAACATATCCATATCCCAATCTGGTTTGATCGCAAATTGCGCTCTTGGAGAGAACAATGTCTCTTTGGTAAAACTCCAATTCTGAACCCTAGCTCCACCATTGACAGAGATTTTATTACTTCCCCACATAAATTTTTTGGAGAATTGAGCATATGCAGAAATCCTTGTCGGTGTAATATGATTTTGTCCTGCTATATAATACTTAAGATTAAGCGCAGAAGTATCAAGATTTCCTGGGATTACGAAATCTCTAGGCGTGCTATACCCGATAGAATCTACAAATTGCCACTCATTGGTAAAATCTTTGATGGTTTCTCGTTCATATTTTACACCAACTTCAATATCTGTGTTTACATCTGGAGAAAATCTCGTTCTGAATTGTGAACCAGCCACTCTAACTAATAAGTCATTTCGTGCGTGGTCAATCTGACCACCAGCATCATAACCAGCAACAGGATTTCCTTCCTCATCAAACGCTTCCAAAATGTAACCAGAAGCCAAAGAATAATATTCTCTTTCTCTGTTCTGATAAGCAAAATTATCTAAACTAAATTGCCATTTTTTACTAGGTTTGAAGTTAACACTTACCGTTCCCATCATATTTTTGTACTGATCATCTTCTTGTCCGTTGTAGAAAACTGTCAATCTCAAAGGTTGTAAAAGACTTCCAAAATCTACTTCTTTTTGCTTCGGAACCATCTGATAATCGTTCTTTGCATAATAGCCTAAGAAAGACACAGACCATTTTTCATTGAACTGATAATTAAGATAAGTCTGCAAATCCATATATCTCGGATTGAAATCTGTATCTTCATTCAAAGTATTAAGAACAAGGTTTGTATTTCTATATCTGGCAGAAACTAATCCTGTGAATTTTTTATCTTTCGATGCAAAGCCAGTGGTTAATCTTCCACCAATCAAACTTGCTTCTCCTGAAAGTTCAAATTTCTCTGGTTGTCTGTAATAGATATTAAGCGCAGATGACATTTTATCACCATATCTTGGTTCGAAACCACCAGCAGAGAAGTTAATCATCCCAACCATATCCGGATTAATGATACTCATCCCTTCCTGCAAAGAGTTACGAATTAAAAATGGACGATAAAGCTCAACATCATTAATATAAATTAAGTTCTCATCATAATTTCCGCCTCGTACCATAATTTGAGAAGACAACTCGGAATTGGAATTGACAGAAGGCAAACTTTTCAAAAGGCCTTCTACTCCGCCTCCTAAAGACGCTACTTCTCTCGCTTCTTTCACAGAAATCTCTACCGAAGTTAGGTCATTGGTTTTACGGATTCCCTTTTTCTGGAAAACAACTTCCTGAATCTCCGTAGCATTAACGACAGGTAAAAAAAGAACATTAACGCTTTGAGTTTTTGGTGATGTTTTGATCGTTTTAGAAAAACCTTTGAAGTTCAATTTTTGTACGCTCAAAGTTTGTTCAGAATCTGCGAGCGGGATTTTTACAAAACCATTTTTATCGGTTTGATAAGTTTGGTCGTTATAAGTAACCTCAGCTTCGGAAACAGATTTTCCGTCTTCGTCCAGAACTTTTAAATTGATTTGAGAAAATGCCAAAACTGGCAAATAGAAAAGAATTAAGAGAATATAATTTTTCAATGTTGTAGTTTTTTATTATCGATTTTATATTTTGAAATATCCTTGGTTGAGCAAAAATAACAATTAATCTAAAGAACGAAAGAATATTTGTAATTGTTATGCAGAAAATCAATTTGTTTCAGAATATTTGCGGATGAATTAAGAAATTTTAAGTCAAAGTTCTAAATATTCGCACTTCAAGACATAAAAAAAAGCCCGAATCAATCGGACTTTCTACTTTATAATATCGCTTCTCTGATTCTTGTCAGCTTCCCGAGCAAATCATCAAGCAAATCTAATTTCAACATATTCGCACCATCTGATTTTGCTACAGAAGGGTCTGGATGAGTTTCGATGAATAATCCGTCAGCTCCGACTGCGATTCCCGCTTTTGCAATAGTTTCAATCAATTCTGGTCTTCCGCCAGTAACACCCGAATTTTGATTCGGCTGTTGAAGAGAATGTGTCACATCCAAAATTACCGGAGAATATTCTCTCATTGTCGGGATCCCACGGAAATCTACTACTAAATCGCTGTAACCAAAAGTATTCCCTCTTTCTATAATTGCTGTTTTATCGTTTCCGGAATCTTTTACTTTTTGAACAGCAAATTTCATTGCCTCAGGAGAAAGAAATTGTCCTTTTTTAAGCGTCACAGCTTTTCCAGTTTCTGCCGCTGCAATCAACAAATCGGTTTGTCTAACCAAGAAAGCCGGGATTTGCAACACATCCACATATTCTGCAGCCAAAGCCGCGTGACCATTCTCGTGAATATCTGTTGTCGTAGGAACGTTGAAGGTCTCTCCTACTTTTCTAAGAATCTTCAAAGCTTTCTCGTCGCCGATTCCTGTGAAAGAATCTACACGGCTTCTGTTCGCTTTTCTGAAAGACCCTTTGAAGATGTAAGGAATATTGTATTTGTCAGAAAGTTTCACAATGTGTTCGGCAATCCGCAAAGCCATAGTTTCATCTTCGATAGCGCAAGGTCCTGCAATCAGGAAAAAGTTCTTGGAATCTTTGTGATGAATGTTATCTAAATATTGTATCATTTTTTTGATTTTAAATTATAAAATTCCAGATGATAGATGGTCTGAAAATCGAATACAAATATACGGAATTAATGCAGGAAAACCTTTTCCAACTCAAACTATCGAAAGGGTTGAAATTATCTATTTATTGAATTTATTAATAATCTTTTCAAACGTATTGGCATTTCTACTCGTCATTTTATCTTTCAAGCTTTTCTTGCCCAGAACTTTCCCGAAATCAGAAAGCAAAGTCTGTCCTTTCGGAACTTGCCAATAGAATATTTGGTTAATGATTTTACCTTTCTCACCTTTTGCTTTACTTGATTTATCAAATTCTTCCAACAAAGTTTCTTCTACTTTTTCTGAACCCAGAAAAATATAACTGTGGAAATTTTCTATTGGCGGAAATGGGGCATTTTTTAAAATGTCGTTGATTTCGTCTTCGTCCTTAATAAAGAGAAAAGCTTCGTAATTGAAATGGCCTGACATTGCTTTTTCCAAAATCTTCTTCAATTCTACAGAGTCTTTATCAGATTTAAACAAAATATTTCCACTTGCCAAAACCGAAGATACATTTTGAACACCTGCCTCTGAAAAAACTTTGCATACATCTGCCATTTTCATATTGGTCCCTTTGACATTCACACCACGGAGAAAAGCACAGTACTTCATAGAATTTTAGATTTTTAATGATAAATTTTAAATGCTTCTAAAAAATCTTGCTAAAATTATAAAATAAAAACGTCCCGAAATATCGAGACGTTTAATTTATTTACTGAGTGACTTTCATCAATTGTTTTGTGATGTTATCCATCTTTTCGGCTTCGTAAGTCGTGTCGTAATCTTTCATAATATCGAACAGATAAGAATAGAACGATGTTACTTTCTGTACATCATCTGCTTTTTTGAAAGCCTTTTCTTTTCCCATCTCCTGCAAATCTTTGATAAATGTATTGAATCGTTTATCAATGACATTCAGAGAGTTGACAAGATATTGGTAACCTTTATCTTTCTGACCAATTTTGTTATACGCATCGGAAACTGCGCCAACAACAAGGGAATATTCCATTGGTTTGGTTTTCATCTGTCTTGCTGCATAAACTTGGAATTTTGGCGATAATCTGGTGTAATAATCATACTCTTCGAAGATTCCTTTTTTGAGGTCTTCTGCCAGTTTAAGTCCTTTTTGCTCCTGTCCTGCTACGATATAGGCGTAAACAATAGAACTCAAAGACCTTGGGTCATTATATTTTACGACCGGAATTTCTCTGCTTGCCAAATCCAGAACCTCAATGGCTTTTTGTTTTTCGCCTTTAAGAACCAAAGCCTCAGCAGCTCTACTTGCCGATGATCTGTAACCGATGATATTCTGTGTACAAGTCTCATCAAAATGGACTTTCAAATCTTTGAAATTACCCCATCTGTAATTTTTAACTACATTATAAAGTTCGTCCGCATTCACCATTCCCAATTCGCCATCTGGAGATTCTTCAGTTTTAATAGGAACCAATCTATAGCTGAATCCATCAAACTTAAGATAATTCGAAAGGAAGAATAGATTGCTTCCGTCATAAATCCCGCCACTTGAAAAGTTGATTGGACGTTTCCAATCGAAGTTTGCCAGAATATCCAACATCATCATATTATTCTTGAACATACTAGAACCTTTATAATCGATGACGATTTGCTTTTCTGCTTTCTGCGCTTCGGCTGGTGTGATAATTCCAGATTTCACAGCATTATTCACATTCACTGGCAGTACAAATTTGGAAACCGGAAGGAAGTTGAATTTTTCATAACGCTCTTCTCCAAAAATCATTTTCACAATCTCGTCTTTTTCAGGCGATTTCATTTTAAGAAAGTTTACCGCCTCCTTCAATGTCATAGAATCCTGTGTAAGATATTTTCTGAAAGCTGCCAATTCTGTATCCGGAGCGCCCTGGTCTTTTAAATTGGCGAAGATATTACTCCAGTCATCTTTTGACATCAGATAAACCTGATCATTAGAACCTTCTCTGTAATCCTCGTGGGTCAAAGTGGATGGAACAGGCATTGAGTCGTAGGTTCTTCTCTTCACTTGGTCGATATTCCAGGGTGTTGAAAGTAATGTGAAGTTCACTACTTTGACATCTTTACGGAACTCCTCAGTTTCCTGAATCGCCCAGACTGGATACGTATCATTATCACCGTAAACGAACATTATTCCGTCTTTCGGCAAAGATTTTAAACTTGAATACGCATAATCGTAAGCTGCATAACGACCACTTCTATCGTGAACATTGTAGTTTTGGAAGCCCATCATAAAAGGAATTCCTAACAATACAACTCCTACGATAATCTGAGCTGATTTAGTCTTGATTTTTTTCTGAAGAAGCCAATAAATAGCTGCAACGCCAAGACCAATCCAAATTGCAAAGGCATAGAAGGAACCAACCATCGCATAATCTCTTTCACGAGGTTCAAAAGGTTTCATCCCTGTGTAAAATACAATCCCGACACTTGTTAAAATGAATAAAGACAATATCGCATAGAATCTTCCGAAATCTCTGTTCAGTTGGAAGAAAAATCCTAATAATCCTAATATCAAAGGCAACATAAAGAACTTAACGGTACTTTCATTCTGGAATTTAGCCGGCATTTCGCTTTGATCTCCCCATATATTATTATCGATGAAAGAAATACCTGTGATGAAGTTTCCATTGGTATTTTCCATATGCCCTTCTACATCATTCTGGCGACCTGCAAAATTCCAAAGCAGATATCTTCCGAAATAATAGTAGTTCTGGAACGTGATGAAGTAATCCAAATTCTGAGCTAATGTCGGTTTTTGAACATTGATAATTCCGAATTGTTTCGCTTTCAGATAATCATCCATTTTGATAGTTCCGTTCTCATATTTTTGACGAAGTTCATCAAAGAACTGTTTTGCTTCCGGACTTTCAGCAACCTGCTCATTTCCATAATTGAACGTGAAATCTGGTGCGCCGTACATCGAAATATAATTTGGCATTACCGATTTATCTTCACTGAACATCCTTGGTAAGAAACCAACGTGCTCTTTACTAAAAACATAATTAAACTTTTCTCCTACTTTACGATATTGTCCTGTTGTCGCATCTTTCTCGTAAGTATCACCTGTTTTTTCGGTTTTGTAACTTCCGTCTTCGTTTTTCTGAATTCCATTCGGGTCAAGATACGCGGTATAATTTTGACCGTACAAAGTTGGCCAATCCCCGTATTGTTCACGATTATAATAATCCAACATCCCCAAAGCATTGTCTGGGTCATTAAGGTTCATTGGCGGATTGGCGATTGCTCGGATTGGGATTACCAACCAGCAAGAGAATCCAATCATCATATACACTACTGATAATGCAATGGTTTGGTATAATGATTTCCCTGTTTTTCTTGTGTAAGTGATGAACAAATAACAAAGAACAACCAAAATAACAAATGCGAAAACTGTCCCTGAATGGAAAGGCAAACCTAATCCGTTAACAAAGAATATTTCAGATTTCCCGAATAAAGTCATTATCACAGGAAAAATAATTTTGAATACAATGGCAAGAATAACCAACGTTACCGCATTTGCTATCAAAAATGATTTCCAAGTGAATTTATAGTGTCTTGTATAGTAAATCAAACAAACTGCTGGCAGCGCTAACATACACATCATATGCACACCTACGGACAAACCAATTATAAAAAATAAAAGGATAATCCATCTTTCGTTATCTTTTTCAAGATATTCGTTTTCCCATTTTGTTATTAGCCAGACAATCAATGCAATAAACATACTTGCCATCGCATAAACCTCACCTTCAACCGCAGAAAACCAAAATGTGTCTGAAAATGTAAAACATAAAGCACCAACTGCTCCTGCAAATAAGGTTGCGATCTCTTCGGCAATCGTTATATTTTCGAATTCTTTATTCAGTAATCTTCTTACAAGATGTGTAATAGTCCAGAATAAAAACAGAATTGTAAATGCACTAAACAAAGCAGACATTGCATTAATCACCAACGAATAATGTTGACCATCGCCAAACGCAAACAATGCAACAACAGCACCAACCAATTGAAATAACGCAGCTCCTGGTGCGTGAGTAACCTCCAGTTTTACTGCGGAAGAAATATACTCCCCACAATCCCAGAAACTAAAATTAGGTTCAATGGTTGAAAGATATGTAATAAGTGCAATAACGAAAACTACCCACCCGAGAATGGTGTTCCATTGTTTAAAAGTCCAATTCTTCATAAGGAAAATGAAATAACGGCGAAATTAACGTTTTTGATTCAGTTATTTGGGTTTTTAACAAAAATTAAATATTGGTATATATTTTGAAAATAGCAGAAAACAATTGAAATATTACTAAAAAAATTATACAAAGTAAGATTCACGGCTCAAAAGTAAAAACATTGCAATTTTTTTTTTACTTTTGCAGACAGTTTTTGAGAGAAAAAATGATTATAAAATGATGAATGTACACGATAATATTCTTGGTTTGATTGGCAACTCACCGTTAGTCAAGCTAAACCAAGTTACCAAGGACATTCCTGCAACAGTGTATGCTAAGCTGGAGTCTTATAATCCGGGACATTCTACAAAAGACAGAATTGCGCTGCATATTATAGAAAATGCAGAAAAACAAGGCATCCTTAAATCAGATTCTGTAATTGTAGAAACCACTTCTGGCAACACAGGTTTTTCCATAGCTATGGTATGTATCGTCAAAGGTTACAAATGTATCCTCGCCGTGAGTGACAAAACGAAAGCTGAAAAAATCGCTTATTTGAAAGCTTTAGGTGCAACAGTATATGTGTGCCCAGCATCTGTCCCGGCAGATGACCCGAGATCTTACTACGAAGTTGCAAAAAGAATTGCGAAAGAAACTCCAAATTCTGTATATATTAATCAATATTTTAACGAATTAAATATTGATGCCCATTATCAGACAACAGGTCCGGAAATCTGGAAACAGACTGAAGGCAAAATCACCCATCTTTTTGCCTGCACAGGAACCGGAGGAACGCTTTCCGGTTCTGCAAAATACCTAAAAGAACAAAATCCTGACATCAAAATAATAGGTGTAGATGCAGACGGGTCTATCCTGAAAACTTACCACGATACAGGAAAAATTAACAAAACAGAAATCCATCCTTATCAGATTGAAGGTCTTGGAAAAAATCTAATTCCGGGAGCTCTTTTATTTGATAGAATCGATGAGTTTGTAAGAGTAAATGACGAAATGTCGGCTTACAGAACTCGGGAGATTGCATTGAAGGAAGCGATTATGGGTGGTTATACAACTGGAGCTGTAACTCAGGCTTTGATTCAGTATGCGAATTCGCACGAGTTTAAAGAAGATGATTTAATTGTGTTGATTTTCCCAGACCACGGCTCACGCTATATTACGAAAGTTTACAGCGACAAGTGGATGGAGGAGCAAGGTTTTATCAACAACTGTTTCCATAACTACGATGAAGTATTCAAAACAGAAATCATTAAATAAAATTATATCACAATATTTATAACCTTTTGTAAATACAAAAGGTTTTTTTAATAAAACCAAAAATATAAGTTAGAAAAAATGGACATTTTTGAAAGAATAAAACAAAACCCGGGTCCGTTAGGACAGTTTGCAGATTATGGAGAAGGTTACTACATTTTCCCAAGACTGGAAGGGCCTATTGGTCCCAGAATGAAGTTCCAGGGAAAAGAAGTAATTTTCTGGAGCGCTAATGATTATTTGGGATTATGCAATCATCCTGAAGTTTTGGAAGCTGATGCAAAAGCCGCTGCAGAATACGGAATGTTTTATCCGATGGGTGCCAGAGCAATGTCCGGAGAAACTGAACAGCACTTGCAACTGGAAAGAGAACTGGCAGATTTCGTAAAAAAAGACTCAGCTTACCTCCTGAATTTCGGCTACCAAGGAATGGTGTCTTGCATTGATGCTTTAGTTTCAAGAAATGACGTGATTGTTTACGATGTAGATTCTCACGCTTGTATCGTGGATGGTGTTAGACTGCATGCAGGAAAACGTTTTACTTATAAACATAATGATATCGAGAGTTTTGAAAAGAACCTGAAGAGAGCTCAAAAAGTAACTGAAGAAACCGGCGGCGGAATTTTAGTAATTACCGAAGGTGTTTTTGGAATGAGAGGGCAGCAAGGTAAACTGAAAGAAATCTGCGCACTTAAAGACAAGTATAAATTCAGGATTCTGGTAGACGATGCACACGGATTCGGGACTTTGGGACAAACCGGAGCCGGAGCTGGAGAAGAGCAAGGCTGCCAGGATCAGATTGACGTTTACTTCTCTACTTTCGCTAAGTCTATGGCTGGTTTCGGAGCGTTTTTAGCTGGAGATAAAGAAATTATCCGTTATCTGAAATTCAACTTAAGGTCTCAAATTTTTGCTAAATCTCTGACGATGCCAATGGTAATCGGAGGTTTGAAGAGATTAGAATTGTTGAGAACAAGACCTGAAATCAAAGCTAAACTTTGGGAGAATGTTGAAAAACTACAAGGTGGACTTAAAAAAATCGGCTATAACCTTGGAGATACCAATACTTGTGTAACACCGGTTTTCATCCAAGGAACTCCTGTTGAAGCAACTCTTTTGGTTAAAGAATTGAGAGAAGATTACGGCATTTTTACCTCTGTTGTGGTTTATCCTGTAATTCCAAAAGGAATGATTTTATTAAGATTAATTCCAACAGCTTCTCATACCGATGCAGAAATCAACGAAACACTTTCTGCTTTCGAATCCATTTATAATAAATTGACAAGCGGTTATTACAAAGAAGCTGAAGCTAAATTACTAAAAGAGCAGAACTTAGATTTTAAGCCGATTTAATCATTGGAAATGAGTGATATTCAAATCAAAAAAGTCGGTTTAGAAGATATTGCGGATTTACAAATCATCGGAAGACAAACTTTTGCCGAGACATTTTCACAAGAAAACTCAGAGGAAGATATGAATCAATATCTGGAAGAAAAGTTTTCTGTTTCGCAATTGAAATCAGAACTTTCAGACGAGAATTCGATGTTCTATTTTGCTTTGGTTGATACGAATATTGTAGGTTATCTTAAGGTCAATTTGGGCGATTCCCAAACTGAGATCAAAGATAAAAATGCTTTGGAAATCGAAAGGATCTACGTTACAAAGGATTTTCACGGAAAAAGTGTTGCAAAATACCTTTACAACAAAGCTATTGAAATTGCTGAATCCAAAAATGTTGATTACGTTTGGTTAGGTGTTTGGGAAGAAAATGCAAGAGCCATAAGTTTTTACAAGAAAAATAATTTTGTAGAGTTTGATAAGCATATTTTCAAACTTGGAAAAGATGAGCAAACCGACATTATGATGAAGCTTCATCTCAACAAATAGAAAAAGCCGATTTGAAATTTCAAATCGGCTTTTTTATGCAAAAGGTCTTCGTTTTTTATGATTTAATCACATTAATGATTTAATTGATTTCTTAATCTGGTAAGACAACATTGATACCTGTAAATTCTTTTCGGAGATTTCGAATTAATGTTGTTCTAAAAACATTAATTAATCTTTTTCAAATCCAAATCCTCAAAATCAAAACTAAAATCCGTCACATCAGAGATTGGTTTCATTTTCGCAGAAATGGCTTTTCCGTTTTCATCAAAATTTAAAGTAAAAAACGCATCCGCATCATAACTTCTATCATCCCACTTAGCCACAAAAGAATTCGCTGAGTAAGGAATCAAATCTCCTTTCAATCTTGGAGAAGATTTAGAAATAATTCTGTAACCTTTTCCCTGTTTGGAAACCTCAACAATCCCGAACCAATCATCTTTGTACCAACCGATAAACTGGTCATCTTTCAAATCAGATTTGAATTTTGAAGCTTTATCATAAACCTCTTTCTTCTGTTTTGCGAAAGTTTCTTCATTTTTCTTATTTCTGTCGCCATAAAGCTTCAACCAATCACGGTTTTCAACTTTCAGATAAGCATCTTTAACTGAATTCGTAATCGTAGAAAATGCTGCACCAGATTGTTGATTCGTCAAAACCACAATTCCAAGTTTCAAATCCGGAATCAATGTAAAATGCGTCACCGTTCCAATCAAACCTCCAGAATGCTGAACCTGCAAATGGCCTTTCACATCGCTCAAAAACCAGCCTAATCCATAACCATAAAAATGCGTATCATAAGGCGAAGTCATCCCAACTTTATCCGGAATCTGAAGGCTCCAAAGTTCGTGAGCGTTTTTCTCAGAAACCAAACGCTTTCCATCTTTGGTCACAAATCCATTTAGAAGGAAGTTCGCCCAAGTCGTCATATCTTGGATGTTACTCATAATTCCACCTGCTGCGTTGGCTGTTTCATTCCAATCGTGAGGAACTGCAATCACTTTTCCGTCCACAGGAGCATGGGCATCGATGATATTTTGTGAATTTTTTGCTCTGTTATAAGACCCGAAACTCGCCGTCATCCCGACAGGTTTCATAATTCTCTGCTCGATAAAATCTGCCCATTGCAAACCGGAAACTCTGTGGATCACTTCCCCAGCAACGATGAACATAATATTATTGTAATCCAAAGTAGTACGAAACGGATTTTCCGGTTTAAGGAATCTAACATTATGAACAATATCATTAACAGTCAGATTTCCACCTTCGGGAAAAAACATCAAATCGCCTTGTCCCAATCCTAATCCAGCTCTGTGCGTTACTAAATCTTTGATGGTCACATTCTGAGAAACGTAAGGGTCGGCCATTTGGAACTCAGGGATATATTTTGTCACTTTATCGTCCCAGTTGATTTTGCCTTCATCAGCCAAAATTGCCAGAGCGGTACAAGTGAAACCTTTACTATTAGATGCAATTCCCACCAATGTATTATCGTCCATCGGCTGATTATTTTTAAGTGAACGAACACCGAAACCTTTCGCATAAATAAGTTTTCCATCTTTCACAACACCAACAGACATCCCAGGAACATCAAAGGTTTTAAGCGAATTCTGAATCAGTTCATCGAGTTTTTTTTCCTCAATCTGAGCATTAACAAAAGCAAAAGAGGTAAGTAAAAAGAAAAAAGATATTGATTTATACATTGTAAAAAAAGCTTTGCACGAAGATAGGAAATTGTAATTTTTAATTGTTAATGATTAAGGTTAATTATCTTTACATTTAAAATTTAATTACAAAATACAATGTCCTATTGCCAAGCTATAGAAACGATGCAACCAGAAGAGCGAAAAGTACTGCATAAAAATTATCACGATAATCATTACGGTTTTCCTATTCATAGCGATGATGAATTGTTTGGAAGGCTGATTATGGAAATCAATCAAGCTGGTTTGAGCTGGGAAACAATCCTGAAAAAGGAAGAGTCTTTCCGAAAAGCTTACAGTAATTTCAATATCGAAAAAATTGCTGCTTACACAGAACAAGACCGGGAGAGATTATTGTCCGACGCTGGGATTATCCGAAATAAACTAAAAGTAAATGCAGCGATTGAAAATGCGAAAACCATTTTGGAACTGAAAAAGGAATTCGGTTCCTTCGAAAAATGGCTGGAGCATCATCATCCTAAAACTAAAGAAGAATGGGTAAAACTCTTCAAGAAAACTTTCCGTTTCACGGGTGGGGAAATTGTGGGCGAATTTCTAATGAGCATTGGTTTTCTGAAAGGTGCACATTCTGATGATTGCAAAATCAATAAAAAAATTTTTGCCACGAATCCTAAGTGGAAGGAAATTTAAACAATAAACATTTAAGTTGATATTAGGTACTTCCAACAAAGTTCATTTTAGTGCAATTAAGTTTTGAAAATCAAAAATTTTCTTCTAACTTGAACTTAGTTTTCAATATTTACTAATTCTTAAGTTACTTAAGTGTTTAAAATCTTGTGTCTTTTGTGGTTTAAAAATTAGCCTTAAATTTGTAGAAATCTAAAGAAAGTCAATGGAAAGTAAAAAAGAATTCTTCCTCGAGTGTTATAAACTCGGGATTATTAAATTTGGCCGTTTTACACTGAAAAGCGGGATAGAAAGTCCGTTTTATGTTGATTTGCGACCGCTCGCTTCTGACCCAAAAATCCTGAAAAAACTAGCCAATTATCTTTTGGAAATGCTTCCTTTGGATAATTTTGATATCATCTGTGGCGTTCCTTACGCAGCACTTCCAATGGCAACGGCGATGTCTTTGGAAAGTTACATTCCTTTGATTATCAAAAGAAAAGAAGCTAAAGCTTACGGAACAAAAAAACTGATTGAAGGGATTTACGAAAAAGGACAGAACTGTCTTTTGGTAGAAGATGTGATCACATCAGGAAAATCCTTGGTTGAAACCATTGAAGAAGTTGAAAATGAAGGCATCAAAGTTTCGGACATCGTAGTCGTTTTGGACAGACAACAAGGCGGAAAGGAAAAATTGGAAGAAAAAGGCTACAAAGTTCATTCGCTTTTCAACATTTCTGAAGTTGTGGAAATTCTGAGAGAAGTGAATTATATCGATGATGAGGAAGTCGCAAGAATTCAAGATTTTGTCAATGGAAATCAAGTGGTTTTTGAAGAGAAAAAACGTCTGTCTTACGAGCAAAAATTAGAAACTGCTGAACATTCGTTCGCCAAGAAAATACTTGAAATTGCTATTGAAAAAAGGTCAAACCTGATTGCATCTGCAGACTTTATCACAACAAAAGAATTATTAGATTTTGCAGATATTGTTGGTCCACACATTGTCGCTCTTAAAACTCACATCGATATTTTGAATGATTTTGATGCTGATGAAACCATTCTTCCGCTCAAAGATTTAGCCACAAAACATAATTTTCTTTTGATGGAAGATAGAAAATTTGCTGACATCGGAAATACTCAACAACTTCAATTTTCTTATGGCACATACAAGATTTCCAACTGGGCAGACTTGGTAACTTCTCACGTTATTGGCGGAAGCAAAAGTTTGGACTGCTTTATGAATGTTGGTGTTGTAGCGATTTTAGGGATGTCTTCTCAAGGAACTTTGACCGATTCTCATTATCGTGAAGAAGCTTTGAAAGTAATAGAAAATCATCCGAGTATAATGGGGTGTGTAGCTCAGAATGAAGTTTCTGACCAACTTTTACTGTTTACGCCAGGTGTTAATTTGGGAACAAGTGGAGATGACAAAGGTCAACAATACAACTCCCCGGAACACGTGATTAGAAATTACGGAACAGATTTCATCATCGTTGGACGCGGAATTTACAAAGCCGATGAGCCTGAACAAGAAGCTTTACGCTATAAAAACGAAGGTTGGAAAGCTTATCAGGATTCTTTGTAATTTTAACAAAATAACATCACGCTTCATCAGAAAAAAATAGTAGTTTTAATTACTGATATTTTTTGATGAAGCGATTTTTTTTGTGTCTATCCTTAATTTGTTATTTCTCGGCAAAAGCGCAGCGAGATACTATCTCAATCCGAGCCAGGCTGAATGACGATCAGAAAACGATTTCTGTAGAACAGACTTTGTTTTATCATAATCCGCATCAGAAATCCATCAATCAAATCAAACTTCTTAATTGGGTTTCAGCATATCAGAACAGAAAAACACATCTACTAAAAAGAAAATTAGAAGATCGAAAAAAAGATCTTTTTTTCGCAAAAGATGAACAACTCGGAAAACTGGAAAGTCTCCAATATTCTTACGGAAATATTTCTGCGGAAATTCTTAATAAAACTCAGGAAAACGTTTATATCCCTTTATCCGAATCACTGAATCCGGGAGAACGCATAAAAATTTCCCTCAATTATCAGATCCGTTTGCCCGACGCCAGATTTACCGGCTATGGAATAGACGCTAATGATATTTTGCTAAAATATTTCTTTCTGGTACCGGAAACCTTTGAAGACGAAAATCAAAGCAACAGTTTCTACAAGGATATGGAAGAAACAGGCAATGCAGGATCTTTCTGGACTGTTGGTTTTACGCTTCCGGAGAGTTGGAAATGCTATTCTAACCTAGCAAGACACTCGGAATCAGAATTTTCAGGCATTTCAATTAACGACCCAGAATTTCAGCTTTCAAAAAAAAATTATCCTAGTTTTCAGCCTACAATTGATGGAGAAAAAATTAATATCCAGCTAGGTTACGAGATTTCTGACTATCAACAGAAAATACTGGAACCGGTATTGGTCAATCATCTTAGTTTTCTCAAAAATAAAACCGGAAACCTGCCGGAAAATATTTTCATCACTCAAAAATTTCTTAACAAAGAAGAGTTTTTTGGGATTGATGATATTAAATTCTGGAAATTCAAATACCAACTTTTTACAGATTATGAAAAGGCTGACCTTGATTACTTCAGCGTGCTATCAAAAAAAATCACTGAAGAAGGCATTATCACCAATAAAACTAATGATCACTGGCTAAAAAACGGCATAAAATCTTATCTGGAAATCCAGTATCTTAAAAAGTTTTATCCGAACCATCTCTTATTGGGAAATCTGCCCGAAAACGTTAAAATACTTGGCATAAAACCACTAAAAGCTTTTCACGCATCAAAACTGAAGCTATCTGAACGTTATGGACTAGCCTATCATTACATTTATACGCAGAATCTGGATCAGAAAATTACAACGCCTTATCATCAGCTCAGTAATTTCAATACAACAGCCATAAGCCAGTTTGAAACTGGAAGTTTACTTAATTACATTTCCGAATATCAAGGCACGGAACAATTCGACTTGTTTCTAAAAAATTATCTATCTTCCAATTACCAGAAAAAGGCAGATGGTTCGGAATTTCTAAAAGCATTGGAAAAAGCAACTGATGGCAACTCGGATTTTTTAGAACGAATGATGAATGAGAAACACAGAATTAATTTTAACCTGAAAAGTATCAAGAAAAAAAATGAAAGTTATAATGTTCAGCTGCGATCCAGAAATGCCGATCTGATTCCCCTGAAACTACAATCCGAAACAAGAGAAGGCTACAAAAATACCTTCTGGAAAAGTGCAAGTGAGCTAAGCAGAGATTCCGTCTCAATTCCGAATAAGAGTATTTACAAAATCGTTTTGAACGATGACTATATCTTCCCGGAAACCAATTACAGAGATAATTATATCTACACCAAAGGATTATTTTCTAATGCAAAAAAAATCCGACTTAAGCTTATAAAAGATATTCAGAATCCGGAATACAACGAGATTTTCCTGACGCCTCGTCTTACGTTCAATGCGTATGATAAAGTACTGCTTGGACTTAATTTTAAGAATCAGGGAATATTTGATCAGAAATTTGATTATTCGGTGACACCCTATTACAGCACGGGAACGGGCAAGCTTACAGGATTCGGAGCTATAAACTACTCCATTCTGCCTCCTAACAGTTTCTTCAGACGATGGAACTTTGGTGTATCTGGCTCATATTTTCATTATGACAATGACCTGGCTTATAAAAGATTTGGCGCAGGAACCTCTTTCGATTTTCAAAAGAATCCGAGAAGTGCCATTGGCAGGAGTTTATATTTTTCATATAATTACTATGAAAGAGAATTGACACCACTTATGATTCGTAATAATCAATATTCTAAATACAATCTTTGGAACATTGGCTATTCTTACTCTGACAACAGTCTGATCCATGAAAAATACATCGGAACCAATCTCCAGTGGATGGAAGATTTTCAGAAAATTTCTGCCGAAGCGTTCTATCGCTGGGAGTTTGCGAAGGATAAAAAGATCAGTTTCCGCCTATTTGCAGGTTATTTTCTGAGAAATGAAACGAAAAATGCTTTATTCAACTACGGAATTTCCAGAGTATCTAACTACAGTTTTTCTTATGGCTTATTGGGGCAAAGTGCAACTTCTGGGATTCTTTCTCAGCAGTTTATATTAGCTGAAGGCGGCTTTAAATCATTTTTTAACACGTCGGTCAATCAATTTATTACCAGCATTAATGTAGATTCACATCTTTGGAAATGGTTCAATCTGTATGCAGATGCCGGCATTTACAAAAATAGGACGAGACAGGCGGAGTTTATCTGGGATTCTGGTCTGAAGGTAAAAGTAGTTCCGGATTTTCTGGAGATCTATTTTCCTGTAGCTTCAAGTTTAGGATTTGAGCCCGGCTTCAAGGATTACGGACGCAGAATCCGATACACACTGATTCTTAATTTGGGAGCACTGATTAACAACCTTAGAAGAGGGGTGTTTTAAAAAAATACCGTGGTGGTGATAGCTTTTATTCTAATTTTCTGAATATCCAACTATCTTGTTCTAAGGCAGTATTATTCAGAAAGGACTTATTATGCTCAACAACATCCAGATCTTTAAATAATCTCACCACAAAAGCATCAGGATGAAATGCAGAAAATGTCCGATGTCCTTCTTTCACTTTATCCCTAACCACTATTTTGCCCTTATCAAAAACTTTAATTTCTGACTCAGAAAGTCTCTGTTTAAAAGCTTCTCCCTGAAATGTAAGAAATAAAATACCTCCAGGTTTTAATATTCTTGTAAGCTCTTTTGCCCATTCATAATGTTTCTGTTCCGACAGATGCGTGAAAATTGAAATTCCGTAGATTACATCAAAAAAATTATTTTCGTAAGGAAGATCTGCTGCCAGAAAGTTGAGATTAAAATTTACATTTTTTATATTAGCTCTGTTCCATTCTATACTCTGAGGGTTGTAATCAGTCGCGTAGATTTCAGCAGATGGTAAAATATTGGGAAAATGTCTTACAACTCTTGCTGGCCCACAACCCCAATCTAATATTTTAATATTTTCAATGTTACTAAAATTGCTGAACTTATTACTCAGCCATACTGCCGTTTTCTCCCCACCATTGTAATAATGATAATAATCAAGATGAAAAGATTCGTAAATTAAATAATCGGGTGGTAATAATACATCGGGATTCTCTTGGATAAACTTTTTATTTTTTGAATTATTTTTAAATTGATTAACATAATAATTTAGTTTATCAGCAACAAAAATCAGTTTAAATCTTCTTAATAAATTTGAGAACTTGGTCTTATTATTCATTTATAGTTTTATAATTTGTAAAAATATAATTTTTATTATAATATAAGATGTTTTAGTGTCAATCTGATGAAGAAATATCTACCAAAATAAGTTTTTAACTGCAAAAGTTGTTAATTTTTATGACATTAAATAATTTAAATTAACGAAACCCAAATCAATTATCAATTATATTAAAAATGTAATATCGATCGACGTTAGATAAAAAAAGGCTTCCAAATGGAAGCCTTGAATTTTTAAGAAAAACTATAATTAGTTTTTAATAACTTTTTGAGATACTTTTTCTCCGTTTGCAGTACCAGTTACGATGTACATCCCTTTAGCAAGAGAAGAAACATTCAAAGTAGAACCTTCTGTTACTTTAGCAGCTTTTACAACTTGACCAGCAGCGTTTACGATTTGGATATCAGCAGTTTTAGCGAAAGCGATAGATTCTCCAACAACAGTATTTTTAACCAATATAGAGTTTGTTTTTGCAAAATCTGCAACTGCAAGACCGTCTGTATAAGTTACATCCATCGAAACGATTCTGATTTGCGCAGTTGTAGGTCCCATATGTCCGTTCTTAATCGTAATGTTTGAAGCTGGTGTAGCTGCATTTACCAAATAAGTAGCATTAGTTGCATCAGCTGGGTCATAAACAGTTGGAACTACGGTTCCGTCAACAGTGATAACAGCACTTGAAGGACCATAGTTATCTGCACCAACAAGTCCAGAAGTTTTAACCTTCACTGAATTAATTTTAGTACCTGTAGCGGCATTAATTGCAATTGAATTACCGTTTCCGTCAGTAATGTTAGAGTACATTCTTAAAGTTCCTCCACCAGCAGTGTAAAATTTAGGACTTGTAGCCGATCCATTCTGTTGTACGTTATAAGTAAGTTTACCAGCAACTATATTACCTGTTGTAACTTCTTGTGCATTTGAGAATCCTTGATTGTTCCAAACAAAGCTAAATGTGGTTTGAGCTTGAGCCGCAAAAGATACAGCTGCAATACTTAAAATTGTAAAGATTTTTTTCATAATATTAAAGTTTAAAAAATTGTTGTTTTATAATTAATTGTAAAGGGTTGCTAAGTTAACAAAAAAATGTATTCTGCAAAATTTAAATTATTTTTTAACATATCTTCATTTCAATATAGTGATCTTGTCAAGGTTTGTGAATTTAACCTATAAAAAAATTAACATTTTCTAAAGACTGTATAAATTACATTTTTCTTTCGCAAAGGTATACATATAAATAAAACCAAATGTTAAGACTGTTTTAAATCATATTAACTTAATGTTCTAAATATATAAGAAAAAACGCTGCCCAATCGGGCAGCGTAATTATTTTCCAATTAATCAAAAATTATTTCTTGATTACTTTCTGTGATACAGCTTGTCCGTTTACAAGACCAGTTACTACGTAAGTTCCTTTTGGCAAAGCAGAAACATCTAATCTAGAGTTTTCTGCAACCTCAGCAGTTTTTACAACTTGACCGGCAGTGTTATAAACTGATACCTTTGCAGCAGCTCCGAAAATAAGCTCGTTAGAAACGATTGTATTTTTCACCAAGTTTGCTTTTGCTTTTGTAGCATCTACAACTGCCATTGTTACATAAGCAGTCCAAGAAACATCGTCAATTGTTACTTGCTTATTACCAGCTGTAGTACCTGCAGGGTAAGTAATTTTTATTTTAACAGATCCGGCTTTGTTTATAGCTTTAGAAAAATCGTAAACTGTAGTATCCGCTCCTGAAGTAGCACCAATTGCTGTTGTTGTAGCAACTTCTACCCCATCTACTTGGATTGATAAAATTCTTGCACTTCCACCTGTAAAAGCTTTTCTATACTTGAAGCTAAAAGTTCCAACACCATTAGGAATAGTAAATTCTACAGAGCTTGGCTCGTTTGATCTTCTTAACATCAAACCTTTACCATTGATTGAGTAATCATCTGCAGTTCCAGAGCCTTCATCTCTTGAATGTACATAAGCAACATTTACTCCAGAAGTTTGTCCAGCAAAACTTCCATCTGCATAAGTGGATGTCAAAACTGTTTGTGAATTAAAGTTTTCTGATCCCTGAGCATTCACTGTCGCAGTCATAGCTACTACAGCTAATAAAGAATAAAATTTTTTCATAATATAAAAGTTTAAAATTGTTTTGTTTTACTGTTTCGTTTTGTCTGTGGCAAATATAAAATATTATCTTTAAATACAATTTTAACAACCCCTTTCCCGTTTTAAATAATTGTTAATTCGCTGTAAAGCCTATTATTAGTACATTTGCCTATCATAACTAAAGGGTGTCGAAGATAAATAAAATTTTTCTAATAATCTGTACTTTTTCTGCGCTAATTTCGGTTAATGCACAGATTTTCAGTTGGAAAAACCCAAATATCCCGCAAGATTCCCTTAAAAAAGACAGCGTCCTAATTTCTAAAATCAATCAAGATTTTTTCACCAAAGACACACTTGACTTCATCAAAAAACAGAATCGTGTGATTTATGATGAAGAAGTACTGGTAAAAAATGACAAAAAAAGGATTCTTGGAGAACTCAATTCCAAAGGCTCTATTATCAGAGGAATTACTTTTGGGAATAACCAAGGCTCATCTGTGCAGAGTTCTATGGATATGCAGATTTCGGGTAAGTTAAGTCCCGATGTTTCGATTTTGGCTTCTATTTCGGACCATAATCTTCCGGTGCAGGCAGATGGATACACACAGACTTTGCAGGAATTTGATAAGATTTATCTTCAGCTGAATATTAAAAATCACAGCATCATACGCGCCGGACATCTCGATTTGAATGATGAAACGACTTATTTCGGGCGTTACCAAAGGCGAAGTATGGGATTGCAATTCCTTACCAATTGGGAAAAGAATGGTAACAAAACCTCCGTAGATGTTTCCGGCGGTGTTGCCCGAAGTGAGTTTTTCAGGATGCGTTTTCAAGGTGTTGAAGGTAATCAGGGACCTTATAGATTGACTGGAAAAAACGGCGAATTATTCATCACAATTATTTCAGGTTCAGAACAGGTTTATATTGATGGAATTTTGATGAAGCGTGGTGAGAATCAGGATTACATCATTAATTATAATACAGGAGAAATCACTTTCACCAGTTTCAGACCCATTTATTCTCAGAATTTCATCAACGTATCCTATAATTACACCAACCGAAATTACACCAGATTCTTAATCACAGGAAACATCAAACATCAACGTGAGAAGTTCAAAGCGGGATTCAGTTGGTTTATGGAGAATGACAATAAAAATGCACCACTTTCTCTTAACCTTAGCGAAGAAGACCAACAAACTTTGGTGAATGCAGGAAACAATCAGGATGCCATGTTTTCGCCATCGGGTGTGGAAACGGAATACGACGTCAATAAAATTCTGTACAAAAAGATATTCGACACAGATTCTTTTCATTACGAATTTTCTACCGACCAAACTCAGGTTTTGTATCAGGTTTCATTCACTTATTTCGGTAGCGGAAAAGGGGATTATCAGTTACAACAATCTACCAACAATGGTCGCGTTTTCCAATATGTAGGAAATGGTTTGGGAGATTATATGGCGGTCAGAAAATTGCCGGCACCGGAGAAATCACAAGTTTATTCTGCTAACTTCGAGTATGCTTTGAAAGAAGGCGTCATCGGAACAGATGTCTCATTGAGCAATTATGACATCAATATGTTTTCGTCCAAAGACAATGATAAAAACATTGGTTATGCAGCGAGAATCTATGCCAACAAAACGTTCCGAAAAAATACTTGGACAGGAACGCCAATGGTGGAATATCAGGTCATCCAAAAAAACTTTCACGTTTTGGACAGAATCAACAATGTTGATTTCTGGAGAGATTTCAATTTAACCAATGAGTTCAGCCAGATTACTCAAAATAGATTTATTTTCTCATTTCTAAATGACTTTAACAAAACTTCAAAGATTAATTATAAACTGAATTATCTTGAAGAAACCGACACTTACAAAGGCATCAAAAACGACATCGACGCTGTTTGGAAAATCGGAAAATTCAACAATCTCGCCGCAGTTTCTTATCTCGACACCAAATCGACTGATCTTAACACAACTTTCATCCGTGGTGCTGTTTCTACAGAATTGGCAGGCAAAAAAGGAAGCTGGATGTTGGGCGGCTCTATGGAGCACAATGAGAAAAAATACAACGCAACACAATTGTTGGATGTGACGAGTTTCAGTTGGAAAGAAGTTTTCATTCAGAAAAAAATCGCGGATTCTGCAAGAACCAAATTATTGACCAAAATTTATCTAAGAAGTAATGATTCGGTGCAGGATAATCGTCTTCAGAAGATGAACAATATTTTGGGGTTGATGGCGGAAAGTCAAATCATCAAAACCGAAAAAACACAATTATCAACTTTGGTTCATTACAGAAAATTCTATTATGAAAATCGGACTTTAGCGAGTAATCAGAATCAGGATTTTGTAGTAGGAAACATCTTGTACAATCAACAATTATTCAAAAACGGAATGCGGCTGCAGCTTTTCTACGAATTAGGAAATGGTCAGGAAGCGCAAAGAGAATTCCAATACATCAAAGTAACCGACGGACAAGGTGTTTATAAATGGACGGATTATAACAATGATGGCGTTCAGCAATTAGACGAGTTTGAAGTAGCGGAATATGCGGATTTGGCTCAGTACATCAGAGTTTATACCAATAGCGTGAATTATCTTGCATCAAACAAAAACAAATTACAAGTCGCTTTATTCGTAAACCCATCGGTAATCATCAGTTCTGAAAATGCTTTTTTGAAGCGATGGAATTTTAATTTGTCTTTACTTTCCCAGAATTCTTATATGAAGGGAAGCAAAGTTTTGGTTTGTAATCCTTTCGAAAAACAAGCAGATCAATTGCTGAGAACGCAGAATATATTAGCTTCCGCTTTATTCAATTCTAATGACAAATCTGGCTGGAACGGAAGTTATCGATATACTGACAATGATAATTTGGTGAATGCCAATTACAGTAACGAAGCGCACGGACAGAAATCTCATTTCCTGAATGTGGGTTATTCTTTCTCCAAGACTTTCCGCGCAGATTGGGAAAATACGTTGCAAAATGTAACTAACAGTTCTCAGGTTTATGCTTCCCGAAATTATCTTCTTCAAAACTGGGAAACCAAGCCAAAAGGAACTTACAAATTGACCGAAACTTTGCAAACCGAATTATCCGGCGCGCTCCGTCAGAAAAAAAGAACCGATGGCGAGGAACTTTTGAAAACCTACGAAATCTCGGGAACTTTGCAATGGGAAAAAGCAAAAACGTCTGTAAGAGCGAATTTCTCTTTCATCAATAATGATTTCTCTGGCAACAGTTTCAGCATCGTAGGAAATCAAATGTTAGAAGGCTTGAAAGCTGGGAAAAATCAAGTCTGGACATTATACATCCAACAGGCGATAAACTCCTTTATTCAGCTTAATGTAAATTACGAAGGCAGAAACTCTGGCGACAGAACCATCCATATTGGAAGTATGCAAATACGCGCCAGTTTTTGAGTTAGAGAGTTTTTTGGGTTTGAGAATTTTAGAGTTACAGAGCTATAGAGTTTTTATTTCTAAGACTCGAAGACTCTTTCATTTTAAAACTTTCCCACTCTAAAACTCAAAAAAATTCTACAACTCATTCCTGCTCCACTCGCTCCAGCTCCCAACATAAAGATTCGGAATATCAAAACCTGCATAATCCAAAGCCAAAAGAGAATGACAAGCCGTTACACCACTTCCGCAATGGAAAATGATTTTACTTTTTTCATAGTTATCAAATAATTCAGAATACAGATTCCTGAGAACCTCCGGAGACTTGAACAAACCTTTCTCATCCAGATTATCGATGAACGGAAAATTATGAGCATTCGGGATATGTCCTGCCACCAAATCAATTGGCTCCATAATCCCATCAAAACGTTGCGATTCTCTAACATCTACAATCATAGAATCGGAATCTTGACTTGCTTTTTTCACATCATCAATCCAAACCTGTGGTAATTGCCAATCTTGGTAATCGGAAATATATTTGGTTTCAGGATAATACTCCTCAACAGAACTTAATGGGTAATTCTGATTTTGTGCTACTTGCAATCCGCCATTCAGAACCTGCACATTTTTATGACCAACCGCACGCAACATCCACCAGAATCTCGCCGCTGCATTCGCACCGTTTTTGTCGTCATAAATCACAACATGAGAATCTTTATCAATTCCTAATTTTCCTAAAGTCTTGATAAAATCTTCAAACGTTGGAAGCGGATGACGACCTCCATTTTTTGGATTATCAATTTTGGCTAAATCGGAATTCAAATCAACATAAACAGCATTTTGGAGATGTTTTTTATCGAATTCAGCTTTCGAATCTGCACCGGTTCTGACATCAAAAAGTCTAAGATTGGGATTTTTGGACAGTTGCAAAAATTCATTAATTTGTATAATTGGTGATTGTTTATTCATTTTACGAAATTATTAAAAAAATATTGGAATTCTTTTTGATTCTCAATCCTTAAATTAATTAGATTTGCCAATCAAAAAAGTAAAAATGGAAATTCAAAAAGAAAAGATCCTAATCACAGGTGCTCTTGGGCAAATAGGAACGGAGCTAACTGCCAAATTATCAGAAATTTACGGTAAAGAAAACGTTATTGCTTCCGGCCTGGACAAATGGAAAGAAGGCATCACCGAAGCTGGTTATTACGAAAGACTTGATGTTACTAATTTTCAAGCTGTTACAGAAGTTATCAAAGAACATAACATCACAACAGTTTATCATCTAGCATCACTTTTATCCGGAACTTCAGAAAAGCAACCACTTTTTGCCTGGAAACTGAATCTCGATCCATTGATTCACCTTTGCGAATTGGCAAAAGAGGGAACCTTGAAGAAGATTTTCTGGCCAAGTTCTATTGCTGTTTTTGGGAAAGGAATTCCTAAAGAAAATGTGGGACAAGAAGTTGTTTTGAATCCAACAACCGTTTATGGAATTTCCAAAATGGCAGGCGAAAAATGGTGCGAATATTACTTTGAAAAATACGGCGTTGATATCAGAAGCATCCGTTATCCGGGTTTGATTTCTTGGAAAGCACCAGCAGGTGGAGGCACCACAGATTACGCTGTTGAGATATTTTATGAAGCTGTAGAAAATGGAAAATACACAAGCTTCATCAGCGAAAACACAGCGATGCCTATGTTGTATATGGACGACGCTATTGATGCAACAATCAAGCTAATGACAGCTCCAAAAGAACAGGTAAAAATACGTTACTCTTACAACCTTGGAGGGATGAGTTTTACACCTCAAGAACTGGCTGCCGAAATCAAAAAAACAATGCCGGATTTTGAGATAAAATATGAGCCAGATTTCCGTCAGGCCATTGCAGATTCTTGGCCGGCGAGTATAGATGATTCTGCAGCAAAACAAGATTGGGGATTAAATTATAAATTTGACATCTCATCTATGTCAATAGATATGATAAATAACTTAAAACGAAAACTAGGCAAAGTTTAATAGTTAAATTATCAATTTAGATACTTTACTTTTTAACAACTGATTTATAAAAAGTTACAAATATTATATAAAATAAAGTTCAAGTGGTTTTATTAACTTTCAATGTAAATATCTATGAAAACGGTGTTGTTTTAAACCAAAAGCACAATCAAAATTCATTGATAAAAGCTATAGAAGAAAAAGCTGAAGTACTACTACTCTTGTTAGAACTTCACGAATTTCAGGCTACTTTCTTTATTGAAATTTCTATTGCAGAGAGACTTGAAAAGTTGCTGAAGAAAATATCATTTAACGGTCACGAAATTGCACTTTACAATATCAATTCTACCGTAGATTTTACAGAAATAACAAAGCAAAATATTGAGGATATTCTTGATAAACCCATTCGTGGACTTAGACAAAAACAGCATCAATTTTCTTATCAGGAAATACAAAAAATGGAGTTCAAATACGTTTCGGAAATTGATGAATCCAGCATTAATTTCCTGTGGAGAAAACTAACGTCAAGAACGTATCTCCATATCGAAAATGATGTGAACGTAATCCCGGAAAGCCAGTCTCCATACTCACAGCTTCCGTTTAATGATTATGTTTTACAAGTTACCCCGATGAAGTATTACGAAAACATGCTTTTAGAAAGTCTAAAGAATAATGATTATGTGATGATCTATGCCAATGCGTGGCAACTCTTCAGCTCTTCCGAATCACCTTTTAGATTACCTTTCTACAAAAAGATTAATAACGGGAGAAAATTCGAAGACCGTCTTGAGCAGCTTTTTCAATTCATTGATGAGAATGAGATAGCGGTCGCCAGAATGAAGGATTATTTATTTTGATACCGAGACTTTTCAAATTAAATATTTCGCATATAAATAGACCTATTTTTACACAATCAATAATCATTATTAAGTAGTTTAGATCTACAAAAGCGTATGAGACTGCAGTGAAACTATCTAAAAAGCCTGTTATCATTCATACGATAAACAGGCTTTGTCTTATATCAAAAAAATTTTGTTTTAACTCAATTCAAAAACTGTAATCTCAGGCAATACGCCCACTCTACCAGGGTATCCAATCACACCAAAACCACGATTTACATATAGATATTTATCACCGGTTTGGTACAAATCTGCCCATTTTGGATACTTAAACTTTACGGGAGACCACCTAAAATTTTTCAAATCAATCCCGAATTGCATACCGTGCGTGTGTCCGGAAAGCGTTAGTTGTACATCTACTGGGTGTTTTTTAACCACAGCATCAAAATGGGAAGGATCGTGCGACATCAGAATCTTGCAAGCTTCAGCGGGAACTCCTTCAGAAGCCTTGTTCAGATCTCCAAATTGTGGAAATGGCGGAATCCCCCAATTTTCTACTCCTAGAATATATAATTTTTCTCCGTTTCTTTCTATGATTCTATGTTCATTCCGAAGCATTTCGAATCCTGCTTTTTTTTCATTTTCAATAAGTTTCGGAATGTTATTCTTTCTTTCATCAATGTTTTTCCAGACGCCATATTCTCCATAATCGTGGTTGCCAAGAACAGCGAACTTTCCATCTTTTCCTTTGATTTGAGAAAACAGATCGATAAACGGAACAAATTCGTCGGCATAATTATTCACCATATCACCTGTAAACAATACTAGATCCGCATTCTGCTTATTAATCAAATCAATAGCGTGTTGCAGGTTTTTAGGATTCTGAAAACTTCCGCTGTGAACATCCGAAATCTGAACGATTTTATAACCTTTGAAGGTAGATGGTAGATTTTTCAATTTAAGTCTAACAATTCGTGCTTTGTGACGGTATTTCCCGAAAATAATTCCATCAAGAACAAAACCAGCTAAAACCGCTCCCGAACCTAGGCCAACCAAACTTATAAACTTCCTCCTTGACGGATAAACGTGATTATCTGTCGCTACATAGTTGTAACCAAAGTTAAGAAGCCTGATTATATCTTCTATCAAAAGAAAGATGGCAATCAGTAATTTCGGCAAGACAAATATCAGAATAACTGAAAATACCACCTGAAAACTGAGATACTTATGAGAACCTCTGTCATAGGTGAAAATGGAATAAAACAAAAATCCATACACTAAAATTGTAGGAATCCAATATAGCAGCTTTCCATTTTGGCTATTATAAACAGTTTTAAAAGCTTGATAAACATAGATTTCCAGAATTAAAAATAGGGCAAGTAGAAATATAACAGTCTTTTGCATAATATTATAAAAAAACAAAAGGAACAATTAACTTATTCCTTTTGTACTATAAACGTTTGTGATTTGTTTTTACTTTATGTTGATTATATTTTTCCCTCAGGAAACTTGTAAACTACACAATTGATGTTCATTCCAGCACCAACAGATGTAAACAAAATATGCGAACCCGGTGCAAAAGATTGTCCTTCCATTTTTCCTTTTCTGATTAAATCAAATAAAGTGGGAACTGTAGCCACCGACGAATTGCCAAACTGTTGAATCGTCATCGGAGAAATTGCGTGATCGTAATCTTTTTTTCCGTACAACTTAAATAGTCTGCCAATCATAGCATAGTCCATTTTTGCATTAGCCTGATGAATCAGGATTTTATGGATATCTGAAATATCCAACCCTGCTTTGTCAATAGTCGCTTTTATAGCATCTGGAACATTTTTTAGAGCATATTCATAGATTTTACGACCTCTCATCCTGATAAATAACTGAGACTGATTGTGCTCAAGGTTCAGAGAAGGCCCGTTTTCCAGATAGCATAATTCTTCACCATTATCACACAGTGTATTATCTGCCAAAACTCCCACTTTTGAATCTTCAGTCGCAGTAACAACAACAGCTCCAGCTCCATCTGCAAAAATCATTTTATTTCTGTCATAAGGATCGGTAACTCTGCTCAGTGTTTCACCGCCTACAACCAAAACAGTTTTTGCTTTGCCTGCTTTGATCATCGTATCAGCTAGAATAAGACCTTCTACCCAACCCGGACAGCCGAAAATCATATCGTAATTGATACAATCTCTTCTTTTGATGCCGAGTTTACCTTTTAGCCTGGCGGAAAGAGATGGCATGAAATTCGGGATTCCGTTTACACCCACTTCACCAAAATTGGTAGCAAAAATAATATAATCAATTTCTTCTTTATCAATGCCTGCATCTTCGATAGCTTCTAATGACGCTCTGTGCGCCAGATCAGAATTAAAATCTTCAGGATTGGCATACCTTCTATGCTCTATTTCAGTGATGTCCACAAATTTCTGAATGATTTCCTCAGTAGGCTTTTCAATCAGCTGATTATTATCATCATAGAACACAGCATCAGCAAAATGAGAGCCGTCTATAACGTTTTCCGGAACATAACTTCCGGAGCCAATGATTATTGTATTAGGCATTGATATTAAAAAATTTGAAATGCAAAATTACACAAAAATTAATTGTTGGGATTTTATTTTCTTTCATTTTTTTTTTTGACAATATTCCAAATCATTTAAAATTGGATTGACTTATCAATGAAAAAAAAGAATTTTCAGATTTGAAATTTAAATCGGGAATTTCTATTTTTGAAGAATGTTTGAATTCCAAACCATTAAAGAAAATGTAGAGAATGTCTTGCTAAAAGAAAAAGGTAGCAAGTTCATAGGCTTTGCTTATCCAGTTAATTCCGATGCTGATGCCAAAGAAAAGTTAAATCATCTTTACGAGCAACATCCAAAAGCCACCCATCATTGCTATGCATTCCGCATAGGAATCAATGGAGAGAATTATCGGGCTAATGATGATGGCGAACCATCCGGAAGTGCGGGACTACCAATTTATAACCAATTGCTCGCACATCAGATTACAAATGTGCTGGTTGTAGTCATACGCTACTATGGTGGAACGAAATTAGGTGTTGGCGGATTGGTGAAAACATATAAAGAATCTGCAAAACTTACCCTTGAGCAGGCGCAAATAATCACCAAAGAGCTGGAATCCGAAATTGAAATACGATTTAGGTTTTCGCAGCAAAATCAAATATTCACAATCCTTAATCGATACGATGCAAACATTCTGGATTTTGACGCACATGAAATATGCATCATTAGAGCCAATGTCAAAATGGCTAAAAAAGAAAGCATCTCAGACGAATTGTCCGAGATGCTTTTGGAATTTAAATTTTCATAACTTTTATTCCCTTCTGTTCCCTGATAGCAAAGATGCGAAATAAATAAGCTGAGCCAAAGATCCCAGCGCTGCTACGACATAAGTTCTTGCAGCCCATTTGAGTGAATCTTCTGCACCCTCATATTCTTCGGCTGTTACCGTACCTGTAGATTTTAGCCATTTTAAGGCACGATTGCTGGCATCATATTCCACCGGAAGCGTTATGAACGCAAATAAAGTTGTGATTGCAAAAAGAACAACGCCTACTGCTAGAATTGTTTTATTTCCGCTCATTGCCATTACTAAAATACCTCCCATCAGGACGAATTGCAATAACCTGGAGCTGATGTTCACCACCGGAACCATCTTTGACCTGAACTGAAGCATTGAGTAACCAACAGCATGTTGAACAGCGTGTCCGCATTCGTGCGCTGCAACAGCTGCCGCAGCTGCATTTCTCTGCATATAAACCGCTTCAGAAAGATTGACTGTTTTGTTTTCAGGATTATAATGATCGGTTAATTGTCCTGGTACTGAAATGACTTGTACATCATTGATTCCGTTGTCTCTCAGCATTTTTTCTGCCACTTCTTTCCCAGACATTCCGTTTCGCAGATGAACTTTAGAATAAAATTCGAATTTAGAACGAAGCCTACTTTGCACAAACATGCTTATTAAAAAAACGGCTCCGATGATAAGATAATACATATTTTTTATTTAATGTGTTTTGTTGATTTAGCTGTAAAAAGTATGCCAAAGTATTGCTTTTTTTAAGCTAAAAGCTATCTTTGTTCTCTTGATACGCAAGAATATGGAAAATGTAATCATAAAGCAAGTTCTTAACGAAAAAGACTTAATAAAGTTCATCAAGTTCCCAATGGAATTGTACCGGAATAATCCGAATTATGTTCCACCGTTAATAAACGAAGAAAAGAACATTTGGAAAAAAGAAGAGAATCCGGCATTATCCTATTCAGAAGCCAAACAGTTTCTGGCATATAAAAATACTAAAATCGTTGGTAGAATTGCTGTTATCATTAATCATAAAGAAGAAAATGAATTAGGAATCAAAAAAGTTCGTTTTGGCTGGTTAGATTTTATAGACGACGAAGCAGTCTCCAAAGCTTTAATTGAAGAAGCAATAAAATTTGCAAGAGCGCATCACATTGAAAAAATTGAAGGCCCAATGGGTTTCACAAATCTTGATAAAGCCGGAATGCTTACGATGGGTTTTGACAAACTCGCAACGATGATTGGACTTTATAATGATGCCTACTATCCAAAACATCTAGAAAATCTAGGACTTGTGAAAGAAAAAGAATGGGTAGAGTTTGAACTTCAATTTCCAGACAAATTACCTGAAAAAGTAGAAAAATTCAGCAGTCTCATTGCTCAAAAATATAAACTGAAAACATTAAAATTCAATAATAAAAAGGAAATATTACCTTACGTTGAACCCATGTTCAAACTTCTGGATGAGACCTATAAACACCTATCAACATACACGCCTATTTCCGACGAACAAATCAAAACTTATAAGGAAAAATATTTTGGTTTTATAGATAAAGATTACATCACGTGTGTAGCAGATGAAAATAATCAGCTTGTCGCATTTGCAATCACAATGCCTTCTTATTCAAAAGCGCTTCAAAAAGCCAAGGGTAAGCTTTTTCCTTTTGCCTGGTGGCATTTTTTACAGGCGGGGAAGAAAAACGATAGAGCAAACTTTTATTTAATAGGAATACATCCGGAATATCAGAGACGTGGCGTTACTTCCATAATTTTCAAAGCGATCGAGATGAATCTTAAAGATAAAGGAATCAAGTTTTTGGAAACCAATCCAGAACTGGAAGAAAATAAGAATGTACAGGTGCTCTGGCAGGATTACAATCCAGTGAACCACAAAAGAAGAAGAACATACTCTCTAGAAATCAAAGCTTAATAAAATCAAACAACCGTTTAACATTATTACATTGATTCGCATCTCAAACTTTTAAAAAATTAAGAATTTGAAAAAACAACTTATCATTTACGGTGTACTGATTTTAGCATTTGTTCTTTACAATTTCTTGGAACCCGTGAAAAACGCAAAAACAGACACCTTAATCAACATACTGTTTGCCAGCATCTTATTTCTTTATATTGCATACATTGCCTACCTAGTACTGAGAAAGATGGGCAAAAAAGACAAATAAAGCTTATTTATAATTATTCTAAATTTATTAAAAGAGACTTTTCTTGTCTTTTGAGCAGGTGAATAATTTAATATATTAAATCTTTATTTAGTACTTTTGCATAGTTAAATTTAGACTTTATGAATTTACCTGAAAATTATATCCCTATACTAATTCAGGCCGCAGTCGGTCTTGGATTTGTAGCTATCTCTTTATTAGGCGCTCATTTTTTGGGACCTAAGCAGAAGAAAGGGAATTCTGTAAAAAACTCAAGCTGGGAATGTGGTATTCCTGTAGAAGGAAATGCCAGAACACCATTTTCCATCAAATATTTCTTAACAGCGGTATTGTTCGTGTTGTTCGATATCGAAATCGTATTTTTTTATCCTTATGCTGTTAATTTTAGAGAATTTGGGATGCAGGGCTTCTTAGCAGTTCTGACTTTCGTAGCGATTTTCTTTGTTGCGTTTTTCTATGTGTGGAAAAGAGGCGCTTTGGATTGGGATAAATAAAATTAATTATTAATGGTAAATGATTAATTTTTTCTGAAAATCATTTATCACTAATCATTCATAATTTATAATTAAAGAAAATGTCAGACAAAAAACCAGTAATAATTACAGACGCCCCTGCTCCGGAAGGTTATGAAGGAGAAGGATTTTTTGCAACTAAGCTGAGCAGCGTCATCGGGATGGCAAGAAAATATTCGCTATGGCCATTACCATTTGCTACATCTTGCTGTGGTATCGAGTTTATGGCGACACTAAACCCGACTTACGATGCATCAAGATTCGGAATGGAAAGAAACTCTTTCTCACCGAGACAAGCAGATATGCTGATGGTTTGCGGAACTATATCTAAGAAATTAGGTCCGGTTTTGAAAGAAGTTTACACCCAGATGGCTGAGCCAAAATGGGTTGTCGCTGTTGGTGCTTGCGCTTCGAGCGGTGGGATTTTCGATACATATTCGGTTCTTCAGGGAATTGATAAAATCATACCTGTCGATGTTTACGTGCCAGGATGCCCGCCAAGACCAGAGCAAATCATCGAAGGTGTGATGCAGGTACAGGCACTTGCGGAAAGTGAAAGTATCAGAAGAAGAGACACACCAGAATATCGTGCGCTCTTGGACTCTTATGATATTAGTTATTAAAATCTAATTTCGGGATTTTAAATTTTGAATTAATTATGACGAACGAATTTGTATTAGAAGCGCTAACAAGAGAATTCCCGGATTCTGTGATTTCCAGTTCTGAGCCTTACGGAATGCTTACGGTGGAAATCAAGAAGGATGACATCAAGAAAGTGATTCATTATCTTAAAGATTCTACACTAGAATTCAATTTCCTAACAGACATTTGTGGGATTCATTATCCTGAAACGCAAGATAAAGAAATCGGTGTGATTTATCATCTTCATAATATGATGGCAAATTTCAGAATCCGACTTAAGGTGTTTATGACAAGAGAGAACATCGAGGTAGATTCTATTGTGGATTTGTACGCAGGAGCTAACTGGATGGAAAGAGAAACCTATGATTTCTACGGCATCAAATTCAAAGGACATCCTGACCTGAGACCAATCCTTAATATGGAAGACCTTGGTTATCATCCGATGCTGAAAGAATATAAACTGGAAGACGGAACAAGGACGGATAAGAATGATGCAATGTTCGGAAGATAAAATCAATATAAATGATGAATGATGATAGATAAATGATTATCGATTATCAAATATCAATTATCAATTATAATAAATATGAAAGATAACTCATTATCTAATATACTAAACCAATACGAAAGCAAGGAACAGATCGACGGACAGCTATATACGTTGAATCTTGGTCCTACGCACCCGGCTACGCACGGGATTTTTCAGAATGTTCTTACAATGGACGGTGAAAGAATTCTGCACTCCGAGCAAACGGTTGGTTACATTCACAGGGCATTTGAAAAGATTTCCGAAAGAAGAAACTTTGCTCAGATCACTACGCTCACAGACCGTATGAACTATTGCTCGGCTCCAATCAATAATCTTGGATGGCACATGACTGTTGAAAAACTGATTGGTGTAGAAGTCCCAAAGCGTGTAGATTATATGCGTGTGATCTTGATGGAATTAGCCAGAATTGGTGACCATTTGATTTGTAATGGTGTAACAGGAATGGACTCGGGCGCAATCACAGGCCTTACTTATATGTTCATCGAGAGAGAGCGCATCTACGATATGTACGAGCAAATCTGTGGTGCAAGGATGACGACCAATATGGGAAGAATCGGTGGTTTTGAAAGAGACTTGACCCCGAAGTTCCACGAACTTATCAAAGATTTCCTTAAAACTTTCCCACCAAGATTTCAAGAATTCTGTAATCTTTTAGAAAGAAACAGAATTTTTATGGACAGAACCATTGGCACGGGTGCCATTTCTGCGGAAAGAGCTTTAAACTATGGTTTTACAGGTCCTAACCTACGTGCTGCTGGTGTAGATTATGATGTGAGAGTGGCGCAACCTTATTCTTCTTACCAGGATTTTGATTTCATCATTCCTGTTGGAACTGCAGGTGATACGTATGACCGTTTTATGGTTCGTCAGCAGGAAGTTTGGGAATCAATTAAAATTATCAAACAAGCTTACGAAAACTTACCGGAAGGTCCGTTCCACGCAGATGTCCCTGAGTTTTATTTGCCAGAAAAGGCCGATGTTTATCAAAAAATGGAAGCTTTGATTTACCATTTCAAAATCGTAATGGGAGAAACTGATGTTCCTAAAGGAGAAGTTTACCACGCTGTTGAGGGTGGAAACGGAGAATTAGGATTCTACCTTGTTAGCGATGGGGGAAGAAGTCCTTACAGACTACATTTCAGAAGACCTTGTTTCATCTACTATCAGGCATATCCGGAAATGATTACCGGTTCTGTAATCTCTGATGCGATTGTAACTATGTGTAGTATGAACATCATTGCGGGAGAATTAGATGCATAAATGAAATTATAGATTTTGGATTATAAATTTTAAATTAATCTAAAATCTTTAAATATAAATTAATATCAAAATTGATAAGATTTTTAGAACTACGATTTTCATCTAAAATCTAAAATCTAAAATCTAAAATCTTTAAATATGAGCGAAACAATTGCTTTTAAACCTGAAAGCTTAGAACAGGTTCATAAAATAATTGCAAGATATCCAGAAGGCAGACAAAAATCTGCTTTGATTCCGGTATTGCATATTGCACAGAAAGAATTTGGAGGCTGGTTGGCTGTTCCAGTTATGGATTATGTAGCTGAACTGTTAAACATTACTCCGATTGAAGTGTATGAAGTGGCAACATTCTATACGATGTTTAATATGAAGCCAGTTGGCAAATATGTTTTGGAAGTATGCAGAACTGGACCTTGTATGTTAAATGGAAGCGATAATATCCTTAACCACATTCGCACAAAACTAAACATCAAAGACGGTGGAACTTCTGAAGACGGATTATTTACTTTGAAGCCTGCCGAATGTCTAGGAGCTTGCGGATATGCACCAATGATGCAGTTGGGGAAATTCTACCACGAAAATTTGACAATAGAAAAAGTTGACGAAATTATCGATCTCTGCAGACAAGGAGCGATTGATTTAGGTTAATAATTAATTGAGATAATAACTAAGCAAAAAGCCATAAGCCAATTGCTATAAGCTTTTATAAACGATGAGTAAAAAACTTTTACTTAAAAATGCACATATAGAGGGAATTCGTTATTTCGAGACTTACCGTAAACACGGTGGTTACGAAGCAGCGGAAAAAGCTCTTAAAATGAAACCTGCAGAAATCTTGGAAGAAGTTAAAACTTCCGGACTTCGTGGTCGTGGAGGCGCTGGTTTCCCGACAGGAATGAAGTGGAGTTTCCTCGCTAAGCCAGAAGGTGTTCCAAGACATTTGGTAGTGAATGCTGATGAATCTGAACCAGGGACTTTCAAAGACAGATATCTAATGGAGTTTCTTCCTCATCTTTTGATTGAAGGAATGTTAATTTCATCTTACACTTTAGGTTCCAATACATCCTATATATATATAAGAGGAGAATATTCTTGGATTCCGGATATTTTGGAAGAAGCCATCGAAGAAGCGAAAGCTGCAGGATTTCTTGGAAAAAATATCTTAGGAACTGGTTTCGATTTGGAGATTTATGTCCAGAGAGGTGCTGGTGCTTACATTTGCGGTGAAGAAACGGCTCTTCTTGAATCTCTTGAAGGAAGAAGAGGAAATCCAAGATTGAAGCCACCTTTCCCAGCTGTAAAAGGACTTTGGGAAAGACCAACGGTTGTTAATAATGTAGAGTCTATCGCTGCGGTTGTTCCAATCATCGAAATTGGTGGTGCTGAATATGCCAAAATTGGTGTAGGAAGGTCAACAGGAACTAAATTGATTTCTGCTTGTGGTAATATCAACAAACCAGGCGTTTATGAAATTGATATGACGATTACGGTTGAAGAATTTATTTATTCTGATGAATATTGTGGCGGAATCCCAAATGGTAAAAAGCTGAAAGCTTGTATTCCTGGTGGAAGTTCTGTTCCAATTGTCCCAGCCAATTTATTACTAAAAACCATCAATGGTGAACCAAGATATATGAATTATGAATCTCTTGCTGACGGTGGTTTTGCTACCGGAACAATGATGGGTTCAGGAGGATTTATTGTTTTGGATGAAGATCAATGTGTGGTCAATCATACAATGACTCTTGCAAGATTCTATAACCACGAGAGTTGTGGACAATGTACACCTTGCCGTGAAGGAACGGGTTGGATGTATAAAATCTTGAAAAAAATAGAAAAAGGAGAAGGAAAAATGGAAGACATCGATTTGCTTTGGGACATCCAGCGAAAAATCGAAGGTAATACTATTTGTCCTTTGGGAGACGCAGCAGCTTGGCCGGTTGCGGCAGCCATCAGACACTTCAGAGATGAGTTCGAATGGCATGTTAACAATCCTGAGTTGAGCCAGACTCAAAATTATGGAATAGCAAATTATGCAGACCCTATTCCGGTTGTTAGTAACAGTTAAATAAAGATTGAATAGAATTTGTTTTTTCAAATTCACTAGAAATAATGAAGAAGTTCTTTGAAATAGTTTTTGTATTTTTTGTAGGAACAACAATGTTGTTTGGACAAAATCAAGACACAGTTGATAATTCCGGATATAACCAATCTAAGCTTTCCAAGGGAACAATGTTCGTATATTGGGGTTGGAACAGAGCCGGATTTAGCGATTCTGATATTAGATTTAAAGGAAACGGTTATGACTTTACATTGAACAATGTGGTAGCTCACGACAGACCTTCCGAGTTAAGTATGGCTTACATCGATCCAACCAGACTTTCGATTCCGCAGTTCAATTTTAGATTGGCTTATTTTATTAAGGATAATTGGGCTCTTGTAATCGCACAAGACCATATGAAATATGTAATGGACCAGAATCAGACGGTAAATATTGATGGACATATTTCAGACCCAACTTATGCAGGAATGGTTCAAAACGGTCAGGTTGATTTATCGGATGAGCAATTTTTGACATTTGAACATACCGATGGACTTAATTATATCAATCTAGGTCTGGAAAAATACAAAAACGTATTATCCAAAAAAGATTTTAATATGTTTTGGGCTTACGGAGGCGGAATTGGTGCTCTGATGCCTAAAAGTAATGTTAAACTTTTTGGAAACGAAAGAAGTGACAGATACCATTTAGCAGGATTCGGATTGGATGCGAGGACTAGTATTAATGCTGTTTTCTGGAATCATTGGATGGCAAGAGTAGAAGGAAAATTCGGGTATATCAATATGCCGGATATCAAGACTACTCTTAATAATAAACCTGATAAAGCCAGCCAGGACTTTGTATTCTACCAAATCAATTTTGGAATCGGATACGTATTTAATAGAAAAATAAAAAATTAAAAATAGACTATTGCTGAATGCATATAGCCAAAAGCATAAGATATGAGCGAAGAAGTCAAAAAATTTAAAGTAACCATAGACGGACACACTACCGAAGTTTTGCCTGGCACTTCTATCTTGGAAGCGGCAAGACAAATCGGAGGAAAATCTGTTCCACCTGCAATGTGCTATTACAGCAAATTGGAAACAAGTGGCGGTAGATGTAGAACTTGTCTTGTAGAGGTTTCTAAAGGTTCTGAAGCGGATCCGAGACCAATGCCAAAATTGGTTGCTAGCTGTAGAACCGGTGTTATGGACGGAATGGAAGTGAAAAACCTGACTTCTGAAAAAGCACAGGAAGGTAGAAAGGCGGTTACAGAATTCCTTTTGGTAAATCACCCATTGGATTGTCCTATTTGTGATCAGGCTGGAGAATGTCATCTTCAAGATCTTGGTTATGAGCACGGAGTTGCCTATACAAGAACTGAATTCGAAAGAAATACTTACGATGCAGACGACATCGGTCCAAACATCAAACTGAATATGAACCGTTGCATTCTTTGCGCAAGATGTGTATTGGTTGCCAATCAGTTGACTGAAAAGAGAGAACACGGAATTCTTTACAGAGGAGATCACGCAGAAATATCAACAATGTTGAACAAAGCTCTTGATAATGAATTTATTGGAAACGTGATTGATGTTTGTCCTGTTGGTGCTTTGACGGACAGAACTGCGAGATTCGCAAGCAGAGTTTGGTTTACTAAACCTTACAATGCGACTTGTACTTGTACAAAATGTAGCGGAAAAGCCGTACTTTGGATGAAGGGAGACGAAGTGGTAAGAGTAACTGCTAGAAAAGACCAATATGGTGAAGTTGAAGATTGGATTTGCAACGAATGTCGTTTTGAGAAAAAAGATACTGCTCTTTGGAACATTGAAGGCCCAAGACATATCGATAGACATTCTGTAATCTCGCTGAATCATTACGAGAAAAAAACGGACAGTTACAATGTTCTGGAAAATCCTGAAGCTAAAGAAATCGGTTTAAAAGACGAAATAGAAATTGAAAAATTAGATAACGAAATTATTTAGAATTCATTTGTCTGATTAAATTCAAATAACAATTATGGAATTAATTACTTTCAAAATTATATTGGTACTTGCCCTATTTTTACTGGCGTTAACCATCGCAGCCTACTCCACTTGGGCAGAGAGAAAAGTAGCAGCCGTGATGCAGGACAGGATCGGACCAAGCAAAGCCGGACCATTCGGATTGCTACAGCCACTTGCTGATGGTGGTAAGTTTTTCTTTAAGGAAGATTTCACACCGGCAAATGCAGAAAAGTTTCTTTTTATCCTCGGACCATCATTGGTAATGTTCATTTCACTCATTACAGGTGCTGTGATTCCTTGGGGAAAAAGCCTGAATATTGGTGGAACTTCATTTGACCTTCAAGTAGCCAATATCGATGTTGGTGTCCTTTACATTATCGGAATGGCTTCCATCGGAGTTTATGGGATTATGATCGGTGGTTGGGCTTCTAATAATAAGTATTCATTATTAGGGGCGATCCGAGCATCTTCTCAAATGATCTCGTATGAATTGGCGATGGGACTTGCATTGCTTTCTATCATTATGATGAATGGAAGTCTTGACCTAAAAGTCATTACAGAATCGCAGGCCACAGGAAAACTGTGGGGACTGATTTCTCTGGACGGAATGAACTGGAATATCTTCTACCAACCATTGGCATTTTTAATCTTCATCATTGCAGCATTAGCAGAAACCAACCGTCACCCTTTTGACCTACCAGAATGTGAATCCGAATTGGTAACAGGATATTCCACCGAATATTCCTCAATGAAATTAGGATTGTATATGTTTGGGGAATATGTCAATATGTTTATCTCCAACGCATTTATGGTTGCATTATTTTTCGGAGGTTACAACTATCCCGGGATCGAATGGGTTACACAAAACTGGGGAGAAAACGCCGCTGGAATATTAAGCATCGTTGCATTCCTGACAAAAACAATTATCGGAATCCTGATTTTTATGTGGATCAGATGGACGCTTCCAAGATTTCGATACGACCAGTTAATGCATCTAGGATGGAAAACATTGATTCCACTAGCTTTGGTTAATTTGATGATTACCGGCGCGTTGATTTTAGCATTCGGAAATTAATATTGAATATAAAATTTAAGATAAAGACAAGATTAGTCTAAAATCTAATGTCTAACATCTAACATCTATAATTAAATGAAACTTACTAACAGATCAAAAGTTGTTTCGAACAAGGAAATGACCCTTGCAGAGAAAATCTACCTTCCGGCGGTATTCAAAGGGATGGGGATTACCCTCAAGCACGCTGTGAGAAATATCGTAAAAGGCCCGCCAATTTATCCTTATCCTGAGGTAGATAAGCCTAGGGCAGAAATTTGGAGAGGTCAGCACGTTCTTAAAAGAGACGAAGAAGGCCGTGAAAGATGTACTGCCTGCGGACTATGTGCTGTTGCCTGTCCTGCCGAAGCGATTACTATGGTTGCTGCCGAAAGAACTAAAGAGGAAAAACATCTTTATCGCGAAGAAAAATACGCTGAGAGCTACGAAATCAATATGTTGAGATGTATCTTCTGTGGAATGTGTGAAGAAGCCTGTCCAAAATCTGCTATTTATCTTACAGACAGATTAGTAGATGTAGAAACCAACAGAGGTTCTTTTATCTACGGAAAAGATAAGTTAGTAGAGAAAATAAATGAAAGGATTGATATCACACCAAGACAGTCCGAAAAACAAAAAAATGCAGTAAAGTAATGGATCAGATTTTATTTTTCTTTGTAGCATTTTTAGCCATTGCAAGTGCCGTTTATTTTGTTTTTGCAAAAAATCCATTGTATGCGATCTTGTCACTGATTGTGACGATGTTTTCTATTGCCGGGATGTATATTCTTCTTAACGCCCAGTTTTTAGGAATCGTACAAATCATTGTTTACGCAGGTGCGATTATGGTTCTTTTCCTTTACATTTTGATGATGCTCAACCTCAATAAAGAAGACGAAAGCAAGAAGGCTAGCCTTCCAAAATTCATTGGAGTTTTTTCAGCTAGTATTCTTTTCATCGGGATGTTGGGTGCTTATAAAGGTCTTACTGGAAATACAACAGTTACTAACAATGTAGACCAGTCAGTAGGTCTGACCAAAAACTTGGGAAGATTGTTGTTTAACGAATATGTATTGCCGTTTGAACTGGCATCTGTGCTTATCCTTGCGGGTATTGTGGGAGCAGTTCTGATTGGTAAAAAAGATTTATAGGATATGAATACATTTATACAACAAGTTCCTTTGGAATACTTTATCATTCTGAGCACGATTCTTTTCTGCCTCGGAGTTTTAGGAGTTTTGGTGCGCAAAAACGCTATCGTGATTTTGGGCTGTGTAGAATTGATGCTTAATTCCGTAAATCTTTTGCTGGCTGCATTTTCGGCTTACAAAGGTGATGGTCACGGACAGCTTTTAGTATTTTTCATAATGGTAGTTGCCGCTGCAGAAGTAGCTGTAGGATTGGCAATTATTGCGATGATGTATAGAAATACAAAGTCTGTCGATGTTAGTATTTTTAATAAATTAAGAGGATAATAAAGGATGGAGAATTTAGTTTACGCAATTGTACTTTTACCACTTGCCGGGTTTCTGATCAACGGACTTTTTGGAAAACATCTTCCTAAAATTTTCGTTGGTGGATTGGCAACTTTGGTAGTTTTCGCTTCGTTTATTATCACAACAAGTGTATTTCTGAATTTCAATAGTGAGAGTGCTCCTGTCATCGTAAAAGCATTCGAATGGTTCAGAGTTGCAGGAATTCAGGTTAATTTTGGTTTCCAGGTAGATCAGCTGTCATTAATGATGGTGATGATTATTACCGGAATCGGTTCACTGATACACCTTTACTCCATTGGATATATGAGCCACGATAAGGGTTTCTACAAGTTTTTCACTTATCTGAACCTGTTCATCTTCTCGATGTTGTTGTTAGTTCTAGGAAGCAATTATCTGATCTTATTCATCGGCTGGGAAGGTGTAGGACTTTGTTCTTACCTGTTGATTGGATTTTGGTATCAGAATGAAGATTACGGAAAAGCAGCAAGAAAAGCTTTCATTATGAACCGTATCGGAGACCTTGGTTTGCTAATCGGGATTTTCGCCATCGCTGCGAACGTTAATGCAATTGATTATCTTTCTGTAGCTCAAAACGCTTCTATCTTCGAATTGGATGGAACAACAATTATTTTTATCACCGCAGCCTTATTCATTGGAGCTACAGGTAAATCCGCACAGGTTCCGTTATACACCTGGTTGCCGGACGCAATGGCCGGACCAACGCCGGTTTCTGCTTTGATTCACGCGGCAACGATGGTTACCGCTGGAGTTTATCTAGTTGTAAGGTCTAATTTCTTATTCACATTAGCACCAACAGTTCAAGACGGTATTTTATTCATCGGATTCCTCACTGCAGCATTAGCTGGCTTCTATGCACTCAGACAAAACGACATCAAAAAAGTATTGGCATACTCCACAGTTTCACAACTTGGATTTATGTTCATTGCTTTAGGATTAGGTGCTTATACCACAGCAATGTTTCACGTAATGACACACGCTTTCTTCAAAGCTTTGTTATTCTTGGGTGCTGGTTCTGTAATCCACGCAATGAGCAACGAACAGGATATGCGTTTTATGGGCGGCTTGAAAAAATATATTCCCATTACCCACGCTACATTCCTTATCGGAACGTTGGCAATCTCTGGTTTCCCTTTACTTTCCGGGATGATTTCCAAAGATGAAATTTTGGTTGCAGCATTTGCTAAGAATCCGATTTATTGGGTGATGCTATTCATTTTGGCTGCTATCACAGCAATTTATATGTTCAGATTGTATTATCTAACATTTCACGGAGAATTCAGAGGGACAGAAGAGCAAAAACATCACTTGCACGAGAGTCCTGCCAACATGACTTTACCTTTAATCGTTTTGGCTGTTCTTTCCGTAGTTGGAGGTTTTATCAATCTTCCGCACTTTATCGGTCACGGACATTATGCTAAATTGATGGAATGGCTGAAGCCTGTTCTGACACCAGAAAGTTTTAAACAGATGGAAGCTACTTTATCAGGCGTTCCATTTGGTACAGAAATGATTCTTTTAGTCGCAACAATTCTAATGGTTTTTACGGTTTGGTTCTTTGTTAGAAACATCTATGTAAATAAGAAAAAAATGGCTCTTCCTGAAGATAAATATACTGGTTGGGAAAAACTGTCGGCAAAGAAATTGTTTGTGGATGAGATTTATAACGCCTGCATCGTAAGACCTTTTGAAGAAGCTGGAAAAGCTGCAGCAATGTTTGATAAAGCAGTTTTAGATCCCATTGTAAACTTCATTGGATTGGGTGCTCAGGATTCCGGAAGAGCTGCAAAGCGTCTGCAAAATGGAAATGTGGAAAACTATGTGCTGATTATGTCATTGGCCATAGGAATTGTATTGATTGTTAACTTTTTATTGAAATAGATAATGTCGTATTTACTATTAACATTATTACTATTACCTCTAGTAGGTTCGGGTTTACTATTTTTCTGGAACAATAAGTCCAGTAAATATATAGCGTTGGTTTTTGGCTTCGCACAAATGCTGATTGCATTTTATATGTTGGGAAATTTCGATTTCACGCCAACTGTAGATGCTCCTTTGCAATACGAAATCGCCTATCCTTGGTCCAATTATATCAAAAGCAGTGTTAATTTCGGCGTTGACGGAATGAGTATGCTAATGGTTTTATTGACCAACATTTTGGTTCCGATTATCATTCTGTCTTCATTCAATGATAAAAAAGGTTTCCCGAATTCCTTCTATGCTTTGATTTTGCTGATGCAGTTTGGATTGTTAGGCGTTTTCACCTCATTGGACGGACTGTTGTTCTACATTTTCTGGGAAGTCACTTTGATTCCAATCTGGTTCATCGCCGGCATCTGGGGACAGGAAGACAAAAGAATCAAGTTTACAACAAAGTTTTTTGTTTACACATTCGTAGGGTCTCTATTTATGTTGTTTGGTTTGATATATGTTTATAACCAAGGACAGGCAGCTTCTTTTGCCCTAACAGACTTGTACAATGCCCAGCTTAGTGTAACAGAGCAAAATTTTGTCTTCTGGTTTATCTTCTTTGCTTTTGCCGTAAAGCTACCAGTCTTTCCTTTTCACACTTGGCAGCCTGACACTTATACTTATTCGCCTACACAAGGATCTATGTTGCTATCAGGGATTATGCTAAAAATGGCAGTTTACGGTGTGATGCGTTATTTATTGCCTATTACGCCACAAGCCATTGGCGGAGTTTCTGGAGAAATTGTAATCATCCTTTCGGTGATAGGTATTATTTACGGTGCTCTTATCGCAATGATTTCCACAGACAGCAAAAGATTAATTGCTTACTCTTCCCTTTCTCACGTTGGACTGATTGTAGCTGGGATTTTCTCATCAGCAGTAGTAACAATGAGAACCGGGCTGACGTTTGAAGGCGGACTAGGTGCAATGATACAGAGTTTTGCACATGGTATCAATGTCGTTGGATTGTTCTATTGTGCGGATATTCTTTATAAGAGATTCAAAACAAGAGATATCCGTCAGATGGGCGGACTTGCTAAAGTTGCTCCTAAATTTGCGATACTTTTTATGATTATTCTTCTTGGATCAACAGGTGTACCTTTGACCAACGGATTCATTGGTGAATTTATCTTATTGAAATCAGTTTACAGCTATAACTTCATTATGACAGTAATGGCAGGACTTACATTGATTCTGGCAGCAGCTTATATGCTGAGATTCTATGGAAAAACAATGTTCGGAAAAGGTGATGATGCGGTTTTGGCTACAACAAAAGATATTAGTTCAGTTGAGTTTTCTGTATTGGCTAGTTTATCTGTTTTCGTTATCGTACTTGGGGTTTATCCGCAGCCGGTAATAGAAATGGTGACGAGCTCTATACAGTTCATCTATGCATCGATGTTAAATTAATCTTGACACAAGATAAAAGAGAAATTAAATAAAATTCAAAACGGACATCGGTACTTCCCGATTCCGACGAAACAAATAAAGAAATGAGTGTTTTTATAATTTTATTCCTCACGGCAGTGCTTGTACTTTTTTCCGGTGTATTGGAAAAAGGAAAATACGCAAGATACATTGGGATTTTGGGATTAATCATCGGTTTGTATGTGAGTTTTCTTCCCGAATGTGAATTCTATGATCAGTATAAAGCGATGTATGAATACAGTAGTAATGCCGCCTTATTTACAAAGATTTCCATTATCATCACATTATTATTGTTCTTTTTGGGAGGATTTGCATTCAGCAATCACAGAAGCCATCAGTCCGAATTATACGCTTTGATGCTATTTGCATTAAGTGGTGGATTGGTTCTTTTCGGATTTCAAAATCTGGTAACGTTATTCATCGGGATTGAGATTTTATCCATTCCATTATATGTGATGGCCGGCTCTAACAAAACAGACCTTCGCTCTACTGAAGCGTCTATGAAGTATTTCCTTATGGGAGCCTTCGCTACAGGATTTCTGATGTTTGGTGTGGCATTAGTCTACGGAAGTGTGGGAAGTTTTGATATGTATGTGATCCACGATTTCGCCATCAGCAATCCAAAAAATCTGATGCTGATTATGGGTTCTATCCTGATGCTGTCTGCGCTTGCTTTCAAAGTATCATTAGCACCATTCCATATGTGGAGTCCTGATGTTTACCAAGGGTCGCCATCGCTTATCACTGGTTTTATGGCATCTGTAGTTAAGATTTCCGGTTTCTTTGCATTATTCAAATTAATGACCTTAGGATTTGGCGGTATTGCAGGAGAATGGATTAATATTTTAGGCGTTTTTGTGATTATTACTTTATTACTTGCTAACGTAATGGCATTAGTTCAGACCAATGCAAAAAGGATGCTCGCCTACTCTTCTGTATCACACGCAGGATATATTTCGTTGATATTTTTTGGACTTAATAATTTTTCCACATCTATTTTAGGATTTTATTTATTTGCTTATTCATTGGCAACGGTTGGTGTTTTCATCAGTCTGATTTGGGTAGAAAAAATAAAGAAAGAAACATCATTTGCAGCCTTCAATGGATTGGGTAAAAAAGAACCGCTTTTAGCAGTTGTTGCTACTGTTTCTATGTTGTCAATGGCTGGTATTCCTTTAACAGCTGGTTTTATAGGAAAGTTAAGCATTTTTAATCAGGCGATTGGAGGTGGTTCAAGCTTCCTAGTTCTGGTTGCAGTTTTGGGTTCAGCTTTAAGTATTGCTTATTATCTTAGACTGATTATCGCCATGTTTTTTTATAAGGAAGATAACTTCCACAATACGGAAAAAGCTAGTATCACGTATAACATTGTTTCCATTGTTATTATTCTAGCATTATTTTCTATGGGAATTGTTCCAGATTTATTTGCCAAGATTCTTGGATTATAAATTACATTAAAAATATTACTGAGCCTGATTCTGATGAGTCAGGCTTTTTTATGTCTGTATTTAAAATAATTTGGGCGCCTTTATCCGTCTTCCGCTCCCAATCTTTTCACTTCACTTTGTTGCGTAAAAAGGATTTCCGCTCAAGCCGGGGCGCAGATTTCAGTACAAAATAAACATTCTATTTAACAATAAACTTTTGTTTAATTTTCAATGTCAATTCCTTCAAAAACCCTAATTTTATTCAAATATTTATTTTCAATGAAAAAGTTCTTAGTGTTATTCTGTGTTATAACAGTTAGTTTCGGTTTTGCACAAACCAATCCCATCGAAGACAACTTCACAAAAAAAGAAGTTTATATCCCAATGCGAGACGGAACTAAATTGTTCACCATTATCTATACTCCAAAGGATATTTCTAAGGGAAAAAAATACCCGTTTATCATGAACAGAACATGTTACAGCATCGCGCCTTATGGAGAGAACAACTTTAGAAAAAAACTGAATCCCAACAAATTTATTGAAAAGGAAAAATACATCTTCGTTTTTCAGGACGTTCGTGGCAGATATATGAGTGAAGGAACTTTCACGAATATGACACCGCAAGTAGATCACAAAACTAAAAAAGATGTGGACGAAAGTACTGATACGTATGACACCGTAGACTGGCTGGTAAAAAATGTTCAAAACAACAATGGTAAAGTGGGACAATATGGTACTTCTTATCCAGGATTTTATACAGCTGTAGGAACTTTGGCAAATCATCCAGCATTGGTTGCTTCTTCCCCGCAAGCACCAATTTCCGATTTTTGGTTCGATGATTTCCACCATAATGGTGCATTTTTAATGGGTTATTTCAAAACATTTCCTGTCTTTGGCGTGCAGAAAACCAAGCCGGAAAAAGAATCTTGGTTTGCAGATAAAATGATAAAACCGACTTCTGACGACGGATATCTTTTCTATAAAAATATGGGAACGCTAAAAGATGGTGTGGACAAATATTATAAAGACAACTTCTTTATGCAGGAGGTGGTAAATCATCCTAATTATGATGAGTTCTGGCAAAAAAGAAATCTGCTGCCTCATCTTAAAAACATCAGTCACGCAGTAATGACTGTTGGCGGTTGGTTCGATGCGGAGGATCTGGCTGGACCACTCAACATTTATAAAACTATTGAAAAAAATAATCCTAAAGCCAAAAATACGATTGTGATGGGTCCTTTTTCTCACGGCGGATGGAACTATGACAGCGGAAAGCATTTTCATAACGACATCTATTTTGGCGACAGCATATCCACATTTTATCAAAGGAATATTGAGCAACCATTCTTTCATCATTATCTAAAAGAAGATTCGAAAACTGCAGCAAAACTTCCGGAAGCTTATATGTTTGACACGGGAAAAAAACAATGGGAACAGTTTGAAACTTGGCCTCCGAAACAAAGTCAGAAAGTGACTTTTTATCTTGATAACTCAGGAACATTAGCTAAGAATATTCTTAATCAAGTAGCCTACTCGGAATATACTTCTGATCCTAACAAACCGGTTCTAAGCAGCGAGAATTATAAAGATATGAATGGCTTTACTCCAAGAAATTATATGAGCGAAGATCAGAGATTTGCAGCATACAGACCAGACGTCTTAACTTTTACAACCGATGTTCTTGAAAATGATATAACGCTGGCTGGAGAAATCCTTACCAAATTAAATATCGTGACCTCTGCTACGGATCTTGATTTCATTGTAAAATTAATCGATATCTATCCATCGGACGAAAAAGCAAATCCTGACAAACCAGGCGTTGTATATGCCAATTATCACCAGATGGTAAGAAGCGAAATTATGCCGGCAAGATTCAGAAATAGTTTTGAAAAACCTGAGCCACTGACACCTAACAAAAGTGCGACCGTGAATGTGAAACTTCAGGATGTTCTGCACACTTTTAAAAAAGGACACAGAATTCAGGTTCAAGTTCAAAGTACTTGGTTTCCATTGATGGCAATTAATCCGCAAAAATTTCTAAATAATCCTTATATGGCGACTAAAGACGATTATCAAAAGGCGGAAATCAAAGTTTCCAGTGGTAGTTCCATAGAATTTGATGTTCTAAAATAAAAAATTAAAAGCACAAACTGCGGTTTGTGCTTTTTAATTATAGTGATTTGATAACTTCTGAAGCTATCTCGTAAGACCTTTGTTTTTTATCAAAATCATAGATATTTCCTGAAACGATAATCTCATCTGGTTTGTAATCTTTTACAAATTTGCCAAGTTTTTCTTTCAAAGTTTCTTTATCTCCTACAAAAGTTTTGGCAGCCATTCTATTCAGATGAACAGCTACTTCATCAGAAATATCAGCCAATTCGGTTTCATCTGGTGGTGAAAGAGGCTGTCTTTGATCGGTCAAAATATTGACGAACGCCTGGAAATGCGATGTTGAAAGATAATGAGCTTCATCTACAGTTTCGCCAGCAATGATATTGACACAAACCAAAACATAAGGTTCCTGCAAAAACTCAGACGGCTGAAAATGTTCCCGGTAAATTTCCAGGGCAACCTCTAACTGCGAAGGTGCAAAATGCGCTGCAAAAGCATATGGTAAACCTAACTTAGCCGCTAAAAAAGCAGAATCTGTGGAACTTCCAAGAATGTAAATCGGAACATCTGCGCCTTCTCCAGGAATCGCTCTTACTTTTGCTTCAGAATTTTCATTAGACAAATATTTTTGAAGTTCTTTGATATAGAATTCAAAATTGTAATTTGGATTGAAGTTGTTTCCTCTTAATGCAGTTGCCGTCAACATATCTGTTCCAGGTGCTCTTCCCAAACCAAGGTCTATTCTCCCCGGAAATAATCCGTCCAAAGTTCCAAACTGTTCTGCAACAGACAAAGTGGAATGATTTGGTAACATAATTCCACCAGAGCCAACTCGTAAAGTTGTAGTTTGTGAAGCAATATGACCTATTAAAATGGAAGTTGAAGCACTCGCTACATTCGGGAAATTATGATGCTCAGAGAACCAATATCTGGTAAATCCAAGCTTTTCTGCGTGTTGTGCAGATTTCACAGACTTCTGAAATGTTTTATTAATATCATCGCCTTTGACAATAGTTGCCAAATCAAGAATTGAATATTTTAAAGCCATAATTTTAAAAATTTATATAAATGTTTAGCTCAAAAAACAAACCATTGCAAGAATGTCAAAAATAATTGGAAATTTTGTCAGTCAACAAATATTTTTTGAATTATTCACAATCAATAAAAAATTTTATTAGATTTGTTTCAATAAAAAATTAAAAAAAACAAAACAAATGGTATCAACAACTTCAAAAATTGTTGCCGAAATGATCGGCACAATGGTTCTTGTATTAATGGGCTGCGGAAGTGCAGTTATCGCTGGCGCTGATGGAACAACGGGTGTCGGACTTCTGGGAATTTCTTTTGCGTTTGGTTTAAGTGTGGTCGCAATGGCATACGCTATCGGACACATCTCTGGATGTCACATTAATCCTGCTATTTCTCTCGCAATGGTTGCGGCTGGCAGAATGAAATTAGGAGAAGCTCTGTATTACATTGTTGCTCAGGTAATCGGAGCTATTATTGGTGCAGGAATTCTGTATGTTATTTTCACCAATCATCCAGGTGCTGAATTAGGTCCTTGGGCTTTAGGCTCTAATGGCTGGGGAACCGGTTATCTTGATGAATACACCACTCTGGCTGCTCTTGTTGCTGAGTTTGTTTTCACATTCATCTTTTTGATGGTGATTCTGGGTTCCACTTCTACTAAGAACATACACGGCGGTTTTGCCGGTTTAGCCATTGGTCTTTCATTGGTGTTGATTCACATTGTTGGAATTAAAATAACAGGTGTTTCCGTGAATCCTGCAAGAAGTATTGGTCCTGCAATTTTCGCACAAGGAGAAGCACTTTCACAACTTTGGTTGTTTATTGTAGCTCCAATTTTAGGTGGAGTTTTTGCAGCTTTTACTTATAATTTACTTATAGAGAAACCTGAACAAGCATAATTAGAAATAATCAAAAAAATAAATCCTGCCAGTTGTTTTGGTAGGATTTATTTTTTGTTTTTTATATCAAAAGGATTTTTAAAAATTAGCTCTTCTTTTTTACCTTTCAATTCAAATTTTTTGATGAGAAGACTTCGGGCCATATTTCTCAGGAAATAATCTTTATCACACAATTTCCAATAAGAATCTTTGTGAATAATTTTTGGTTCCCGAATATTATAAAAACTTGTTTCCCAATGATCCTCGTCGTGATAAAATTCTATAATCCCGCAATGTTCCGGGATATCTTGATGATTAATCATTCCCATTGGAAGAAGAAAACTGAATGAATTACAAATATAGTCACCACAACCAATCTTATCATGTTTCAGAAATTTTTCTCCAGATTTTTGATTGGTATAGAATTTTTTAAAATCGTTTTTAAAATCAGATTTAGATAATTTGATTTCAATTTCGTGGCTGTAACCTTCATTATTAATCAATAAAATATCAGCCTCCCAATCAGAATGAAAAAAATTAGTTAAAACAATTTCTTTATCAAAATCACAATTTGTATTGATATAATTGTGAACCAGTTCCTCAATTTTCAGCATCACGTTTAGATTTAAAAATTACGCACCGTTACGTGATAACAACTCTGCTGCTTTTCTTTAATGTAGAAAATCTTCCCCAAATTTTTATATTCTTCCAAAACTTTTTCCAATTCTTTTTCCAGCTTTGTATTGATTTTTAGTTGATGGTCAAAACGAACATAAGAAATGTCGAAAGCTGCACCATAGTTATGAGAACTGATCCCGAGAGATGCATTGGTATTGACTTTTCTTAATCTACACTGATCTTCCAAAGTTCTTGTAACTGAAGAGACAACAAAAAAACTTTTGGTTTCTGTCGCAAATCTATTAGCCATTTTTTCTAGTGTAGTCCTGGCTTTTTTGGCAAGGTAAGGACGACTGTATTCTAAAGTCTGTAATCTATATCCTCTTGATTTTACTTTTACCTTTACCAATTTGGCTTTCGCAATATACCGATCCACTGTTTTCGTGTTTTCCAGAAGATTAACTCCGAAATTCTGCGCAGCAAGCAGATGTGGCTTATAAAGTTCTGTTGGTTCAACTTTCAGCACAGCGCTCAGATCATAACATTTCTGAGATTTGAACAGAGAAAAAGAGCATAATAGAATGATTAATAAAAATCTCATTTAGTACATTTAGGAATTATTGGACTTTTGATACAATTTTTAATTGTGTTTTTAAAATTAAATTTATTAAAAATTAGGAAACCAAAAGACTACAACCACGGATATCGGAATGGTCTATCCGCCCCAACACCTGAAAAGAGCCATTCTCAGACTTGCCAAGATCTTGCGTTGCAAGGAATGCGCAAGAATGCCGGTTAGCCAGATCTATAATGTTAATTGCGCCAGTCCTACCCTCTTCAACATAAGAAAAAGGATCTTCTGTATTTCTAACAAGGATTTTCATCCAGTTTGGGCTTTTATAGATATTTTCACCTAAAGAATACGCCTGCGACAACAACTCTGTCATCGAATATTCTGAGTAAATCTTATCCGTTTTGAAGCCATTTTGAAAGATTTTCAGCAATTCGTCTTTCGTCATTTCTTCTTTTCTTCCTTTCATTCCGCCGGTTTCGATAACTGTGAGAGTTTGTGAAAATTGGAGAGTTTGAGAATTTGCGTGGCAATAATCTAAGAAATCCAGTAAGGCGAATGATACACCAAAAAGAATTACTTTTTTATCTGATAGAGTTTGTAGCAAATTAAACAATTCCTGATGATTGTAAAGAAAATAGCCATTCTCTGGTTTGTTTGACTTTTTTATCAAAAAATCAATCATATAAATCAATGAAGAATGTGGATTTTCTGAATAATTAGGTAATAATCCTAAAAAAATATAATCTTCCGGTTTTCCAATGAATTGCTCAAAACTTTTGTAAATGCTTTCTTCATAAAGAGAAAAATCAGCGATATAATGCTTGGAACGATTCATTTGTGTGGTTCCAGAACTTTGAAAATAATTTTCGGCTTCAGCATTTTTATCCAAAACCAAATGATTTTTGAACATCTCAATTGGTAGAAATGGAATATCAGAAACTTGATTAATCGACGAAGGATTGATATTCAAATAATCTACAAACTTCCTATAAACTTTTAGATTTTCGTATTGATAACGGAATGTTTCCAAACATGCTGTTCGGAAATCTTCTTCTGTTTTAATATCAAAAATATTCTGCTTCATTTTTCAATTCAATACTTGAATTTAATCTTCAAATTTTTTCAGATCAAATTGTTCTCCATCAAAAACGCCATAAGTGAAGTAAGAAATCCAATCGCCGAGATTGATATATTTAGCTCCTTTTTGCAAATCCAAAACCATTGGCAAATGGCGATGACCGTAAACAAAATAGTCTATCTTTTCTGTCTTCAACTTTTCCTTAGAATAGAGAATCAGGAACTCTTTATCTTCCCCTAAAAATTTTTGATCTTCAACTCCAGAAATCATCTTATTTTTCTGAGACATATAGTTGGCAATTTTCATTGCAATGTCTGGATGCAACCATCTAAAAGCCCATTGGGCAAAGGGATTCGTAAAGACTTTTTTCATTCTTTTATAGCCTTTATCTCCAGGACCAAGTCCATCTCCGTGCGCTAAAAGTAATTTTTTACTATTGATTTCGTAATATTTTTTTTCAAAGAAGACAGGAATTCCTAATTCTACTTCGAAGTAATTTTTCATCCACAAATCGTGATTCCCAACAAAAAAATAGATGTCGATACCACAATCTTTCAATTCTGCAATTTTCCCTAAAACTCTGATATAGCCTTTTGGAACAACATATTTCCACTCGTGCCAAAAATCAAAAAGGTCGCCCATCAAGAAAAGAACTTGTGCGTTTTTCTTGATAGAATCCATCCACCGTATAAATTTTTCTTCCCGTATTCTGCTTTGTTGTAAATCCGGAACTCCAAAATGCTGGTCGGAAGCGAAATATATTTTTTTGCCCGATTGTAAATCGATCTGCATAAAAATCAGTTTAATTAATCAAAATTGTTACGTTCGTCATTTTGGTCACGTTTGCTGTAAATCCACATCCCTATTCCCAAACCTATTACCGCTGAAAAAGCAGTTAATAAAGCTCTATAAAGCTTGTCTGGAGAATCATTTCCAATATAATTCATCAGAAAAATAATGATGAAAGTGATAGCTGCAATTAAAATGTATTTTGGATTCTTTATCATCATAATTTTACAATTTATACGAAATCATTACTCCACCTTTATAAGGCAAGAACTCACCGCTTCTGTTGGTTTCTCTACCCATAGAGTCACCGTTATTGTCATATCTATCACCACTCAGCTTGTCATAGCCTTTATAAAAACTTTGCATTGTACCGAATCCTAAATAAAGGTCGAGATTCCAGCGATCAGCTAACGTAAACTGGTAACCCGCTAGACCTCCTAACATAAATGAATATCCTTTCTGGTACAAGTTAGAATTAATGTAAGGTGTCGTAACGCCGTTTTTGTGGACATAGAAATTATCATTCCAATAACCCCACTTTTGAATATTAAACTGTGCCAACGAAAAGTCTACTCCAACATAAAACTTTTTAAAAGTCTCATTAAAATAATATCTCCCGTTAAAACCCAACATATAAACTTGAGCGTGTTTTCCCGCAAAAGATTTCCAGGGTGAGATAAACAAATCTGCTTGTCCCGTTATATGCTCCGCGAAACTACGTTCTACTCCCACGTTTAGGATGCCGATCGGAAGAAAAAGAGCATTCGCTTTTACGTATGTTTCATTTTTTTGCGCAAAACTGGAAGTGATAACACTAATGAAACTCAGTAAAAAAAGTTTTTTCATCATTATTTTTTGTTCAGGATTTCAATCATTTTTGCTGCGTCCCTATTTTCCTCTTTTGCGAAGTTAGCTGCCATACCGGCGAACATTTTCGCTTCCTCTTTTTTGCCTAATTTATCATACAAAGTTGCCAAAATACTTGTTGAATCAAAATTTTCTGACGACATCACCACTTTTTCTGCCCATCTTGCTGCCATCTGCAGGGATTTTGGATCCGATGACTTTTCACCTATAGTGCTAGCTGCTGCCAGTAATTCTGAACTATTAAATTCCTCTGGGTTTTTATAGTGTTCCAAAGCTGTTTTTTCGTAAGCTGGAAAATTATCGTGAGCAGAATAATAATTGAGTTTATACACACTTAGACTTTTTGTCAGTTCATCTTTTGGGAATAAGCCTTCGCCTTTTTTTAAAACCTTGGCATCATCGATTGTTTTTGTTTTATCATCCGTTGCCTCACTTACAATTTTCATCAATTTCAGATAATTATTAAACTGAGTGTAATTTTTTTCAGGTAAAAACTCAGTAATTGCAGCTTTGTTAGCTATAAAAATCTTATAATTATCATCATCTACAGATTGCGTAAAACTCAAAAGAACATTAATCTCTTCTCCGCTAAATGATTTGTCTTTTTTATTAGTAAAATATTTTTCCGAAGCTTTTTTTGCTAAAATCGGATCTTTGCTAGCGTACAACTTAATGAAATTGAGCAATCCATCCTGATCCAGCTTTCCTTTTAGAAATTCTTCTGCAAGATTAGTATTGACCAGTTGCGGATTATTATTTTTCTGTCCTAGTTCCAAAAATTCTTTGGATTGGATGTACCCTAATTCTTTGCCCACAACGTCACCTTCACCATTTAGGAATAAGAAAGTAGGATAACTTCTCACACCATATTTTATGGCAAGGTCTCTACCCTCCCCTTTTTCCATATCTATTCGTGCATTCACAAAATTTTTATTATAAAAATCAGCAACATTCTTATCTGTGAACACGTTTTTTTCCATAAGCTTACAAGGCCCGCACCAAGAAGCATAAGCATCCATAAAAACAAGTTTTTTTTCTGCTTTTGCTTTGGCTAGAATTGATGCAAAACTGGACTCTTCGAACTTAATAGAATACTGGGAAAATGCCTGCTGAGAAATAATTAATATAAGTAAAAGTGATATTTTTTTCATTGTGAAAATAAATCGAATTATCTTGCGAAGATAACCATAATATAAGAATTGAAGGGTTAGAAGACGGAAAGTTTTAATTTTTTAACTTTGCAAATCTCTGGGAAGACTTTGAGATAATAAACTGAAAAAAATTTGACTGTTAAAAGTTGGTTTCTATTGGTACTGCAAGGTGGCTAATTTACTGACATTTTCAACTTTACGATGCGCAGCCCGACTTGAACGGAGCTCATTTTTGTACTGGAAAAGCGAGGGCAAAAAATAGCGGGAGTGGAAGGCGGATTAAGTTGCCCAAAAAATTAATTTTATTGATATTAAAATATGAGGAAATTATCCTTACTTTTCACGAAAGATGGTTTGCAATGGCAGATTTCTAAGTCCAGAAAAGTGCTGGAAGAAAAAATCTTTCTTAAAGATGAAGACACACCAAAAAATCTGGTTGAGGAAAATCTGAATGAAGTTTTGGCTTCGGAAAAGTTTTCTGAAATCTCTGTGATTTCTTCAATCAATCATTTTTCCATCGTGGAAGAAGGTTTTGACCAGCACGATTTGGGATATAATTTGATTTCTTACAATGCTGATGTAAAAAGGGATTCTGAGGAACTGATGTTATCTGTGAACAAGAAATTTGGGATTCAGTTTTATTATAGTTTTCCTAAAGATTTTTATCAGAAAATTAAAGCTTTGGAAATCCCAGTTCATTTCAATTTTTCGGGCGAAAAGTTCCTGAATGCTTTGAATGTGAAAAATCGAAAAGAAATCCACGTCAATCTTTATCATCAGCAGGCAGAATTCTTTGCCATTGAGAATAAAAAAGTGGTTCTATATAATAATCTGGATGCGGCTTCGGAAGTAGATTTTCTTTATTTCATAATGTTTACTCTGAGTAAAATTGATTTCGGAATCTCTGAAACTCATTTTTATATTTATGGAGAAACAACTGAGAATGAGACTTTCATCTCAGAAATGCAGAAGTTTGTTCCAAATCTGAAAATCGTTTTCGATAATCTACATAAGAAGAGTTTTATATTGAATTAATTTGTAAAGAATAATATTAGCTCAAGATATAAAGTTCTCAAAGGCATAAAACTCAGCGTTGCGAAGAAGCTTTGCGAAATTTAATATATTTTTAATCATTTAAAAAATCTTTGCGCTTTTTGCGTTAAAAAAATTATTTATGTTCCGAATCATATCAGGAAAATGGAAAGCCAAAAGAATTGCGGCTCCAAAAAATTTCGATGTAAGACCAACGACAGACTTCGCTAAGGAAGCGCTGTTCAGCATCATTGACAACCAATATGACCTTGAGTTTTGCTCGGTTTTAGACCTATTTGCAGGCATCGGCTCCATTACTTTGGAGTTTGCTTCCCGCGACTGCAAAGACATCACTTCCGTTGAACTGAATCCAAAACACGCGGGATTTATCAATTCTACAGCGAACGAATTGGATATGGGATTACAAGTGAATGTTCAGCGAGCTGATGTTTTTGATTGGCTGAAAAGGAAAAGAAATCACGAAAAAAAATATGAAATCATTTTTGCTGATGCACCTTTCGAAACGGAAGAAAATAAGTACAACGAAATGATTGATTTGGTTCTTAATAACGAATTGCTAAAACCAAACGGCATTTTCATTCTGGAACATCAGAGCAGAATAAAATTCACTCATCCGAATCTAAAAGACACCAGAAAATACGGAAATGTAAGTTTCTCATTCTTCCAAAGCGAACCGATTTCTAAATAAAATTGATTACAATATGAGGAATTTCATCAGATTATTAATGATTTTCATTCTGTTTTTCAGTTTAAAAATTTCTGCACAGAATTCTTACATCAGTCAGTATAAAGCTTTTGCAACGGAACTTTCTCAGGAGTTTGGAATTCCCACAGTGGTGATTCTTTCCATCGCTTATATGGAAACCGGCGGTGGTACAAGTTCCGCTTGCAAGGTTCTGAACAACCATTTTGGAATGACTGGAAAAAACGACATCAATAGTTCCAGATTCAAAAGTTTTGCTGATTCCAAAGCTTCTTATCGTGCATTTTGTGAATGGGTTTCCAAAAGGAAATTCTATGAAAAGTTAAAAGGTTCGCAAGATCATAATAATTGGTTTATGGCTATCGCATCTTCCGGATACTCTACAAAACCTGCGGAGTGGAAGCAAAAACTGAATCTTGTAAGAAAGAAAGTTGGTCTCTGAAGCCTTAGATTGTTGATCGAAGATAGAATAAACAAGTTTCTAAGCTGCAAAATCCAAACTACACGCTGTTTAATTGGGAATTGAGGATCTTTTATAGTTTCGAATTTTCTGTGCAAAAAAAGAAAATCAGAGAACTTTCAAATCTAAATCAATTGATTTTCCAAAGAATTTTTTCGAAATTTTTTCGAAATTTTTGGTAATATCTGACAGGAAAAATTGATAAGTAGATTGGTGATTTTCCTCGTTCAGAAGATTGTGTTTATCCAAAATTATTTTTAATTGACTGGCAACGATGTTTGGAGAATCGATGACACGAACGCGGTTTCCGTAATATTGTTTGATTTCGTCTATCAACAACGGATAATGCGTACAGCCGAGAATCAAGGTTTCAATATTTTTCAGTTTACTATTACTCAGATAATTATAAATAATAGAATGTGTAATCGGGTGATTTTTAAAACCTTCTTCAATCGCCGGAACCAAAAGTGGTGTCGCCAATTCATCCACTTTGATGAACTTATTATGCTTTCGGATTGATTTTTTGTAAAGCCCAGAGTTGACCGTTGCTTTAGTTGCAATCACGCCAACATTATTGTGAATTTCGTAAGATACTTTTTCTGCAACCGGATTAATTACATCAATCACAGGAACCCTGTCTGCGACTAATTCTTGAACTTCCTGAAGTGCATTAGCTGTCGCAGAGTTGCATGCAATCACAATCGCTTTACAGTTTTTTTCTAAAAGGAACTCGGTAATTTTTGTACAGTAACCAACAATAGCTTCACGGGATTTTTCGCCGTAAGGAAGATGTTTGGTATCACCGAAATAAATTAAATCTTCATTAGGCAATAATCTTTTAATTTCCTTTGCAACCGTTAATCCACCAACGCCGGAATCAAAAATCCCGATTGGCTGATTGGCTGAAAGATGCGTATAGTCGGCTTTTTTCTTTTTCAAGAGATAATCTTTTATCTTTTATTTTGAACGCAAATCTTGCATTTTTTTTGACCATTACAATGTTTTTAAGTTCGCAAAGGTACTTCGACAGGCTCAGCATAAACTTAAAACTCAGCAAAGATTTAGCTTTACAAAAATAGTGAAATTTTTATTCTGAAAAACATTTCGACAAGCTCAATGTGACAACTTTGATAGTAATTGTGCATTGTCTGACTGAGCTTATCGAAGTCTTTAAACTATAAATAAATCGCTCGCAATTCCGTCTGCTAAAAACCAATGTTTTTCGGGAATTTTAAGGTAATTATTTTCTATTTCCAAAATTCCAGATTCTATTTTTGACTTGATTTCTTGATTGAGATAATCGATTACTTCTGAGGAAAAATTTTGATTGAATTTATTCAAATCTACACCCCAAATTGTCCTTAACCCAATCATAATCATTTCGTTGAATCTGTCTTTTTCCGTGAGTATTTCCTTTTCTATTGGAAGAATATTTTGGTTTAGATTTTTAATGTAAATGGGATTATTGGCGATGTTCCAGCTTCTTTCCAAATGTCCGTTGTAAGAATGCGCCGACGGTCCAATTCCTAAATAAGGTTCAGATTTCCAATATGCAGAATTATGTTTGGAATGAAATCCCGGCTTTCCAAAATTTGAAATCTCATAATGATCGAATCCATTATCTTTCAGGAAATCTTTCATATAATAAAATTCCTGGTTCTGTTCCGTTTCTTCGGGAGAACGGATTTTTCCATTTTCAATCCATTTTTCCAAAGCTGTTTTTGGTTCAACAGTAAGAGCGTACGACGAAACGTGAGGAACTTGCAGTTCAATGGTTTTACTGAGATTGTCTTTCCAGATTTCGAAATTTGAAGTCGGCGAACCATAAATCAGATCGATGCTGATATTTTCCAAACCAAAATCTTGCGCTCTTTTAATCGAGCTTTCTGCTTCGGACGCATTGTGCGCTCGGTTCATCAATTTCAAATCTTCATCAAAAAAACTTTGGGTTCCAATTGACAAACGATTGATTTCGGTTTGAGATAATTCTTCCAGGAAATTTTTATTCAAATCATCTGGATTGGATTCCAATGTAATTTCAATATTGTTATCAAAACTGAAATATTTCTGAATTTCATCAATCAACGATTTGATTTCATCAACACTGAGAACAGAAGGTGTTCCGCCACCGAAATAAAGGGATTTCAGGGTTTTATTTTCGAGTTCGTTGTGTCTGAGTTGGATTTCTTTTTTGATAGCAGATAACATCTCGTCTTTCAAACTAAAGGAAGTCGAAAAATGAAAATTGCAATAACTGCATTTCTGCTTGCAAAAAGGAATATGGAGGTAAATCAAGCTGAATTATAAATGATTAATTATGAATTGTTTGTTATAAATTGAAAATCATTAACAATTAACCATTGACAATTTAATAAAACTATCTATAACGGAAACCTCTGGAATTAATAAAGTTTTCTATATTAAATCCAAGTGACAACATAAAACTATTACCGAAATTTTCTGTCAGTTCTGAAACTCCCATATTGTAAACGGCACCAAAAGTTAGAAATCCTACTTTCCCTTTGATGACAGGTGAAAGCCCAAGGTTCTGGCTACCAACCGCACTTTTGGCACTTCTGAAACTGATTCCTGCGGAAATATTACTTTTCTCTCCGAAAGCTGTGGCCATCACGTTATAATCTATGATTCTTGAAGAATTGGTGTTAAGGTTCATCATCATAGAAGGTGTCAGGTAAAGCCCGTCTACAAAATGCCAGTCATATCCTAAATTGAAGTAAAATTTAGTTGGTGACGGTTCAATCCCGTTCACAATAGGAATATCATTGCTCAAGGGTATATCAACCACAGAAACACCTGCGAAAAAGTCCCTATATTTAATCGCTGTTCCCAGATTGGCATAAGCAATAAAAATATCATTGGTATTCTCTCCTAGCACCTGATCACCCGGCTGCTCTGGATTGAGCTGCGTGTAATCGATATTCATATTGTAAAGATTGGTTCCTATACCGAAAGAAAACTGATCCTGCCTGTCTTCTTCATCTGTAATGGGAATAAAATAGGAAGCACCAAGCATCAAACCATTAGACGAAATAGGTCCATTCTGATCTCTAAAAAACGAAATCCCAGCTCCCACTCTGTCAAAAACATTGGCATGCAGGCCTAAAGACTGAACATTTGGGGACTCACTGAGTTGTGAAAATTGTTTCTGATAATTGATATTAAGAACCACATCATCTGTTTTACCTAATAATGCCGGGTTAAAAAGGAAATCTCCATCCACCAGATACTGCTGATAGAACGGCAAAGTCTCCTGAGATTTTACACTAATCATTGCTCCCGAAGCTAGAAGAACAATGATTTTATATAGTAAGTAACTTTTCTTCACGACACAAATATATAAAACTCTAGTTATTTCCCAGATATTTCCTCCAACGTTCTGAAGCTTCCTGCATATCTTTTGGCATCGGACTTTCAAAATACAATTCTTTTTTGGTGACAGGATGTATGAAGCCAAGAGTATGTGCATGCAAGGCGTGTCTTGGCAATACTTCGAAAACATTTTGAACGAATTGTTTATATTTCGGAAGGTTAACGCCACGCATTATTATATTGCCTTCATACCGCTCATCATTAAACAAAGTGTGTCCGATATGTTTCATATGCGCACGGATCTGATGCGTCCTTCCTGTTTCCAGTTTACACTCTACCCAAGTCATATAACGGAATCTTTCCAAAACCTTATAATGAGTCACTGCGTGTTTTCCATGGCTTCCGTCCACATAAGTGTACATTTGCATCCTGTTTTTTGGGTGTCTCCCGATGTGACCAGTAACCGTACCTACATCATGCTGAACATTGCCCCAAACAAAAGCCCAATAAAGCCTTTTCGTTTTCCTATCAAAAAACTGTTTTGCCAGGTGACTGAGTGCGTATTCGTTTTTAGCAATTACCAGTAATCCTGATGTATCTTTATCAATCCTGTGAACCAGACCGACTCTGTCCAGATCGGAATTATAATTCGGATCTTTTGAAAAATGAAAAGCCAAAGCATTCACCAGTGTTCCGTCCCAATTCCCAAATCCAGGGTGAACCACCATTCCGGGATCTTTATCCACTACAACCAGATCATCATCTTCATATACGATATTAATAGGAATATCTTGTGGGATGATCACATTTTCTCTTGGCGGGTGAGCAAGGAGCACACTGATTTCATCGCCTGGTTTTACTCTGTAGTTTTGCTTTACGGGATTTCCATTCACCACGACATTACCCGCTCTGCAAGTCTGAGAAATTTTATTTCGGGAAGAGTTCTGACGGTGTATCAGCAAAAATTTATCAATCCTAAGGGGTTCCTGATTTTTATCCACCTTAATATTAAGATGCTCAAAAAGTCCACTGTTTTCATCAGCAGAACTGTCATCCTCAGTGAATTCGTTTTCCAGAAAATCTTCGTTTTCGTCCAGCATATTTTAATTTTAAAAGGCTCCAACTAATCGCTGAAGCCTTTATAATTTTTATTCTATTACAACTTTTTTGGGTTTAGGCTTTTCCGCAGGTTTAGAATTTTGCGGTGTTGCAGAATTATTAGTTTTTACAGTAGCTTGTGGAGAACCGACTGAAGGACTGGAATTCGTATTCGCAGGTTTTGGTTTCGGTACTGCTGTAGCAGTAGTGGCTGCAGGTGGATTTTTGGTTACCGGTGCAGGCCTCTCTTCTGCTGTAGGTATTTCTCGGTATTCAATAGGAGCTAATGCTGTATCTATCTTAGGACGATACATCTCATCCAGCTGCTTAATCTTGTTCTGGAGTTCGGCAGGTGTTTTTTTACTGGCCCAGAGGTCAATCTGCATTCCCTGATCCCGCAAGGCACCAAACTCCGGATCCTGATAATATACAATATCTGAATCATCCTTTCCGCCATCTTCGTGTTCCACAATACCAACTTCAAATAACGCCTGAGCAATAATTTTTTTAGCTTCCTGAACTGTTCTACCGACAACGTTCGGGATGGATACATTTCTAAGCGGACCAGAACCTATAACCAGGTCCACGGCAGAAAATCGCGGAATCTGCGTTCCAGGCTTCACGCTGGTTCCATTATAAAGAATCCTGAGTACGGCATCTCTTTGAATACTCGGTTCATAAAGCGTGTCCCCCACCTTCAGTCCTACGAGATTCAGCTGGTTAAACGCTAAACCTTTATATCTGTCTATAATATCTGGAATAGCCACCTTTGCCCAAGTTCTTGGATTAACTTTCAATGTGATAATTCTTCCATTTTTCACATTAGAACCAGGATTCGGGTTAACGGCCAAAACCTGAAAAGGACGGAATTTCGGATCGTACTTAAAGCTATCTACTTCATATTCCAGACCGGAATCGTCCAGTATTTTAATAGCGTCGTGTACAGTCATATTCATAACATTAGGTACAGGAACTTCTTCTCCGTGATTCGTATGAAACTCCAGCCATCGGAATGTGAGCCATACCAAACCGGCAAAAAGAGCCATTGCCAAAACTATATTAACTAATACTTTCCAGTGGAAAAGTGACTTGAACATAATTATTCTTTTTCAGAAATAGTAACGCAAAGATAGATAATTAAATTGTATTATTCTTTCATAGAACTGTTACAAAAAGAAAATCGGTCAATTGCTATAAAAACCTTATTTTTGTACTTTGAAATACTTATGGAGTCAATTACAATTCACGACAAAAATTTCGTACCCTACCTGAAACACGATGAAATTCAGGAAATTATAAAAAAATTAGCGCTTAAAGTTTACGAAGATTACAAAGACGAAACCCCAATTTTTGTGGGTGTTTTGAATGGTGTTATCATGTTTTTTTCCGATTTTCTAAAATACTATCCCGGAAAATGTGAAATTGCTTTTCTGCAAGTTAGTTCTTATTCCGGAACCCAATCTACAGGAATAGTGTATAAAAAAATGGATCTCACAAAAGATGTGGTAGATAGGCATATTATATTGATGGAAGACATCGTAGATACAGGTAATACACTGGAAAATCTTTTTGAATATTTTAAAAACACACAGCGTCCAAAGTCTCTGAAAGTGGCTTCTCTGCTGCTAAAACCTGATGTTTTCCAAAAAGACTTCACGATTGATTATGTGGCAAAAGAGATCCCTAATAAATTCGTTTTGGGATATGGTTTGGATTATGATGAACTTGGGAGAAATCTGCCGGATCTTTATCAATTGGAAGAAGGCAGAATCAACCACTAACCGAATAAGAAATAATTATCTAATAAATAAAAAAACCATTATGATCAATATCGTTCTCTTTGGTCCACCGGGAAGTGGAAAAGGAACTCAAGCTCAACTACTTATTGACAAATTCAATCTGAAGCAGATTTCAACTGGAGATCTTTTCAGATACAATATGAAAAATGATACAAACCTTGGTAAACTTGCAAAATCATACATTGATAAAGGAGAGTTGGTTCCGGACCAAGTGACTATTGATATGCTTGTTGATGAGCTTAGAAAACCTACAAATACCAACGGATTCATTTTCGACGGATTTCCAAGAACAGCACACCAGACCGATGCTTTGGAAAACATTGTGAAAGATGAGCTAGGAACAGAAATCAGTGTTTGCCTTTCATTGGTAGTGGATGATGAAGCTTTGGTACAAAGGCTTTTGAAACGTGGCGAGACAAGTGGAAGAACAGATGATTCTAATGAAGATATTATCCGAAATAGAATCAAGGAATACTATGCAAAGACAGCAGAAGTTGCTGAACTTTATAAAAAACAAGGCAAATATGTAGAGGTAAACGGGATTGGAGACATTTCCGAAATATCAGAAAAATTATTTGCTGAAGTAGAAAAAATTAAATAAAAGCAGGAAGATGGAAGTGTGAAGCGGGAATTTTTCCATCTTCGGACTTCCATCTTCCATCAATAAAAACATTATGTCCAATTTTGTAGATTACGTAAAAATTCATTGTAAAAGTGGCCATGGCGGAGCCGGATCCGCACACCTGCGAAGAGAAAAATATATACCAAAAGGTGGTCCGGACGGAGGAGACGGCGGGCGTGGCGGTCACGTAATTATGAAAGGTAATGCTAATGAATGGACACTACTCCCACTGCGGTACACACGACACGTGAAAGCGGAACGCGGTCAGAATGGAGGTAAAAATCAATTAACCGGAGCTTATGGAGCCGATGTTTATATCAATGTTCCTCTAGGTACGATTGCTAAAAATGAAGACGGAGAAATCATCGGTGAAATAATGGAAGACGGTCAGGAGATTATTCTAATGGAAGGTGGAAAAGGCGGTCTTGGAAACGAAAACTTCAAATCATCCACCAACCAAACACCGAGATATGCACAACCCGGAATGGAAGGTCAGGAAGGTTATGTGATTTTCGAGTTGAAGATCTTAGCAGATGTTGGTCTGGTAGGATTTCCAAACGCAGGGAAATCAACCTTATTATCATCCGTCTCCGCAGCCAAACCAAAAATTGCAGATTACGCTTTTACAACGCTTACACCCAATCTGGGAATCGTGGAATGGCGAAATTACAAATCCTTCGTAATGGCTGATATTCCTGGAATTATTGAAGGGGCAGCAGAAGGAAAAGGACTCGGACACCGATTTTTAAGACATATCGAGCGTAATTCTATTTTATTATTTTTAATTCCTGCAGATTCTGAAGATCATTTTCAGGAGTTTAAAATCCTTGAAAACGAACTAAAAGAATACAATCCTGAACTGGTGGATAAAGATTTTATCTTATCTGTTTCAAAATCTGATCTTTTGGATGATGAATTAAAACGAGAAATCTCTGCAGAATTCCCAGAAAATAGACAGCCATTATTTTTCTCCGGCGTTACAGGTGAAGGTCTACAGGAACTAAAAGATGCAATCTGGAAGAAACTTCACGGATAGTTTTCTGAATAATTATTGTGAGAGATTCCGAAAAAAAAATGTCATCAGAATAACGGATGCTGTAAGGTCCGAGCTCAAAATTATTTTCTCAGACGGACTTTATTTTAAATAAGCTACCTTTGCAAAATATTATCAATTCCTTCCATTAGAAGGAATTTTTCTTTAATTTAAAATATTATAATTGAAATTTGAACAATTAGGCTTGATCAAGCCAATATTAGACGCACTGAGTTCTCAAGGTTACGAACAACCTACACCCATTCAGGAAAAAGCAATTCCCTCCATTTTACAGGGAAAAGATTTATTAGGAAGCGCACAGACAGGAACAGGAAAAACTGCAGCATTTGCAATCCCCATATTACAGAATTTATCTGACAAAAACCAGCCAAAAAATCATATAAAAGCATTGATTCTTACACCGACAAGAGAATTGGCGATTCAGATTCAGGAAAATTTCCAAGCCTATGGAAAACATCTTAAGCTGAAATCACTTGTTATTTTTGGGGGTGTGAAACAACATCACCAGGAAAATGACCTTAGAAACGGTGTTGATATCTTGGTAGCTACGCCCGGCAGATTGCTAGATTTTATTTCCCAAGGAATTATTAAATTAAACCAACTGGAAATATTTGTTTTAGATGAAGCAGACCGAATGCTCGATATGGGATTTGTTCACGATGTAAAAAGAATTCTGAAATTACTTCCACCGAAAAGACAAAACCTTTTCTTCTCTGCAACGATGCCGAAAGAGATTGCTAATTTGGCGTCAGATATTCTGGTGAATCCAGTAAAAGTAGAAGTTGCTCCGGTTTCTTCTACCGCAGACACAATCCAGCAAAGTATTTATTTTGTGGACAAAGATGATAAAACCGATCTTTTAGTCCATCTGTTGCAAGACCCGAAGCTGGATCAAGTTTTGGTATTTTCTAGAACCAAACACGGTGCAGATAAAATCGCGAGAAAATTGCATCAGTCCAAAATTTCGGCAGAAGCAATACACGGAAATAAGTCTCAAAACGCAAGACAAAATGCACTTAACAATTTCAAAACGAAGAAAACAAGAGTTTTGGTGGCTACAGATATTGCTGCAAGAGGAATTGATATTGACGAGCTGAAATATGTAGTGAATTACGAACTTTCCGATGTTTCAGAAACTTATGTTCACAGAATCGGAAGAACTGGTAGAGCCGGTTCAGAAGGAACTTCTTTTTCGTTTGTTGATGGATTGGATTTGGCAAATCTTAGAAGCACAGAAAAATTGATTGGGAAAAAGATTCCTGTCGTAAAAGATCACCCTTATCATACTGATAATTTGGTTGAACAGAAAAGAGACAGTAATAACAAGCCTTTTACACCTAGGCAAAAACCTCAGGCAAAGACCGAAATAGGTTTCAAGAAACCTAAAAACAAAGGATTTTTTAGAAAGAAATAAAAAAGAAAACCGGAAGTAATTTCCGGTTTTTATATTTCAAATAGCTTCAAAGCATTCTCTGTAGTGATTCTATCAATCTCTGCGAAATCAGTTTTGTAAATATCTACCAATTTTCCGGCAACCAATTTGACATAAGCACTTTCATTTCGTTTTCCTCGGAAAGGAACGGGAGCCAGATAAGGTGAGTCTGTTTCCAAAACGATTTTATCTAACGGAATTTCATTCAGAAATTGGTCTATTTTTCCGTTTTTAAAGGTCACTACTCCACCGATTCCTAAAATAAATTGAAGGTCGATAGCATGCTGTGCTTGTTCCAAATTTCCAGAAAAACAATGAAAAATCCCACGGAGTTTCGGGTGTTTTTTTCTTTCCAGAACTTCAAAAGTTTCTTCGAAGCTTTCTCTTGTATGGATGACAATTGGTAAATCTCTTTCTATCGCCCAATCAATCTGTTGTTCAAAAGCTTTTACCTGAATATCCAAAGTTGATTTGTCCCAATATAAATCAATCCCAATTTCTCCGATCGCTACAAAATCTCTTTGATCCAAATAATTTTTAACTAATTGTAATTCATTTTCCCAAGATTCTGGCTGTACTGAACAAGGATGCAATCCCATCATCGAGAAAATTTTTCCGGGATATTCGGTTTCCAAAAGCAACATTTTCTGATGAGTTTCCGAATCGATTGCGGGAAGAAAAAATTTTTCCACGCCTTGATCTAAAGCCCGTTGAATCATCTCAGAACGGTCATCATCAAATTGGTCGGAATATAAATGGGTGTGAGTGTCTATCATAATTAATTATCAATGGTTAATTATTAATGATTAATCAAAATTCAATTAATCATTGACAATTAATAATTACTAAAATATTTTATGTTTAACTTTTTTTTGTTGTTCAATCTTTTTCTGATTGATTTTATCCAAAAACTCCTGATATTTTGGATTTTTGTCGTCGTTGGTTTTGTGATTCAGAGCAGTTAAGATTTTATTATTTTCATTGATAAAAACCTTAGCTTCATCAGAAAAATAAGCATTCCCGAATTTCTCCCAAATATACTGAACCGCTTGAGAATTAGGGTGAATCAAATCATCTTTGTAAAAACGATAATCGCGAAGATCATCCATCAAAATCTCATAAACAGGTAGATAACTGCAATTTTCTTTTCCAGAAATAGATTCGTGAATTGCTGTAAGCAACTTAGATTTACTCAATTGATTTTCTACAATGCCGTCTTTGGTATGACGAACCGGCGAAACCGTAAACAAAATCTGAACATCATCTTTACAAATGTCTTTCAGAATTTCAATCGTTTTATTGATAGAATCCGTCAGTTCATGATGTGATAAAAATCGTTTTTCAAAAAACTTTTGTGGTATCTTATGACAATTCGCCACCAATCTGTTTTGCGGCAAAAACTCATAAATATAAGAAGTTCCAAATGTGATAATTACAAAATTTGTGCTTTGCAAAAACTGATTGGCTTCTTCTATATTTTGATTGATTTTATCCAAAGATTTGTGTGCATATCTGGAGTCAAACGACGAATGATGATCAAGACTGATGTAATTTTCGTTAGCTAAAATCAAATCTTTTTCCTGATATTCTTTCGCATCATAAATCTGCTGAATAGCCTGAAAAATGGAAAACGGATTGAAAATAGTCCCGAAAGGATTGTTAAGAGATTGAATTTGACCTTGAGAAAATTTTTCGTGCATTTCCGTCGCAAAACAAGAACCAATCGAAAATATACAATCTTCAATACCTATTTTTTTCCTACTCTCATTAATCTCTACTTCTGTCCTGAATTTCATTTTGTTTTTGTTGAATTGTTGATTGGTAAAACCGCTTTTAATGCAACAATCGATTCTACAATTTCACGATTTTACAGTTTTTAATTTTCTAGCTTTCTCTTCTCAAAAGATAATTTGCTAATTCTCGGAAAGGTAATTTACTCTCGTCTGGAAGATTGATTTTATCCAAATAAGATTGTCCAATCTCATTATGTTTTTGGATTAATCTCAAAACTTTGTCATCTACTTTAGTTCTTCTGAAGATTTTCTCAACACTATAAACCTTATCAACATTATCTGTTTTTTTAGAATACCAATAATTCAGTTCAGATAATTCTTCTTCGTTGGCGTGTTGTAAAGCCAGCAGATAAAGAATGGTTTTTTTATTCTCATAAATATCTCCGGCGTGTTTTTTCCCAAACTGTTCCTGATTTCCGAAAACATCCAAATAATCATCCATAATTTGGAACGCAATACCAATATGTTTACCGAAGTTATACATCGCTTCTGCATCTTCTTCTGACGCACCAGCAATCAAAGCTCCGATTTGGAACGATGATGCGCTTAGAACACCTGTTTTAAAAGTAATCATCTGAATATAATCTTCATAACTTACATCCGACCTGTTTTCAAAATTGATATCAAACTGTTGACCTTCACAAAGAACAGCTCCTGTTTCAGAAAATATTTTGATACATTTTTTGAATAATTCTGGCTCCAGATCTTCAAAAAACTGATAAGCTTTAATTAACAAAGCATCACCAGAAAGAATTCCAACGTTGATCCCGTGAAGGGTATGAATTGTAGGCTTGTTTCTTCTTAGTGGCGCTTCATCCATAATATCATCATGAATCAAAGTAAAATTGTGGAAGAATTCTATTGCCAACGAGGGTTTTAAAGCTTTTTCCAAATCACCCTTGAAAAGATCACAAGCCATCAATAACATTATCGGACGAAGTCTTTTCCCACCGTGAGAAATGATGTAGTTCATTGGTTGATACAATTCATCCGGCTTGTTGGTGAAAGTATGTTTTTCGATAGCGTCTGCTACAATTTTCTGATACTGATCTAGAAATTCCATTTGAAAACTTGTTTAAGGCAAAAATACGATTTTTAAGCGTTTTCAGAAACCGGATTTGACAATAATCTGAAAAGATTTCAAAGCAAAATGATTAAAAAAATACTACCATGACAAACCGTAAAATTACGTTCTCGCTGCGTAAGGGTGAAGGCAAATGTTGGAACCTCTGTGCGCCATAGGTACAGAGCGACTTGCCGAAGACCGACCCGCTTGGGTTTCTACGCTAAAAAAAACCTCATAGATTCTGGAATCTATGAGGTTTTTTAGTCTTGGGAGCAATCCAAGGGGATACGCCCTAATATTTTATTTTATAAGAATTACCAAAAGATAGGTGACACCTGCAATAATTGCGCTGATAGGAATTGTAAGCACCCAAGCCCACAATAAACTTACGGTAACGCCCCATCTCACAGCTGATACTCTTTTTGTAAGACCTACTCCTATAATTGAACCTGTAATGGTATGCGTAGTAGAAACAGGAATTCCTAAGTGATCTGTTATAAAAAGTGTCACAGCTCCGGCTGTTTCTGCACTCACACCTTCCAGAGGGGTCACTTTGGTAATTCTGGTTCCCATTGTTTTGATAATTTTCCAGCCACCACTCATTGTTCCCAAACCAATAGCCAGGAATGAAACAAATGGCACCCAAAGGTAATGTTGAGCAAAATATGTAAATCTTCCCGCTTCCGGAATGTTTAGATATTGAGGATCCTGAAGTACATTAACATGATAATAAATCATAGCTGCACCGATAATTCCCATAACCTTCTGAGCATCATTGGTTCCGTGACCAAGACTAAACAAGGCGGATGATACCAACTGAAGCTTTTTGAAAGCGCGTTCTGCTTTGTGCGGATTGGTTCTTTTGCAAATATTTACGATAATCAATGTTATGATAATAGAGACAAACATCCCGATAAAAGGTGCCAAAAATATGAACAGAAAAATTGGGATGACTACCTTATACTTCACAACACTCTGTGAAAAAAGTTGTTTAAATGCCTGATAAACATTCTCAAAGAAAGACTTGTCTGGATTACTGATAACCACATTATGGTAATCTGAGGTAAAAGCATACATCAGTGCTGCACCTATGAAACCACCAATCAGAGTATGAGAGGAAGAAGACGGAATACCAAACCACCAAGTGAAAAGATTCCAGGTAATTGCAGCAATTAGTCCCGCAAAGATAACCTCCAGATTAATAAAGTTTTCGTCTACAGTTTTGGCAATCGTATTACCAATTTTAAATTCGCCGATAACATAAGCTGCCAGAAAAAATGCTGCAAAGTTCCAGAGTGCTGCCCAAAGTACAGCCTGAAAAGGTGTAAGCACCTTTGTAGAAACAATGGTTGCAATGGAGTTGGCTGCATCGTGAAAACCATTGATATAATCGAAAATCAGCGCCAATGCGATGATGATGATAAGTAGAATTGGAAAATCCATTCGTTTTTTTTGTTTTGTAAAAACCCGTTTATGCGTATTTAATAACGATGCTTTCCATCGTATTAGCAACATCTTCTGCTTTGTCTGTTACCACTTCCAGATAATCCAAGATGGATTTTTGTTTAATGATAAGGATAGCATCGTTGGTTTCAAATAATTTTACAATGGCCTGGCTAAGAACATCGTCCGCAATATTTTCGTAAGAATTGATCTTGATACAAGATTCTCTTACTTCATCAGGATTCTTAAAATCTTTCAGGTTTTCCAAAGCTTTTTTAATTTCAAGACAAGACTTGTAAATCAAAAGTGAAAACTCCGTGTAGGCTTTATTTTCACCAGCTTTGTAAAGGTAGATGTATTTTGCAGATGCATAGATATAGTCCGCAATATCATCTAAACCTGTTGCCAGATAATTAATATCTTCTCTGTCAAACGGTGTGATGAAATTCTCTCCTAACTGTACAAAGATCTCGTGGGTGATGTCATCCATCTTGTGTTCATAATCACTCATCTGGTTTAGAAGTGCTTCGTCATTGATGTCGAATTCTAATAATCCATCGTGAAAAGTTTTGGACATTTCTACTAATGTTTCCGCAACGCGAAGGAACAAATCAAAGAAAATTTTGTCTTTTGGCTGGAATGCCCTGAAAATATTACCTATTCCCATTTTTATTGTTAATTTGTGCAAATATGATAAAAAAGAAAAGGTCACGGAAATTTTTATATTAAATAATTATTAAGATTCGAAACAAGAAAAACCTGCTGATTAGCAGGTTGTTATAATTTATCTTAAGCGTTAAAATTAATATTTAAGCATTAATTTGCAACTTCAGCGCGCATTTCTTTTCCCCGAAATTTCATAGTAGTCAATCCATCTAAAACTTCATTCTTGTATGACTTCTCTATTTCGAAGAAACTGAATTTATCTAAAATTTCGATGTTACCGATATCAGCTCTTTTTTTGGACTTAGAAGTCGCTTTATTGATGATGTCCAACATATCCACTTTTTTCAGTTGGTCTCTTTTCCCAAGATTGAAGAAGAATCTTACCATATCTTCATTTTTTCTTCTTGGTTTTCCACCTCTGTCATTTCTATCGTTACGTTCTCTTCTTTCTCTTGGCTCTCCGTTTCTTTCACGCTCTCTTCCTCTCTCCCTTCTGCTTCCTCTGTCATCTCCTCTACTACTAAGCTCTTGCTGTTGGATATCGTTTCTATCCTTATAATAAGTTGCAAGATCTTTCAATTGGAATTGCAATAATTGATGAACCAATTCTTCTTTGGTAAAGTTAGAAAGGTCTGGAATCAAACTATTATCAAATTGGAAGAAATCTTCGTGCTCTGTCAATAATTTTTCGAAAACACCACCCACCTGAGCTTTGATAATATCTTTTCCAGTTGGAATTTTTTTCTCCTCGATATCGATTTTAGTTTCAGATTTGATTTGCTTCAATTTTCTAGACTCTTCTGGTTTAATCAAAGCCATAGAAATTCCGTCTTTACCTGCACGTCCTGTTCTTCCGCTTCTGTGAACAAAAACTTCTGGATCATCTGGTAAAGAGAAATGGATAACGTGCGTCAAAGAATCCACATCCAAACCTCTCGCTGCAACATCTGTTGCCACCAAAATATCGATGTTTTTCAGTCTGAATTTTTTCATTACTGTATCTCTCTGTGCTTGAGAAAGATCACCATGAAGTGCATCTGCTGCGTAACCATTTTGCATCAAGAAATCTGCAATTTCCTGAGTTTCCATTCTTGTTCTACAGAAAATGATTGAATATTGATTCGGATTTGCATCTATCAATCTCTTCAAAGCTTCTTTTTTCTGTCTGTAACCAACCACATAATATTCGTGCTTGATGTTTTTCTTAACTGCATTGATAGATCCAACAGAAATTCTGTGAGGATTGGTCAAATAGTTTTTAGAAATACGCTCTACTTCTTTGTTCATCGTTGCAGAGAACAAGAAAGTTTGCTTAGTTTCCGGTGTTTCGCTAAGAATAGTTTCCAAATCATCTTTGAAACCCATTGATAACATTTCGTCTGCCTCATCCAAAACCACCCACTGCACTTCAGAAAAGTCAAGTGCTTTTCTTCCGATCATATCGATCACACGACCCGGAGTTCCCACAATAATTTGCGGTTTGTCTCTCAAAGATCGGATTTGATCCATAATGCTACTACCACCATAAACTGCTGTAGTTTTGATGTCTTTTAGGTATTTTGTATAATTTTTGATGTCTTTGGTAATCTGAAGGCAAAGTTCACGAGTAGGGCAAAGCACCAATAATTGGATTTTACGACTATTGTCGTCTATCATATCCAAAATCGGAAGCGAAAATGCTGCTGTTTTGCCTGTTCCTGTTGCCGCAAGTGCGATAAGATCGCGAGTATCTGTAGAGATAAAAGGAATAGTCTGTTTTTGGATTTCTGTCGGCTCTACGAAGCCGAGGTCGCCAATCGCCTGAAGAACTTCAGCGCTAAGATTGGATTCCGTAAATAAATTCATTTAAAAAGATCGTCTAATTTGCTGCAAAGATACGAATTTTATTTTTGCTAACAAAATGACTTCTTTTTTAACGATTCTTTATTACATAAAATTAATATTGGAAAGATAAATATTAGAAGCTAGATATTAGAAAATTAGAATCGAAGTATCATATTAAAAGAATCGGCTTATTTGAAAAAGCTTCGATTATTTTTTGTAGGTCTTCGGAATTTATAGACAGACCATTCTTCATACTCGTTTACTGTTAACATTCGGCAACATTCACTGCGACAGCCAGTCCGCCTTCAGAAGTTTCTTTATATTTTGAATTCATATCCAAAGCAGTTTCCCACATCGATTTGATAACACTGTCAAGAGACACTTTTGCTTTTGTTGGATCGCCATCCAAAGCTAAAGAAGCTGCTGTGATGGCTTTCATTGCGCCCATAGAATTTCGTTCTATACAAGGAATTTGAACCAATCCGCCTATTGGATCACAAGTCAGTCCAAGGTGATGTTCCATCGCTATTTCTGCCGCCATCAAGACTTGTCCAGGCGTTCCTCCAGAAATCTCAGTCAGTCCTGCCGCTGCCATTGCTGAAGAAACGCCAACCTCTGCCTGACAACCGCCCATTGCTGCAGAAATCGTTGCATTCTTTTTAAAAATAGTTCCGATTTCACCTGCAACCAAAAGAAATCTGATAATATCTTCTTCTGAATTAAAGTCCGTAAAAGTTTGTGCATACATCAAAACGGCAGGAATCACACCACTTGCTCCGTTAGTTGGCGCAGTAATAATTCTTCCGAAAGAAGCATTTTCTTCATTAACAGCGAGAGCAAAACACGAAACCCATTTGGTAACAGAACTGAAAGTTTTCTGTTCATTCTTTACCATTTCGAACCATTCATTTTTATTTTTGTAAATCTGAGTTCCTAGAAGTTTTTCATTCATTTCAGAAGCCCGTCTTGTAACGTTCAGTCCACCTGGCAGAATTCCTTTTTTGTTGATGCTTTTATAAACGCAGTCTTTTATATTATCCCAGATTTCAAGTGCTTTCTGACGTGTTTCTTCGTGCGTTCTCCAAGATTCTTCGTTTAGGAAAACTAAATCGGAAATTTTATCAAGATTTAGTTTTTCACAATATTTCAGAATATCGCTGCCGTGATGACAAGGATACAGCGTTCTCACACATCTGTCCTCCATAGAATTATCTTCTCTGGTTGCTACAAAGCCACCTCCAACTGAATAATAATCTTGACTAAACTCTTCTCCATTTTGGAAAATAACTTTGAAAATCATGCCGTTTGGATGGAAATCTAGAGATTTTTCTTTGTTAAGAATCAAATGATGCCCATAGATAAACGGCAACCAAACTTCTCCTCCAAGATGGATTTTTTGTTCTGATTTTATTTTTTCAATCTTTGCGTCAATCGTATTGGTATCAATGGTTCGGAAATTTTCTCCGCTGAGACCGAGCATTCCTGCGATGTCGGTTCCGTGGCCGATTCCTGTTTTTGCCAATGAGCCAAAGAATTCTACAAAAACTTCTTTCACATCTTGTAAAGAATGATTTCGCTGTACCAAATCCAAAAACATTTTCGCGGCGTTCCAAGGTCCCATTGTGTGGGAAGATGAAGGTCCGATTCCGATTTTTATAATATCAAAAACACTGATAGATTCCATTAAATTGTAAAAAATTATCGGTTGTAAAAGTAATTGATTTTTACAAATTATCTACATATGAAATATTATTTTGTTAAATCCTGATATTGAGACCAATGTTGATTCTGGCGAAGCGCAGCCCGACTGATCTCATTTTCTTTATTTCCCTTTTTGAATCGATGAATCTCGTTCCTCGATTTGAGTGGAGTTCACTGTTTGCGGATTACTCCGTTTCTTTTTGGATTGTAAACTTCTGGCAAAAAATAGCGAGAGCCCTTCGACAAGCTCAGGATAAACTACTGGCGGATTAAGCTGCCCAAATAAAAATTCTATACAAAAATGGTCTTTAAAATGTCGGAAACTTCTTTCGATTTGGTAACTGGAAAAAGATGTGTGGCATTTTCTATCACGAAATCTGGTTTGGAATTTTTGATGGGAAAAACAATGTCTTTGTCTGCCAAAATCTGAATGACATCCGGCAATTTATCGAATTTCCACTTGGTAATTTTATCCATAGACCATTTGAGATAATACGGGTCTCTTACTCGGAAATATTGGGTAAGTTTTGGATTTTTTGGGTCAAATAATTTTCTAAAAAATGAATAAAACAATGTTGTATTTCCATTGAAAACTCTGAGTGGGATATATTTTACGGCATTAGTTTTTTGTCCTGCGAGAATCAGTTTTGATTTTTCAGCATCGCAACGGATACTTCCTAAAATGACAATTCTTTTTGCTGGCTTTAATTTGTGAATTTCTTGAACGATGATTCCACCGAAAGAATATCCCAAAAGGTAAAATGGCTCAGAATGATCAATTGTATTTGCCATTCTATTAACATAATGATGAAAATCTTCACTTTCTTCCGGAATGAGCCAGGGAATGTGAACGACTTCTATTTCTGGATTGAAAGTCAATTTTTCGAGCACTTTCTCATCAGCCCCGAGCCCGCTTATGGTGTAGAGTTTCATTAACTTGATTTTTGAACACAAAGTCAGCAAAGATTTTTCGAATTAATTGAAAACATTTTTAAGGTTCGCAAAGACGTAAAACTTAGCCATGACTTGAAATAACATTCAAATTTAAAATAAAAAAAAGAGCAGAAAAAATTCTGCTCTTGGTATTTCTGTATTACTGTGGTAATTATTTTACGCTGATTTTCACTTTCAAATCAACATCGTCTTTTACCAAAACGTCTTGCATTGTAGATTTGTAAGCCACATCGAATTTTTGTCTGTCAAAAGAAAACTTATCAGACTCCAAAGTTACCACCCCATTCTTTGCAGTAATTTTTGCAGGGAAAGAAACAGGATTTGTTTTTCCTTTTACTGTAAGATTCCCGTTTACAACAAAATTGTAATCTTTGCTCGCGTTTTTCTTAACAGAAGTGATTTTGTAAGTAGCTGTAGGATATTTTTCAACTTCGAAAAAATCACCGTTTTTTAAGTGACCATTCAGTTTTCCTTGATATTCACCAGAAAGATCTGTTGCGTTGATGGTTGTCATATCCAAGACAAATTGTCCTCCTACAACAGAACCATTTTTAAGAACAAGATTTCCAGATTTTACATTCACAGTTCCATCGTGTGAAGATGCTTCTGTTTTTGCAATTTTATAACCCCACCAGTGTACATCAGAACTTGCCAATTTTTTGGTCTGTCCAAACGCTAATCCACTGATCAAAACGCCTAATAATAATGCTTTTTTCATTTTTTAAATTTAACAATGCAAATGTAAATAGAATCATCTACAATTGGTATTGATGTATGATAAGTTTTTAAAAAAATTAACGCCCACAAGTTAATGCAGGCGTTAATTAAGTCATAGTTTAATTGCTCTATTATAAAAAGCAGTATGCTTTTCTAAATAAATGATTATTTTCCTAAAGGAATGTTGTAGCTGAATCCAACACCAATTGCTCCAGCATTGTAATCCTGATCTGCTATTTGTCCTTTGTCTCCAGTGAAAGTTTTATTATACTGTACAAAGAAGTTCCAGTCACGATTATGGTATCCAATTTCTGGTCTGATATAGAAACCACCGTCTGGTCTATCTACATTAGCATAAGCTGCATTAGAACTTGTTGCTACCTTATCATCACCTACGATGAAACCGTAACCTAGATCTGCACCAAAATAAATTCCTGTCTGTTTAGGATAAACTCTAAACAATGCTGCAACAGGAATTACTCCGAAGTCATTATTATCTACTTTTACGTTATTAATTGTAGCGTTTTTACCGAAATAATGGTTATAACCCGTTGCGATACCAAGACCAAAACCTGGCGTAATCAGATTCTGATAAGAAAGATCTACTCCTAGATTTGCAGATGTATTACCACCTGTAGATACACCTCCATTAAGTCCTACTTTGAACATATTGGTCATATCAGCACTTTGAGCTGAAACTACTCCACCAGCCAAAATTCCTAGACCTAATACCAATTGCTTTAAAGTTTTCATATTTTTAAATTTTACATAGGAGACATTGTAAATTCCGTGCCAAAAAAATATTTTGTTTCATCCTTCTAACAAAAGAAACATTAAAATTCTAATTTTCAATTATTTAAAATTTTAAAAAAAATATTTAAGTCAAGATTAAAAACTGCCATTTTATCAATCTTGATTTATTCAATGGGCAAAATTTTTGCAAAAGACAAATATATTTTAGAGATAACTTCCTGCAAAATAAATGTAATCGCCAAAAATCCTTGGAAAGGATTATAGTTATTATGATTTTATCTAAAATTGAATTTAAAAAACACATTATAGCTTACATCAATGATTGATTTTGATGTAAACTTCAATTTATATTGTGAACAATATAATATTACACCATACATTTGTCTCATCAAAAAATATTTAAACATCAACAAAATGAAAACATTGTACAGCATTGGCGCTACAGCCAAAGGAGGAAGAAACGGAAACGTAAAAAGCGATAACGGAATTTTGGATTTGGAAGTGAGAATGCCAAAAGGTCTTGGTGGAGCAAATGATGATTTTGCTAATCCTGAAATGCTTTTTGCTGCAGGATATGCAGCTTGTTTTGACAGCGCATTGAACTTGGTTATCAAACAAAGCAAAATCGAAACTGGCGAAACAACCGTAACTGCCAAAGTCGGAATTGGTCAAATCGAGAATGGTGGATTTGGTCTAGAAGCAGAATTGCACGCTAATATCCCTGGAGTTTCTTTGGAACAAGCTCAGGAATTGATTGAGAAAGCACATCAAGTCTGTCCTTATTCTAATGCAACAAGAGGAAATATCGAAGTTAAGCTGACTGTGAGCAACGACTAAATTTGTTTTCCCAACACTAAAGGGAGCAAAATTACTTATCTTTGAATAGAGGACTTCAATCTAAAACTCAATATGGAAGATTTATTAAAATTAGACAAACAACTTTGCTTTTCTGTTTATGTTTTACATCGCGAAATCATGCAGTGTTATCGTCCTATTCTTAAAAATATTGGGTTGACTTATCCGCAATACATCACGATGATGACGCTTTGGGAAAAAGATGATGTGACGGTGAATCAAGTTGGGGAAATTTTACAATTGGACAACGGCACTTTGACACCACTTTTGAAAAGATTAGAATCAAAAGGTTATCTGGAACGAAAACGAAGCAAGGAAGATGAGCGTGTTGTCAAAATTAATTTAACCGAAAAAGGTGTAAAACTCAAAGAAAATGCAAGTTACATCCCAATTGAATTAGCAAAAGCAATGAATCTCAATCTCGAAGAAATGGAGCAATTGAAAACATTGTCTGACAAAGTTGTTCAGAAAATTAATCAATAAGAAAAGAGCTATTCCGAAACGAATAGCTCTTTTTATTTCTCGCTGATTGTACAGATTTAGCTGAATATAAATCCTTAGAAATTAATCTGCTTAATCAGCAAACTCTGCGAGATATTTTTTTTATTAAATAAGTGTAAAAATATTCTTATCGAATTAATACTCAAATAAAACACTCCCCCAAGTGAAACCACTTCCGAAAGCCGACATACAAACCAAATCGCCACGTTTCATTCTACCTTCCTGAATCGCTTCGCTCAAAGCAATCGGAATTGACGCTGCGGTTGTATTGCCATATTTTTGGATATTAAAGAAAACTTTTTCATCTGGTAACCCCAATAGTTGATGAACATATTGTGCTATTCTAATATTGGCCTGATGAGGAATCAGCAAATCTAAATCTTCAATTGATTTTCCTGCTTTTTGGAGCGCTTCCATAATCGTTTCCGGGAAGCGTGTTACAGCGTGTTTGAAAACAAAATTTCCATTCATTACTGGATAGATATCTTCAGCTGCGATAGAATCCGGATTAGTAATCAGTACATCACTCCAGCCGAGCTTGGTTCCGGGAAATTTAACCGCCAGTTCTTCGGCATATTTTCCTTCGGAATGCATATTGACAGACAGTATGCCTCTTGCACTATCCCCTTCAGTTGCAGACAGGACAACCGCACCAGCACCATCTCCAAAAATAACGGAAACGCCACGCCCACGATCTGAAAAGTCCAACCCAAACGAATGAATCTCAGCTCCTACAACCAATACATTTTTATATAATCCTGATTTTATGAATGCGTCTGCAACACTCATTGCGTAGACAAAACCAGAACATTGATTCCTTACATCTAAAGCGCCAATAGTATCACATCCAAGCATTTCCTGCAAAAGCACACCAGAACCAGGAAAAAAATAGTCCGGAGAGAGTGTTGCAAAAACGATATAATCTATATCTTTAGCGGTAAGATTTGCATTTTTCAGAGCAATTTCAGACGCTTTGAAACCATAGAAAGACGTTGTTTCTTCCGAGTCTATACGGTTTTTCCTGTGTCTTCGTTCTTTTATACCCGTTCTTTCCGTAATCCACTCGTCATTGGTTGTCATTAGCTTAGAAAGATCATCATTGGTAACGGTATTTTCTGGCACATAATGCCCAACACCAGCAATCACACTTTTAAACATTTTTATGAATTAAAATTTTCCGCAAAAGTAATTATTTTATTTATTACATAACTATATGCAAGAAATCACAGATCAAACATAATTTTATCCAATAAAATACTCAATATCAAGCATTTATTTTCCGGCAATGTGAATTATAAAATAGGCAGAATTGTACGCAGCCCGGCCTGAATGGAGCTCTTTTTCTGTTATTGCGATGGATAAAATGTCTGCAAAATGTACAAAGATGTTAGCAATAACTGAAAAAAGCGGGAATGGAGGACGGAATAGCTGCCCCAATAAAAATTTGAATTGATAGGAAGATTTTATTTAGTTTTGTTTTATGCCAATTGAACAAAAATATAAGACTGCGCAATGGGAATGGATCGATGTGACTGCGCCTACGGATGAAGATCTCCGTTTTCTGCACGAGCGTTATCATATTAATTACCTTTTATTGGAAGATACGATAGATCCGAACCATCTTCCAAAGTTTGAAGAAGTGGGCGATGTGAAATTTTTCCTGGCAAGGGAATCTACGGATCTTGAAAGAAGAACGCTGAACAACATCAGCGACATCAGTAGTAAGCTAGGCATTTTCCTGCTTCCTAAACTCATCATCACTACACACCGGTCAAAAAGCAAAAGCATTTACGAGGTTTGCGACGAGTTGAAAAAAGAAAATCCGGAGAACATATCCAGAGATCATCTGGCGCTGAGGCTGGCTCTGAAAATTATCAAAACTTTTGATGATGAAAGCCGCAATCTGCTGGAAATTATGGATGCAATCGAGAATGAAATTTTTCTTAAAAACACCAACCAAAGCAACCAGATAAGACGCCTTTATAAGCTGAAAAGAAAATCTGGACTCAACACAAGAATCCTGAATATATCCGGAGAATGGATCTCTAAGTTCAAAACGCTGGATCTGGAAGAGGTAGAAGTGATGGATCTTCTGGACAAGCAAAAGGATGTGATCGCAGATTTTGACCACGTGAATGCGCAGACAGTAAACCTAATTTCTATGTTTCTGGCTCTGTCTGACCAGAAAGCCAACCAGGTGATGAAACTTTTGGCTATCTATTCTGTTTATTTCCTTCCAATTACCTTTATTGCTGGCGTTTACGGCATGAACTTCGACAATATGCCGGAACTGCATCATAAAAACGGCTATTATTTTACTTTGGGTTTAATGGTTCTGATTGTAGTGATTACCTTTATCTACACACGCCGGAAAAAATGGTAACAATCACTGATGAACAAAGAAATATTCCTGTTTTATAATGTCGAGAATTTTTTTCCTCCTAATGACAGCCAGAATCCCGTTCTTTACAATTGGGATGATTATAAGTATGAACTCAAGGTCAGGAAAATAAGTCAGGCTTTTCGTTTTATAAAAGACGATCTAGGTCAGTTGCCTGCAATTATTGGCTTAGCTGAAATTGGCGACCTGCGGGTTTTGGAAGATTTGACCAAGGAACATTCTCCATTGCAGAGCTATGCAATTATTTATCAAAAATCCGACGACTCTCGCGGTTTAAGCGTTGCATTGTTACTAAATCCTGACAAGTGCATTTTGCGAAGTTTCAGCTTTTTAAAGTTTCCTCTGGACGATAATCCGGAGTTCGATTCCAGAGATGTTTTGCAGGCTGAGGTAATGGTTAGTAATGAAAAATTCCAAGTATTTGTATTGCATCTTCCTTCAAAAAGAAATCTTGATATCAAGAAAAATCTCCGAAATCATATCCTGAAAAAATTAAGGTCGATCTTTGTTGAACTACATAAGAAAGGTGAAAAAATCATTATTATGGGAGACTTCAACGAAAATCCTGACCAAAATATAATTAAGGAAATCTGCAAAGACGATGAAAATAATACTGTAGTTAAAAATCCTTTTGAAATACTTTTTGATCACAACGTATTTTCTACATTTCACGGTAAAAAAGGCGTTTTGTTTGACCAAATTCTCATTTCTGAGATAGAAAAATCCTCTCACAAAGCCCTAATTTTCAATAGCGCCAAACTTTGCAACAAAGACAGAAAAAACAGTCAATTCCCTTTGAGAACCTACTCCGGATCAAGATATATCGGTGGTTACAGCGATCATTTTCCGGTGGCTCTCCTTTTAGAATATTCTCAACAATAAAATATTTTTTTTACAACTGAGACAAAAAGGCACAGTATGTGATAGTATCCCATCAATCACACTAAAAAATAAAATTATGAGAAGTCTATTATGGTTAGTCGCTGCTATTTGTATTGTAGTATGGCTATTAGGAATGCTGGGCGTAGTACCAGGAATGAGTACAGGTTATCTGGTTCATATATTATTGGTAATCGCTGTTGTAGTGGTATTGTTTAATATTATCTCTGGCAGAAAACCTCTTGACTAAGTTTTCTTTCCACTGAATAAATAAAAACAGCTTGTAAATATTTACAGGCTGTTTTTTATGTAAGTCAAGGCTGATTATGGATGTTATTAAAATTGGATTTAATTAAATAAAATGAAAAAAATAATACCGCAAAAAACAGTTTTCAATCATTTCAAGTTATTTTTAATGGCTAATAGTTAGCATTTATTTAAACACTACTACCTTCCTCACATGATATAACTTCCTTCCGCATCAAAACTTACAATCCATTTTTGAATTGCTTTCAAAAATTATTATCTTCGTGATGAAGGACAACTGTGGATGCTAAATTAAGATTCACGAATAAGTTGTGAATTGCTTTCAAAAATTATTATCTTCGTGATGAAGGACAACGACAACATTGTTAATGATTTTCATTGCTGTGTTGTGAATTGCTTTCAAAAATTATTATCTTCGTGATGAAGGACAACGACAACTCAAAACTCAACTGATGATTGGTTGTTGTGAATTGCTTTCAAAAATTATTATCTTCGTGATGAAGGACAACTCTGATAGATTCAGAACACACACCGAGTTAGTTGTGAATTGCTTTCAAAAATTATTATCTTCGTGATGAAGGACAACGTAACGGCAAAGATGTCGTTACCATTTTTAGTTGTGAATTGCTTTCAAAAATTATTATCTTCGTGATGAAGGACAACCTCAAAAAATAATCTACTGATTTTCAGTAGATTATTTTTGTTCTCAGGATTTAAAATTCAGAACAATTCGAGCTGTTGAAAGGTCGGTGGCGGTTCTTCTTTATTTCTGGCAAAAAAGATTTCGATATCTCCAAACTGTTTATCGGTAATGCACATAATGGCAACCTTTCCGGCTTTCGGAAGCATAAATTTTACTCTTTTGATATGAACTTCTGCATTTTCGCGGCTTGGACAATGACGCACATACATCGAAAACTGGAATAAAGTAAATCCGTCATCAATCAAAGCCTTCCGAAAACGGTTTGCATCTTTCATATTGGCTTTCGTTTCGGTCGGGAGGTCATATAATACTAAAACCCACATAATTCGATATGCATTAAACCTTTCGGCGTTCATTTTTGGTGACTATTGTTTGTTTGTCATAACGTTTGCAGCCCGACCTGAGTGGAATCCTTCGACTCCGCTCAGGATAAACTACAGGCGGATAAAGCTGCCATAAAAAAATTACATCAATTCCGGATAAGAAACCTGTCGTTTTTCTCCTGTGTAACATTTGTAAAGCGACGAAGCCGTAGTTTTTACTGCAACCAGCAACGGTCTTGTTTTGTCATCAATAAGTACATCTTTGGTCGCAATCTGGAGAATATAAGCTTTAAATTCCTTCGTCAGTTCTTCAGTATCCGGATAAATCTTCAGCCACTGCATCACGAGTAAATCAACAAACGGACGATAAGGCTCCATTAAATCATCGGCAAGGCAATAAGGATTGTATTTATTTTTATGAAAAATGCCGAGAACAGGCAAGAGTCCGGTTTCTACAATGGCTCTTGCCACAATACTTCTGAGCACGGCATATCCAAAATTGAAAAACTGATTGGGTGAATCTCCAAAACGCTGCCTCAAAAAATCCAGACTGATGAGGTATTTCCAGTAATGCTGCGCCGCAATTCCTTCCATATTCGTTATATCGCCAGATTTCACGTTTCTCTGATATTCAATCATCGGTTCGTAATAATTCCCCAGTTTCATAAGTACATTTTTCTGGTTTTCGATCTTACATTCCACGGTCTGTTTCCAAAGCTGTTTTTTGAGCGGTTCACTGGCTTCCAATTGATCTTTTACCCTATCCGAATGCTCTGTATGACCATACAAAGGCAACATAATCCCATGTGGCAAATGATGTGCGTCGCAACTTACTATCACTACATTGTTTCCCATCATTTTCTGAATCAGGTTGTGCGAAATGGTAATCTGATAATGATCCAGCATTAACAACCCCAAATCTTCCACAGGAACACTCCCCTTTTCCGTTTTGGTTTCCGGACAGAGGATTTTCAACTGCTCGTCTTTGAGCTTAAGATAAGCGGGATTGCCAATGTAGATGGAGCGGGTGATCATATTAAAAATTCCATTTTATCGTTCCATCAATATACATTTCAAAATCTTTTCCTTCTATTGCAAAATTCCATTGTCCTTGTCTTAATCTTAAAAATATTTGTTTCTCATTGAAATTTACAGATGAATATTCAGGATTATCTTTTTTCAATTCAGTATCAATACCTGCTGCCAAATGATGACGGAATTTAATTCTACCATCTTTTTCAAATTGATACATTCTAAACATTCTGTTGGATAATTCAGGTTTCTCTAAATCTTTTAATTCGTGAATACTATCTTTATAAAACAAGACTTTATCGCCGCTTTTTAAAACTGAATAAAGAGGCAGGTTTATTTTATTTTTCCCTTTCCCTGTTTCAAAATTTGAGAACTCCGGCTCAGTAAAAAGATTTTGAACATTTTTTAATTTAATTTCCGCTAAATCTACAATAGAAAGAATTCTCATCGCTTTTCCTGCATCACTTTTGTAAAACAGACAATAAGTATTTTCACCATTAGTTGCCAATGTAGATTTTTTATACTCTTTGTCAGAAACAAAACTGTGATTATGAACCTTAATTGCTGTAGTATATTTTAATCCATTTTCGAAACAACGTATTGTTCTTATTTTATTCACTTTATTACCTTTTTTATCAAGCATATAAACACCTTCAGTCAAAGCTGTTTTAAAATCTGTTTCTTCAACTTGTTTTTTAATTATTTTAAACAAATCTTTATCAACAATTGCTTTTTCAACTTCTTCAAGGCTTTTAAATCCTGGAGAATTTACATCCTTTTTATAAACCAAGGGTTTTCTGACAGCCAGATAAATTTCATCTTTAAGAATCATTTTTTTATTTTCATCAAATAAAATCTTGTTGTCTTCATCTCTTAAAGGCTGTTTGATGGCTCCGTAAAAAGTCTCTCCGTGTAACTGTCCACGAATTGTATCACCTTTTGCAACTCGTTTTTTTCTATTGCCCGCTTGATCTATGTCGTAAACGATTTTTCCTCTTTTTCTTATTGTCTTAGATGTTTGAGTAATCGTTCGGCTATCTGTAAGGTTATTAATCAAAACTTTATCTTTTAATTCCAAAATATAATTTTGAGAAAAGTTATCCCATTCCATAGGAATTTCGTGATAAGTTTTGCCCGTTCTGTTATCAATTTCGTTTTGATAAGCTTTGATAATTCTTTCTCTATGAAAAGCATTTGGAATTAAGGTAAGAATTGCAGCATCCTGCGCGTGATGACTGTGTACGCTTCTGTCTTTTTTAGAATCTTTTGACTGTACTTTATAAACCTTCTTAAAGATATCCGTAACTCCTCCTTTTTCCACAGAAACTCTTTTGAATAAGGTCTTAAAATATGGCAAAGCGTACTTGGTGATAATCTGAGTATCTCTCAACTGATTATTTCTCCATCCTGCTTTATATTCTGTAATAGTAAAAGTGGCTAATTTGGCTTTTAGATAATCCAAATCCATTTTTATGGTGTGATACTTTACAATACAAAAATCTTTGTACTCTTTTGTACTTGCATAAGAAGCCTTCTTTTTCCATTCATCAAATAGTTTTTCGAGCTCCTCAATCTTCTTCCAAGTAACTATTTTCTCTGTTTTACCTTTTAGTTCCTTTTCTTTTACTTTTCTTTCTCCAAACAGAAATTCTATGTTTCTGATTATTGGATTGTAGAATTCACCATTAATAACCTGTTCAATATCATAATTGACTAATTGTGTCGGAAATTTCTTTCCTTTTTGTAAACGGTTATATCCCGAGTCGGCAATGGTGAGATTTTTCAATTCGTTATCAAAACTGATACTTGCAGGAATTGTATGCTCAAAATCATACTTGTTACCAATGAATAAGTCAGAAAAAGAAATTGGCTTGCCTGTATAAAGGCAAATTTTGTTTTGTTCGTGCCACAATCTGATTTTACGGACTAATGTATCTTCATCGATAAGATTCACATTAGGAAACTGTTCCCGATAAACTGCAAGTTCTTTTCTGTAAGCATCATTTTCTTTTTCTCTTTCCTTTTGCCAAATCTCAATTGCTTTTCTTTTATTCTTATCATTAAGTTCTCTTGCAATTTCAATCACCACCTTGGTTTCTTCATCTATTTTTCCTGTCTGCAAGAGATAATTCACCAATTTTTTCAGTTTGTGTAAAGACTTCAATGCCATAGGATTTTTAAATCCTTTACTTAATGGCTCAGGATTGCCTAGTAATTTAATTTCCCGACCTTCAAAATCTGCATCAGGATTTCTTGTTAAAAAACTGCTTCTGTTTTTTTCTTTAACGTAATATTTTTTCTTTCCTACCGAATATTCTAAATAATTTTCAGCTTCAGCATAATTTTCCTGTTCAGACGGATGCCAAAGATATTTCTTCATATCGTCTGAAACGTGATAAGTATCTTTTAAAAAATTAAATATCTTTTCATCAATTCTTTCAGGCTGTACAAAAAGATTTTTCTTATCAAAAAAAGATTTCTTTAAAAACTCAAGGTATTTTCGTGAAACGTATGTAACAATATTTGTTTTACTTTCTTCTTCAAGTTTATCCCAGCTTTCCTGTCCGTAATTATCAATAATGCTTTTTAAGACCAGTTTTTTTTCAGTACTATCCAAATCTCTTTCATCAGTAATATAATAACGGTTTTCATCATTAAGCATTTCCGATATCAAACTATTGACAATCGCTGCATTTTTTCTATTAGCTAAATCCAAATTTAAAATCTTAGAAATCTCTTCGGAAAAATGATTAATCAATGTTTCGGAAATTTCATTTTCTCCAAGCATTTTATATAGATTAGCCATATACACAGCGTGGCTGTATAAAAACCCTTTTTGTAAATAGGGAAGAATTTTCTTAATAGCAGAAAGACTTAAAGTCGCAAAACCTTGTTGCAATTTGATTTTAGAAAATTTAGTCGCTTTTTCCTCATCTAAAATTAGCTTTTCTAAAGCAAATTTCTTAAGATTTTCCTGTCCGTCAAAAGTCATTAGAACGTGCCAAACGTCTTCAAAAGTATATTCGGTGTGAGATTTTTTGACAGGCTGTGAGCTTCTTTCTCCATTAATATCCCATTTTAGTATGTCTTTCCAGTTTACTCCAAATACATCCTGAAATTGTTTAAGTAATTTTACGGAAAGTACTTTTGTTTTTTTGTGATGCTTTGATGTTCTTTTGGCACCGTCTTTCTTTAGTTGTTTATCAATTTCGCTGAGTTCAAAATCAGGTTTTGATTTATAAAATATAGGATAAATCTTAGCTTGGATATATTCCTGTTTATTTTCATCTAAAGGTGGAATAATATTTAAGTTAATGACTACTTGATATTATG